>CALUMI010000029.1 GCA_944321725.1 uncultured Muribaculaceae bacterium
ATAGCGTAACGAACGCTATTTCAGCTAATTCGCTACGCTTTACTCAAATTTGCAAATCCGCTATGTGTTTATTTTAGCATTGTATTTAAAATTTCTCAATAAACAAGAGGGCATGTCTATTTTGACACACCCTCTTGCCACCATTATAAAACCACTTTACTTGACAAGCACCTTTACGGAGCGCACTGTCGTGTCGGAAATCAGCGACACAACGTAGACTCCCGGCGACAGGCCTGCTGTCGAAAGCTCCGCCTCGCTCCCGCCCGACAGCTCCACAGCGTCGACAATCGCGCCTTTCGCGTCAGTCAGTTCTGCCCGACGGTAGCAGTCGCAGTCACCCCCAACGCGCAGCCAGCCGTCGCCCTGCATCACCGACAGCCCCGCCGTTTCAGCTTTAGTATCTTCGACACTGCCCATAATCTGCTCGTAATCCTCATCATAGCGGTAGTCATATACGGCATTATATTCCGACCCATCACACTGCGGATAATCTGACACATAATTCAAATGATTGGTAAAACACACCGTACATGCCAACCTGTCAGGGAAAGGATTCAATAAATATCCTTCAGAAGGATATACTATTCCTAATCCATCCACAGCATACAAAAATTCCGGACTATCATACATTCTCAAATATATTGCCTTGCGCCATCGACCTCTTAAATTAATATAGCCAATGCGCGATACCGTACCATAATAATCGCCATTTATCATCACATCACTACCCGGCATCGCCGTAAAATCATATATAAGCTGCTCGCCCATAAAATTTATTGGAGATCCGTCGGCTTGTAATTTTGTTATAGAGTATACTTTTCCTTTTTCTTCTCTCACAAAACCCGCAAACTTGGAATTCGCTTTATTCAAATGCCAAGAATTATAGCGATAACATTTCTTGTATGTTTTATTACCTATCACTGTATCACCCTCAAATTGAAGATAATATGCCGATGTTTTTCCATATATAGGAGAAACACTCCATCCATAACCCCATTCGATGCCCTCGCGAACTATCGGCACATACTCGTAGCCCTCAGGTTCTTCCGTCGCTGTTTCCACCTGCCGCTGCGCCATTACGCCAAACACGCAGCCAACACAAACCATCGCCAAATATAAAATCTTCCTTCTCATATCACTCATTTTTTAAGTTTAACATTGCCCCTTTCTCCACTGTAAAATTTTCTGCAATCGAAATCGACGGCGATGTAATCGATATTATAACGGACTGATAATATAGAATAAACGAATACTTTTTCATAACGGTTTTGGTTTTTAGTTCGGTTTGTTTTTAGGACTATAAGGAATCGTCAAACGGCGGTTCCGCGAGCAAGAAGGCACAAGGCCTGAGTACAGTTCATGGCAGGCAATAAAGCACCTGAATATTCAACGACAATCAGACCCGCTCTTGCGGGTGGATTGAATTACAATCCCAAATATAAGCAATCTTTTCTAAAATCGCAACTTTTTGCAAATATTTTTTACAAAATATTTAATTCAGACAAAAAAATGCGACACAGCAAGATTTAAAAGTTAAAAGTATAAAGTTGAAAAGGTAACCTACAGACTTGATGTGGAAAATTGCAGCGCAAAATCATTGACACTGCATAAGCCGAACTTGTCACATATCCGCTTCAAGTGTGACCTCTACAATGCCGACTTGAATCTGTCTCACACACCCCAAGCTGCGCTCCGCTTGCATGAGGTTCTTTGGAAGTGCCGCCGCTCTGCGGCTATTTTGTCTGTACCATGCAAACGAAACATGGCACAGGTAATCCATCCTGAACCTCCACGATGCTTTTTCCTACGACATCACTGACGATTGGAAAAACAAGTCCTCTCCCGTGAAATCAAATTTGACACACATATATTAAAGCCACAGCACATCTGTTATGACATCGAAATTCTGAATCCTATTATCTCGCTTTTATAGGTAAAAAAATTGCGGTTGCGCTCTGATTTGGCGCAACCGCAATCATATATCAATAACCGCTATATGCGGACTTTTTAGCCTTGTATAGCCGCGATGCCTGGCAGAACTTTGCCCTCGATAGCCTCAAGCAAAGCACCTCCACCGGTAGACACGTAGGAAACTTTATCGGCAAGGCCGAACTTGTTGACACAAGCCACAGAATCGCCGCCGCCTACCAACGAGAACGCTCCGTTGGCTGTAGCCTCCACAATGGCATCGGCAATAGCACGCGAGCCGGCTGTAAAGTTGTCGAACTCAAACACACCTGCAGGACCGTTCCAAAGAATAGTCTTGGCTGTCTTTATCACTTCGGCAAAAGCCTTGCGTGTTTCAGGACCGGCATCCAAGCCTTCCCAACCATCGGGGATATCGTTGGCAGGAACGATTTGGGTGTGGGCGTCGTTGCTGAAATCATCGGCAGCTACACAATCCGTGCCAAGCACCAAATTAACGCCTTTTTCTTTTGCCTTCTTGATGATATCGAGAGCCAAATCGAGCTTGTCGTCCTCAACAATCGACTTGCCAATCTTGCCACCTTGCGCTTTTGCGAAAGTGTAAGTCATACCACCACAAAGGATAAGATTGTCGACCTTGTCCATAAGATTCTCAATGATACCTATCTTTGTGGAAACTTTCGAGCCGCCCATAATAGCCGTGAACGGACGCTTGATATTGCTGAGAATGTTGTTGACAGCATTCACCTCTTTCTCCATCAGATAGCCGAGCATCTTATTGTCTTTGTCGAAATAGTCGGCCACAACGGCTGTAGAGGCATGACGGCGGTGAGCCGTGCCGAAAGCGTCGTTGACATAGCAATCAGCATAGCTTGCCAATGTCTTGGCAAATTCTTTCTGACGCTCTTTCATTTCTTTCTTGGCGGCATCATAAGCAGGATCATCTTTGTCAATGCCTACAGGCTTGCCTTCCTCTTCCGGATAGAAACGGAGATTTTCGAGCAACAGCACCTCACCCGGCTTTAAAGCCGCGGCTGCATCGGTAGCCTTCGCGCAATCGGGAGCGAATTTCACATCCACTCCAAGAGCGGCAGCGACAGCATCCTTAATCTGCCCCAAAGAAAGCTTCATGTTGACTTTTCCCTTAGGCTTGCCCATGTGCGACATGATAATCAGGCTTCCGCCATCAGCAAGGATTTTCTTCAAAGTAGGAAGCGCACCGCGTATGCGGGTGTCGTCTGTGATTTTTCCGTTCTCGTCCAAAGGCACGTTGAAATCAACGCGGACGATTGCCTTCTTACCGGCAAAATTATACTTGTCAATCGTCATAACTATAATGTTTTTAAATGATTAATATTCATTTTTTCCGCTGTCAAAATTAGCATTTATTTTCAACAAACAGAGTTAACGCATTGTAAAAAATTAAATAATTTTCTTATTGCGCAAAAGCATTTCCATCTCTTTCTGCAATTCTTCCGCCTTCCGGCCGGCAACCATTGCAAAATCATCGCCTTGCGAGGCATAGATTATGCCGCGTGAAGAATTGACAAGCAATCCGCAGTCGTCGTTCATCCCATACTCGGCAACTTCCGCAAGGCTGCCTCCCTGCGCACCGACACCCGGCACAAGCAGAAAGCTGCCGGGAACAATCCGGCGCACCTCCTCAAACATTCTCCCTTGAGTGGCACCCACTACAAACATAAGATTATCGTTATTGCCCCATTCCAACGCCTTTCTCATTACAGTCTCAAACAAAGGCGTGCCGTCAGAATCCTTTGTCAGTTGAAAATCATGAGAACCTTTGTTGGAGGTAAGCCCAAGCAAAATCACCCATTTGCCCTGATAGTCAAGGAAAGGAGTGACGCTGTCCTCACCCATGTATGGAGCCACTGTCAGAGCGTCCACATCAAGTCCCTCGAAGAAACAGCGGGCATACATTTTGGATGTGTTGCCGATATCTCCCCGCTTTGCATCAGCGATGATAAATATATCGGGATAGTTGCTCTTGATATAGTTAACGGTTTTCTCAAGAGCAACCCAGCCGCTAACGCCTGAACACTCATAAAATGCCACATTCGGCTTATAAGCAACCGTAAAAGGGGCGGTAGCGTCGATTATCGCTTTGTTGAACTCGAACACAGGCTCATCCGCAGCCAATAAATGCTGAGGGATTTTTTTGATATCGGTATCAAGCCCTACACACAAAAACGATTTTTTATTCTTTATGTTGTTGATTAATTCCTGTCTGTTCATAATAATTTCCGGTTTTACAATTCACTTTCTTTCAACTTCTCGGCATTCTCCGCAATTATTAGATTATCGATACAGTCCTGTATGTCGCCATCCATAAAAGCCGACAAGTTATAAATGGTATAATTGATGCGATGGTCGGTAATGCGCCCCTGCGGATAATTATATGTGCGTATTTTGGCCGAACGGTCACCGGTCGACACCATTGTCTTGCGCTTGGAAGCAATGTCGTCGAGATACTTCTGGTGCTCTTTATCGTAGATAAAAGTGCGCAGCCGCGCCAAAGCCCGCTCTTTGTTTTTAGGTTGGTCGCGAGTTTCAGTACATTCTATCAAAATCTCCTCTACTACGCCCGTATTCGGATTTTTCCAATTATAACGCAATCTGACGCCGGACTCCACTTTATTGACATTCTGTCCTCCGGCACCGCCGCTACGGAATGTGTCCCACTTAATTTCGCCCTCATTGATTTCCACATCGAAAGGCTCAGCCTCCGGCAGCACCGCCACCGACGCGGCAGAAGTGTGTACACGCCCCTGCGTTTCAGTAGCCGGGACACGCTGCACACGATGCACGCCCGACTCATATTTCAATGTGCCATACACTTTATCACCTGTCACCGAGCATATTATCTCTTTATATCCGCCGGCAGCACCCTCGCTATAGCTCATCACCTCCATTTTCCAGCCTTTCGACTCGCAATATTTGGCGTACATACGAAACAAATCGCCCGCAAAAATAGCGGCCTCGTCACCGCCTGTACCGCCGCGTATCTCAAGAATCACATTTTTTGAGTCTTCCGGGTCTTCCGGAATAAGCAGCAATTTTATCTCTTCCTCCAAAGCCGGAAGCGCCGCAGTATTGGCGTCAAGCTCCTCCTTCGCAAGTTCCCGCAGGTCGGAATCGCTTTCCGATTCGAGCACCTCTTTCGCGTCATCGATGTCGGAAAGCATTTTCTTATACCGATTGGTCACCGACGTGAGTTTCTCCAAATCTTTGTACTCTTTGGTCAGTTTCACAAAACGCTTCATATCGCCGATAACCGCCGGGTCAGTAATCAGCAGGCTCACTTCCTCAAAGCGTGCCTCAATGCCGTCAAGCCGTTTCAATAACGGAGTTTCTGTCATATATAATTACTTTTTCAATTCAGCAACAAAATTATCTGCCAACGCCTCACACATTTTCTCCACATCGGCAGTTATTCCCTGTTTCATCTCCACACTGCCATCGACTCGAGTAAATTTCAGCTTCTCGGTCATAGCCTCAATACGCTTTACGGCAGCCGAAGCCCATGTAAATGAACCTGCGCAGGCAAACACCTTATTACATGTCCCGCGCAACTGCAAGGACGACAACAGCGATTCAATCTTAGGGAAAGCACAACCGTTGTAAGTCGGGCTTAACACAATCAGCCCCTTATTAGCATAAATGTCCCGCAAGATAAACGACTCGTCCGCATACGACACATTATGCACCTTTATATTTCTCACACCGTTAACCGCCAATCTGTGGGCAATGGCATCGACCATGCTCTCCGTATTTCCATACATTGAGGCATATACAATCACGACGCCCTCATCACTCTCATTACGGCTCAATTTGTCGTAAAGCCCAACAACTTTCCGCAATTCCTCATGCCATACAGGGCCATGTGTGGAACATACATAATCAACAGGCACATCGTTGAACTTGACCAATGCCTTTTGCACAAACAAGCCGTATTTTGCCACTATATTGGAATAATAGCGCACCATTTCCGGATAGTAGCCTGACGTGTCCATCTCCGTATCGACTATTCCGCCGTTCAAAGCCCCGAAACACCCGAAAGCGTCGCCAGAGAACAGCATTTTATCCTCAACCAAATATGTCATCATCGTTTCCGGCCAATGAATCATGGGAGTAAGATGAAATTGCATGGTTTTCCCTCCCAAATCTATACAGTCCCCATCGGCAACAATCATCACATTTTCAGTCAACCCGTAATACCCTTTCAGCATATCGGCCGTTTTCGCGTTTCCCACAATTTTCATGTCAGGAAATTCCCGGCACAATGCAACCACGCCACCCGAATGGTCGGGTTCCATGTGGTTTATCACCAAATAATCTATCTGTATTTCAGGATTTATTTCCTTTATCTTGTCTATCTGCTTAAAACAATGCGATACCTCGACACCATCCACAATAGCGTTTTTACGCGACCCGCATATCAAATAAGAATTATAACTCACGCCGAAAGGAAGCGGCCAAATACCCTCGAAACGAGTGGTCGTTCTGTCGTTAACTCCAACGTAATGAACGCCTTTAACGATTTCCGTAGAAAACATAAAAACTTTGAATTTAATCGTATTACAAATCCGGTGCAAAGATAATGCAAATCGAGTGCAGAACAATCAAACTTGTTTGAAATTGTTATGCCGAGACGCAGCTTATCTTATTAAAAGATAATGCAAATCGGGAGCAAAGCAAAGAGCTTGCCTAATTTGCTTTGCCAAGATGCGGATTATCTTGCTTAAAGACAGTAAAAATTGAGCGCAGAGCAATCAAAAAGGCTTGCGATACTTGTCGGAAGAACTGTCGTCAAGAATACTCAGATAGCTGTTATAGCGCGACTCGCTTATGCGGTGCTCCCCGACAGCTTTCTTCACGGCGCATCCCGGCTCGTGTATGTGCGTGCAATTACTGTATCTGCAATTACGCGACTCCTCAAAAATTTCAGGGAAATAGTGAGAAACCTCTTCCACATTGAAATCTATCGTCCCGAACCCCTTGACACCCGGCGTATCGATTATATACCCATTTCCGTCAGCCAACAAATACATTTCCGAGAAAGTAGTGGTATGCATGCCTGTATGATGCGACTCAGACACTCCGGAGGTTCTCAGATTCAAGCCGGGTATTATGCGATTAATCAACGACGATTTTCCCACACCTGAATTACCGGAAAACAATGTTATCTTACCCGACAGCTTTTCTTTCAACACGTCAATTCCGCATCCCGTTTCCGCCGACACTTCAAAGACCTTGTAGCCAATCGTAGTGTACAAATAAACCAAAGCATCGCAATACTCGCGCATATCATCGTCAAGCAAATCCACCTTGTTCACTATCAGGACCGCAGGGACAGAATAAGCCTCGGCCGTTGCAAGAAAGCGGTCGATAAACACAGTGGATGTCATCGGATTAACCAATGACACAACAAGAAAAGCCTGATCGATATTCGACGCTATGATATGCGACTCCTTCGACAGGTTGGACGCGCGTCTTATTATATAATTACGACGGGCGGCTATAGAAACAATAAAAGCCGTGCCATCCGCATTCTCGATTATCTCAACCCTGTCGCCCACCGCTACGGGATTAGTCGTCCTTATGCCTTTCAGCCTGAAATTCCCCTTTATTTTACACGATATGTCACGCCCCGACTCCGTGCGCACGATATACCAACTGCCCGTATTTTTAACAACCAATCCTTCCATATTGCAAATGTAGCACAATTCACCGCTCCCCAACAAGCAAAGCCGGGCTAAAAAATCAACAGTTCACCCTATAAAAAACAAATTTATGCTGTAAAACATAATTTTTCGACAACAATTTGCGCTTAATTAAAAATTTTTAGTACCTTTGCCACGAACAAAACATAAATTAAATTTTTAATCATGAATGTTGAAGTTATGGGCTCTTGGGCCGGTTTGGTGTGGAACGCATTAGACGGCGTTGAGTCAATGAATTTTAAACAATTGAAAAAAGTAACCAAGCTCAAAGAAAAAGAATTGTATGCGGCATTCGGATGGCTTGGTCGTGAAGGCAAATTGAATTTTGCAGAAGCAGAAGGTGAATTGGTATTGTCTTTAAACAAATAATAAAGACCAACTCATTCACTTTTTTTGCTGTTGTAATTTTCTGAAATAACGGAAAAGGGCAGGCATTAAGGATGCTTACCCTTTTTTATTTTCTACGATTTGCACTACATTTGTGGAAAAAACAGAATTTACATTATGGCTAAAATAGGATCTGCAATGACCGCCGTCGGGAAGAAAGCGCTTCTTTTAGGCAGCGGCGAATTAGGAAAAGAAGTGGCAATCGAGCTGCAACGCTATGGGGTGGAAGTGGTGGCCTGCGATAAATATGCCAATGCGCCGGCCATGCAAGTGGCGCATCGCAGCCATGTGTTCAACATGCTTGACGCAGACACTCTCGGCAAAGTCATCCGCGAAGAGCGTCCTGACCACATAATCCCGGAAGTAGAGGCCATTGCCACTCCGGAACTGCTAACGCTGGAAAACGAAGGATTTAATGTCACCCCGACAGCAAAAGCCGCATGGCTCACGATGAACAGGGAAGGCATACGCCGCCTCGCAGCCGAAGAATTGGGTATAACCACATCGCCCTATCGGTTTGCCTCCACCCGCGAAGAGTTCGACAAAGCAGTCGACGAAATAGGGATACCCTGCGTCGTGAAACCCATCATGAGCTCGTCAGGACACGGACAAAGCACAATAAAGAGCAAATCCGACATCGACAACGCATGGAAAACCGCACAAGAAGGCGGACGCGCAGGAGCGGGACGCGTGATTGTCGAAGGATTTGTCAGATTTGACTATGAGATAACCCTCCTCACGGTGAGAAGCTGCTCCGGAACCGTATTTTGCCAACCTGTAGGCCATATTCAGGAAAACGGCGATTATCGCTATTCATGGCAACCGCAAGCCATGAGCGGCGAGGCTCTTGCCAAAGCTCAAGAGATAGCAAAAAAAGTGACCGGCGCACTCGGAGGGTATGGCATATTCGGAGTGGAAATGTTTATAAAAGGCGACGACGTGATTTTCAGCGAAGTGTCGCCCCGCCCTCACGACACAGGCATGGTGACAATGATTTCGCAAGACATGAGCGAGTTTGCACTCCATGCGCGCGCCTTGCTCGGCCTTCCTGTTCCTGAAATAAAATTTTACGGCCCGTCGGCCTCAAAAGCAATTGTTGTGGAAGGCGACAGCGACAAAATCGTGTTCGGCAATCTTGAGAAAGCTCTTGCCGAACCGGGTGTGCAAATAAGAATATTCGGCAAACCGGAAGTGAAAGGACACCGCCGCATGGGTGTCATATTAGCCACAGCCGAAAGCGTAGAAGAAGCCATCGCAAAAGCAGACCGCGCCTACAACGCTCTAAAAATAGATGTTTTGCCCCGATAATGGTGACAAACAAATTATCTATACAGATAAAATCGTGCGCGATAATTATGCTTGCGCTGCTGTGCAGTTATCACACGGCAGCGCAAACATCTATTGCCGATTTTATCAAAAAACAGACCTGCGATTCCACAAAAGAAAAACTCACACACAACATAGAGCTGAATTTTCAGCCCGGATTCATATTTCAGACACACGATTTTTTCAGAGGCGACAACTATGACATGCGCCCCATACGCACGTCGCTTTCCGCACACGCAAAATATGGGTTCTGCCAACCCGCGAACTCACCCGCGACAGCGGCTTTCGGCAAATCGACACAAGGCTTGGGATTGTCGTACAACAGCTTTCTCGAGCCGGCGGCAATTGGAAATCCCATTGCAGTATATGCGTTCCAATCGGCTCCGGTATGGGAAATATCTCCCATTGTGTCGCTCGGCTATGAATGGAATTTCGGCATGTCGTTCGGTTGGAATCCTTACGACGAGATATCCAATCCGAAAAACCACATAATAGGCACTAAAATCAACGCCTATATGAATGCCGGAATAAAACTCGACTGGAAATTGACACAAAACGTGGGACTGCTTACAGGCGTTACATTCTCCCACTATTCCAACGGCAACACAGGCATTCCAAACTGCGGACTGAATACTGTTGCATTCAATCTCGGAATAGCCTATAAATTCGGAAAGAAAGAACTTAATGCGGAAACAGCGCAAATACCGTATTTCAATCGTCACATCAGCTACGACATCGTAATGTTCGGCTCTTTCCGGCGCAAAGGAGTGGACACAGGCAACGGCATCATCATCTCCAACGAACAGTATCCCGTAGCCGGAATTAACTTCAACCCTATGTATAATTTCAACTACCGGTTCCGAGCCGGATTGTCGCTCGACGCCACCTACGACGCAAGCGCGGGAATAAAAAGCGACGATGACGTGATATGCAGCATCGACGGCAGCTGCGGAACGCCGGAACTGATACAGGCACCCGTAAGAAAACGTTTTACAGTCGGCACGTCTGCAAGATTGGAATATGTCATGCCTTATTTTTCCATAAATGCCGGAATAGGATACAATTTTCTCGACAACAACGATCATCGGCACAGTCTATACCAGATACTTGCGTTGAAAATGGCTGTGACACGCTCTCTATTCATCCACATAGGCTACTGCCTGCAAGACTTCAAAGACCCCAATTACCTTATGCTCGGCGTAGGTTTCCGCCTGCACGACATCGCTCCAAGACTGTTCTGAATGTAACAATTACGTAACTATACGGATTTTCATAGATTTTATTCAGAATCAAATATTAACTTCGCCAAAAAATCAGGAAAATATGAAAAAAATAATAGCAACTGCCATATTCTCACTATCAACAATAATAGTAAGCCAAATACACGGAGCCGATTTCGGAACTTGGACAAATTGGAACATCGACTATGCAGCCAACGACAAAACGGAATTGGCATTGGGGATGGAATACCGCACGACAGAAAACGCGTCGGAAACAGACCGTTGGGCATTCAACGGAGGCATAACCTACACACCTTTGCAATATTTGAGCTTAGAAGGCGTATATGAATTTCACCACCGCAACCGTAGCGGCAAGTGGAAAAACCGCCATCGCTACAATCTCTCCGCCATAGGCTCATTGAAGTTAGGGAGATGGTCACTGTCGCTCCGCGAACGCTTCCAACACACAATAGAGAGCAAAGATAGCGAGCTGCGGCTTCGCTCACGACTGCAAGCAAAATACAAAGCGACAGACAAAATCAGTCCATACGCGTCGATAGAAATGTACAACAGCCTGCATCTGAACGAAAAATTCGACATAACAAGAATGCGCTACCGAGCCGGATTTGACTTCAAAATCACAGACAACTTGAGTACAGACATCTATTATCTGTTCAACGCCGAAAACGGAGCGGACAAAAACATAGCTGGACTCGACGTGGCATTCCATTTCTGACAACATCAACCGCAACAAACAGCAAAGGCCCGACAAAATTTGGCAAATTTTGTCGGGCCTTTGCTGTCAACAAGTATAATTCGATTAAAACTTGAATCCCAAAGTAAACACTATCTCATTATTGCTGTCTTTAATTTTCGACTTCGGGGGTAACAGCAAATGCGGCCCGGAATCGTCGGTGTAGCTGTCAGGCGAAAAAGCGTAGTACTCGCTGCTGCGATTCTTATGCACAAACGCAAAATCGACATAGAAAGCCTTATAGCGGTAGCCTGTGCCGGCCGTAAAATACTGTATATTGTCGTCCAACGTATACGACAATGTCGTACCGGCTGTAGCCACATTCAAACGGTCATCCCTGATATCCTCCTTATAAGGCGATGTCTGGTAAGAGTATCCAGCACGCAAACTCCAACTCGGAGTAACCTTAAATTCGGCTCCGACTCTTATTATGTCGGACGATTTATAATATTGCTTTATGTAGCTCGACACCTGCATATCCTCGCTGCCGTCGTAAGACACTTTCATCTTAGGATACACATTATGCTCATAGTCCAAACTGAGAATAGCCCGTCCGCCTATCACTCCGGCAACACTTCCAATAAATTTCCAAGGAGTCTGCATGTCAAAATATGTGACACCAGTATATCCCTCATCAGTCCACGCCGAACCGTCGATATTCTGAAGGACAAGATCCTGATTTTCAGGAGAGAATCCAAAAGATGTATTGGCTATATACTCTGATTTCATGGAATAGAAAGTCGGAGTGTGGAAAGCGACACCGACACGCAACTCATTTATAGGCTTCAAAATAACGCCGAGTTTGAAGTTCACGCCCGTACCGCTCATACGGAATTGATTTTCCATTCCCCACGAGGCATAGCCATCGGCCATGTTCTCATTGTTGTTTTTATCTATATAAGGCACATAGGCATTATTTAGGCTTTCACCATAATATGAATACAAATTATAGTCAACATCGGTTATACCAATACTTGCACCCCAATATACAGTGTTATACACATTTCCGCCAAAACTGATGGTGTACTCGTTGACCTGCCCCGATTCCTGCACCTCAAACTCGCCATAGCCGCTTGTGCCGTTCTGATATAATCCCGCAAAATTATTCTTACCGTTAAGCGAATTTATAAGATATGAATTATAAGCCAATGTGCTCATCCAATCAGGATAAGGGTAATCCTGATATGGATTGTAGCCATCCTGCACCGCGCCCAAATCGCCGGTTGTCCAACCGCCATAATTGGCCTGCCCAGCAACATAGTTGGTCATCGAAGTGCCTATATTCGAGATGCGTCCGCTATAATGACGGTTAAATGATGCCGCCTTGTTATAAGTAAAACCCCAATTCACATTAGGCATCGCATCGGAATGCGTGCGAAACGCCCCGATATAGCCGATGTTATTGAAATTAAAATTGGTATTCTTTACATTATAGCTTTGCGCTCCATCACCGGCTGTTGTCTTTTTAATATTCCAGTCCAACGTAAAACCAATGTCAGAACTTCTGTAAATACCTATACCGCCGGGATTCTGATTCAGCACCGACAAATCGCCACCCAACGCTCCGAACGCTCCGGCCATCGACATAAAACGGGCTGTCCCCTTCAAATCGGTCTGTGATATCGTATAAGCGTCAAATGCGCTTTGTGCCGACATTTGCTGCACGGCAGTGGTGGCAAGCAAAATCGCCGCCATATATGATGCTATCTTCATTTTGCCTTTACATTATTTGTTAAACACAATTTATCTTCTGCCTCCCGAGCCGCGTCCGCCACCAAACGAGCCGCGTCCGCCACCCGACGAACCGCCACGATATCCGCCTGAGCTGCTTCCGCCACGATAAGACGGAGTGGTAAACGACTGACGGCGTGTAGTGCCGTTATTGCGGTTTATGCTGCTGTTGCCGCGCGACGTAGAGTTGTTATTATACCTGAAAATATTGCTGTTTGAGTTGCTGTTGCCACGATAGCCGTTGAAATTTCTGTTTACGGTTCCTCCATTAAACATGCCATTATTGAATATGCTGCTGTTTTCATTGGAAGATGGACGGGTGTAGGTGGAAGATGACGGACGGCGGCCTGTAGTTCGGTTTGAATTATATCCGCCAACCCCTCCCGACGGACGGCGGCCTCCCCCAACGTTGGGCTGCGTGCCTGCCGTTCCTCCATACGGACGGCGACCGGCTGTGGAATAGTGTCTGGCAGGAGCCGGATGTGTCCACCCGTAATGCGGATAGTAATGATACGGGTAATGCCAATATCCCGGTCCCCAAAACGGATCATACCATCCGTAATAATACGGTCTGTACCAAGGATCCCATGCCCAATAAGTGGAGTAATATGGCCCCCAACCGTATGGATAATACCACGGGTCATAGAATCCAAACGACAAATATGTGGATGGCGTGCCTACATAGATATTCACGTCATTGGCATAATAAAGCTCTTTCAGCAACTCATCGTCCGATGACGTTATGATTTCCGGATTTTCAAATCTTTCGATACGCTCGGTGTATTCAAACACATCGTTATCACCGGAAGCAACAGTGCTGTCGGCAGCAAGCGTATCGGCATACGCATATATGCCGCCTCTGCGGTTATACTCATCGACATCTCTCGGATTGGTATTATAAACCTGATACGTGGGAGCAGCCAAATTTTTGTATTCATCGGAGTTCATATACTCCTTCATTTTCTCTTTATAAAGAGCCTCCTTTTCCTTCTTGGCCTCATCAGGGTCGTAATATATGTCGTCGTCATAATATCCCTGCGCAAAAGAAACAGACAATACCATAACCGACATTATAAACAGCAACGCAATTCTCTTCATATCTCGATTCTCCTTTTTTTATTAGTTGACAAAACCAAAATACTTCGGTTTAATCCAATATTCAAAGTTATAATTAATTTTACAACAAATTTAGGGCCACACCGCGATATTTTAGTTTTTTTATCTATTAATCACTCTTGCTTACAAACCTTGCATAACTACAGAAACAATTCCATACTATAGATGTTGAGCATCAATATGGTTATTGCCAATATAACGTATTAAAAATATTAGTTCCCCATTTTCCTGATACACATTAAAGAACACATACCATTGTGTATTTTTATTCTTCCGGAAAGTAGAATACAGCATCTTACTCCCATACTTGTCAAAATAAGAAGGAGCCGGCTTTTTCAATCGAAAAGGAAGCGTCTTTTCTATGTCATCCAACAGCTCAACCACATAGTTCTCTGCATTTTCCCTAAAACCAAAATAATCCTTTTCATATAAAATTGATATCAACTCATCAAAATAGTCGAGCACTTCGGGCAAAAACAATATTTTCATATTCACCCCCTGTCATTACGTAATTCCTTTATATGATCCAACGCTTTTTTTTTGAATTCTTCAAATGGTATTGCTCTTGCAAGCTCCAAATCAGGCTCAAGAATGTTGTCTTTGCTCAATAGAGTGTCAAATTCTGTTACAGGAACAATTCTGTAACTTTTATTTTTCCCTCTCTGCACCAAAACCTCTTGGCCTGAATCAACTTTATCAAAATAATTTTTTTGATTTGCCCTAAATTCTCTTGATGATATTATCAACATAATGCCTTTTATTTATGTGTACCAAACTAACACACAAAAATAGCAACAAACCAACTTTTTTTCAAATATTCAGGTAAAAATCGCGGATAAGAGCCACATATTCCTGAGAATATCCTTCTGAGGAATGGATGACTATCACCGTTTCCTCAAGCTCAACAGGCACTTTTGTAAACTCCCACAAATAGCGCATAACAGGTTTTCCGCTTTTCGACACGACAGCCGCGCGGCGTTTAATCCAAAAATCACACTCTCCCGCACAAAATTCCACATCGGTTTTCACCTCTGCCGGCGCAATCATCGCAAACAGGCCATCGGGCGCAAGCAAAGACCAGGCCTTTGCAAACAAATCACTGAACGACAAAGTTATGCAGTGGCGCGCCGCCGCACGACGATTGTCGGGAGCAGTTTCTCCTGTTTTAAAAAAGGGAGGGTTGGAAACAATCAGCCCATAATCGTAACCGGGATTGAACGAAAGAATGTCTTGACATACGGAATGCAACCTATCTGCCCATTTGGAACGGAGAAAATTACCATTTGCCTCCTCCGCAGATTCCCTATCTATTTCCACAGCATCGATTATTGCCTCAGGGCTGCGCTGCGCAATCATGAGAGAGATGAGTCCCGTTCCGCACCCAATGTCAAGAACTCTGCCCGCATTGTCGGCATCACACCACGCGCCAAGCAAAACACCGTCGGTGCCGACTTTCATCGCACTACGGCATTGCTCCACATCGAATTGCTTAAATTTAAAAACATCTTTCATCACGGCCAACATTATAAACGTAAAGATACACAAAAAGCGCCGTAACAGGAAAAAAACCATCACGACGCTTTTTATTATCGAATAATTTTATTTACCAGATCACGACACGCTTTTCAGGAGCAAGATACATTGCGTCGCCGGCCACGATACCGAATGCTTTGTAGAACGGCTCAATGTTTTTCAACGTAGCGTTTACTCTCCAACGGCCAAGCGAGTGCTCATCGATTTTCGTGCGGCGAAGAATTTCCTCATCACGAATATTGTCAGCCCACACGTTGGCATACGACAGGTAGAAACGCTGCGCCGGAGTAAATCCGTCTACCGTCTTGTTCTCTTTAGCCTCCTTAGTCTTCAAATATGCGGAGTAAGCCACACGCAAACCGCCTTGGTCGGCAATGTTCTCACCCAACGTAAGACGCCCGTTGGCATGTTGGTCGCCAAGCACAATGATACTGTCAAATTGGGCCACCAATTTATCTGCCAACTCATTGAATTTTTTGGAATCCTCATCGGTCCACCAGTTAACCATATTTCCTGCCTTGTCAAACTGACGCCCCATATCGTCGAACCCGTGAGTCATCTCATGACCGATAACCACGCCTATCGCGCCATAATTGTCAGCGTCAAGAGCGTCCGGAGAGAAGAACGGAGCCTGAAGAATGCCCGCCGGGAAACAAATCTCATTTGTAGAAGGATTGTAATAAGCGTTAACAGTCTGCGGAGTCATACCCCACTCTGTCTTGTCGACAGGCTTGCCGCACTTCACATTCTGGTCTTTCACATGGAACACGCAAGCCTCTTTCACATTCTGCCAATACGACAGCTTAGGGTCAATTGTAATGCCCGAATAGTCTTTCCATTTGTCAGGATAACCGATTTTCACGGTGAAAGCCGCGAGTTTCTCCTGCGCGCGAGCCTTAGTTTCGTCGCTCATCCATGTGAGAGCCGCTATATGCTCACCCAAAGAGATTTTCAGATTATTGACAAGCTCAAGCATTTGCTTCTTCGAAGATTCCGGGAAGTATTTCTCAACATAAAGCTGTCCCAAAGCCTCTCCAAGCATTCCGTCGGGCACGGCAAGAGCCCTTTTCCAACGCGGCTTGTCCTGCTCTGCACCGGTAATCACACTGCTCATCTTGAAATTCACGGCACGGAAATCATCGCTGAGATAGTCGGACGCGGCATTGATAAGATGAAACGAGAGGTAGTCTTTTACAGCCTGCTCCGACTTAGTTGAGAGCAACTTGTTGACAGCCTCCAACGATGCGGGTTGCATTACACACATCGTTTCCACTTTCGGTATATACATATCCGTAAGATACATATTCCAATCGACAGACGGACAAACAGAGTCCACCTGTTCCATTGTGCGAATATTGTATTGGGCAGCAAGATTACGCATTTCCGTGCGCGACATCGCGGCTTTGGCCAACTCGGTTTCTATATCCATCACATTGGCCACAACCCTTTGGGCATCTTTCTCACTGTAGCCGGAAAGTTTGCACAGATCAGCAATAGCCACCTTGTACGCCTCTCGTATCTTTACCGTCTGCTCGTCGTCAAGCAAATAATAGTCCCTGTCGCCAAGCCCGAGTCCGCCTTGTCCCCAATAGAGGATATTCATATCCGAATTTTTCAAGTCGCTCATCACTCCAATGCCAAAGAAAGGAGAAGAGAAAGTGTGCATCCAAGCAATCAATTTCGTGAAATCCTCTTTCTTGGCGTTGTTGATCCTTGCCAAATCCTCTTGAATAGAAGAAGCCCCTTCTTTATTAAGACGCGCACTATCCATCCCCATGGCATACAAGTCGCCTATCTTTTGGGCAATCGAGCCCGGAGCGTTGTTCTGCCCACGCAAATTTTCCACAAGCTCAAACAACTGTTTACGGTTGTTCTCGCCAAGCTGGTCAAAAGAGCCGAAGCGTGAATATTCAGCTCCAAGCGGATTGTTTTTCTGCCATCCGCCACAGGCATACTGATAGAAATCGGCTCTCGGAGAAACCGACTCATCCAAATTCTCACGGTTTACCCCCGTTTTGGGTTCCGTAGCGGCATTCACCGTCATTGTCCCGGCAAGGGTAGCCAACATAATCAATGCTTTTAAATTCATATACACTCTATTTATTAAACGTTTCCAACTCCATAGACGCAAGTTCCCAAAGGCTCATCGCGTTCTCCAACTTTTTTTGCAACTCCGCATGGCGGGTATACAGCTCATTATCTGTCGCCCCTCCGGAAAGTTTATCCTCCACTTCTTTTATCTCCGCCTCAATAGCAGAAATTTCAGCTTCGGCATCCTTTACTTTCTTCTCCGCTTTGCGCAAAAGTTTCTCATACTCTTTTTTTTCAGCATAAGTCATCCGTGCAATGGCTTTCGGCGACGCTGCTTCAGCAGCCTGAGAAGGCTCTGTCACGACAGCTTTACTCTTATCGGCCGGACGCAAAGACACAGGCGCTTCCAGCTCCTTCAACGATTCCATGTTTTTAGTTTGCAGAAAATCGTATATGCCGCCGATATGCTCTCTGACTTTTCCGCCTCCGAACTCATACACTTTCTCGACAAGGCCGTCAAGGAAGTCGCGGTCGTGGGAAACAACGATAGCCGTGCCATTGAAATCTTTTATGGCCTGCTTCAGCACATCCTTCGACTTCATGTCCAAATGGTTGGTAGGCTCGTCGAGTATCAGAAGATTGACAGGCTCAAGCAGCAGACGTATCATGGCAAGCCTCGTCCGTTCTCCGCCCGACAATACGGACACTTTCTTGTCTGAGGCCTCGCCACCGAACATAAACGCCCCCAATATATCACGTATTTTCGTCCGGATGTCACCAACAGCCACTCGATCAATCGTTTCGAAAACCGTCAGACTGCCATCAAGCAGTGACGCCTGATTTTGCGCAAAATAGCCGATTTTCACGTTATGTCCTATTTTCAGTGTGCCTGTATATGGAATCTCGCCCATGATACACTTCACCAACGTTGACTTTCCTTCTCCGTTTTTACCCACGAACGCCACTTTCTCGCCACGCTTTATCGTCATGTCGACATGGTCAAACACCTGATGCTCTCCGTAGGCCTTGCCAACATTGTCGCAAATCACAGGATAGTCGCCGGAGCGCGGAGCAGGCGGAAATTTCAGGTTCAACCTTGAGTTGTCAACCTCATCAACCTCTATCCTCTCAATCTTCGCAAGCTGCTTTATCCGGCTTTGCACCTGAACGGCTTTAGTAGCCTTGTAGCGGAATCTCTCTATAAATTCCTCTGTGTCCTGTATCTGCTTCTGCTGATTCTGATAAGCGCGCATCTGCTGCTCTATCCTTTCCTGCCGCAAAACCACGAATTTGGAATAATTCACCTGATAATCGTAAATTTTTCCACACGATATTTCTATCGTGCGAGTAGTGACATTATCAATAAAGGCCTTGTCATGCGACACAAGCACCACCGCATTGGCTTTCTGCCTAAGAAAATTTTCAAGCCATTGTATGGACTCTATGTCCAAATGGTTGGTGGGCTCATCGAGAAGCAACAAATCAGGATGTTTCAGCAACAATTTAGCAAGCTCTATACGCATACGCCAACCACCGCTAAATTCAGATGTCATCCTGTTGAAATCTGTCCTCACAAAGCCAAGACCCAACAAAGTTTTCTCGATTTCGGCCTCATAATTGTTGCTTTCCTTCAAGAGGATATCATCGTTGAGCTGCGTCATTCTGTCAATCAGCCTTTGGTATTCCTCACTGTCGTAATCGGTTCTGGAAGAAAGCTCTTTGTTTATTTCATCAAGTTTTGACTTCAGCAAATCCACTTCTCCAAACACAGTCTTGACCTCGTCCATGACAGTGAACTCATCTGTAAGAAGCATTTGCTGAGGCAGATAGCCTATTGTCAAATCATTCGGCTTTGCGACAACACCCGACGTGGGCTGCTGCAATCCCGCTATTATTTTAAGCATTGTCGACTTGCCGGCACCATTTTTTCCGACCAGCGCTATTTTGTCTTTCTTGTTTATGACATAATTCACGTCTTGAAACAAGACGACACTGCTAAATTCAACTTTCAGATTTTGTATGGAAACCATTCTTTACAAACAAATTCTTTTTCCGACCGCCAAAGGTACGAAAAATTGTTGGAATAAAAACACAGCCGTTGCACTTACGACAAATGCAACGGCCATATATACCACAACAACTGTAATAAATCTCAGCTATTTATTTCAAAGCAAGTTTTTGCAGTATTCCTGACGGCACTCCGGCTTTATTGACCATGATGCTCATGGTTTTCGCTAAAAAATACGGCATCGAAATATAAAAATATCCGTCATAAACCTGCTCGGAATCCCATGAGTTCTTCACTTTATAATATTTGTTTCCTTTTTGGTCGACAGCCTTTCCGACAATCACCATTCCATGGTCGTCAGTCGTTTCGTAATTGTCGAATCCCTGCTGACGGCTCTCTTGAGTGACAGTTATTTCCTCAACCGGGCCTTTAAAATCATACATCTTATCCTCTTTCTCGGAGTCCTTCAATTTCACCCACCGAGAAAGTTCAGTGCCTTCCTTTGTCTTGTTCCTGTCCACCTTAGGCATCAAAGCCACTCCATCATACCATTTGAAGCCTTTTTCGCTGACATCAGCCGCCCAAAGCACAGTGAAACCATTGTCAATCGCGTTGTCTACAATCTGCTGCAATTCTTCCATCGGCACATTATAGTACAAACCGTGGTCCCAATTATCGGGCACCTCAAGCACAAACGGTTTGTAGAACTCATGATGAGAGAAAGAGGTGACAGGCAAATAGTCGTCCATATCCAATCCGAGCTCTTGAGCAAAGCTCTTCGAGGTATAAGTCTTTCCGTTGTATTCAAATGTTTCCGGGACTTTCCCCAAATAGGCGTCAAGAATGCCGATATATCCGTTCAGCCAAGCTGTGGAAAGCTTCTTGTTCGGATTTTTCACAATCTCGTTCAAATAAGCTGTAAGCACCGCCGCCAATTCCCCGTGGTTATGCTTGTCTTCACCATATTGCAATCCGTTGTAGACCGACTCCGGCATCATGCCGTATTTCTTATATACGTAAGGAATGTCAAGCAGACCTCCGCCCTCTCCGAAATTGGTTTTGCCATAATAGCGCACAAAATTCACCGCCTTGTCTATATAGCATTGCCTTACAACAAACATTTCCGACAAATCATATTCGCCTTTTCCGTTTTTCAGCAGCTCATCTTCCAAAAACGACAATCCGGAGAAGCTCCAACATGTCCCAGACATGTTCTGGTCTTTCACAGAGGTTGTTTTGTTGACTTTAACGTCGGTAAACACAAACGCCGTATCACAGGCATTTTCTTTATCGGCGGCAAACCCCGCCAACGGCGAGGCCACAGCCGCCGCACACAAAATTAAAAACAGTTTATTCATAACACAATTCACTAATATTCATCCCACGATTTTATTTCAATATCATCCATCGAATACTTGCTTATCGCGTCGACAAACGCCGACGCCAATCGCGCGTTTGTAATCAGCGGAATATTGAGGTCGATAGCCGCACGACGTATTTTATAACCATTGCTCAGTTCCTGACTTGTAAGGTTCTTTGGTATGTTGACCACCAAATCAACCTCTTTGTTGTGCAACAGTTCCAATGCCTGTGGGCTGCAATCCGCCTCACTCGGCCAATATACCCTTATGGCAGGGATTTTGTTCTCTGTCAGATAATTATATGTTCCGCCTGTGGCATACAGTTTATAGCCTTTCTCGAAGAGCATTGCCGCAGCGTCGAGCATGTCGGCTTTCTGGCGGGCAGAGCCTGTGCTCAAAAGCACCGCCTTCTTGGGGAATTTATAACCGACGGAGAGCATCGATTTAAGAATTGCCTCCGACGTGTCGTTACCGATACATCCAACCTCACCGGTCGACGACATATCCACACCCAATACAGGGTCGGCGCCCTGCAACCGCGAGAACGAGAACTGCGACGCCTTTATTCCGACATAATCCAAATCAAACGCGCTCTTGTTGGGCTTATCCACAGGAATGCCGAGCATTACACGTGTGGCAAGATCAATAAAATTAAGTTTGAGCACTTTCGACACAAACGGGAAACTGCGCGACGCGCGCAAGTTGCACTCAATAACTTTTATGTCATTGTTTTTTGCAAGATACTGAATATTGAACGGACCCGATATGTTCAACGCCTTCGCTATTCTGCTCGATATTTTCTTTATGCGCCTTACCGTCTCGACATACAATTTCTGCGGAGGAAACTGTATTGTGGCATCACCGGAATGCACACCGGCAAACTCAATATGCTCTGAGATGGCATACACCTTTATCTCTCCGTTCTGCGCCACAGCGTCCATTTCGATTTCTTTGGCATGTTCGATAAACTCGGTGACAACCACAGGATGCTGCTTCGACACATTAGCCGCCAATTTAAGGAAACGCTCAAGCTGCTCGTCATTTGAACACACATTCATTGCCGCCCCCGACAACACATACGACGGACGCACAAGCACCGGGTATCCGACCTCATCGACAAACTCATGTATGTCCGACATCGAAGTCAGCTCGCGCCATCTCGGCTGGTCGATACCAAGCTCGTCAAGCATCGATGAGAATTTATGGCGGTCCTCAGCGTTGTCTATGCTCTTAGCCGTAGTTCCGAGTATATTTACGCCATCCTCGTCCAAACGTGTCGCAAGGTTGTTGGGTATCTGTCCGCCCGTCGACAAAATCACGCCATGCGGTGTTTCCAAATCCACAATATCCATGACACGCTCATAAGTAAGCTCATCGAAATACAGGCGGTCACACATGTCATAGTCTGTCGATACCGTTTCCGGATTATAATTTATCATAACCGAGCGCCAACCCTCTTTTTTCACCGTAAGCAGCGCGTTGACACTGCACCAGTCGAACTCAACGGAGCTTCCAATGCGATAAGCTCCACTGCCGAGCACGATTACCGACTTGCCGTCGTGCTCATAATTTATATCATTCTCCGTGCCGTTATAAGTCAGGTACAGGTAATTTGTCTTGGCGGGATATTCGGCTCCGAGAGTGTCAATCTGCTTCACTACGGGCAGAATGCCGTTCTTTTTTCTGATGGCACGCACTTTGCGGTTGGCCGCCTCCGTATTGCCCATCTCCGATTTCAAGACCGCACGGGCAATCTGAAAGTCGGAAAATCCCTGCTCTTTCGCCAAGCGTATCAAAGCCAACGGCACATCGTCCAAAGAGTCATACGACTCAAGTTCTTGGGCTGTGACAATCAAATTATACAGTTTTTCCAAAAACCATTTGTCTATTTTTGTCAGCTCATGCACTTTTTCCACATCATAGCCTTTTCTGAAAGCCGACTCTATGACAAAGATACGCTTATCCGTAGGTTCTCGCAATGCCTTGTCGATATCGGGCACCGACACTTCCTTATTCTCTATAAATCCGTGCATGCCCTGCCCTATCATCCGCAATCCTTTTTGGATGGCCTCCTCGAATGTGCGTCCGATAGCCATAACCTCGCCCACCGATTTCATCGACGAGCCTATTTCTTTCTTCACCCCGTGGAATTTACCCAAATCCCAACGCGGAATTTTGCAAACCACATAGTCCAATGCCGGCTCAAAGAAGGCCGAAGTGACTTTAGTGACAGTGTTTTTCAAATCAAACAAACCGTAGCCAAGCCCTAATTTGGCGGCAATGAAAGCCAACGGATAACCTGTGGCTTTTGAAGCCAAAGCCGAGCTGCGGCTCAAACGCGCGTTTACTTCGATTACGCGATAATCCATCGACGACGGGTCGTAAGCGTACTGCACGTTGCACTCACCGACAATGCCTATGTGGCGTATAATTTTTATGGCAAGTTTCCGGAGCAGATGATAATCGTCATTGGAAAGCGTCTGCGATGGAGCCACAACCACGCTTTCACCCGTATGAATGCCGAGCGGGTCGAAATTTTCCATGTTGCAGACCGTAATACAATTATCGAAACGGTCGCGCACCACCTCATACTCAACCTCTTTCCAGCCTTTCAGCGATTTCTCGACAAGCACCTGCGGAGAAAACGACAATGCTTTCTCTGTCAGAGCCACAAGCTGCTCGCGGTTGTCGCAGAATCCGCTTCCAAGTCCACCCAAAGCATAAGCGGCTCTCACAATGACCGGATAGCCGAGCTCATCAGCAGCTTTTATGGCGTCGTCTATAGTGGAAACGGCCTCGCTTTTTATTGTCTTTATATCAATCTCGTCGAGTTTCTTGACAAACAATTCCCTGTCTTCAGTATCCATAATAGCCTGAACAGGAGTGCCAAGCACCTCTACTCCATAATTTGCAAGCACACCAGATTGGTAAAGCTCTACACCGCAATTAAGCGCCGTCTGCCCTCCAAAAGCGAGCAGAATGCCCTGCGGACGCTCTTTTGCAATCACTTTCTCTACAAAATAGGCAGTCACCGGCAAAAAATAGATTTTGTCGGCAAACCCCTCCGATGTCTGTACCGTCGCAATATTTGGATTAATCAGAATAGTTTCGATTCCTTCCTCTTTCAATGCTTTCAACGCTTGCGACCCTGAATAGTCGAACTCTCCGGCCTCCCCTATTTTCAAGGCACCGGAACCAAGCAGCAACACTTTCTTTATATTCATTTTATCCGAACCAACCATTTCTTAAATCTTAATATTACAACAATTTAATAAACTCATCAAAAATAAAATCCGTGTCGAGCGGGCCGCCGCAAGCCTCAGGATGGAATTGGGCTGAGAAGAAAGGTTTCGTCTTATGCCTGATTCCTTCATTTGTCCCGTCATTCATATTTATGAACAACGGCTCCCAATCATCGGGCAGCGAATTGTTGTCGACAGCAAATCCGTGATTTTGCGACGTAATAAAACATTTGTCAGTGCCAACCATCCGCACAGGCTGATTATGGCTTCTGTGCCCGTACTTCAATTTGTAGGTTTTTGCGCCGGCGGCTTTTGCAAGCAGCTGATTGCCCATACAAATGCCGCATACGGGTTTTTCGCCCGAGAGAGCCTTGCGGATATTATCTACAGCCGCGCCCACCATGTCAGGATCGCCCGGCCCGTTGGAAATGAACAGCCCGTCGAAATCCATAGTGTTGAAATCATAATTCCACGGCACACGCACCACTTTCACGCCGCGCTTAAGCAAACTGCGAATTATATTGTTCTTAACCCCGCAATCCACAAGAACCACGGTTTTACCTCCGTTTCCATATTCCACAAGAGATTGGCAGCTCACTTTGGCCAAAAGATTTTCCTTGTTGGGATCCACAAAGTCCATGGCACGTTCACCCTCAAACGTTATCCTTCCGAGCATGGAGCCTTTTTCACGAAGCCGTTTTGTCAATGCCCTCGTATCTATGCCGCAGATACCGGGTATGTTCTCCGACACAAGCCATTCCGAAAGACTTTGCTCGGCAAGCCAATGGCTGTAGGCCCATGAATAATCCTGACAAATTATCGCCTCGCAATGGATTCTGTCGCTCTCCAAATAATCAGCTATTCCCCCTTCGGCTGTTTTCGGAGGCACTCCGTAATTGCCAAGCAAAGGGTATGTTGTCACGAGAATCTGTCCTTCATAAGAAGGGTCGGTCAAACTTTCCGGATAGCCGGTCATCGCCGTATTGAACACCAATTCTCCGGCACACGGTTTCACGCAGCCGAACGATTTGCCCTCATAAATTGTTCCGTCTTCTAATTCAAGAACAGCTTTTATCGTTTCTCTCATATCAATATTTTGGAAATTTCTTACAATATCGTGATCCTAAGGTTTGCAAGATTACAATCGAGAAAACCGTACAAAGATAGTGCATTTATTCTATACCTCAAACCAATCCACAAAAAGAAAAAGCGAAATGCGGCGTTTCGCGCATTTCGCTTTTATATTCATTGCATCAGCCCCTGAAAAACAGGACACAGCAAAACCCGGCTCAGACTTATTCTGCAGCCGGAGCCTCTGCCGCAGATTCTTCAGCAGCCTGCTCCGCATTGGCAGCGGCTTCTTCTGCCTTCTTAGCGGCTTCAGCGGCAGCTATCTCGGCTTTCTTCTTAGCCACTAATTCCGCTTTGGCGTTGTTCTTGGCTTTCTCTTCCTCCAGACGCTTGCTTTCAGCTTTCTTCTTATCGTCGTCCAACTTTGCTTTCACAGCGTTGGCAGCAGCCACTTTGGACTGCTTCCACGCGTCAAAACGACGTTGAGCCTCTTCCTGAGAAAAAGCGCCTTTTCTCACACCGCCCTGCAAATGCTTCATCAACATTACGCCTTCCTGTGAAAGTATGCGACGAGCCGTATCGGTAGGCTGCGCGCCAACATTAACCCAATACAAGGCTCTTTCAAAATTTAAACTTATTGTAGCAGGATTAGTGTTCGGATTATAAGAACCTATCCTTTCAATAAATTTACCATCACGTGGCGCCCTGCTGTCAGCGATGACAATTGGATAAAACGCATGGTGTTTACGGCCATGACGTTGTAATCTGATTTTTGTTGCCATTTAAAAAATAGTTTAAATTCAAATATTAATTTCGCGGCACAAAGGTACTACATTTAGCATCTCCATGCAATATTTGTCAAAGAAAATTCATAATCCACAGGCAAAAACTACCATAATTTGTAAATTTTGCCCGATACGGCATATTTTATGTTGCATATTCCAACAAAAAATACCTATTTTTGCGACATCCTATTAATCACATGAGTAGTTAGCTTTATTTTAATTTTTAAATTCAATCAATTATGAAAAGAATTTTACTTTTTGTTGCCGTCCTTTCACTATCAGGGGGAGGGCAAAGCCATTGGCAGACAATTAGTTAATCAGATTGGACAGAAAATTCCAAAGCAGGAGTCACAATTAATGCGCACCGCCAAAGTGCAAAAAGCAGGCGAAGAAGTGACAGTCGACGACTTGCTGGCATGTCCGGAAGGAGCCGTGTACTCGGAAGCTTTTGAATCAAGCTCGGCTTTTACGGGGTCGCAATGCGCAGATCAAGGCAGACCCGACATGCCATGCAAATTCTATCAATCGTTTTCCGGTTGCCTCAACGTTGTCAACGGAGTGAAATTTTACGGAATATTCAATTACTATGGAGAAAATCCCGAAACCGGAGAGGACGACTGGTTAGGCTGCTCAGAACGTGGAGGCATCGACGAGAATGGCGACATGACAGAACCCATACGTTTTGAAATTTCTTTCTACGAGATGGGCGACGACGGCTATCCCGGCGCATTGGTTCATCAGGAATTCATCGACATAGTGGGAGAAGACACCGGTGTGGCCTACAGTCCGGAAGAAACTATATACTCATTCACAGCAGAACTAAATGAGGAAATCAAAATGTATTCAGGCTTCGTGTCGTTCAGCGCAGCCGAGACAGATCCGCAAACATGCTGGTTCAGCGTGCTGACATGCTCGAATGTAAGCGGAGTAGGACTTGTAGAATACAATGGGGATTGGATGAGCTCGTTCAGCGGAGCTTGTTTCTGTCTGCTCGGCGACGAGGACAGAGTAATTGCCGACAAAGCCTTGAATCTTGAGAGAGTATTAAGCCCGTCAACCTCGTCAAACGGCAAATACGAGAAAGTGCAAATAGAACTATCGAACATCGGTGGCAACCCTGTCAGCGACGCCACTCTCGAACTCTACGAGGGCGACACAAAGATAGCGACCGAATCATTGGGAGTTACCCTAAATCCGGGAGAATATTATAAATACACCTTCAACAAACGCATCGACTGCTCTGCCGAAGGAGTGCATAACTTCACAGTCAAAAACGCGACCGAAGGTGATGAGGGCATCGGCACGCAAAGCATCAGCTTTTCCATGAGCAACAACTCAGGCTTGAGCGAATCGGCATCCGAAGACTGCAGCGTTGAGTATATCACACGTGTTGCGATAGGCGACATCGACAACACCTCAGAAGGCTCTACCTACAGCAATTTCCGCGAAATGAAAACAGAGCTTGTATCAGGAGAGACACTCCAACTGCACGTCGAGGGCGTGGGCTTTGGCGACAATATCAAAGTATGGGTGGATTGGAACGGCAACGGACAGTTCACCGACAAGGACGAGTTTATCGGATACATAAAAACAAGCAGCTATACCGAACTATCCGGCGACATCGACATTGCCGTCCCGGAAGGCGCGGAAGTGACCGATGGCGACAAAGTACTTAGAATAATACTCTGCTATGACGACGCACAGCCAAGCGGCACATATTATTATGGCGAAACAGAGGACTATACACTCACAATAGTCCGGCCGGAAAACTCTCCCGCATTGAATGTCAACAAAAACAGCATTGAGAAGTTCCTCGCGCCGGCAACTACCGACAACGAGAATCTTACTATCGGCAACACGGGCGATGCCGACATGAGCGCGTCAATCTCCGTCAACTACACCTTGCCATACTCACCAAGCTATCTTCCTATCACAAAAGCGTCGCTACCAAAAGTGAAATTCAACTCCGCACCGGCAAGAAAACCTGTAATGAAAGCGGAAGAGAACGCTGAAAACGCATTTGTGCTGAAATATTGCGCGGACGAATCTGGCAACAGCATTGGTTTGGAAAGCGGCGATGAGGTTACCTATGCAAATTATTATCCGGGAGAAATGCTGTCGAGCATTTCGGGAATGACAATATCGAGTATCGACGTTTTCGTATACGACCTTTCAGAGAAAAGCTCAATAGTAATCTATGGCGAGAAATCGCAATCAGCAAACGGAGAGCAACTAATATCACAAGAATTTACACCTGTGGAAAATTCTTGGAACCACATCGAGCTCGCCAACCCCGTTGCAATTTCAGGAGAGGACTTATGGATTGGCGTTAAATTTGAGGGATTGACACCGAGTTCTTACCAGATAGGCGTTGACGACGGCCCGTCGGTAATAGGATTCGGCGACATAGTGAATGTAGGAGGAGAAACATGGTGGTCGCTTTCTGATCTCGGACAGACAGGCAACATTCTGCTAAAAGCAAACGTAACCGGTGAGCGCACTCCGGCCATTGGCTGGCTTAAGACCGACAAAGCATCATTCAGCGTAGAGCCAATGCAGGAAAGCGACGTAAATGTCGAGTTCAACACCAACGGCCTTGAAGAAACGCTTTACGAGGCTGTAATAAAAGTAAGCTCCAACGACCCTCTCACAAGCTACAAGAAAATTCCGGTATATCTGAATTGCAGCAGCGCCTACGGAAGCGTCAGTGAAATAACAGGCATGGCGACAGCAAAAATATATGCCGACTCATATAACAATGTCGTTGTCAAATCTGATAAAGAAGTGAGCTGCATGATGGCAGTCGACATAAATGGCCGGCTTGTCGGATACGCTTACGACAATATTCTGAACATGGGCAATTTCCAAAAAGGAATATATGTAATCAAAGTAGTTTATGCCGATGGCAGCGACGAGGCCACCACGATAGTGATAAAATAGCATATCACAGCCTCTTGACAGAAAGGAGGTGTGTCGTAATGCACGATGCACCTTCTTTTTATATTGCTGTCCGCTAAAAACATGAATATTCCCCAACACAGAACTATTATCTGTCAACAGCGTCGAGCTTATCGTCCAAAGGGTCAATATCCACAGAATGAGCATCGGTCTCTTTCCTGATTTTTTCTTTTACAACAGTGTCGGCTTTCATGGCCTTTACCTGCGCCTCAAACCGCTCCATTCTCATGCGTTCCTCCTCTGTCAAAGGATTTACTCCTGCAAAGTGTCCGCTCTGCCTGACAAAGCCATAGACTGCCAACATAACTATCAAGACAACAGCAAAAACGAGCAAACCGGTGCGCTCCATTTTAGTCAGTCTTTCCATATTGTCAGACACTATCCAAACATTTCTATTATCTTATTGGCCAAAACCGCCGCAACAAGCAACGGCGCAATATAGCGAATGGCAAACAATACAACGGAAACTATCCGGGAGCGTACAGCTCCCTGATTTGTCATCTCGCCGTTAAGGAAAGATTTAGGCAGCACATGCCCCACATAGATACACACAAAAATCGCAACTAAAGGAAGCATAATATTGGATGTGAAATAATCGAGCGCATCGAAAATTGTCATGCCAAACACACGTATGCCGCTCCATGGTCCAAGCGACAAAGAGCATACCGCGCTCAGCACAAACATCGGCAACAGCACGGCATAGCACGATTTCTTTCTTGTCCATCCGAACGCCCCCGACACAAACGCGATATTCACCTCAGCCAACGACACCGTAGATGTGAGAGCCGCAACCACAAGCAAAAAGAAAAAGAATACCGACCATATCCGCGTGCCGTCCATTTGCAAGAATATTTCAGGCAAGGTGACAAACACGAGCGTAGCGCCCTCTGTAGAGCCTGTTATGCCAAAAGCCTTGACCGCCGGAAAAATTATCAGTCCCATCAACAACGCCACAACCAGCACAAGACCGGAAACAGTGAAAGAAGTAGGTCCGAGCCTTGTCGAGGCAGGATAATACGACGCATAAGTCACCAAAATTCCCATGCCAAGGCTCAAAGAGAAAAACGCCTGTCCCACAGCATTGATTAGCACATTGCCATCCAATTTGCCAAAATCAGGTTTCAAGAAAAATTCCACACCCTCGCCTGCGCCCGGCAGAGAAAGCGAGAAACAGCAAAAAACCACCAATATCACAAACAGCAAAGGCATCAACAGATTCGACATCCGCTCAATACCTTTCTGCACTCCACGCAACAAAATAACCAAATTGAGGATAATCATCACCGAAGTCCAAAACACCGGCCTCCAACCGCTCTGCAGCGACTCATCCATAATAGCCGCAAAACGCTCCGCATTGCCTGTCACAGCCGCATTCTCATAAAGCTCTCCGGTAATCGACATCCACATATACTCAAGCGTCCAGCCGGACACCACAATGTAGAAAGACAGTATCAGATATGACGCTATGACAGCAACCGCCCCGACAAGCCACCATTTGCGGCCGGGCGTAAGTTTGCGGAATGCGCCTACCGCGTCTTCCCCACTGCCGCGCCCAAGCGCAAACTCCGCGAGCATCACCGGGATACCCATCAAAAGCACGCATACAATATAAGCAACCAGAAAAACAGACCCTCCGCTATCCTGCACAACATTTGGAAACCGCCACACTGTTCCCAATCCGACAGCCGACCCTAAAGTAGCCGCGACAACACCAACCTTTGAGGCAAATTGCATCTTAGCTCCCATATCTTCATCTCCTTTTTCTATTGTCACCAATCGCCGGAAGCGCCGCCTCCACCTGTCGAACCACCGCCGAAGCTGCCTCCGCCACCGAAGCCTCCGCCACCGCCAAACCCGCCTATAAACGGAACGATGACAGGCACCTCGTCTTTCGGGACGGTATAAGCATGATTGACTGTATTTCCGCAATTACGACATTTGTAAATTTTCACGCCCCTTCCTTCTCTCAACGGCGTAGAATCCTGCAACAGCCTGTCGCCAACCAGCATCATGGCTTTCGCATGACAAACAGGGCACTCCTGATAAGGAGTGTGCTTGTTGATAAACGGAAAAACATCCACTTCTCCACACTTGTCACACAACCACACATCATAGTCGACGGAATCAAGACGCTCTTCCAAATCCTGAGCCGGAGTAAGATATTTATTATCCTCGCTTTCCGATAGTTTACGCATTTTCGCCCCGCAATTCTGACAAACTCTGCGCCTGTTGCGACAACGCTTTGAGGCGAATAACGCCAATAAAAGCGACGGCAGCCCCATGCCCAACGTGAGCATAGAAAGAACCAGCGACGGCAGCAACAATCTGCGCAATCTGAAAAAACGCTCATAAGAATCCTTTTTCCGTGTTCTCACAACCACTACAACGACATAAACAAAAAGCGCGGCAGCTACCCAGCCGGCAAACGAGATATAAAGGCTCCACAATTCGCCGCGATCGACAGCCACAGGCCTGTCGTTGGCATATTTAGACCTCAACTCCTCAACAGCACCGGGCGTGGTCAGCACTTTGTTAATGTATCCCACTGCCTCAATCATTCCCATATCATAATCGCCATTACGGAAATGCGGCGCCATTAATTGACGTATGATTCTGCCGCAAACCACGTCAGGCAACAGTCCTTCCGCGCCATAACCTGTTCTCAGCACAGCTTTACGTTGGTCCTTCACAACAAGTATCAACAACCCGTTGCTCTTATCGGATTTGCCTATCTTCCAATATTCAAATAATCGCGTGGCAAAATCATCGATGTCGTCATCACCGATTGTTTCAACAACCACAGCAACCACTTCCGCCGTAGACGTATTCCAAATGTCGCCAATCAGCACATTCAATTTTTCCTCCGCCTGCCGGGATAATATGCCGTCGGGGTTCGATACATATTTAGACTTGTCGGCCACATGCACATTTGGCACATCCTCCACTGTATAGGCAAATACCATTTGTAGCGAAAGCACTATTGATACCGCGGCGCAAAATATTCTTTTCATAATCATTTGTTTCAATTTTATATTGCAGGAAGACTTAATCCGTTCAATTTGCGGAACAAATCAAGAGCATACACATCTGTCATTCCGGATATATGGTCAAGCACAGCCTGAATCTTTCCATATACGGTAGGGGCGGCCGTGTCATATTGGTTTGGCACACGGCTGAGCAATAAGCGCGAATAATTCTTCTCCGGATGCAGCACAGCGTCGAGCAAACGCTCAAGCAGGAAAGTTATTATCCTGTTTCCGGCAAGCTCGATATCGACAACATCGCCCGACGCGTATATTTTATTCCACGCCGTGTCTGAGCATTGCGAATAAGCGTAGTGTGGCAAGGCCGATATATGGTCAATAAGGCAACCGTCAAAATCACCACCCAATATGGCATCCTCATTGTCGACAAACACTTTGGCGCATTCCCCGACGAGCTCTCCTATGACACAAGAGCGCATATACGACACTTTTTCATTATTGTCGTCAATCATTGCGATAACCGAGCGCATTCTCTCTTTCCGCTCTTCTGCAAAGAAATTCAGCATCAAATGCAGCACCTCACGGCAACTGAGAATCTTCAGTTTATGCGCGTCCTCCAAATCCATCACCTGATAGCAGATGTCGTCGGCAGCCTCCATCAAATAGACCAACGGATGCCGTGCATACACACCTCTTGTCTTCTCTATTATTCCAAGCTCGTTTGCCACCTTTCTGAAACAGCCTTTCTCGGAACAAAAAAAACCGAATTTGCCTTTAATCGGAGAGTCAAACGATGAATACGGATATTTGACAACCGCCGCCAAAGAGGAATACGTCATGGCAAACCCGCCATCTCTGCGTCCGCGAAACTGATGAGCCAACAAACGGAATGAGTTTGCGTTGCCATCGAAATTCACTAAATCGCTCCATTCCTCCTCCGACAGCATGCTTTTAACGGCAAGCCCCCTGCCCTCTGAGAAATAAGTGGCAATGGTGCGCTCCCCGGAATGCCCGAATGGAGGGTTGCCCAAATCATGGGCAAGACAGGCCGCGCCGACAATCTCCACAATATGGTTCAGCTTATCAGCAACAGGCGTACCTTCATAGCGCGGCATAAGTTTCACACACACCTCATTTGCAAGCGATTTGCCTACGCTCGATACTTCGAGGCTATGGGTCAGACGGTTATGCACAAATATGCTGCCGGGCAGCGGAAACACTTGCGTCTTGTTCTGCAAACGCCTGAATGGAGAAGAAAAAACAAGTCTGTCGAAATCACGCTGAAAATCGCTCCGTGTCTGTGCCGTATGGCCGCGATAATGCTCCATTCCCAACCGCTTGTTGCATATCAGCCGCTCCCAATCCATCCGCTTTGCGTCTACACTATTTTTATCAGCACTCAGCATAATAGAACCGTCATTCCGTTTTTTGTCGTCAATAACAATATAACATTCTTTAAAGTCGTCGCTCCATATATTGAACAAAAGTAACTATAGTACCATTAACAGGCAAAAATCAAACGTTAAAAGTTGAAATCCGCTTTTCATCCCGACACATGCCAAACAAAACCGCAATCATGCGCAATTGTTGAGCAACAAAGAAAAGAAAAATCGCCAACTGCTGTTTCTGTCAACAAGTTAGCGATTTGTCCCGGTGATCCAGGCGGGATTCGAACCCACGACCCACAGCTTAGAAGGCTGTTGCTCTATCCAGCTGAGCTACTGGACCC
>CALUMI010000030.1 GCA_944321725.1 uncultured Muribaculaceae bacterium
GATAGAGTATGGGAGAGGGAGGGGTGCGGTAGTTTGTGGGCGGGGGGCGGGGGGGGGGGGGGGGGGGGGGTGGGCAGTCCCTGCAAGCCCGTATATAACTGATATACAGCAGCCTGACGGCACTGTGATATCCGTAATGCAAATTGGCGACGAGCGTTCGCACTGCTACTGCACAGCCGACCGCGTACCGATAGCAAAAGACAGTCAAGGATATTTCCGCTACATCCAATCGCCCGACAAAAAGCAATTAAGCAAATACATTGCCCGCAACAGCGAGCAACGCACTCCGGAAGAAAAGATATTTGTAGAGAACCTGAAGGCAAACGGCACATTGAAGAAAGCTCTACAAAGAACCGCGTCCGGCAACCTTAAAAAGCAAGCGCCATCAAAACTCGGATTTCCCAACAAAGGAGAAGTGAGAGGGCTTATAATCCTCGCGGAATATTCCGACCTGAAATTCTCGTCAGAAGAAATAGCCGACAAAATCACGGCACAAATGAACCGGCAGGGCTACTCCGAGAACGGAGCCACCGGCAGCGCCAAAGATTATTTCATAGACCAGTCAAACGGACTGTTCTTTCCTTATTTTGACGTGATAGGACCGATAACCTTACCCAACAACATGGCCTATTACGGAGAGAACGACTTTTCGGGCAACGACCTCAATATCGGGCAAATGATAGCAGACGCCTGCACAGAGGCGGACATAACCTGCGGCACCGACTTCTCAAAATACGATTACGACAACGACGGAATGGTAGATTTGGCATACGTCATATACGCGGGTTACGCCGAATCAAACAATGCTCCGGAAAACACCATTTGGCCCTCGGCCGGCTCCCTCGAAGAGTTTGGCATCTCGCTGGAACTCGACGGTAAAACCATTTCCACATTCGCCTGCTCGTCAGAGCTCAGCGGCACAACAGGCGAAGAGCTCAGCGGCATTGGCACATTCTGCCATGAGTTCAGCCATTGCCTTGGCCTGCCGGATATATACAACACAACTTACGGCGACACTTTCGGAATGGGACAGTGGAGCATTATGGACATGGGAAGCTACAACAACGGCAGCAAAACACCGGCAGGCTACTCGGCTTTCGAGCGTTACAGCTGCGGATGGCTTTCATTCGAAGAACTGCAAGAGGCTACCCCCGATGTCGCCCTTCAGCCGCTAAACACTTCAAATGAGGCATATATCATACGTTCCCCGTACAATCAAAATGAATTTTTCACACTCGAAAACCGCCAACAAACCGGCTGGGACAAATACCTGCCCGGACACGGCCTGATGATTGTACACGTGGATTACGACAAAACGGCATGGGACAATAACACAGTCAACAACGTCGCGGGCCACGAGAGGGTGCAAATAGTGCCTGCCGACGGCGATTTCACCGACGCTGAGGGTGATTTGTATCCGGGCATAAGCAACAACAAATATTTCACCGACGACAGCCAACCGGCGGCAACACTCTACACCGGCGGCAAATTGGGCAAGCCTGTCATAGAAATCAGAGAACAGGACAATACCGTGTTTTTCCACTACATGATAGACCGGCTAAACACTCCCGGCATGTTGAGCGCGTCGGACTTCAACGGCAACGGCTTCACAGCCACGTGGGAGGCTGTCGACCAAGCAGAGACGTACACGCTTGTAGTGGCCGAACAGTACCCTACGAACACCAAACTCATTGAAGAAACTTTCGAGAAATTCAGCAACGGCACATTGCTTCTGCCCGACAATACCGAAATTTCACAAGAGCTCGACAACTATACCGGCCAACCGGGCTGGACAGGCAGCGGCATCGGGCAAAGCGGAGGTAGCTGCTACCTGAAAGCAAAAGGACATATCGTCACACCCATGCTCGATTTCAGCGGCGACGGGACATTCACCATCGAGTTTGACGCACAGTCAAACCGCAGCTATTACGACGGGATAAAAATCACTATAGGAGAAAACGCCGATTTTTCAGAGCCCGACACAATCATCACCCTCGACAGCCCGAGCAGAAAGAAACGCGTCGCGCAAACCTTCAAAACATCCATCGACAAAGGGTTTATCAAAATGGAATCAGTTTCCAACCTCTCAATTTCCAATCTGATCGTCTATTCCGGCCAGCAGTCCGACAAGCCGAAAACGGCCATCCCGCCGCACAGCGACCCTGCCGTGTTTGAAAACATTACAGGAAACCATTATGATGTCAGCTTCTCAAGCGGCAGCGGCAAATACTTGTTCCGGGTGCAGGCAAAAAACCAATATACAAGCTCCGCATTCTCCGACAAATTCAAGACAGAGAATTTATCGGGAGTGCCATACGGCATCGAACGCGCGTCCGAACGATTCATTTCCACCGACGGCAATACCTTGTCCGTACATGGAATACCCGGCGACTTGCTGACAATCACTTCCCTGACAGGACAGACAATCATCTCGGAAATTATGAATAGCAACGTCTGCAAAAAATCGCTGCCGTCAGGATTCTTTTTGGTAAACGTAGGAGGAACCATTTTCAAGACAATAATACTCTAATTTTTAAAATCAACATTTATGAGAAATTTTTTACTATCCGCACTGCTTGTCGCGGCGTTGTCGCCACTGATGAGCGCGCAAACAGCAGACAATCTGAAACAGGCAAACGTGGAATTTGCCAAAATCGCAAAGAAAAACTTACGCTCTGAAGCAGCAAAAACAGTTAAAACTTACGAGCAAAACGGACGAAAAATAGCTGTGAAAGAAACTCTCGACGGCAAACGCAGATTCAAAGAGTTTGCCGACAAAAAAACCGGCATATTGCCGAAATACACCGCTCAAAGAGAAGTGACCGGCAATTCCGAAGAATTTTCTCTCGCGGAAGATTTCGAGGGATTTGCAGACCATATATATGACGCTGACGCCCTCGAATGGCTGCCGGAAGGCTGGACATCAATCAACACCCACCCCAACTACGACGACCCTTACAGCCTATGGTACAGTTGGTATATCACCGAGCCGAGCATTTCAAAAGGCGCGCCAATCAATCCGCAAAGCCAATACATCGCCTACATACAATACGACGAGTATGAGAACTCCGACGAATGGCTGATAACCAAGCCTGTGGAAGTGAAAGACGAGGACTGCCTGTTTTTCGATTTGAGCTATATCCCTTACTTCCTGTTCTACAACTTTACCAACAAAGACGACGGACTCAACGCCACACTCAAAGTGAACATATCGACAGACGGAGGGACAACATGGACACAACTTCTCGATGTGGCCGACTTGGAATATGCAACACAAGAAGAGTTGGAAGACGCAAGTTTCCGCCGCTTCAGAATCGATCTCGGCGAATATGCCGGACAAACCGTCCTAATCGCGTTCCAATATGTGGGCGTTTACGGAGATTCGATGCAGCTCGACGATGTCTATGTCCGCCCGATGCTGCCAACAGCCGTCTACAACAGGCCGCAGGGCACATTCCTCTCCGGTGTGAACCACGAATGGGAAGCCTACGCCACGACAACCGTTTTCGCGCCGGCGTTCAAAGACCTGCAATGGACCAATTATTCCGGCGAGGCACTGTCATGCTCATGGGACGACAATGGAGAAAGCCACGAAACAGACAATTACACGCGGAATTACACAATCGGCGAGCACAACGTACCGACATTGACGGCTGAGGCAGGATCACGCCAAGACACTTACACTTGGAACGGAACGATAACCGCCGGACGGACAATGACAATAGGCAATCTCGACAGCAACAACAACCTGTTGACAATTCTTACATACAACGATGTGCAGGGTCCTAAGAACTACGTGTTCGGCAGTTGCGAATTGGACACTAAAGGGTATCATGTGACAACTACCGCGCTTATCAATGTTTTTGAAAAGCCGGTTTCTCCCATGTTCATTTCAGGTGTCGATGTTCTTTTGGCCACATTCGAGGCGCCCGATGACGCAGTATTTACAATGAGCGCAAAAGAAATCACCGAAACAGGCGATTTCGGAGAGACATTGGCCGTGGCATCACTCAAAGCCTCTGAAATAACCAAGACAGATCTTGGAGGCTATTACGGCTACGGCATGCACTTCGAGTTCACACAAGATGTCAGCGGCACACCAATGCCCACCCGTATTCTTATCGACAAGCCAATGGCTTACGTATTGGAGGGATTCGACAGAGATGACGTGGTCATCGGCGTAGTTTCCAACAAGATAGAACAGACTTTCGACGCGGGGGCAAGAGTGTACAGAATCCTGTCGAAAGAGGGAGAGGAAAACACTGTCGACATCTCATCAATGGGTAATTACTCCTTGGCAATGAGCCTGTGCGGAGCCTCGATGTCGTCGATCGGAGCAGATTCAACTTTCGATGTTCCCGGAGAGGCCGGAACAAAAGAAATAACCGTATATTCAACCATGTTCATGGCCGACGGCATCGACTGCAGCGCAGACAACGACGCGACATGGCTGTCAATCGGCACACCTGCCGACAGAGGCACCAATGAGATAGGTATACCTATATCATACGAGTCGCTGCCGTCGGGAGTTTCCCGCCGTACCGCCACACTGACAGTGTCAACACTTTATGCCGACCCAATCAGCATCGAAATCATTCAGGACGAGAATTTCAGCGGCATCACACGTATCGACGGCGCAGACAGCAAACTGTCGGCCAACATCACGGCAAGCTCCATAGAGTTCAGCCACAAAAAAGACAAACAAGGCACACTGACAATTTGCAACATGCAAGGGACAAACATAATCACCGCAAAGCTGTCGCAGACCGGACAAACCGTACTTCCGGCACGTGCCTTAACCGGCGGAATCTATGTAGCAATCGCGAGATATGACGACGGAAACAGCGAAATAGTGAAATTCATAAAAAGGCAATAAGCCCATACCGGCTTCTCACAGCAGCACAAGCCGGCTGAAGACAATAATAACCGACGGCATGGCAGTTGCGCCCCGACCCTACGGATTTAAATACCGACAAGTCAAAAAAGCGCGACTTCCATGCCGTCGGCATATTGTGTGGCAACTCCCTGAAAACATAAATTTTGAAAATGTTTGATTTTTTTGTTATCAAAAAGGATTTTTAATTGTCTTTTTAGTACCTTTGTGCGTAAATTGCCGATGTTTTTATGAGCATAGTTGCGATTTATTACTACGATAATCCTCAAAAAGTCAACTAAAATGAAACAGTTAGAACGCATCTTAGCCGAAAAGTTACTGAAAATCAGCGCAATAAAGTTACAGCCCGAAATCCCTTTCGTTTGGGCTTCCGGATGGAACTCCCCTATCTACACCGATAATCGCAAAACTTTATCCTACCCCGAAATACGCAATTTCATAAAAGTGGAGCTGACACGCCTCATCATGGAAAATTTCGGTGACGCTGAAGTAGTTGCCGGCGTAGCTACCGGAGCCATAGCACAAGGAGCGTTGGTGGCCGACACAATGGGACTTCCATATATCTATGTGCGTTCATCCCCAAAAGACCACGGACTTGAGAATCTAATCGAGGGCAATCTGAAATCAGGACAAAAAGTAGTGGTGATAGAAGATCTTGTTTCCACCGGCGGAAGCAGCCTAAAAGCAGTCGAGGCAATCCGCAAGGCGGGAGCCGAAGTTGTCGGCATGGTGGCAATTTTCACCTACGAGTTCCCTGTCGCGGCAGAGCATTTCAAGAAAGCCGGAGTAAAACTTATCACTCTGAGCAACTATTCTTCCATGCTCGAAGCGGCTCTCGAAATCAACTATATAAAAGACTCAGATTTGCAGACGCTCAAAGAATGGCGTAAAAGTCCGTCAACATGGGCTCCCAACAAGCCAATCGAATAAAGTTTGAATATACAATTAACAGCAATACACAAAATGTCAACATTCAAAAGCGCCGAACGTATAGTCGCTTATAATGTAGGTACTGTCTACAACCGTCTGTCGGATACCGAAAACTTTCAAAACATGGCCGGCAACCTGCCGCAGGAATTGAAAGACAAAGCCAACATACATATCGACAACGACACTCTCACGCTAAGCACGCCGCAAGTGGGCGACATCACATTTCAATTCGCCAAGCGTGTGCCAAATGAGCTTATAAGGCTCAACACCATGTCATCGCCGATACCGTTCTCGATAGACATAAAATTAGCGGCAGAGCAGGAGGAACAGACAAAAATAGCTGTTGAGACAAAGATAGAGCTCAACCCTATCATCAAACCGATGATTTCAAAGCCCATCCAAAACATGACCGACAAATTCGCGGAGTTTTTGGCTTCAATACAATATTGAAACGGGCACTCGCAATATAGTGTAAACTAAAATCGGCACGGCTGACAATCGCATCAACCCTGCCGATTTTATATTTTCTACGCAAAGAATTTCATATAGAAGCGTTGTCAGGAGTGTCGGCTGAAGAGGAGAAATACAAATACAGAATATTCGACTGTCTGTCATCAGCCAGCACAAACTGCGTATTAACCAAATTGTCAAGATTATATACGGCTACCCACTTATCACCACCTGCCATACCGAGATAAAGACAATGCCCGTCAAACTTATAACCTTCCGCCGCGTCATAATCAGCCTCTATTCCGTCCACTATGCAAACAAACCGGCTGACATTACGCTCTTTGCACTGTTCTTTCAGATATTCACACATCTGCTCCCCGCCTGTAGCAGGTTCCTTGCAGCCGCTTACCGCAAGCGTCAAGCATAAAATCAACGAAAATACACAAAAATTTTTCATAATATGAATCATTAAGTTATTACAATTTATTACTAAAATCCAATCCTGAAAATCTATTCAGACGATTTCTTAAACTCAAAAAGCGAGAGATTTTTTTTGAACGAAGTAAATTCACTTGTGGTGACAACCACTTCCGTCAAGTCATAATCCGACATCGCTTTCATGAATTTGTCCTTATTGTCCTCACGCACCATTATATACCCCCTGTCGGGCAAAGACATTCCCTCAGAATATGTCATCGGGCGGTCGTCGAGATAAAAGGCTACGGTATAAACAGTTTCCGCTCCCGTATCAGCCGGTCGATAGAAATACACCCGTCCGTCAGGCTGATAAACTTTAACCGACTGCGCGAACTGAAAATCCGGCACGCTGTTTTTGATGGCGGGATTAAGCAAAGCGTCGAGCGTAACAGTCATTGCCGCCCAAACCGCCATACTCCCATACACCACAAACTTGCTCCTCCTCAACAAAAGCCAAGAAATAGCCGCAACAACCAACGGCAACAAAGCAATTCCTATATAATAAGCATTCAAATGCATCCGCTGCAACTCGGCAAGCTGCACAGCCATGCGCCGCGCCGACCGCGAATCGCCGAGAAAGCCAAGATCAGCCACGTTGAGCGCAATCAATCCTATCGAATATATCACAGCAAGAGATGCGACAGTGACGAAAAACACTTTCAGCACTCTCCTCTTTTCCTTATATAAATAAACCACATAATCGGCAAGCAACAATGCAGCGAAAGGATACATGGGCAGCAAATATACGCCACGCTTGCTTTTTGGAATACAATAAAACACAAAAACACAGACAGCGGCAACTATGGCAAACATCCGGGTATTGTCAATCGAGCGGAAACGCGCCCACAAGCCGACAAAATATCTTTTGCTCCATTCCGGTTTCCTCCATTTCACAGCAAACAACCCGAAAACGGCCAACAATGTGTATGGGACAAAACCGGCAAGCAGCATCTCCACATTGTAGAATATTCCGTTCTCATGGCTCTCATACGACATTTTTCCGAGAAAACGCCCGAAATTTTCCTCCAACACCAACTGCAAAAACCGGTCGCCGCCCTGCATATATGCCGCAACATACCAGAAAATAGGCACTATCGCTGAAAGAACCACAAATTTCAAGGCCGCGACAACGACACGCTGCCAACGCTCGCGGCGTATCAACATATAAACCACCAAAGCGAAGCATGGCAGTATCGCCCCGACAGGCCCTTTTGTCAATATGGCTCCCGATGCAAGCAACGAGGCAACCACAGGCCAACGCCTGTAGCCATTCTCCATCCACTTCGAGAGAGCCATCACAGCCCCTACGGTAAACGCCATCAAAACCATGTCGACCCTGCATGTCATGGCCGCGCGATGCACCTCAAAACACGTCATCACAATCAACGACGCTATCAATGCTTTAGCAGAATTCACTCTGCGGCTGTAGAACGCATAGAACGCAAATATCATCGCTATCGAGGCCACCGCCGACGGCATACGCGCGGTGTATTCGCTAACAAACCCCTGCGGCAGAGAAAACAACGAAACCAACCAATGCAGCATTGGAGGCTTAAAAGCAAACTCGCCTTGAAAGACAGGCAATATATAATTGCCCTGCTCCATCATAGCCACAGCCACCAACGCCTCGCGAGGCTCGCCGCGTGTGTAAAAATGTCCCAACCCAAGCCACGGCAACGTAAGCAACACCGCCAGTATCAGAACTATCCCACCGTAGACAACCCTCCTGTTATCCGTATTATTTTCTATTTTCATACAATCATTTTGCGGCAAAGTTAAGACAATCCTGCAATCAAAGCAAACACAGCCCTATCGTCCCTCATATTCACTAAGATAGGCTTCGCATACCCGGCACAGCTCGTCATACCATTCCCGGCCAAACCTCCTGACAAGAGGTGCCTCAAGAAATTGATACACACGTATGCCCTCTTTCCGTCCAAGCACCTCAGCCGCTTTGCAGATTTTCCAACGATGATAGTTCACGGCCGTAAAATCATTGTATTCTGTCAACCGCAAAGGATAAAGGTGGCAGGAAACAGGCTTGTAAAAGTCTGTGCGTCCCTCGCGATATGCTTTCTCTATCGCGCAATAGCACATTCCATTGCTGCCATAACACGTAAAAACGCAATTTTTACCGTCGACTATGGAAGTGACCAGATCTCCGTCCTCATCCACATAGCCTACACCCTGCTCTTCTATCACCGTCTTGGCTTCCGGCAAAATATCATTCCACACTTCAGGCAGAATCTCCTTCAACCGCCGGTATTCCTCTTCAGTGACAGGCGCTCCGGCATCGCCCTCTATGCAGCATTCACCAAGGCACTTCTCCAAATCGCAACAAAAAAACCGCTCGACAACATCAAGACTTACCAATACATTTCCGATCTGCAACATAACCAACCGATTCAATTTGCCGTTGTCAATAAATGTCAACGCTCTCCCGTGCCGCCGCACAAACTGCAGTCCACTCTGCCCGTACCGCCGCAAACCGAACAGTCCGACATATAATAACCGCCGTAGATATTATAGTTCGTCATTTGTCCGGTTCCACCGCACCATCCGCAGCTCACCTGTCCCCGTCCCGCGCACGCGGAGCATATACCCGACTGATAGAACGACAACGACGCCGACGTGTTGCCATCCTGCACCGTTATCTGCCCGGAGCGTCCGGAATCATAATTGGCATCGAACGAGAGTGTGAATCCCGAAGAAGTCTGGTTTGAAACACTGCAATAGTCCGGTCCGAGAAACTCAAAGTCATCGCCATCCGTATTCATTTCAATGTCAACACTGCCACCATCGCTGTCCACTTTCACATAATTGTCCGACAACTCCAAATAAGTGGCGTGGCCATACTGCCCGACATACACCTGAGTGATGAGCTTGCCAGATTTAATCGTGACGAAATCTTCACGGTCGGAGCCGGAACGGTTCACATCGCAATAAATCGTAAACGACTTGTCGTGCTTATAGACCGTACACCATGAAGGCTCATAGGTCACGTCCCACATGTATCCGTCATAGTCAATCGAAACGCTATACTCACCTCCGACCTTAGTAAACAATATCTCGGACGGATTGGTGCGTATATATGTAGTGCTGTTTTTAAAATGGCTATACACAAGTCCGGCAACGATTGCAACAGCCACAACAACGATAACCAGCGTTTTCCACACTTTACCCTTTTTCTTGATTGGTTGTGCGGCATTACCCGATTGGAAAGCCGCGCCATTGCCGGGTACAGGCGGAACAGGAGGAGGCACACTCGCTTTTTCATGCTCCACTTTCACTTCCGGCTCTTTCTCAGGCTGAATTTCCGGTTCTTTCACGGATTGCGCTTCTTTTTGCGCCTCTTCGAGAGCACCGCCGCACTCCGTACAGAAATTCAAATTATCCGGATACTCCTTATTGCAATTACGACAAATTTTCATTTTTACGCTATCGATTTATTTTGTTTCACCTCATCCAATCCCATATTTATCAAAATAAGCACAACAATCCACACCGCCACTGTGAGCAATATAGGCATCAGATAAATCTCCTGACCGAAGCTAATCGGCATATCCCACACAGCATGCAAAACGACAGGAATTGCAAACAATTTCAGAAAACGCGGCGACAACACAGCGTCGAAAGAAAGCGGACCGCTGCCTTTGGCTATCATCAAAGCCGCGCCTGTTATCGCTGCCCACGTCACATGTCCGCCCGGAGCGAGAAACCCGCGCAGCAAAATCAAATCCATCATGGAATCCACATTCCCCTGAGTAGCCAACAAGAAATTAAACGCATAGCCGGCCGACTCAAACGCCGCAAACCCAGCTCCAACAGCCGAGCCGATAAGCAGGCCGCCGAGTATGTGCGAGCAACGCGGCAACTTCAAAAGCGCGATATAGACAATCACCAACTTTCCAAGCTCCTCCACTATTCCGATAATCACAGCCGCCACATAATCGATAGACGATGGAAAAATCGTATAAAACAGCATCGTGGCAAGCAAAGAGGCGCACCCGCCGACAAGGAACACCACAATCAGCTTAAACACACTTATATCGCGATAAGCGTTGACCTCAAGAAAAAGCACCATCGTGGTAAGAGGCACGGCAAACGAGCCCACGGCAATTATACCGGGAATCACATTCCAATTATACCACCACTCAAAACAAAGCACAAGCAATATACATGACACCACAAACGCGAGAAACACTCGGCTGTAGAGCCAAGGGCGCGGCCATGTGGACGTAACGGCCGAGAGCGGCGGTGTGGTGCGCGCCGTACCGCAAACAAATATCTCTTCGGCCTCTTCTGTGTTATGATGCTTGAACACATCCACAAACAAATCTTTCCAATTAAGGTTAACAGGACGGTCATTCCCCATATACTCATTGATGGAACCGATTATCGATGAATTTCCTTTTACTTGCTTCGGCTGCCGACTGCCGGCATAGAAAGACTGTCCGGCATCACCCCAAAATTGGAAAGGAGGAGGCACAGCACCGCCTCCGGCATCATTCATCAGCACGGATTTCTTACCGCAATTCCCACAGAACGCGTCTTTGTCGTCCATAGGTTTCCCACAATTGCTGCAATATTTCATAACAAAATCACTTTATGTCAACAAAGATAATGCAAATCGAGAGCAATGCAAAATCAATCATGCGGCAACGCATGCACGGCAAGCAAACCGCCCCATGCTCCCTCACCCGCGCAACCTGACACAAATCCCGTAAAAATGACGACAGACAACAAAACATTATAGACAAAACAACCTATAAAACCGATAAAACGCAAGATAAAACAATGCGGGTCAAAAAAACGATTAATGCGCCGCAGCACCAAGCCGTGTTATCAGCAAATCGCCATGTCAACGCCCTTAATTGGCCTAATTGGTCTATTCCGGTTGGCGGCACGTTTTAAGCCCTCTAAATTTGTAAATTGAAAATATACATCAGAATCTATGTTTAAGGTAATTAAGATTGTTTTTTTATCGGTTGTCCTGACTGCCGCCGGCACAACAGCGGCAACAGAAACAACCGCCAAATGGGACTACAGGCAATGTGTCGACTACGCGCTTGAGCACAACATCGATTTGCGGAAATTGCGGCTCAACAAAGAAACCGACGACGCCACACTCGAAGAGTCGAAAGCGCAATGGCATCCGTCGATAGATTTCGCCACCACACAAGGATTCACCAACTACGCGCGCCAACAAGAAGAAACCGACCGCAACATCTACACAGGCACTTACGGGTTAAATGCCTCATGGACGGTTTTCAACGGCAACATACGGCGCAACCAGATAAAAGCGGACGAGCTGCAAACAAAAGCGGCCCAATTAGGAATCGACGATTATGAATACACACTGCGCACAGAGATACTCTCGCGCTACCTCAACATTCTCTATTACAAAGAATCGGCGGAGATAGCAAGACGAAGCCTCGAAGTAAGCGAATATCAGACAAACCGCGCCAAAACATTCATGGAAGCCGGGAAAATGTCGAGGGTTGACTACTCGCAAATCGAATCGCAGTACTATTCCGACAAATACAGCCTCACATCGGCGGAAGCGTCACTCGCCTCAGCCATAACAGACCTTAAAACACTGCTCGAGCTCGACATCAACTCTGATTTCGACATAGCAACGGCCAATTTCTCAGACAGCGACGCGACAGCCGAACTGCCCGACAAGTCGGATGTATTTGCGGAAGCGTGCTCATGGGTGCCGTCGTTGCAACAAAATCTGATAGCCGGCCAAATAAGCGACTATAACCTGAAAATTGCCAAAGGCGGATATTATCCGCAAATATCGCTGAACGCCGGAGTAGCCACCGCCAACAATTCCGGCGGCGGAAATTTCGGCACACAACTAATCGACCGTTTGAACGAACAAATTTCCATGTCGATAAGCATCCCGATTCTCGACAACAAACGCAACAAAACAGCCGTTACAAAAGCAAAAATCGACAAACTCAACTCAGAGCTTGATTTTGAGGATGCCGTAACCACTTTATCGCAGACAATCGAAAGCATCTACATCGACGCTGTCAACGCGCAGGCAAACTATCAAAGCTGCTCTGAACAAGTGAAAAGCGCCCGGCTATCCGACGAGCTCGTCAACGAGCAATTCCGGTTAGGGCTCATAAACACGCTTGAGCTGCTCAACGCCCACAACACGCTGTTTGCGGCGCAGCAGCAACAACTGCAAGCAAAATATATGGCAATACTCAACATCAAATTGCTTGAATTTTACCGTACAAGAGAAATAATATTATAAATAAAATAACAACCGGTTCTATGAATCTTCACAAAATAGCTGCCATTGCGGCAATATCGATTGCCGCGGCATCCTGTTCCAAAGAGAGTAAAATAACGATAGAAACAGTGACAGCCTCCAAAGGCGACATCACTGAAACAGTCACGGCCACAGGCACACTCGAAAGTGTCACGCAAGTGGATGTGGGAACACAGGTCACAGGCAAAGTGGTCAAATTGTTTGCCGACTACAATTCCATTGTGAAAAAAGGCGAGCTGATCGCAGAAATCGACAAGACTTTGCTTGAAAGCGAGGTAGAGGCGGCTGACGCCAACATGGAAAGCGCGCGCGAAACCTACGAATACACGAAAAAGAACTACGAGCGCGACAAAGCCCTATACGACAAACAACTAATCAGCGACTACGAGTACGAAACATCAAAAAACTCATATCGTGTGGCTGAGCTAAACTATCAAAAGAGCAAAGCCGACCGCGTGAAAGCCGCCGAAAATCTCGGATACGCCGAGATTTATGCCCCAATCGACGGAATAGTCATATCGCGGGAGGTGGAAATCGGACAAACAGTCGTGGCCAACATGGAGGTCGCCAACATATTCACAATAGCCGACCTCAACAACATGCAAGTGATAGGAGATGTTGACGAGGCCGATATAGGGCAGGTAAAAACAGGGCAAAGGGTGACATTCACAGTCGACGCGTATCCCGACGACACTTTCAGCGGCACAGTCACACAAGTGAGGCTCAATCCTACGGAGGAATCGAATGTTGTGACTTATGAGGTGGTCGTTTCAGCCGACAATTCAGAAGGCAAACTCATACCGGGACTTACAGCCAACCTGACAATCTATACCGCAGAGGCGAAAAATGCCGTGCAAATACCTGTATCGGCTTTGAAATTCACACCGAAAGACATACCCGGACAATCATTGCCCCAACCGGCAGAAAAAGCGCCTGAAAGCGACAAACAGATGGTATGGACGCTGCGCGACAACAAGCTCGTCCCCACACCCGTCACCACCGGAGTGAACAACGGAATAAACGTAGAAATCAAGTCAGGGCTGAATGCCGGCGACACCATAGCCACAGGATATTCCGCAGCAATGGAAGCGCCTGATTTCGGCTCGACAGAAGAAAGCAGCCCGTTCATGCCCAAACCGCCTGGAAGCGACAAAAAGAAAGGAAAGGAATAGAGATGAAAGAAATCATACGTGTAGAGCACCTATGCCGCAACTTCACTGTGGGCAACGAAACGATACACGCGCTTCGCGACGTGTCGTTTACCATCGGCGAGGGCGAATTTGTCACGATAATGGGCACATCAGGCTCCGGAAAATCCACGCTTCTCAACATACTCGGATGTTTGGACACTCCCACCTCCGGAGATTACATGATTGACGGCACATCCGTAAAGAAAATGGGTAAAAACGACAGGGCGACAGTGCGCAACCGGAAAATCGGATTTGTGTTTCAGAACTACAACCTGCTGCCAAAGACAACAGCCATAGAAAACGTGGAGCTGCCGCTATTCTACAACACGGCTGTGTCTTCGAAAGAACGCCGCCGCAGAGCCTCAGAGGCATTAGACGCGGTAGGACTGAGCGACCGCAAAATGCACAAATCAAACCAAATGTCGGGAGGACAGCAACAGCGCGTAGCCATAGCCCGCGCTTTAGTCAACGACCCGGTGCTGATTTTGGCCGACGAGGCCACCGGAAATCTCGACACACGCACATCGTTCAGCATACTGATGCTCTTCCAAGAATTACACCGGCGCGGCAGAACAATCATTTTCGTCACCCACAACCCGGAACTGTCGTCATTCAGCAGCCGCAATATCGTGCTGCGCGACGGAAAGATAATCTCCGACAAAATAAATCCCGAAATAAAATCGGCTGAAGAAATATACAAAACACTCCCCGTAATCAACGACTGACATCATGAAAATAGGAAATCTTTTCAAGATAGCGCTAAAGGCTTTGAACAACAACAAAATGCGTTGTTTTCTCACGATGCTCGGCATAATCATCGGCGTGGCCTCCGTAATCACGATGCTCGCAATCGGACAAGGCTCGAAAGACAGCATCAGAAAACAAATATCGGAAATGGGCAGCAACATGATAATGATTTTTCCGGGCAACATGGAAAGAGGCGGAGTAAGACAAAGCTCGGACGACATGCAAACAATGAAACCGGCTGATTATGAAAGCATACGCGACGAAACAAAATATGTGGCGGCTGTATCGCCAATGGGCAGCAGCTCCGGACAGTTTATTTGCGGAGCCAACAACTACCCGTCGAAAATAGAGGGCGTAAATTCCGACTATTTGGAAATACGCCAACTGAAAATTGACAACGGCAACACATTCACCGAGCAAGACATAAAGAGAGCGTCAAAAGTGTGCATCGTGGGACAAACCATTGTCGACAACCTTTTCCCCAACGGAGAGGATCCGATGGGAAAAGTGATACGCTTCAACTCAATTCCGTTTACAATCATCGGGGTACTCGAGTCAAAAGGCTACAATAGCATGGGGCAGGATCAGGACGATATCGTGCTTGCCCCATACACCACCGTGATGAAACGAATACTCGCCATCGACTACATACAAGGCATATTCGCTTCGGCTCTTACAGAGGGTGTCACCGACGAGGCCATTGACGAGATTACCCAACTGCTCGACCGCAACCACAACATCAAAGACACCGACGAAGAAGACTTCAACATCCGCTCACAGCAAGAGTTAAGCGAGATGCTCAATTCAACGACAGAGATGATGACATTGCTGTTGGCCTGCGTAGCCGGAATTTCCTTGCTTGTCGGAGGCATTGGCATCATGAACATAATGCTCGTGTCGGTCACGGAGCGCACCCGCGAAATTGGACTGAGAATGAGCATCGGAGCCAAAGGCAAAGACATACTGACGCAATTCATCATCGAAGCCATAATAATAAGCGTCACAGGAGGAATAATCGGCGTAGTAATCGGTGGCGTTTCTTCTTTTCTCGTGAAATTTTTATTCAACTGGCCTGTTTCCATTCAAATTTATTCAGTAGTTTTGTCGTTCGTTGTATGCACGGCGACAGGCGTGTTTTTCGGATGGTATCCCGCCAAAAAAGCAGCGAATCTCGACCCCATAGAAGCGTTAAGATATGAATAGCCACTTCAACAAAACGTATGCGCTCGACATAATGATAAACGTCATTGTGCTGCTAATCGTGTTCATATTGCCCGAAATAATTTTCAACACGGCAATGGAACAACGCCATCAGAAGCCGCAACACATAGCCGTTTACATTCATGCTATAATCTACCTGTCGGTGTTTTATCTCAACTATTTCCTGCTCGTCGACAAGCTGCTTTTCCGAAAGAAAGTGCTGGCATACATAGCCACAGCCCTGCTTCTTTCTGTGGTAATGGTAGTCCTGACTCCGATACTCCACCAAATAACCGGATCACAGCCTCCGCGCCACATCCAAAAACCCGAAAACATCTTCATACTCAGCATGATGCTTCGCGACTTTGCCATGATGATACTAACAATCGGGCTGAGCGTGGCATTAAAACTCGGCCTGCGCTGGAACAAGATAGAGAACCTCAACAAGCAGATGATTTCAGAGCAAAAGGAAATGGAGCTCACCAATCTTAAGAGCCAGCTTAACCCGCATTTCTTATTCAACACACTCAACAACATCTATGCCCTGATAGCCATCAATCCCGACAAAGCACAGGACGCCATACACCGGCTGAGCAAGATGCTGCGCTACATGCTTTATGAGAACGACAAAGAAGTGCCGCTTGAAGAAGAACTGCAATTTCTGCAAAATTTCATAGAGCTGATGAAACTGCGCCTGAACAAAGAGAACCGCCTCATAGTCAACATGCCAAAAAGCGGCACAAAAGGGCTGACCATAGCTCCCCTGCTATTCATCTCCCTGATTGAGAACGCTTTCAAGTATGGCATCAACGGCAGCAATCCTTCGGAAATATCAATCGACATAAAAGTTGATAATGCCACACTCAAATGCCGCGTGGCAAACAGCCTGTTTCCAAAGACCGATTCCGACAACAAAAACTCAGGCATAGGAATAACCAACATGCGACGCCGGTTGGCTCTGCTCTACTCAGGACGCCACGAATACAAATCCGGCTGCATCAACAACCAATATGTGGCCGAGCTGGCAATAGATTTAAAACTTAACAAACAAATTTGATATGGAAACTACATTGAAATGCTGTGTCATCGACGACGAGCCATTGGCCCGCGACCTTATTTGCAGTTTTATAAAAAAGACACCGTTTCTCGAGCTTGAAAACGCCTATGCCTCCGCTTCGGAAGCCATACGCTCGATTATAAGCGGAAATATCGAACTCGTGTTTTTAGACATTCAAATGCCGGAACTCAACGGAATAGAATTCGCGCGTGTCATACCGGCAGAATGCCGGATAGTATTTGTCACAGCTTACGAGCAGTACGCAATCGACGGCTTTCGCCACAACGCGCTTGACTATCTGCTGAAACCCGTAAGCTACAGCGAATTTCTCGCAGCAGCCAACCGCGCGTTGCAATGGAAAGAGATGCGTATGCGCACTGAATCCAACCAAATATTGCAGTCAAACAACAAAAAATACATCATTGTCAAAAGCGAATACAAATTAGTGCAAATCGAAGTGGACAAAATCACATATATTGAAGGGCTTAAAGATTATGTGAAGATTTTTACAGACAACTCCGCCAACTGCATAATGTCGCTGATTAAAATGAAGACAATCGAGCAATATTTGCCCTCCAACCGCTTTATCCGCGTCCACCGGTCGTTTATTGTAAATATGGAGAAAGTAAGCGTAATCGAGCGCAACCGCATAGTATTCGGAAAAACATACATACCAATATCCGAAACATACAAAGACATCTACAGCAACTACATACAGAACCATCTCGTCACCGACAGACCGCAAAACGACGAGGTGTAGCGGCACGTCCACAAAATAAGGTTGGCGGCATGTCTTTCACCCACGAATATCAGGAAAGACATGCCGCCAATTCTTGTTCAACTCACTGTTTTCGGAAAATTCCGACGCTGTCAGTCGTCTTTTTCAACGCTCCTGTTCGACTTGCTCATTTGCTTCTCGACAGAACTGCTGTTGGTGTCCTTGTCTTCTTTTACATCTATCTCATTGCGATTTTTATCGTAAATACGATACTCCAAATAAGCAAGCGACTGGTTAGGTACTATCTTAAACTTTCTTCCAAACTCTTTGTGCCATTTACGGTATATCGATTTTAAAAGTCCTTTCTTGATATAAGCGTCAACATACGGATGCACATACAATATAAACTCATCTATATGCAAATGATTGACCACATAATCAAGTTTCTCATGCAGTCTGTCGGTGAACAGCAACGACGGCTGCACCAAGCCTTTGCCATAGCACGACGGACAGGTTTCCATCGTTTCGACGTCCATCACCGCCCTCACACGCTGGCGGGTAATCTGCATCAATCCGAATTTGCTCAACGGCAAAATATTGTGGCGGGCCCGGTCGGTGGCCATCACTTCCCGCATGTGCTCATACAGCTTCTGCCTGTGCTCGGCAGAGTTCATGTCGATAAAATCGATTACGATGATGCCGCCCATATCGCGCAAACGCAGTTGCCGGGCAATCTCATCGGCGGCGCGTATGTTCACATCCAACGCGTTTTCCTCTTGGTTGTCGGCATTTTTGTTGCGGTTTCCGGAATTGACATCAATCACATGCAACGCCTCTGTATGCTCTATTATGATATATGCCCCCGACTTGAACGAAACAGTTTTTCCAAACGATGACTTTATCTGCTTCGTGACATTGTATGTGTCGAATATAGGCTCGTCTTTAGCATACAACTTGACCGCCTCTTTCCGCTCCGGAGCGATAAGACTCACATAGTTATAAATTTGCGAGAAAGTTTCAGCGTCGTTGACAAACACATTCTCGAACGACGGACTGAAAATATCGCGTATGATTCCCACCGCACGGCTGTCTTCCTCGTGCAACAGGGCGGGAGGTGTGTTTTTCTGCAATTTCTCAATCATGTCTTCCCAACACCTCAAAAGGGTGTTCATCTCATTGTTAAGCTCCGCCACTTTCTTATTCTCGGCGGAAGTGCGGACAATGACCCCGAAATTCTTCGGCTTAATGCTCTCCAAAAGCAGTTTAAGCCTCATTTTCTCTTCAGTGGCCTTGATTTTTTGAGAAATCGAGATTTTGTTTGAGAATGGTATCAGGACAAGGAATCTGCCTGTAAACGACAGCTCGGATGTGAGGCGCGGCCCTTTGGTCGAGATAGGCTCCTTCGATACCTGCACCACAATTTTTTGCCCGACAGTAAGAATATCGGAAATTGAGCCGTGCTTATCGATATCGGGCAGACATTTGAATTTAGAAAGTTGCGGCACTTTTGAAGTGTCGCCGATAGCACCTTGCACGAAAGCATTGAAACTCGAGAACTGAGAGCCGAGGTCAAGGTAATGCAAAAAAGCGTCTTTCTCCGAGCCGATGTCCACAAACGCGGCATTCAGTCCCGGCATCAACTTTTTCACCTTGCCACAGTACACATCGCCAACAGCATATTTGATATTCCTCGCCTCTTTCTGGAGCGACATCAACCGCCCGTCTTCCAGCAAGGCTATCGAAATGTCTTTTGGCTGCACATCGACAATTAGCTCACTTTTCATCTCACGCTACAAGATCTTTTTAATTGGATTAATAATCAGCTTTCACAAGCCCTCTAATAAGTCACAAGAACAAACCGATGACCCCGAAAAGCGCATCGAATTTGTTCTTGCGTATTACATTACAAGTAATTCAAAAAAGTTTGATTATTTCTTCTTATGACGATTTTTTCTCAATCTTTTTTTGCGCTTGTGAGTTGCCATCTTATGGCCTTTTCTTTTCTTTCCGCTTGGCATAGTTATAAAATTTTAAAATTATTATTTAACTTCCTCCATAAACACTTTTGCCGGTTTGAACGCCGGTATCTTGTGCTCCGGAATTATGATAGTTGTTCCTTTTGATATATTTCTTGCGGTCTTCTCCGAACGAGTTTTTACAATAAAGCTGCCAAATCCGCGAAGATAAACATTCTCACCGTTGGCAAGAGATTCCTTCACTACTTCCATAAACTTTTCTACAGTTTCCAAAACGGCAGCTTTTTCCACCCCTGTCGTTTTTGAAATTTCGTTTACAATATCTGCCTTAGTCATAATTATATATGTTTTTTATATTTATTGTTTTGTTAATTTTCGAGCAAAAAATAAACTGAGAATAAATTCCCGGTTCAAATTGTGGTTGCAAATATCGCACTTTTTTTTCAAATAGGAGACTTCTTGCGGCAGAAAAATGGATAAAATTTTAAAAAATAAGCATTTATGATTTTCTGTCATGCCTGCGTCTTTGGCTCAAGTCCACGCTCGCGGGCCAATTCAAGCATCAGGCTCCAAGCGGCCTCGCGCTCATTCGGAATCTTACCGTCGAGAATCGAATTCTTTATGATTTCTTTAATCTCGCCTATCGCGTGCGACGGCGGTATGCCGAATGTGGCCATGATATCGTTGCCGCTTACAGGCGGCTGAAAATTCCGTATGCGGTCTTTTTCCTCTATCTCTACAAGTTTATTGCGCACCAAAGCAAAATTGTCGAGATAACGCCTTATTTTCTCCTGATTTTTAGACGTGATGTCGGCCTCGCACAGTGTCATCAAATCGTCGATGTCGTCGCCGGCGTCAAACAGCAGACGGCGCACTGCCGAGTCGGTCACCTCATCTTCCACAAGAGCAATCGGGCGCATGTGCAATTCCACCAGTTTCCTGACATAGCGCATTTTTTCATTCATCGGAAATTTCATCCTTTTGAAAATGCCGGGAATCATCTTCATCCCCACAAAATTATGATTGTGGAATGTCCATCCCAACTTGCTGTCATAGCGTTTGGTGACAGGCTTCGCTATGTCGTGGAACACGGCTGCCCACCGCAACCATTCATTGTCCGACTTTGAGGCCACATTGTCGAGCACCTGCAATGTGTGATAGAAATTGTCTTTATGCCCCTTGCCGTCGACAACCTCTATGCCTTTGAGGGCTTGCAATTCCGGAAAAATTATTTTCAACAGGCCGCTGCGCTCAAGCAAAAGAAAGCCTTTCGAAGGCACAGGCGACTTTATAATCTTCATAAGCTCATCGAATACCCTCTCCCGCGAGATAATCGAGATTCGCCCGCTATTACGCGCTATCGCCTCAAACGTTGCGGGAAAAATATCAAAATCGAGCTGGGTGGCAAAACGTATGGCGCGCATCATCCGCAAAGGGTCGTCGGAGAATGTCACATCAGGGTCGAGCGGAGTGCGTATAAGCCTTTTGTCAATGTCCGACAATCCGTCAAACGGGTCGACAAGCTCACCGAATGTATCGCTGTTAAGGCTTATTGCCATGGCGTTAATCGTAAAATCGCGCCGTTTCTGGTCGTCATCAAGCGTGCCGTCCTCTACCACGGGGTTGCGGCTGTCGTGACTGTAGGATTCTTTCCTCGCCCCCACAAACTCAAGCTCCATATTTTTGTTTTTCACTTGGGCTGTGCCAAAATTACTGTACACAGCAAGCGAAGTCTTCGGCCCCAACTTCTCGGCGACAAGCTCGGCCACCTTAATGCCGCTGCCCACCGTCACGAAATCCATATCGGTTGAATGCCTGCCAAGAAACAAGTCCCTGACATAGCCGCCCACCACAAAACAAGGCTGCCCTATGGAATCGGCCACAGTGCCTATCAGCCGGAAAACAGGATTTTCCAAACGCTCTTTAAGATTCATAGCCTTTACAATTCCGCCAATTCCTCCGGAAAATTGGTAATACACTCCAAACCGTCCTTGCCCACTACATAAGTGTTTTCAATACCAACGGCTCCTGTGCCGGGTATTACAAACTTGGGCTCTATGGCTATCACATTGTTCTCCTCGAATATATCCTTGCTGCGGGGGGCAATCACAGGCAGCTCGTTGACCTCGATGCCCACACCGTGCCCGATAAATCCGGCTTTTTGGCGATGTCCCATGAAATAGTCGGAGAAACCTGCGTCGTCAACCATTTTTTTCGCGTATTCATACGCCGATTTTGCCTCAACTCCCGGTTTTATGAACGAAGCGAGAGCCTTATGAATCTCAATCGACAATTTATGTGCCGCCTTTGCCTTTATGTCGGCATATTGCACATAAAATGTGCGGGTCATATCTGTCATATATCCGGTGAAATTACCGTTCATGTCTATCATTACCGAATTGCCCGGACGTATTATCGAACCGTTGCAGCCCACGGGCAATGACTCGTCAAGCCCCTCCCCGCCCATGGCAAAGTCGTACGGACACGGGTAGTCGGCATTATCTCCGGCAAGGACATTACCCATAAACAGCTCCATCGATTCACCGGCAATGCGGAATTGTCCGAGACAGCCGTCAAGACGCAACAACCGCTCAAGCTCTATCTGCAACTCCCTGTCGGTCATTCCCTCATGAAAGACACCGGAAATCCTATAGTACGACATGCAATGATGAATGCCCGACTTCTTCAGTTTCTCAATTTCGTAGGCAGTCTTGACCGCCCTTGCCTTCGACAAGATGTCAGAACTGTTCAGCAGAGTTTTTTGCGAGAAAGCCGCAGAAAGCCGCAATGCGGCAGAATAAGGAATCCTGTCAAGCTCAAAAGCTATTTTTTCAGGGAGCTTTTTACCCGACTTTTCAAGCAACTCCGCTATCTGCTCAGGCTTCCTGATATAAACGGCCTTCTCATGCTCCAATCCTACCGGACGACGCACAAAAAACACATAGTCGCCTTCCGCCGTTATATACACATAGCCTGAGAACACATACCCTGTCACATAATATATATTGGCATTCGTGCTTATCAGCACGGCGTCAAGGCCTTTTTCTCTCAGCATTCCGCTTATTCGCGAAACGCGCAAACCCAATTCCTCAGCCGGCAAAAATTTATTCATAACAATCTCTTTTATACTTTTTTGTTCAAAAAGAACTCTGTCAATTCATCAAACGACGCGACCGTCAAATCGGCGCCGGAGCAGTTTCCAAAACCATAAGACGCGAATACGAAAGGCAATCCTGCCTTATGCGCGCTGCGGCAATCAGAGTCAGTGTCGCCAACATAAACCGGCCCGGCAAGATTATATTTCCGTTTAAGATACAGCATATTCTCGTCTTTTTGCCGGTGCGTGCCGCCAAACGACACACATTCCGTGACAAATCCGGAAATGCCTATGTGGCGTGCCATGTTTTCCAATCCGCCCTCACCGCAATTGCTCAACAACAGAATAACATATTTCTCCGATAATTGTTCGATGCCGCCTCTGACTCCGTCATAAGCCACTCCGCCAAGCTCCGACATCATTTTTTTCTCATTCTCGACAAGAACGGGGATAAAATCACATGCCGGGACAACAGGCGCATCGCCGGCCACACGCGAATAAATCACGTCAAGCGTCAAGCCCATACAGTCAACAAGCTGCTCGCGGCTCACTGTCCGGTTAACGCCAAACGACGAGAAAGTCGCGTTCCATATTGCGCAATATGAGTCGACGGCATCCCACAGCGTGCCATCCATATCAAATATCAGAGCGTCTACACAATCAGGATTAATCATAGTCGGCATCCGGTTTGTTACACAAAGAAATCGACACCCCCACATCGGATATGCCGGTCACGGTGTCGCAACGCATGTAATGCCACACGACTACACCATCGAACTCATCAGCATTCATTCCACGCCTGACAGTGGAGCGAAGCTGATAAAGCCTTCCCAGCCCGGAGCCGTACCAATTCCCGAACTTATCGGCAAGCATTATATTGACAGTGTCGGTTTCAGCCACTTTTCCGCTCTTCAAGTAATCTACCACTACCCATAAATTGCGGTATGGGTAATAATTGTCGTGGCGCACATCTATGCCAAAATCCGTTCTATCCTCCGTCAAAGAGTCAGGAAAATCGAAACGCAACGGCTCGCTCTTGCTCCAGCCGTCGCCAAGCGGCTTGAACTCGCTGTACAGCACATCGCTTGAGCAAGAGTAAAGACAACACACGGCAAACACAGCCAACAGAGCCGCCGCTTTATTCACTCGCCGCTTTGTCTGCCGGTTTCTGCCGGTTTCGGTTTCCATTTTTCCGTTGCTGCCCATTTCGGTTGTCAGGATTAGCTTTATTGTTTCGCTGCTTATGCCCGTCGTCATTCTGAGCCGGCGATTTTTCTTGCACCTTCTGGCGGTTTCCTCCACCCTTGCGCTTTTTCTTCTTCGACTTGTCGAAACGTGTGACACTGTCCTGCCCGACAATGTCGCCAAACTCTTTTACCTTGTCGTTGGCCTCACCATTCTCACACAAGCTGTCGGGTTTGATACCCCTTTTATTGAGCGCGATAACCGCAAAAGCCCTTTCCGCCGGAATTGTGACAAGATTGGCCGGTACGTTCTTCTGCGTGGTATAGGTCAGCTCCCGCTTGAAAATGTCAGTCTTGAAATGATAGTATGAGTTGTCTTTTGTTTCAAGCACTATTTCTTTCGAAGGCATACGCTTCACACTCTCCACATAAGCATCGACCTCATAATTCAGGCAGCACTTCAATTTGGCGCACTGCCCGGCAAGTTTCTGGGGATTAAGAGATATATCTTGATAGCGTGCCGCGCTTGTGGCGACAGAAACAAAATTGGTTATCCATGTGGCGCAACACAACGGACGCCCGCACGGGCCTATACCGCCGATTCGCCCGGCTTCTTGCCGCGCCCCTATCTGTTTCATCTCTATCCTCACATGGAAAGCCTCCGCCAACACTTTTATCAGTTGCCTGAAGTCCACGCGCTCATCAGCGATATAATAGAAAATGGCTTTATTGCCATCGCCCTGATATTCCACATCGCCGATTTTCATGTCAAGATTCAAGTCTTTGGCAATCTGGCGCGAGCGAATCATGGTTTCGTATTCACGCGCCTTTGCGGCCTCGAATTTCTCCATGTCGGCCGCTTTGGCCTTTCTGAAAATACGTTTTATTTCGGTGTCCGGGCGCAAATTGGCTTTTTTCATCTGCAGCTCCACCAACTTGCCTGTAAGCGTGACTTTTCCTATGTCATGTCCCGGGCTTGCCTCCACCGCCACTATATCGCCTATCTTCAAAGAGAGATTCATCGTGTTGCGATAAAAGCCTCTTCGAGTGTTTTTGAATTGCACCTCTACAATGTCGAACAGATTCTTTCCTCCGGGTATGTCGGACAGCCAATCATGGCACTCCAACTTTCCACGCGGCGACTCGGCAACGGCAGGAGCTTCTTTCAATATTTCTTCTCCTTCCATGTCAGCTCCTTTTTATTTGGCAAAACTTACGGAACGTGTTTCTCTGATAACCGTAATTTTCACCTGACCCGGATATGTGAGCTCATCTTGTATCCTGCGCGCAAGCTCACCCGACAATTTCTCAGTTTCCACATCGGAAATCTTGTCGGCACCGACAATCACACGCAACTCGCGGCCTGCCTGAATGGCATACGTCTTAATTACGCCGGGATAAGAGAGGGCAAGCTGCTCAAGGTCATTCAGACGCTTGATGTAGGCTTCCACCACTTCCCTGCGCGCTCCCGGACGCGCTCCGGAAATAGCGTCGCACACCTGCACAATCGGAGCCAGCAGCGAAGCCTGCTCAACCTCGTCGTGATGCGCTCCTATCGCATTGCAAATGTCAGGTTTCTCCTTATACTTCTCTGCCAACTTCATTCCGAGTATTGCGTGCGGCAATTCCGGCTCTTCGTCAGGCACTTTGCCTATGTCGTGGAGCAATCCGGCTCTGCGGGCTTTTTTGGGATTCAAGCCAAGCTCCGATGCCATTATCGCGCAAAGATTGGCTGTCTCGCGGGAGTGCTGCAACAAATTTTGCCCGTAGCTCGAACGATATTTCATCTTGCCCACCAAACGTATCAGTTCCGGATGCAATCCGTGTATACCAAGGTCGATAGCCGTGCGTTTGCCGGTTTCTATAATTTCCTCCTCAACTTGTTTGCGCACTTTCGCAACCACTTCCTCAATACGCGCCGGGTGTATGCGCCCGTCGGCAACCAATTGGTGAAGAGCCAACCGGGCAATCTCGCGGCGCACAGGGTCAAAACCGGAAAGGACAATTGCCTCCGGCGTGTCGTCGACGATTATTTCTATTCCCGTAGCCGCCTCAAGAGCCCTGATGTTTCTTCCTTCCCGTCCAATGATACGGCCTTTCATCTCGTCGTTGTCGATATGGAATACGGTCACGGCATTCTCTATAGCCGTTTCTGTTGCCACACGCTGTATGGATTGCACCACAATTCGCTTAGCCTCTTTGTTGGCCGTAAGTTTGGCCTCATCCATAATATCGTTGATATAAGATGCCGCGGCTGTTTTCGCCTCGTCTTTCAACGACTCCACAAGTTTTTCCTTAGCCTCTTCCGCCGACAATCCGGATATATGCTCCAACGTTTCCTGAGCTTTTTTCTGCATTTTGTCGAGCTCTGCCTGACGAAGCTCCATGGCTGCCGTTTGGTTGTCCAATGACACCTTTTGCGCGTCGACCTCGTTGCGTCTGCGCTGCAAATCCGACTGCATCTGGTTAAGCTGCAATTCGCGCTGCTTGGCTCTCGCCTCAGCGGCCTGCACTTTTGAAAGCCGCGCGTTTGCCTCTTTCTCAAACTCGGCTTTCATTTTCATTTCTTCCTCTTTAGCCTCAAGAAGCTTGTTTTTCTTCATCACATCAGCCTCAAGCCGCGCCTCGTCCAATATATTCTTGGCGCTGCTATGCGCCATCCTTTTTGTTATGAACAGTGTCACCACGCAACCCAAAGCTATGGCGACCACCGCAATGATAACATAATAAACTATAGCCATTAATATCTGTTTTTATTATTACAAAAAAACACCGCCAATATGCCAAACGGCATACCACCGGTGCGGTTAGTTTCTCTTTAATTAATCAGGTATAATAATATATTCAAAAAAAAAACGATTGACACGCTTCTGCAAGCATCCCGAATCAGGCAACATACTGTCGCCGCAAATATTCCACAAAATATTTATCACGCCAATTCAGGCACAAAAGTTCCGAACCGTCTTTCTTCTCTATCGTTATTATATTGTCAAAACACATTCCGTCAACTGTCATTCAATTGCCCGATGCATTTCTCCACATCCCGCACCAATTTGGAAATCAGCTCACGGCTTTTCTGCAATGTGGCATGGTCGGGCGCAATCAACTTGGCAATTTTCAGATATTGATTTTCTATCTGCAATTTCTCAATTTCCGTCTTTTGCCTCCTCATCTCTTTCTCAAGCTCGCGCTTCTCATCGGTCAATTCCTTATTTCTGTCCTCCAAAGCATGGTATTTATCGACGAGAATTTGCTGCTTTTGAAGCATGCGCTCAAAAATCTGCGACAGAGTTTCAGCCATTCTGATCCAAATTTTTACAAAAGTAGCAATTAATTTCCATTATTTGAAAACAAATATGACAAAATCAATCTATTTGGAGCAAAATTTCATCCATTTTTTCCTCATATTCCCTGATAAAGTCTTTCAATTCCTTTTCGCGGCGGCTGCTTTCGCCCGCCACGTCATAGTACAATTTGGCATATTGAAAAGCCATCATGGCCAATATTTGCGTCTTAGTGCGGGAAGGGTGCATCAACTTCCACCTGTCCCACAGCGCGTTAACCTCTTTCTCCACCCTCTTCAAAGACAACTCGTCTTTTCTTGGCACAACGGTTATTATTTTCTCTTCGGCAATTCTCAGTGTAAGTTGCTGTTTTTCGGGGTCAATCATATTCTTTATTTTTAGCGTCTAACAAATTTAATCCTTTTTGCCGTCACATCCAAAAAAGCATAAAAAACCACCCCTTGAAATGCGAAAAAGAATGTACCCTGAGAGGATACATCCTTTTTTCGCATTAGGCGGATATTTCAGACGCTAATCGTACATATCGACTTTCGGCAACGCTATGAGCTTATTGTTGCACTCGCGGATGAATTTCAAAATCTCATCACGCGGCGCGCTCGGCTTAATGTCGGCCTCAATACGCTTCACGGCATTGAACAGCGACACGTTGCACTGATAAATGTGGCGATATGCCTTTGCGATGTCGTCAATCTCATCCTCAGTGAACCGCCCGGCACGGTCACGCATTATCATGGCGTTCACGCCGTAGTAAACCGCCGGGTTGTGGGCCATAATCACATACGGCGGGACATTGCCGGATATGCGGCATCCGCCTTTTATGAATACCCAGTCGCCAAGACGGCTGCCGGCATTCACTTTCACCCCTGTAGAAAGGATGGAGGCAAAACCGATTTTCACGTCACCGGCAATCTGTGAGCCGTTTCCGAGCACACACCATTCAGCGATATCGGAGTCATGCCCGATGTGGGTTTCAGCCATAAGCACCACATTCGCGCCTATCACTGTCGCCTTTTCCTCATGGATACTGCGGTTGATGATTACCTGCTCGCGGATAATGGCGTTATCGCCGATTTTACACAACGTATGCTCGCCTTTCCAACGGAAATCCTGCGGGTCGGCGCCTACGACAGCGCCGTTAAACACCTTAATTCCGTTGCCTAACCTTGAACCGTGCATAATGCTCGCGTAGGGCATTATCTCACAATCGTCGCCTATCTCCACATCCTTGTCGATGAAAGCGAAAGGATGAACCTTAATATTGTTGCCGAGTTTTGCCTCGGGGTCAACAAAAGCCAATGGACTAATCATGGTTTTATATCATTTTAAGTTTGCCTGTCTTATTCACGTCCGCCACCAAGTGCCTGATAAAGGCTTATGGCTGACTGACTGATTGACAAATCGCACTGCAACTGCGACATTTGGGCAGCCAAGAGCGACTGTTGTGCAGTCAGCACCTCCAAATAGGTAGCAGTGCCTAAAGTTAATAAATCATTATTATATTCCACTGCTTTTTCCAGATTTTTTACCTGCTCGTCCAACAATTTAACACGCTCGCGGTTTTTATTGAACGAAACGAGATAGTTCGACACTTCCGAGCTTGCGTTCAAGACAGTATATTCAAACGTGTTGAGCGACTGCTGCTGCTGTGCTTTGGCCGCTTTCAGGCTTGCGATATTCTGGCTTTGGAAAAGCGGAGCCACCAAAGAGGCCGCAAGCTGATAGAACCATTCTCCCGGATTCTTTATCACAGAGCCGAGCAGATTGGTGAATCCGCCGGTAGCGGAAATCGTGATGTTGGGATAGAATGCCGCACGGGCAAGATTAGTGGAATAGTAAGCCATCGCAAACGACTGCTCTGCAGCACGTACATCGGGACGCGCGGCGACATACTTCATCGGCACGCCCTCCTCCAAATATTCAGGGAAAACAGGCACATACGAAGTGTCGACAGTCCAACGCTGCGGAGCGGAATTGAGCATCAGCGACAGTGAGTTGTATGCCTGATTCAATTGGTCCTCAAGCTGAGGTATCTGCGCCATTATCGAATTGTAGTTTGCCTGTGCCTGAACAACGGCAACCTCATTATAGCGGCCGGCCTCTTTCAAGTCCTTCATTGTCTGCACGCTTTCTTTCCACAAAGCAGCAGTTTCTTTAGAAAGCTGCAATTCCTTTTCAAGCATCACTATCGTATAATAGCAGTTAGCCACACCGGCAATCAGCTGCGAACGTACAGCCTGCTCGTAAGCCTCGGTCTGTTTTACCGACGCCTGAGCCTGACGTTTCGAGTTGAGCAGGCCGCCGAACAAGTCAAGCTGCCAAGTGGCAGTGGCCGGTATTTGGTATGACCAGCTGTCGCTCGTTATCTTCGAGCCGCCGTAAGAAGCTGTCCCCACATTCGGCGACAATGAAATCTGCGGAACATAGTTCAACTTTGCGCCAAGCAGCTGGGCGTTGGCGATATCCACGTTCAAGCGGGCGTTTTCCAAATCCACATTCTTGTCAAGCGCAATCTGTATCAAAGCCTGCAACTGCGGATCGGTAAACATTTCATCCCATTCGATGTTGCCCAAAGCCGTAGAGTCAACCTCCTCTTTCTGTGCGGCGGCAATCTCTCCCGATATACCCTCTTCCGGCAATTCGAACTTTTTGTAGATGTGGCAGCTGCTCATCATTGCGGCACTTGCCGCAATGATGACTGCCATTGATATTTTATTGTATTTCATAACTTAATCTCGAATAAGTTTGGTTATTTACGTACATATTGCTCAATCTGGTCGGCAACCTCCTCGTTTTGAGTGTCTTTCCACTTCATCGGAACAAATTTCTCCTGAATCTTCTGGAAAATCACAAACAACGCCGGCACGATGAGTACTTGAAGAATCATACCGATAAGCATACCGCCTATCGCGCCCGTACCCAACGCCCTGTTACCGTTAGCGCCCGCGCCTGTGGCAAACATCAGCGGCAACAGACCGATAATCAAAGCGAACGAAGTCATCAAAATAGGACGCAAACGTGCCGAAGCTCCGGCGATGGCCGCGTTGACGATGCTCATGCCGGTCTTGCGGCGGGCAAGAGCGAACTCTACAATAAGGATGGCATTCTTGGCCAACAAACCGATAAGCATAATCAAACCGATTTGCAAATATATATTGTTGACAATGCCGAAAATCTTCGCAAATATGAATGAGCCCATCAAACCGAACGGAATCGAGAAAATTACAGCCAACGGAAGAATGTAGCTCTCATATTGTGCCGACAACAACAGGTAAACGAAAATCAAGCACAAGCCGAACACGATTGCCGTAGACGAGGCCGATGTGTTCTGCTCTTCCCTCGTCATACCGGAGAACTCATAGCCGAATCCCTGCGGAAGAGCCTGTGCGGCAACTTCCTGAATGGCACGGATGGCATCACCGTTGGAATATCCGTCGGCCGGCGTACCCGTGACACTTATCGACGTGTACATGTTGAAACGGTTAATCACGTCAGGACCATACACACGACGCAACGAAATAAAGTTGGTTATAGGCGCCATCTCCCCGCTTCCGTTACGCACCTTTATCTGGTTGAGCGACTCCGGCGACACGCGGGATTCCGGGTCAGCCTGCATCATGACACGATAAAGTTTACCGAAGCTGTTGAAGTTGGACACATACATACCGCCCATATATCCCTGCAATGTGGTGAGCACCGTGCTCGGGCTCAATCCGGCCTGTTTCGTTTTGGCCACATCCACATCAACCATGTATTGCGGGAATGTCGGGTTGAACGTAGTATACGCCGACTGTATTTCCGGACGCTTGTTCAACTCGGCAAGGAACGATTGCGAAATCTGGTAGAACTTGTTGATATCGCCACCGGTCTTATCCTGCAACTTGAACTCGAAACCGTTGGTCATCGAATAACCGGAAATCATAGGCGGCTGGAAGAACATCACACGTCCGTCCTTGATTTGGCTGCCCACTGCTCCGTAAAGCTGCATAAGCACATTGCCGATTTGCGTTCCCTCTGTTGTACGCTCCGACCAGTCTTTCAACTTGATGATGAACGTACCGTAAGTGTTACCCTGACCGGAAAGGAAGCTGTAGCCCACAATCTCCGTACGGTATTCCACTGCCGGATTTTGCGCGATGATTGCGTCAACTTTATCCATCACCTCAGTGGTGCGCTCACGTGATGTTGCCGGCGGCATGTCGACCATACCGAACAACACGCCCTGGTCCTCATCGGGCACCAACGCGGTGGCAGTGCTTACCATCAACAGCACCAACGCCACGATAGAAGCCGCAACAATGCTGAAAGCCGTCACCTTATGGCGGATAAAGAAGCTGGCGTAACCGTGATAATGGTTAAGCACCACAGCATACATTTTATTGAATCCTTCATGGAATTTCTGCACCGGAGTGCGTTTTTCACCCGGCTTATGCTCTTTATGGGCGCGCAAGAACACACCGCACATTGCCGGCGACAATGTCAACGCGTTGATGGCCGACAGACCTATGGCAATCGCCATTGTCAAACCGAACTGACGGTAGAACACTCCCGACGTACCGCCGATAAACGACACCGGAATGAACACAAGCATCATGACCAACGTGATTGACACGATTGCGCTGCCTATCTCGCGCATGGCGTCGATGGAAGCCATACGCGGGGACGTGTAGCCCTCATCGAGCTTCGCATGGACGGCCTCGACCACCACTATGGCGTCGTCCACCACAATCGCGATTGCAAGCACCAAAGCAGAAAGAGTAATCAAGTTGATAGAGAACCCGATAAGATAAATTCCGAAGAACGTACCTATCAAAGCCACAGGTATCGCAATGGCAGGAATAATCGTAGAGCGCAAATCCTGCAAGAATATATACACTATAAGGAACACGAGGATAAACGCCTCAATCAACGTCTTAAGCACCTCGTGAATAGAGGCGAAAAGGAAGTCGTTGACATTCATGGAGATGTTGAACTCCAATCCCTTAGGCAGGTTTTTCTCGGCATTCTTCAACACTTCAAGCACATCCTCGACAACGGCTGTCGCATTCGAGCCGGCTGTCTGCTGCACCATTGCTGAAGCGGCGTTTTTACCGTTAACACGGCTTACAAAACCGTAGTCCAAACGTCCGAGTTCCAATTCCGCAACGTCTTTAAGATAAAGCACCTCGCCATTGGAATTGGTGCGGAGAATAATCTCCCCGAACTCCTCCGGAGTTACCAGACGCCCCTTATACCTTAATATATATTGGAAACTTTGGTTGGAGTTTTCGCCCAACTGACCCGGAGCCGCCTCGATGTTCTGCTCCGACAGAGCCGCCGTGACATCAGTCGGCATCAATCCGTATTGAGCCATTACATCCGGCTTCAGCCATATACGCATAGAGTAGTCCTGACCCATCAACATCGCGTTACCCACACCGTTGACACGCTTGATTTCCGGTATGACGTTGATGTTCATGTAGTTCTCTATGAATGAGTTGTCGTAAGTGTTGTCAGGCGAATAAAGCGAAAACACGAGCAAAGTGGAAGTTTGGCGCTTACTGGTTGTCACACCGTAGCTTGTCACCTCAGCCGGCAACAGGCTTTCGGCCATCGACACACGGTTCTGCACATCGACCGCCGCCATATCGGGGTCAAAACCTTGCTCGAAATACACAGTAATATCCGCGCTGCCCGTATTGGTTGCTGTAGATTGCATGTACATCATGCCTTCGGCACCGTTGATTTGCTCCTCAAGCGGGGCAATCACCGAATTAAGCACCGTCTGCGCGTTGGCTCCGGTATATGTAGCCGACACATTGACTGTAGGAGGCGCGATATCAGGATATTGCAACACAGGCAGCCAAAGCAGCCCGACTATACCCAATATCACGATGAATATTGAGATTACCGTCGAGAGCACCGGACGGTTAATAAAAGCATCAAGTTTCATATTT
>CALUMI010000031.1 GCA_944321725.1 uncultured Muribaculaceae bacterium
TAACAAAGCCTCTGCTTGTGAAAGCCGGGACTTTGTGCATAAAAAAGAAGGAGGTGTGCATTTTGACACACCTCCTTCCATTTTTATTTAAAATGTGACGGCTACAGGCAAAGGTGTGGGGAAATAGTCTTAACTTTGCAAAGATTGAAATCTCACCGCACATGAATTACAAAAAACACATATTGGCATTCGCAGCCTTACTGTTTATGACAGCAAGCTGCTCAAACTCGTCAGGCAAGCAAGCGACCGCGCCGGACGGCATGGCAACTGATAAAACAATAGAGCCGCAAGTCGTATTCGACGCCGACAGCGCATACTCATACGTAGCCGCACAATGCGCTTTCGGAGAGCGTGTGCCCAACACCGACGCACACCGGCGTTGCGGCGATTATCTCGCGGGCGAGCTGAGGAGGCACGGAGCAACGGTAACAGAACAACACGCCACACTCACCGCCTTCGACGGGACAAAAATCGAGGCTCGCAACATCATTGGAGAATATTATCCCGATAAACGGCAACGCATATTGCTGCTCGCGCATTGGGACTGCCGCCCATGGGCCGACAACGATCCTGATGCCGGCAAACGACAGCAGCCTGTAATGGGAGCCAACGACGGCGCAAGCGGCGTGGGAGTGCTGTTGGAAATAGCAAGGATTCTGTCGCGCAACGAGCCGGAAATGGGGATCGACATACTCCTAACCGACGCGGAAGACTGGGGAAACTCCGGCGCAAGCGACGACAGCAGCTGGGCGCTTGGCACCCAGCATTGGGTCGACAACCCTCACCGCAACGGATACCAATACCCTTCTTTCGGTATACTCTTGGACATGGTAGGCGACCGAAACGCCAAATTCCTGAAAGAATATTTCTCCGTGCAGTCGGCCTCCGGAGTTGTCGGCAAACTATGGACAACCGCCGCCAAGCTCGGATACGACAATTATTTCATCGACACACGCGGCGGGGCAATGACCGACGACCATGTGTTTCTCATCCGCGCGGGCATACCGTGCGTCGACATCATAGACCAGCGCATGGACAACGACACCGGTTTCTGCCCGCAATGGCACACCTCGTTCGACACAATGAAACACATCGACCGCTCCACGCTGAAAGCCGTAGGACAGACAGTGACAACTATGCTGTTCGGCAAATAATAGTTAAAAACATCACCCTAAACCGCCCCATATTATCCAAAAATACGTAACTTCGCAATAACAAACGCATCACCAAATGAAAGAGGCACTACATCTGACACAGGAACAGAAATTGCAACAGCGGCTGTCGCCGCAACAGGTGCAATTCGTGAGGCTGCTGGAAATGAGCCGTCCGGAAATGGAAGATGAAGTGCGCCACGAAATAGAGGACAACCCCGCAATCGAGGCAGTAGACAACCATGACACAGAATCGCTGCCAACCGAAGACGGCGGAAAATTCGAGGAATCGTCGGAAGACATGCAACGCGCCGACTACAAAAACGACGACGACATACCGTCATACCGCTTCGAGGCCTCCAACCGCAGCGTGGACGACAAAGTCTACGACCCGGTAATCGTGTCGGAAAGCTCGCTGCTCGACTATCTGTCGGAACAAATCAATGAGCGCGACCTGACTCCCAAACAGCAAAAAATAGCCGACTACATAATCGGCAACATCGACGACAACGGCTACATGACGCGTCCTGTGGCGGCTATCGCCGACGACATAGTATTCCAGACAGGGACAGACGTCACAGAGGAAGAAGTCGACAACGTGCTGCAAATGATACGCGACCTCGACCCGGCCGGAATAGGCGCAACCGACCTGCGCGACTGCATGCTGCTGCAACTGGAGCGATTGGGCGGCAACCGCCGCAACATGCAGGCATACGAGATAATTGACAAGCATTTCCCCGAATTTTCAAAAAAGCACTACGACAAGATTATTCAGGCAATGGGGATAACCGGCGACGACTTCAAAGCGGCTCTCGAAACGATACGCTCGCTGAATCCAAAACCCGGCAGCCTGTTCAACGGAGGCGACAGCGACAATTCGCAGCACATAATACCAGATTTCAGCGTAGAAGTGGACAACGGCAAAATCACGCTGACCCTTCTCAACAACATACCGGAACTGCAAATCGAAGAAAGTTTCCAAGCGATGTACAACAACATCTCGGCCCGCAAACCGGCTAACCGCAACGAAGAAGAAGCCAACACCTTCGTAAAAGACAAATACGAATCGGCCTCCAATTTCATAAAAATGCTGCGGCAGCGGCAGGAAACTTTGTTCAACACAATGCGGGCGATAGTTGACTGCCAGAAAGAGTTCTTTCTGACAGAGGACGAGTCCACACTAAAGCCAATGGTGCTCAAAGACATTGCCGCAATGACCGGCTACGACATCTCGGTAATCTCACGCGCCACAGCCGGAAAATACGTGATTACCCAACGCGGCATCTACCCGCTGCGCTTTTTCTTCAACGAGGGGCTGAAGCACGAGTCGGGAGAGGATGTGTCGTCACGCGAGATACAATCCGCATTGAAGAAAATAATCGAGGCGGAAAACAAAAACAAGCCCTACTCCGACGAGCAACTATGCTCATTGCTGCAGGCGAAAGGCTATGAGATAGCCCGGCGGACAATAGCAAAATACAGGGAGAAACTCGGAATCCCCGTCGCCCGCCTAAGAAAAGAAACTCTAAAATGACAATAATATGGACAAATCCGCACATACGATAATCAACACTTTCGAGGCGAAAGCCATGCGCATCGTTCACTACGTGTCTGTATTTTTCTCCGCGCTGCTAAGCCCGCTGCTCATGCCCACCTACGGCATGATTGTGTCGCTTTGGCTGTCGAACCTGCTGGTACTGACACTGCCCACAAAACTCACGGTGATACTTACCGTATTCCTAATCACGGCCGTATTGCCCGCGCTGCTTTTCCTGTTGCTGAAGTGCCTCAAAATAATCGAAAGCACCAATCTCAACGGACAGAAAGAAAGGCTGTTCCCCTACATAATAATCATCGTATGCTATGTGGCAAGCGCCGTCTACCTGTTCAGCATCAACGCTCCGGAATGGCTGTGGATGTTTATGTTCGGAGGAGGCTGCGCCGCACTGATTTCGATGATTGTCAACTTCAAATGGAAAATCAGCGCGCACATGGCGGGGATAGGCGGATTTGTGGCTTTGGTATGCCGCATCAATGCCGGCGGCGACGGCGTGTTCGACCTTCTGCCGGTGATATGCGGAGCTATTTTCATAGCCGGAATACTCGGCACATCGCGCATCGCTATGGAACGCCACACGCTTTGGCAGGTACTTGCCGGAGCGGCAAACGGATTTATTTGCGTATATTTTTTATAACGAAATAAACAATTAAAATCATGACACCTGTTGTAAGCATAATAATGGGCAGCACTTCCGACCTGCCTGTTCTCGAAAAAGCGGCAAAGCTGCTCGACGAGTTCGAGATACCATTTGAGATGAATGCACTGTCGGCACACCGCACGCCTGAAGAAGTGACCAAATTTGCCCTCACGGCAAAAGAAAGAGGCCTGAAAGTAATCATAGCGGCCGCGGGCATGGCAGCCCACCTGCCGGGAGTGATAGCCGCACAAACCACAGTACCCGTGATAGGCGTGCCCATAAAATCATCGTTCGACGGGATGGACGCGCTGCTGGCAATCGTACAGATGCCTCCGGGCATACCTGTAGCCACAGTAGGCGTGAATGCCGGATTAAACGCCGCAATCCTCGCCATACAGATGCTTGCGATGAGTGACGGCAAAATAGCGGCAAAATTCGAAAAATACAAAAAGGACCTTGCCGGAAAAATCGTAAAGGCCAACGAGGAGCTTTCACGGATAAGCTATAAGTATAAAGTTTAAAGGTTAGAGAGCAATATAATTTACTGACTCTAAAAATTGCTGCAATGGATGGTTTCAACTATCGGCGACGACAGTCATCGGTTGTCGACATCAAAGGGATGCCGCTCGGGGGCGACAATCCGATACGCATACAATCGATGACATCGACCTCCACACTCGACACCGACGCAAGTGTGGCGCAATGCAAGCGCATATTCGACGCCGGAGCCGATTTGGTGCGGCTCACGGCACAAGGAGTAAGAGAAGCCGAAAACATAGGAGTGATACGGGCCCGCCTTCATGCCGACGGTTATTGCAAGCCATTGGCTGCTGATATCCACTTCAATCCAAAAGCGGCATTCGCCGCGGCAGAAACAGCCGACAAGGTACGCATCAATCCCGGTAATTTTGTCGACGCGGCGCGTACATTCAAGAAACTCGAATATACCGACGAGGAATATCAACGCGAGATAGAAAAAATCAGGGAAAAGCTCATCCCGTTTCTCGATATATGCCGTAAAAACCATACGGCCGTAAGACTTGGAGTAAACCACGGCTCTCTTTCCGACCGTATAATGAGCCGCTACGGCGACACGCCGGCAGGAATGGTGGAATCGGTCATGGAATACCTGCGGATATGCCGGGAGGTTGATTTTCGCGACATCGTGATTTCAATCAAAGCGTCGAACACGGTGATAATGGTTGAAACCGTCAGACGGTTGGTGGAAGCAATGGACGAGGCCGGAATGAGATTTCCGCTGCATCTCGGCGTGACAGAGGCAGGCGACGGCGAGGACGGACGCATAAAATCGGCTGTGGGTATCGGTGCTCTTCTTGCAGAAGGCATCGGCGACACCATACGCGTGTCGCTCAGCGAAGAACCTGAGTTGGAAATACCCGTGGCACGTAAGCTCGTCGATTACATTACCTCGCGCGAGGGCCACTCGCCGATAAGCGGCACATTTGCAAAAGGCTATAACCACACCGCACCTGAAAGAAGAGCAACCGCCGCCTGTGGCATCATAGGCGGAAAAAATCAGCCGGTGGTAGTTTCCACTCTCGACAAGCAGGAACTGTCAGAATGCGACCCCAAACCGGATTTCCTGCCCGGAGATTTCAGACACATCGAGGCCGACGCGTCACAGTCACCTGAAGAGGTGGCGGCATCACTGCCCGCCGGCACTGTGATTATTCTAAGCTCACAGCACAAAAATCCGACAGGCGAAATGCAGGCATTTATCCACCGCCTTACCGATTGCGGTTGCCAAGCTCCCGTAATAGCAAAAATGCGCTACGGCGACAACGACCCGGAAGACGTGCAAATAAAAGCCGGAGCCGATTTCGGCACCTTGCTAATCAACCGCCTTATCGACGGCATTTTGCTTGAGGCTCCCAATATCCCCGTCCGCCCGGATGCCGTGCGATTCGCTTTCGGGATACTTCAAGCGGCACGCACAAGAATGGTAAAAACGGAATTCATATCATGCCCGAGTTGCGGACGGACAATGTTCAACCTGCAAGAAACCGTAAAAGAGATTAAAGCCGCGACATCGCATCTGAAAGGATTGAAAATCGGCATCATGGGGTGCATAGTCAACGGTCCCGGCGAGATGGCCGACGCCGACTACGGCTACGTGGGCGCGGCCGCCGGAAAAGTAAGCCTCTACAAAGGCAAAGAATGCGTGGAGCGCAATATCCCTCAAGAAGAGGCACTTGAGCATCTCGTTGCCCTGATAAAGGCACACGGCGACTGGCACGACAAACATTAACCGCCAAATGGGAATAGCAGGGATAATTTTATTGGCTGTCAGCCTCGCAATGGATTGCTTTTCAGTGTCGTTGGCAAGCGGCATAATACTAAAGCGCATACACCGCCCAACCATGCTGAAAATGGCGTTTTTCTTCGGGCTGTTTCAAGCCCTGATGCCATTGTTGGGATGGCTTGTTGCCGGACTGTTCAGCTCGCTGATACGCGACTATGACCATTGGATAGCCTTCGGCCTGCTCTCATTGCTCGGAATCAGAATGATTATTGAAAGTCTCAAGAAGCAGGAAGAATGCAATTTCGACCCACGCCGATTGCCCGTAATCCTCACATTGGCTGTGGCCACAAGCATCGACGCGCTGGCCGTGGGTGTCACATTCGCATTCATCAAAATGGAGGCTAAAGAGATGCTGATTTCCGTAGGCATAATAGGATTGGTTTCGTTTTTGTTCTCAGCCATGGGCACATACATAGGCGTAATGGCCTGCAAACGGTTCAGATTCCGCATGGAATGGCTCGGCGGGATAGTGCTGATAGGGTTAGGCACGAAAATCCTTTGCGAGCATCTGATGGCCTCGTAAGGCACGATGTCAAAATCTTTGACAAAAGTGTCAACTTTTTTTACACACACAAATCTGCGGAAAATCATACAAATCTAATTACCAAACACATACGTTTTTGGCAAAATCGTTGCACATTATATAGAGAACAAATAAAATTTTATGACAAAACTAAATCTCTATATAATTGCGGCATTGATAAGCGGAGCACACGTTTCTGCGGCAGAAAAGTGGAGCGCGGACGACTGTATGCGTTATGCAGTAGAAAACAATTTCGATGTGAGAAGCTCCGAAATAACCCGCGACAACGACCGCTTGGACTATAAGAAAGCCATTGGCTCGTTTTTCCCGACCGTGGGAGCGTCGCTGTCACTGGATGGAAGTTTCGGACGCTCCATCGACCCGGAAACCAACACCTACGACAACCTGAAAACCATAAACAACTCCTATGGCCTCAGCGTGTCGTGGGACATCTTCACCGGCGGACAAATCATAAACCAATTCAAACGGGCAAAAGCGCAAAAGCAAGTGTCGGAATCAGCTCTGCAAAGCCGCCGCGACGAGATTGCCATCAATGTGCTCGACGCTTTCGTCAATCTGCAATACTACACCGAGCTACTGAAAATCACCGCGCTGAAACTTGAGGAAAGCCGCGCGCTGCTCCGGCAGACTCTCCGAATGAAAGAATTAGGGCTGAAAAGCGCTGTCGATGTGAGTCAGGCGGAAGCGCAAGTGGCCGACGACGACTATACGCACACAAGCACACAAAGCCTGTTCACCACATCGCTGCTCAAGCTGAAAAGTACCATGAACTTCCCTGTTGCCGACACACTTGAGCTCGTCGGCCCGGAAAATCCGATTTCTCCAAACACACCTCCGCACACCACAGCGGAGATAATGGAGTTTGCCCGCCACAACAATCCCATAATGCGGCAGGCAGAACTCAACAAAGAGATAGCCAAGTACTCGCTGCGCTCGGCAAAAGGCTCGTGGGCTCCGACTATTTCATTGAGCGCAGGACTGTCCGACTACTATTACCGCCATATAGGCTCTGAGAATCTGCCTTTCAAAGAACAAATGGACGTGAATTTCGGGCAATATGTCGGAATCTCGATGAGCATACCGATTTTCGACGGTCTGTCGCGCTCCAACAACGTCAAAAAAGCGAGAAATCAGGCAAGAGAGGCGCGCATCGACTACAACCGCAAGCTCTATGAGCTGCAGACGAGCGTGGAGCAGGCCGTCACCGACCGCGACAACGCGGAAAAAGAAGCCGCAAAAATGTCGGGCAAAGAAAAATCCGACTCGATAGCCTACGTGTTCGCAAAACGCAAATACGACGAGGGCCTTATGAGCTTTCTGGACATGCAGAAACTGATGAACACATGGTTTGAGTCGCAGGCCGAACACGTCCGCTGCCGCCTGCTGTTCGACGTGAAACGGCGGTTGGCCGACTATTACCGCACCAACAAACTCTATTAGAAACAAATAAAACAAAAACGATATGACAGTTTTCAGAAACCTCGCCACGCTAACGCGTAAATACAAAATGCCAATGGCAATCAATGTCATAGGCCTCGCTTTAGCGTTCACCGCATTTTTGGTGATAATGATGCAGGTATACTACGACCGCACCTACAACGAAGGCATCAAGGACCACGACAAAATTTTCATGGTCTACAACCAATCGAAAGACGACATGGAATTTCCGCCGCTCAGCGTGCCTCTCATCGAGAAGATAGGAAGCCTGTCGCCTCATATCACCGAATATACTTTCACAGAAAGCGGCAATACCGACTTCACTTTCTACGTCAACGACAATGCCGTGAAAGGAGAATTGCTGATTGTATATCCCAATTTCCCAAAGGTTTTCGGATTCGAAATGGTAGCCGGGACAATCGACTGCATGGAGAAAGACAACAAGACAATAATGATTCCCGAAAGTTTCGCCCGCCGCTATTTCGGCACTGTCGACGTGATAGGCGAACCGGCAGAGCGCAACGGCGCATATATCATAGGAGGAGTTTACAAGGACTTCCCCTCCAACTCCACTCTGAAAAACATCATCTACCGCCCGATGGTAAAAGAATGGTACGGCAGCGGCTGGACAAATTGGGGCTCGAACAGCTTCATTATGTACCTCAAAGTGGACAACCTTTCGGCAATCAAAGAAATCAAAAAAGCCGCCGACGACTTTTGGGCAGATTTCAGCAAAAACGAAACGTACAAATTCCGCGACGGATTCGGCTTCGTGCCCATGAAAGAAATCCACTACATGAAACCTCTCCCTTATATGCCGGAGGCACCGATTAAAAAGTCGACGGAGTGGATACTTGTTTCGATAGCTTTCCTGATAATTTTGGTAGCCGTCATCAATTTCACGAATTTCTCCAACGCGCTGATACCAATAAGGATACGCTCAATCAACACACAAAAGATAATGGGAGCCACACGGATATCGCTCATAATGTCGCTCGTTGCGGAGGCGGTAGTGACAAGCCTTGTGTCATGCCTGTTGGCAATCGTGGCGGTGGAATTGCTGTCGATGACATCGTTTGTCGGCATCACCAACGCCGGCATTTCCATAGCAAAATATTTGCCGGTGACACTGCTGACAATAGCCATCGCGATAGCGGCAGGGCTGCTGTCAGGCATAATTCCGGCTTTACGGATGACGGCATACTCGCCGGCTGTGGTGCTCAAAGGCAATTTCGGTCTGTCGCCCACAGGACAAATGATGCGCAACATGATGGTTGGTTTCCAATTTTTCGTGTCGGCTGCGCTGATTGTCGCCGCAATCCTTGTGCAGAAACAGCGCGACTACATGACACGCTCCATCGACTACGGTTTCGACAAGGACGAGATTGTGGTGTGCGACATCTCCTATCCGGCAAAGACACCGAAAGACAAGCAAGTTGTGGTCAACGACATGCGCGCGCTGCCATTTGTCGAGGACGCGTCGCCGTCGTGGAGCGTAATGGCTGAGACCGACAATTCACAGGGTTGGGTATTCAACACGCCTGAAGGCGACAACATCGATACCCGCACACTGTTTGTCGGTGGCGACTATATGAAAACAATGGGCATAAAAATGATTGACGGGCGCGACTTTACCGACAACGACAGCGCAGCCATAATCTTCAACAAACTCGCGTTGGAAAAATACGGCGAGAATTGCGGAATAGGCAAAAAGCTGAAGTTCCGGATGTGGTTCGACGTGGTAGGGATTTGCGACAATGTGGTGTACTCGTCGCTCTACAACGAGAACCAACCCGTAATGTTCGTAAAGATGCCTTACACGATGAACAAAATCAACATAAGGGTGCGCAAAGGCACCAACATGTTCCATGCCATGAGCGAGATACGCCGCACCCTCGATCAATACGATCCCGGCTATCCGTTTGAAGTTAGATTCTACGACCAGATAATGGACGCAACATACCAAAAAGAGATAAAATTCTCTAAACAGATAACACTGTTCTCTTCGCTCGCCGTGCTGATAAGCATAATGGGAGTTTTGGGACTGGTGATGTTCGACAGCGAATACCGCAAACGCGAGATAGCCGTGCGCAAAGTGTTCGGCGCGACCACATCGGGAATAATTCGCATGTTCAACGCCAAATACATGCGGATACTTGCCATAAGTTTCATATTGTCGGTACCCGTCACTTGGTACTTTATAAATATGTGGATGCAGGAATTTGCCTACCGCACATCAATGAGTTGGTGGATTTTCGCGCTCGCGTTCGCCGCGCTTGCCATAGTGACAACAGCGGTGGTGACATGGCAATGCCGCAGCATAGCGGCCTCCAACCCGGTAAACAGTTTGAAATACGAATAATAATATTGAGAGTTGAAGGTTTAGCGTTGAATGACTGCCCAAACAAATTATTCTCTCAACCCTCAACTTTTTATTTTTTAACTTTTTAGCTTTTCAACTTAAAATGGATATAGAAATAAAGAAAAAAAGATTCCGGCTTACGGGCAAACAATGGATATACGCGGCTGTAGTGGCGGCAGTGGCGGCCATATTGGCCATAACAATCTACGGCAACCGCTCGTCGGTTATGCGCATCGACAAAGAATCGGTGATGACCGGCAGCGTAATCGCCGGAGAGTTCAACGACTACATCCGCATCGTAGGACAAGTGCAGCCCATTAACACCTTGCAGCTCAGCCCGGAGGAGGGCGGAATAGTGGAGCAGATTTACTTGGAAGAAGGCGCGACTGTCAAGAAAGGCGAGCCAATAGTGAAATTGCGCAACTCCAACCTCGACCTTGAGATACTCAACGCCGAGGCCAATCTCGCGGAGAAACAAAACTTCCTGCGCAACACCCAAGTGACCATGGAGCAGGACAAGCTCAACAACCGCACAGAGAAGCTGCAACTCGAAATGGAGGAGCGGCAGAAGAAACGCACATACGAACAATATCAACGGCTCTACAAAGAAGACCTCGTGTCAAAAGAAGAATACCTCAAAGCGCAAGAAGACTACGAGCTGACCGTTGAAAAACGCAAATTAGTCGATGAGCGGCTGAAACAGGACGACCTCTACCGCAACATCCAAATAACCCAGCTTGAGGACGACCTCGAAAACATGCGCCGCAGCCTCGCCATGATACGCGAGCGACGCGACAAGCTGACAGTGTGCGCCCCCATCGACGGCGAGTTGGGAATGCTCGACGTGGAGCAAGGCCAAAACATCAGCTCCGGACAAATGATAGGACGCATCAACGTGCTGACAGGGCATAAAATCGAGGCCTCAATCGACGAGCACTACATCGACCGTGTGGTTGCCGGTCTGGAAGGACGTTTCGAGCGTCAAGACAGCACCTACACTCTCCGCGTGAAGAAAGTGTATCCCGACGTGCGCGAAAACAAATTCCAGACTGATTTCGAGTTTATGGGCAAACGCCCCGACAATATCCGCACCGGACAATCATACTACATCAACCTCGAGCTCGGCGAGCCCACACAATGCACAATGCTGCCGCGCGGAACGTTTTTCAACGAAACAGGCGGAACATGGATATTCGTGCTCGATGCCGACGGCAACAAGGCCTACCGCCGCAGCATAAAAATAGGACGGCAGAATCCGCAGTACTACGAGGTGCTTGAGGGGCTCAACCCAGGCGAGAAAGTGATACTCTCGGGCTACGAGATGTTTAAAAATTGCGATGAACTTATATTAAAATAACAACAGGACAATAATTAATTAAAACTTTACAGATATGCTTATCCAAACTGAACAACTTACGAAGAAATTCCGCACAAGCGAGGTAGAAACAATCGCAGTCAACAATCTTGACTTCAGTGTCAACGAAGGTGAATTTGTGGCAATCATGGGTCCGTCGGGATGCGGAAAAACCACATTGCTCAACATTCTCGGGCTTCTCGACAACCCCACCTCAGGCAAATACACCCTCAACGGCAAAGATGTCACAACGCTCGGCGAGCGCGACCGCACATATCTGCGCCGCGGAAAAATCGGCTTTATTTTCCAGAGCTTCAACCTTATCGACGAGCTCACCGTACAGGAAAACATTGAGCTTCCGCTGACATACCTTAAAATAAAAGGTGACGAGCGTAAGCAAAAAGTTCTGGAAATAATGCGGCGCATGGAAATAAGCCACCGCGCGAAGCATTTCCCACACCAGCTCTCCGGCGGACAGCAGCAACGCGTGGCAATAGCCCGCGCCGTAGTTTCCAACCCAGACCTTATACTCGCCGACGAGCCTACCGGAAACTTGGACTCGAAAAACGGAGTGGAAGTGATGAACATACTTACCGAATTAAACAAGGCCGGGACTACAGTTGTAATGGTCACCCACAACAAGCGCGACGCCGGCTATGCGCACCGCGTAGTCGACATGTTCGATGGCGAAATCATCTCAACCGTGGTCAACAAGGAGTGACGCTGTACGCGTCCAACGGAACGATGATTATATATCATAAAAACTACCGAAAATGAAATCATTCGTCAAAAACATACTGTTTGCTTACCGGCGGTTCAAACTGTCGGCCATCCTCAACTTGTTGGGACTGTCGGTGGCATTTACCGTATTCATGATTATCATGATGCAGATGTACTACGACCGCACCTATAACTCAACAATCCCCGATGCCGACAACATATATCTGCTCAGCTACAATCAGGACGGAAACTACAGAATCTGGATTAGCGCCTCAGAATTCGACAACATACGCAAAATGTCGGCGCACATCAAAGAGGCTTCATTCATCAGTCCGCACCAACAGGAAACCCTTGCAAAAATCAACAATAATTATGTCACGCTCAAAACAATGGAGGTCGACACCACCTTCCTGAGAATAATTGATTGCCGGATGATTGCCGGCTCGATAAACAGCATTACCGAAAAAAACACTGTCATCATCCCGGAAAGCGTTGCCCGAAAATATTTCCAAAGCATCGACGTGACAGGGAAACGGTTGGCCGACGACATGGAGCTGACAATCGGCGGTGTGTATGAGGACTTCCCTGAAAACTCAACGGCCAAAAACGCAATCTATTCGAATATAGATTTCGAAAAATGGCTGAAACGCTCTAACGAGGTGAACTTTGCCGGCCTGTTCAGAATCGAAAATCCGTCTGCCATAGCCGAGTTGAAAACCCGGCTCGACAGCATAGCGGCGAACGACGCAAGGGAATGGAAATCATGGGACAGCAAAATCTATGATTTCACGCCCGTTTCCAAACTGCACTTTGTGAAAAACATCCCTGTTTCAGGCTTGGCGGAGAAAGTGAATCCCGACACGGAAATAATCCTCATTTCAGTCGCCTTGGCTATTTTGATTATAGCGTTCATCAACTTCACCAACTTTGCCGTCGCTCTCGCCCCGATACGCATAAAGGACGTGAACACGCGCAAAGTGTTCGGCGCGACCACAAAAAGCCTTCGATGCCTGCTCACGGCCGAATCGACAGTCATTTCCGTATGCTCGTTTATTATCTCGTTGCTGCTGCTATGGCTTCTTTCCATGACTTCGATAGCCAATCTGTCGACGGCAGGAATAAGTTTCACCGGCTACCTCCCTGTTATCATTGCCACAGCTCTAATTTCTCTCGTTCTTGGTGCTGCCGCAGGAATCTATCCGGCAATACGCCTCACATCCTACTCACCGGCTGTGGCCTTGAAAGGAAATTTGGGATTGTCGCCTAAAGGGTTGGCGCTCAGAAACGCGCTTATATGGATACAGCTATTTGCCTCCTCAGTGCTGATAATATCGGCCGTTTTCATCACCAAGCAGCGCAATTTCCTGATACACACCGATTACGGTTTCGACAAAGACGAATTGGTGTTGTTCGGGACAAACAAAGGAGTAAGCGACAACCTTGAAGCCGTAACCAACGAGCTCAAGCAACTGCCGGAAGTGGAGAGCGTGGCATATTCCCGCTTCAAGCTCGGAAGCAATGTCGGAATGAGTTGGGGACGCAATTTAGGCGGAGATGAAATGGTGTGGTTCTACTCCATCCCCGTAAGTCCGGGCTTCTTGGAAACGCTCGGCATCAAATTGCTCGAAGGACGCGATTTCCTTCCTAACGACAGCAACGCAATTATTTTCAACCGCACAGCGCAAAAACAAAACTCCCGCTACATAAAAGTGGGAGCGGAAGTGTTCGGCACACAAATCATCGGCATCTGCGATGATTTCAACTTCACGTCGCTATGGACAAAAGCGTCGGAGCCTATGGCTCTCAACTGCATAAAAGGATGGGACAACACGTCAGTCGGCTACGTGCGCGTCAAGAAAGGGGCGAACATGTTCGACACAATGGACGGCATTCGAAAAATAATCCGCAAATACGAACCGGAATATCCAAACGAAGTGTCGTTCTACGACCAAATACTCGAGAACACCTACCAAAAAGAGTCGCAACTGACTAAACAGATAACGCTGTTCTCATCGCTCGCGGTGCTGATAAGTGTCATGGGTGTGTTCGGACTGGTGCTGTTCGACAGCGAGTACCGCAAGCGAGAGATTGCCGTGCGCAAAGTGTTCGGAGCGACCACACGCGGAATCATAGCCATGTTCAACGCCAAATACATGAAAATACTTTTGACGGGTTTTATTGTTTCGATTCCCGTGGCATGGTATTTCACAGACAAGTGGATGCAGAATTTCATCTACCGAACGGATATGAGCTGGTGGGTATATGCCTTGTCGTTCATAGGACTGTCCGCTGTAATCATAGCCACCGTGACCTACCAATGCTACCGCATAGCAGCCTCCAACCCTGTTGAGAGCCTGAAATACGAATGATGTCGCAAAAGCAGAATATGAAAATTTAATCTTAGGAAGATATGAACATTTTAAAGAATTTAATCTCACTCATCCGACGGTTCAAACTGCCGATGACAATCAATGTCGTTGGTCTCGCGCTGGCGTTCACCGCTTTTTTGGTGATTATGATGCAGGTGTATTACGACCGCACATACAACAAAGGCATCAAAGATTACGACAAATTGTTCATGGCCTACAATGTGACCGACGAATACGGCGACTTCACGTCGATGAGTCCGCCAATGATGGAAATGATAGCCGGACGCTCGCCCCACATCAAGGACTATGCCTACACCAACTATATGGGCATGGACTATACCTTCTACGTAGAAGACAAGGTCGTTAGGGAAAAGCTCCTGATGGTGTCGCCAAGTTTCCCGGAAGTGTTCGGATTCGAGATGGTGGCCGGAACTATCGACTGCATGAAAGACATGAGGTCGGGCATCATACCGGAAAGCTTCGCTCGACGCTACTTCGGCTCGATAGACGTGGTGGGCAAGACGCTGACACGCGAGAACAACATAATCGTTGGCGGCGTGTATAAGGATCTTCCTGCCAACAGCTCGATGAAAAACATAGTCTATTCCCCGATTAATCCGGCATGGTACGCCGACCTGTGGGAAAGCTGGGGCTTCAACAGCTTCACTATGTACATAAAAGTGGACGACCCGTCGGCCATCGACGGCATCAGGGAGAGTGTCAACGCCGGTTTGAAAGAAATAAATTCGGAGATGCGCAAAGGAATCGACTACGTATCTCTGAAAGATTTGCATTACGCTAAGGAGATTAACGGATTGCTGGAAGCTCCAGTGAAAGAATCTACGGAGCAGATGCTAATATCAATCGCCATACTGACAATTCTTATTGCCGTGATAAATTTCACCAACTTCTCCAACGCCCTCATCCCGGTGAGGATACGCTCAATCAACACCCGCAAGATAATGGGCGCGACACGGCGGTCGCTCACGCTGTCGCTCGTGGCGGAATCGGCATTGACAAGCGTCGTGGCGTGCCTGTTGGCGTTGATTTTCGTGGAATTGTTGTCTATGACCTCATTCGTCAACATAACTACCGCCGGCATATCGCTTACTGAATATATGCCGGTTACTGTTCTAACCATAATCATTGCCTTGATTACAGGCATAGTTGCCGGAATATTTCCGGCGTTGAGCACAACATCCTATTCGCCGGCTGTTGTTCTTAAAGGCAACTTCGGGCTGTCGCCAAAAGGCCGGATGATGCGCAACGCGATGGTAGGCTTCCAGTTCTTTGTGGCTGCCGCGCTGATAGTGGCCGCAAGCCTGATGCAGAAACAGCGCGACTATATGACGCGCTCAATCGACTATGGCTTCGACAAGGACGAGATTGTGGTGTGCGACATCACGCCGCCGGCCAACACTCCGGCCGATAAGTCAACCATAGTCAACGATATGCGCGCGTTGCCTTTCGTGGAAAACGCGTCGGTGTCGTGGAGTGTACTCGCAGAAGACAAAAACTCGCAAGGTTGGATATTCCAGACACCCGAAGGCGACAAAATAGACCCGCGCACAATGTTCTGTGGCAGCGGATACATGGCGACAATGGGTATTAAGATTTTAGAGGGACGCGACTTTGTGGACAGCGACACAGCGGCGGTGATAATCAACAAATTGACAGCAGAGAAGTTCGGCGACGTTCTGAATGTCGGCAAGCAGATAAATTTCGGCAAACAGCATTTCACAGTGGTGGGTATCTGCGACAACGTTATCTACTCGTCGCTCTACAATCCTACCGATCCGGTCATGTTCGTCGACATGCCATACCAAATAGGCAATCTGAACGTGCGGGTGCGCAAAGGCACTAACATGTTCGAGGCTATGAACGGGATACGCAAGGTGCTCGACAGCTACGATCCCGGCTATCCGTTCAACGTGAGAATCTACGACCAGATTATGGATGCCACATATCAGAAAGAGCGCAAGCTGACCACACAAATCACACTGTTCTCCGCCCTTGCCGTGCTGATAAGCGTCATGGGAGTGTTCGGGTTGGTGATGTTCGACAGCGAGTACCGCAAGCGCGAGATTGCCGTGCGCAAAGTGTTCGGAGCAACCACATCGGAAGTGATAGGCATGTTCAACACCAAATATCTGCGCATACTTGCCGTAAGCTGCCTGCTGTCGATACCCGCGACATGGTATTTCACCGGCAAATGGATGCAGAACTTCGCATACCGCACGGAAATGAGTTGGTGGATTTATGCGTTGGCTTTCGCCGGACTTACTGTCATAACAGTGGCGGCCGTAAGCTATCAATGCCGAAAGACAGCCCGCGCAAACCCTGTCGAGAGCCTGAAATACGAATGACATACTGATAAATACTTATAAACAGATACATAGCAGCTGCTTTTGTCGGCTGTTATGTATTTTCCATTTGATTTTCATTGCCTTACTGCCGATTTTCCCTAAATTTGTAATTAAATACTAATTTGCATGGCAACATACCGCACAGGAAAATACGTAGATCGCAATATCGAATTCAAATGGAAAGAAACAGGACTATCTTTTCAAGTACAATTTATAAAGAAAAACAATATAACCGATAATGTTGGCGGTAATGTTGGCGGTAATGTTGGCGGTAATGTTGGCGGTAATGTCGATTTACAAAATCATATAATAGAATTAATCAGGACAAATAGTACCATCTCAATCCAAGAAATCGCCGATACAACAGGCCTAAGCAAACGCAACTGCGAACGGATAATGGCAAAATTAAAAAGTTCCGGATTAATAGCCCGCAGTGGCTCTCCCCGCTCAGGCCATTGGATTATAATGAAATAACAGCATTAACATAGAGAATGAAAAAACAAGGAAACATATTGGTTGTGGACGACAACGCGGGCATACTCACATCACTGAAAATATTGCTTGGCAATGTGTTTGAGAATGTAGCGACACTGCCATCTCCAAAACAAATGCTTTCCACACTGCGAAAAAAAGAGATTGATGTGATACTGCTCGACATGAATTTCGTCGCAGGGATCAACAACGGCAACGAAGGGTTGTTTTGGCTGCATGAAATAACCGCCAACTTTCCGAAAATACCGGTGGTGCTGTTCACGGCATACGCCGATGTGGAGCTCGCGGTCAAAGCCATGAAAGAGGGAGCGTTCGATTTCGTGGTCAAGCCATGGGACAACCGCAAACTCATCGAAGTATTGCAAATGGCATACCGCCGCCATCGCGAGCTGACAGGCAATCATGCCACACAATCAGAAATGTATTGGGGCGAATCCCCCACAATGGCGAGATTGCGCGAAACAGTGGAGAAAGTCGCCTCCACCGACGCCAACATCCTGATTTCCGGAGAAAACGGCACAGGAAAAGACCTGCTCGCTCACGAGCTGCATTCACGTTCCGCACGCTCAACGAAAAAACTTGTGACAGTCGACATGGGAGCCATAACCGACACTCTCTTCGAAAGCGAGTTGTTCGGCCATGTCAAAGGGGCGTTTACCGACGCCAAGCAGTCGAGAAAAGGATATATGGAAGAGGCCGATGGCGGCACCCTTTTTCTTGACGAAATAGGCAACCTACCCCTGCAGCAACAAGCGAAACTGCTCAACGCACTGCAACGCCGCCGCGTCACACCTGTAGGCAGCAATGACAGCATACCTGTCAACATAAGGCTTATTTGCGCCACAAACAAAAATCTCATGCAAATGGTCGAAACCGGACAATTCCGCGAAGATTTGCTATATCGGGTCAACACAATTCATCTGAAACTCCCGCCACTGCGCGAGCGCAAAAATGACATATTGCCGCTCGCCTACCGTTTTCTCTCGGAATTTGCAGCCATATATTCACGCAAAGCCGAACAGTTCAGCAAAAACGCAGAACAAGCGCTGACCGAATGCGAATGGCGAGGCAACATTCGCGAATTGAGGCACACTATAGAAAAAGCCGTCATAATAAGCGACGGAAATGAGATACAAACCCAAGATTTGCAAATCACCGTGCGGCAAAAGCCAAACAACGAAACCACGACACTCGAAGGCATGGAACGGCAAATGATTATGGACTCTCTCGAAAAATATGGCGGAAACCTGTCGCTCACAGCCGAAAAATTAGGCATATCGCGCCAAACACTCTACAACAAAATGAAACGTTTCGGAATAGGATAGGCACATGACACGACTGAAACGCATCATATTGGGCATCACCGCCATTACTGCCGCAACCGACACAGCTGCCATAATATTAACCGATAAATGGGCCGTAGCGACCGCATTAATAACGGCAGCGGGGCTTATCACCGCCATAATATATTCATATTCGGCCGCGCGTGACGCCACCGAAAAGGTGAAAATAATGATAGAGGCTTTGCGAAACAATGATTTTTCTTTTCGCCTGCAAAAAAACATAAATCCCGAAATAGCCGAATCGTTCACAGAAATATCCGATATAATAAAAAAACATAACATAGCATCACAGCAAAAAGAGAAGTTCTACAATCTGATAATCAACAATGTTAGAACCGGAATATTCGCCATCGACAGCACCGGCAACGTAGAATTGTGCAACGCTGCCGCCTTAAAACTGCTCGGACTGCCCGTTCTGACCAACGCCAAACAGCTTGACAGAATAGAGCCGGGACTTCAAGAGTCGCTAAAAAACATGACAATGAGTGAAACACGGATACTGTCGATAGAAAACAATCACCGCAACTCCAATATCTCGGTAACAGTATCAAAAATAGAGCTTGGCGGAAAACCGTTGAGCATCTACATTCTCAACGACATCAACTCTGTAATCGACCGTCAGGAGGTGGACGCATGGATAAAACTCACGCGTGTGCTGACCCATGAAATAATGAACGGGATAGCCCCAATACGGGCAATGAGCGAGGAACTGCTCCACAACGGCATGAAAGACCACAGCCACGCAACCGAAAGCCTTGGGATAATTTCCTCAACATCCGAAGGATTAATGAAATTCACACAATCGTTCCGCAAATTCGCGGCAATACCATCGCCGGAGCTTGCGCTCAATTATGTGCGCGACTTGATAAACTCATCCATCTCACTGAAGAAAGAGGCACTCAGCCACATAAACATTACGATTGACATCATCCCTGACAACATTATAGTGGAATCCGACAAAAGTCTGATAAATCAGGTTCTTGTCAACCTGTTGAAAAACGCAATCGAGGCCGGAGCCACCACAATACACATAAATTCCCACATGGAAGAAAACGAGTCGGTCATAATTGATGTGACCGACAACGGCCAACCAATCTCCGAAGATTGCGCCGAGCAAATTTTCGTGCCTTTCTTCACAACAAAAAACGATGGCTCAGGAATAGGCCTGTCGATGTCGCGCCGCATAATGAATCTTCACGGAGGCACGCTACAGCTCATCAATGGCTCTTACACAAAGACATTCCGGCTTAAGTTCCCGTAACGTCAGCGGCACTCAGCCCTTAAATTGTAATTATTGCGCAACGACTCAAACTCCTCCGGAGCGGATTTCAACATGGCAGTATCGACAAGCGGATTATAGGATTGCAGCACCTGGAATATCTCCGTTATATCCGCGCCTTTTGCCGGAGCGTCTGTATAAGGAATGCCGTCGACAACCACACCGAAATGCCGGCTGAAAGCCTCAAGTGCCATTGCCGTGGCGCGCTTTTTCCCGTCGGAAGAATACCCGGCGATATGGGGAGTGGCGACAAATGCCCTCTCAAGCAACTGCCGGTTTATCAGCGGCTCGTTTTCCCAGCAATCAACAGCCGCAGCCTCCAATTTGCCGCAAGTCAGAGCGTCAAGCAGCGCGTCATTGTCAACCACAGCTCCACGCGAGCTGTTGATAAGCAACTTACAGTGTCGTAACTCATCGAAAAAGTGATTGTCGGCAAGATGGAATGTGCGGTCTTCGCCACCCATCGTCAAAGGGGTATGAAACGTTATGATGTCAGCCTCTCCCGACATACAAGCCAAATCCACGAAATCACCGCTCTCACGGCGTGAGCGCGGCGGGTCGCACAGCAAAACATCCATTCCGAGCCTTTCGCCCCAACGGGCCACAATGCTTCCAACATGGCCAACCCCAACTACTCCGAGCTTCAATCCCCGCAAAGGCTGCCCTTTAAACAGGCTGCCTATCACGGCAAACACATACTGCGCCACAGCGGGAGCGTTGCATCCCGGAGCGTTGTAGACAGCTATGCCATTGTCACGGCAATAGCTCAAATCGATATGGTCGGTTCCTATCGTGGCCGTCGCAATAAATTTCACACGGCTGCCAGCCAACAAGCGGATGTCGCACCGTGTACGGGTACGCACAAACAAAGCGTCGGCATCTTTCACCGCTTCCGCGCCGATTTCAGAAGCCGGAAGATAATCCACCGTGCCAAACTTTTCCAACAGGCCTTTTATATACGGAATATTGGCCTCCACTATTATTTTCATAGCCTAAAAAAATCCATTATTTCAGGGATAAGACAAGCAATATTGGCAATTATAAGAATAAAAAACAACACATATCCGCGCTGCATCTTATAGATTGTGAAAAAATGAGCCACCTGATACGACGCACATACATTGAGCGTCATCAAATATGTGCCGAAATTCCTAATGTCCAACAACAACAAAAGCAGTGTGTAAACCGCAATAACCGTAAAAAAACCATTATAAGAGCGTAATTGCAGGCGATAGCTTATCAATTTGAACATATTTGCGACTCCCAATACCGTCCCAACAACAAGGACAAGCGCAAGCCTGTACAAATCATGCGGACGCAATTCCTGAAAATACAGCTCTTTGGATATTTTCAATACCGGAAATTCCAAATCCGCCAAAGAAAACGCCCCTATTCCCAGCACAATCCAATAAGGCACAGCCATGCCAAGCAATATCGCGACAAATCCCTTAAACGAGAACAGCTTCATCTGCATAAAGCCTACGACAAAAGCCGGCACATAAAGAATGAACACATAATCAAACATGCTGCAAAGCGAAAGGATAAACGCGACAAGAAACAAGAACTGACGCCTTTCACGCTGCTGATAACCGCCAAACAATATCAATACGCACAACAACAGCACGGCATTTGCCACCGCCGCCACAGGCCACCCCACGGAATAATCGGGACCCGACATGGCCGCCAACACGAAATATGCGGCATAAATGACCGTATACTCCCTGACAAAAACAAAATTCTTGTCGAGAACCCGCATCACCAAAGCCACAGCAAAAACCATCAAGACATTAAAAATCCAATACGTCCCGACCGCAAGACGCACAGGCAGCAACCCTTTTGAAACAGTCGGAGCACCGATACCCGCAAGATTAAAGAAGTAGGACATGCCAATAGCGACAACCGCCATTGTCAAAAGGCAATAGCGGCTATTTATGAACTCATTGACACTCTCTTCCCTCATTCCTGTCTATTCTTTGAACTTTTTATTATAGACTTTAATCACATTCGAAACATCAAAATAATATCCGTCGGGAGTCTTATTGTCCTTCTTCTCGACTATTATATAGTCGATGCTGTCGCCAAGCTCCTGATGGTCGGTGGCGACAAGCCCCATGAAGTTCACAATGTTGTACTCATGCACCGGACTTATCACAACCCACGGATTATCTTTTTTGCCAAGTCCCGTAGAAAGTATGGCTTCCACAATATGGTTCAACCGATATTGCCAAATGGAGGCACGCGCAAATTTTTTCTTTGTTTTAAGCGCGTATATAAAAAACTGCATTTGGTTGAGATCAAAAGGGTTGTCGGCAAGCGACAACTCGGCGTATTTTATAATCGTGTCGCATTCGGCAGGCGTATGATTCTGTTTGTAGTAAAGGGGCTGTATTTTATTGGCAAATTCCGATATCCGATAAGGATTGTAATCCTCTTGGAACACATATCCGAGATAGAAATGACGGTAATCCTGCATTGTCATGTCGGTGTCGTTGCTGACAAATTTACGCCACAGCCGCTTATAATAATAAGGCGAGGCCGGATCGCTTACCGATTTGCGGATTTCCTCCATGTCCGGTTTTTCCGGCTTGAACTTCTTGTCGGCCGCTGTCGAATCGACCGCCACTGCCGCCACCAAAGCTAATAATATGAGTGCAAGTATATTTTTCATTGCTCACTTTTTAAACATTATTAAAATATTGCACCGCAGCAACCTCTATGGCTATGCCGACCAACGAAACAGTAACTACGGCAGGCAATCCCTTCGCGCAAAAATATTGCACAAATCTTGCCGATGGAAAGCGCAGCACAGAGCCTTTGGGAGTACGGGCAAATACCACACATCCTGCCAACGCTCCCGCAAATGCCCCTATAATCATGGGCGCATACCCAATGGTAGCCCCAAGCAGCATCCCCGCCAAAGCGCCCACTGTAATATGGCGCATCCCCTGTGTCGCTTTGACAACAGGTTGTGGAAGCATCGACACTATTATGACAACAATCATTGTCATCACTCCCCAATAAGAAAGCATAACCGAAGGAAAAACAAGCAATTCGCTCCACTGCATCAGCCACAAACCGCCATAAGCAGCAATTACAGCCGGAATATGCGGGCGCACACACAAATAAAGCGACAAAAGCATCAATAATATTCCTGATATTAACAGCGCGATATCCATCATCGCAAAATTACTTATTTTTTTCGTTTCCCCGCCAACAGCTTAACAACGGCTACAGAATTTTGCCATTTTTTCACGATACGCATCGGCAAAAATCAAATATAGAGCAATATAAGCAGTTGAGCTATAATAACCCTCACAAACATGCCAAGAGGATAAACCGTGGCATACGACACTGCCGGAGCGTCGCCCTCAACCGTGTCGTTGGCATAATCGAGAGCCATAGGATTGGCCATGCTGCCGCAGAGCAATCCGCATGTTTCGCCAAACTTAAATTTAAAAAGGCGCATAGAAACTATACCCATGACAAGCACAGGCAACATCGTGAGCACAGCCCCTATTCCAATCCACGCCAACCCCTGTGGGCCAACCAATGTGGCGAAAAAGTTTTTGCCCGCATCCAATCCGAGACACGCAAGATACATCGACAACCCGATACCCCTCAACATCAGGTTCGCGCTGCGGGTGTTGTATGTAACCACATGGAAACGCGGGCCGAAACGCCCCATCAGCAAGCCAGCGATTATCGGGCCTCCCGCAAGACCGAGTGTAATCGGGATATTGCTTCCGGGCAAGGCGATAGGAATGGAGCCGAGCAACAACCCTAAAGATATGCCTATGAAAATCACGGCAAGATTAGGCTCTTTCAAGGAGCCGGCACAATTACCTATTATTTTTTCAACATTTTCTATCTCCTGTGACGTGCCAACCACCGTAAGGCGGTCGCCAATTTGCAATATCAGGTCGGGAGTGGCAAGCAATTTCACGCCGCTGCGCAACACCCGCGACACCGTAATTCCGAACTGACTCCTCAATTTCAACGAACCGAGCCGCTTGCCATTCACTCCGGGTCGCGAAACGATTATGTGCCTCGACACTATTTGCCTGTCTATTTTGTTCCAGTTCACATGGTGATTCCAGTCCTTATCCTCTTTCTTTCCGAACAGCAATATGAGCTGGTCAACATCTTTCTCGGTAGTGACCACCATTATTCTGTCGCCCGACATCAGTTTCTCCTCCGAATTGGGCATTATAAACTCTTTGCCTCGCCACAACCGGGAAATGATAAACCGGGCATTGCTTGCCTCTTTCACATCATGTATCGTACGCCCTGAAATGCCGGGATTTGTTATTTCGAAAGTGGCCACGTATGTCTGGTCGGCATGGCTCTCCTCGCGCGGCTTTAAATCATCTGGCTTGGTAAAAAACTTACGCAATATGATGATTACAAAAATCACTCCGACCACACCTATCGGATAGGCCACGGCGCAACCCAAAGCCGCCGAATCGGCAGGCAATCCCATTTGCTTCAGTGTCTGCTGCGCGGCGGCAAGCGCAGGAGTGTTGGTTGTGGCGCCACACAGCACACCCGTAATGTCGTCGATTCCATAGCCTGTCAGCATACTTATGCCTGCCGCCAGCAATGAGCCCGCCAATATGAGCACAAGCCCGGCGATATTCATTTTGACACCCTCTTTGCGGAAGGAGCTGAAAAAACCCGGCCCCACCTGCAATCCAAGAGCATATACAAACAACACAAGCCCGAAACTTTCCGCATAATTCAGCATGTCAGGGTCGATGGAAAATCCGAGATAGCCGGCAATAATGCCCGTAAAAAACACAAAAGTGACACCCAATGAAATTCCGGCCACACGCAACCGCCCCAAAGCCAACCCTATCGATATGATGACGGCGACCACCACCACCGCCTGAACAGCGGAATGAGTATATAAAAATCCGTTAATCCAATCCATGCTGCAAAGATATTGCAAATCGAGAGCAGAACAATCAAACTTGTTTGGATTTGTTATGCCGAGATGCAGCATATTTTATTCAAAGATATTGCAAATCGAGAGCAGAACAATCAAACTCGCCTGAAATTGTTATGCCCGGATGCAGCTCATATTTCATCCGCTGAAGCCATTTGCGCCATACTTATGACGACAAACACGGAACTATTCTCAAACAACCTCTGTTTTAATAGATAATGATATTATAAGATTATTTAAATATGATAATTTGCAATGTTAACAACAATGCCATAATTTAGCAGTTAGAAAAAAATTAATGAATTTTCATATCCAAAAAATTATGGAAAACAGATATTGCGTTATAATGTGCGGAGGTGTAGGCAGCCGCTTTTGGCCGTTCAGCAAAGCCGCATGTCCAAAACAGTTTCTTGACTTCTTCGGGACAGGACGCTCACTGCTGCAAATGACATTCGACAGAGTAAGCAACATTATTCCGGTAAGAAACATCATAGCTATTACCAACGACAAATATGCCCCGCTCGTGAAAGAGCAACTGCCGGAACTATCCGACGAGCAAATCTTGCTTGAGCCCGACAGGAGAAACACCGCGCCATGCGTCGCGTGGGCGGCTTATCACATACGCGCGCTCAACCCCAACGCCGTGATGCTTGTCACTCCGTCCGACCATCTGATTCTCAAAAACGATGTGTTCAAAGAGTGCGTCATCCGCGGATTTGAGTTTGCCACACGCCACCCGTACCTGCTTACAATGGGCATACAGCCTAACCGTCCGGAGACAGGATACGGCTACATACAAATCGACAAAGAGGAAACAGACGGATTCTCGCGCGTAAAGACTTTCACGGAGAAACCTGACGCGGAGCTTGCAAAAGTGTTCATCGAAAGCGGAGAGTTTGTATGGAACTCAGGAATATTCATTTGGGGAGCAAACACGATAATCGACTCCCTTCACGAATACGCGCCCGACATCGCCATGCGTTTCGACAAGGGATTGGGCAAATTCGGCACTGAAAAAGAAACCGAATTCATCAACAAAGAATTTCCGGCATGCCCCAACATCTCGATTGACTATGCCGTAATGGAAAAAGAGAAGAACGTATTTGTCGCGCGCGCCGATTTCGGTTGGAGCGATGTAGGCTCATGGGGTGCCTTTTACGAGAAATCGCCAAAGACAGAGGCAGGCAATGTCATACGCAATTGCAAAACCGTGATTTACAACTGCGAAAACAACATCATTGCATCTAAAAAAGAAAAATTGGTGGTGGCATCCGGGCTAAAAGACTATATTGTTGTCGACAACGACGATATTCTGCTCATCTGCCCGCTGTCGGAAGAGCAGAAGATAAAACAGTATGTCAACGAGGTAAAAGCCAACTTCGGAAACGAATACCTGTAACAGGCCTCTTATATAAGAATACCGGCCGGAGTATTTAAATACAAAAACTTCCGGCCGGTATTTTATAACATATTATTAGATTTCAACCACCGTTTTCCCTTCGGCGTAAGACACCAAAGCAAAAACACCACACACGGGATACCCAACATAAGCAATAAAAAAATCGTACCTTCCATCACTTTTTTCCTTTCTTATTCGACAATACCAAGCCCGAAACAAGCAACGATACCGCCACTAAAAAACTTAATCCATACACCAACATCCGCATATTTTCCATATCCTCAAACAAAGAGGCTATGAATACACCTGTAAGGACATACTTCGATATGTCAATCAAATAATTTCCTAATTTTTCTTTCCACATCGAGTGTTCTGTTTCTGATCAACAATGCAAATATAGTGAAAGGTGAGCGTAAAGTTTCAAACTTGTTTGAAAAACTTTGCCGAACCGCATCCTATATTATTCAAATATAGTGAAAGGTGAGAGCAATGGCAAGCGAAAACGAAGTTTTCAGAGATGCCGTTATCCTGTCCTGCAAAAAAGCTGACCGCGACTCTGCCGCGGTCAGCTTCCAAATAAAACCTAACTCAACTGTTAATGCTTATATCACTTGCTGAATTTCAACGCCTGCATGTCGCCGTCAGCCGTATACAATTTCAGGATATACAAGCCATCGGCTATCGCGCCGACATTCATCATATTGCCGTCAAATGCGCCGCTTACAACCAACCGTCCGTTAAGGTCATAAACCTCACCGCGCACAGCTTCCGCCGCTCCGTAAACATGCAATGTGTTTCCAATGGCCGCACAGGTAGTAAACTCACCGGAATTGACAACAAGCGAGTTCACTCCGCCGAAGTCATTTTTAAACGACAGGCAACTGATGTGAATTCCGCTCGGTTGGTACGGATTTGTGTCGGCTATGCGGATGCGCTGCTTGCCGGCCTGAAGCTGCAACTTGAACGCCACGTTCCCGAACACCGCGTCGTCGCCCGACAAAGCGAACTGCGTAGCCTCTACCAAAGTGGCAAGCTGCTCGCCGTTCTCGTCAACGCTGTAAATTGCGATTTTAGGATCCCAACGGCCAGCATCGTAACCTTGCCCGGAAACACGCAATGTCAACGTATATTCTCCGGTAGAAGGTATGTCGAACTGATAATCGGCATACGCTCCTGAATGGAATTGGGTAATCTCAAGCTCGCCCGGGTTGAAGCTGTCGGCATTCGAGCCGAGCACCAACGAGCTTGACGAGATATATTCCGAAGCAGGAACAACTTCATCCATACCATGATACACCGTCTCGTCGAAATCGGTCATATATACATATACTTTGCCCACTTCCGTAAGATCTCGCTCTCCCTCTCCGTTTTTCGGGACAATCAGACCAATGTATGGTGACCTCGTCGTAGTACCTTTGGCTATGAACCACGAATAACGGAACACCTTGTCACTCTTCTCAAGATACTCAAGCTGCTGAACCATTGATGCTATCTGCGTTTCCGGCGATGCGACATTGATGCCGCCGTCGCCTCCCATGCTGAACTCCGTAAGCCATATCTTCTTACCGTACAAGGCATAGAAGCGGTCAATCATATCCTGCATCCCGGCAGTGCCCCCCGAATAGCAGTGAAGCGCGATATAATCGAAAGCGTCGGTGCCTACCAAATTGACGAAATTTGCATACCAAGTGAACGGGTCGTTCTCCGGTCCGTCGGGAGAATAGTTGACAGCCGGACCTACAAGCTCCAATCCAAGCTCGTCGGCAAGAGCCTTTACGGCTGGCCAATACCCGGCCGCCACCTCCGGCGTCATATTTGCCTGAGCCTTGAAATTCGGTTCGTTGAAACCGAGCAAATATTTAGTTTCAGGATGAGCCTTGCAATACTCGCGTATGCCGTCGGCGTTGTAATTGGCATTCCAGCACATAGGTATGAACTCGATAGTCTCCTCACCCGGCACATCGGCGATATTCGCATTAGGCAAATTCCCCCAATTGTAGAACCAACTGACACCCGGCATGAGCGCGTCGAATTCCTCCCTCAGGCCAAAGCCGTTTTCGCTCACTCCTCTTTTGAAGCTCTTGGCATCGGCATCAACCGCGACTACAGCCACAGCTACAGCCAAAAGTCCGAAAAATAGTCTTTTTTTCATATATATTCCTTTTTAATTATTCTGTAACATTGAATTTCACCGGCGTACCGCTCGCGCTGTCACCTGAAATCCACAAATCAAACTCTCCAGGCTCCACAATCTTCTCCTTGGCTGAAGTCCAAAACGCAAGGTCGGAGGCGTTCAACGTGAATTTCACTTCCCGGCTCTCTCCCGGCTGCAAATAAATCTTCTCGAAGCCTTTAAGTTCTTTCACCGGACGGACAAGCGAACCGACAAGGTCGCGCACATAAAGCTGCACTGTTTCCGAAGCTGCCACGCTGCCGGTATTTTTTACCGTACACGCCGCCTCAATCTTACCGTCCTTGCCCATCGAATCGTCCGACAGACGGACATCGCCATACTCAAACGTTGTGTACGACAGTCCGTAACCAAACGGGAATGCCGGTCCGTCGCCCGCGTCGAGATAATAGCTCGTGCAGCCTGTGGATGTCTGCGAAGCCTCTAAAGGTATGTCGTCGATAAGCACCATCCCGCTCGCCGGACGACCCGTATTCTTATGGTTATAATAAAGCGGCTCCTGACCTACCATCTTCGGCAACGAAACAGGCAATTTGCCTGAAGGCACCGACTTGCCGGAAAGCAGGTTGGCTATCGCCGATCCTGCCATCGTGCCGCCGTGGAATGTGTATAGCGCTGCGTCGGCAAGATTTGCCTCGTAGGCAATCGTCATCGGGCGGCCGGTCATAATAACCAGCACCAACGGCTTGCCTGTGGCTTTCAACTCCTCTATCATCTTTGTCTGCGCTCCCGGCAGCGAGATGTCGGCGCGGCTGTGCGCCTCGCCCGACAATACGGCTTCCTCTCCGGCAACCATCACCACCACATCGGCGTTTTTTGCTGCCTCGACAGCCTCTGCAATGCCCTGCTCGTTCTTGTCGCGGCTGTATTCCAATCCCGGAGCATAGACTACGGCATCCTTGCCGTACATTTCCGTCAACGCCTGCAACGGAGTGACGCAATGCTCTTTCTCAAGGTCGAAACACCATGTTCCGGCCTGATTGTGCTTGTCGTCGGCCATCGGCCCAACCAAAGCTATCTTTTTAATCTGCTTAAACGGCAGCACACCGTTGTTTTTAAGCAGCACCGCTCCTTCCTCCACTGTCTTTACAGCTGCCGACAGGGCTTTCCCGGTATAGAAATTGCGGGCTGTAGCCATGTCGACATACGGATTTTCAAACAATCCGAGCCGGAACTTCAGACGCAGCACGTTGCGCACCATTTCATCGATAACCGACTCTTTTACTTTACCTTCCTCAACCAATTCTTTCAGATGGTTTACGTAGGCATAGCTTTCCATATCCATGTCAACACCGGCAAGCGCGCCTTTCAGGGCGGCATCCTTCAAATCTGTGCAAAATCCGTGAGGAATCATCTGCTGTATCGAGCCCCAATCGCTGACCAACATTCCGTCGTATCCCCACTCATCGCGCAAGATTGTGCGGTTCAAATAAGGATTTCCGGAAGACGGCACACCGTTGATATCGTTGAACGAGCACATAAACGTGGCCGAACCGGCTTTAACGGCAGCCTCAAAAGGCGGAAGATACACTTCGCGCAACAGCACTTCCGGTATCCACGTGGTATTGTAGTCCTTTCCTGCCTCAGCCGCGCCATAGCAAGCGAAATGCTTCGTGCAAGCCGCCATCGTGCCGGGCTGCGAAAGGTCGTCGGTCTGATAACCCTTTATCATGGCCACTCCCAATACCGACGACAGGTAAGTATCCTCTCCGAACGATTCGGCGATGCGTCCCCAACGCGCGTCGCGCGACACATCGACCATCGGAGAGAATGTCCAGCGTATGCCCACCGACGATGCCTCCTCAGCGGCAATGCGGGCACCCTGCTCCACCAACGCCGGATTCCACGTGGCGGCCTGCCCCAGCGGTATGGGGAATATGGTTTTAAAGCCGTGTATCACGTCGCGGGCAAATACCAACGGTATGCCCAACCGCGAATTTTCCACAGCCTCTTTTTGCAATTTGTTGACAATCTCAGGATCAACTTCATTGAGAATGGAACCCACAGCACCGCCTTTCACGGCATTGACCATCGCGTCGGAATAGCCGGTTCCGGTTTGCTGATTCAACTGCCCTATTTTCTCATCAAGCGTCATTTTTTGCAAAAGCGCGTCGATTTTACTCTCCATTTCAGCGTCTTTTGCCGGAGCCGCAACGCTGCCAAAAGCAACGGCGGCACACAACAGCATTCCTGCCAATCTCTTCATAGCTAAATTCATTTATTGAGCGACAGTTCCGAACCGTCAACCATTTTATTTTGATAAACCCTCACGTAATCCACAAGCATTTCCGCGCTGCCGCCGGGCATTGCGGTGATGCCGTCGGCAGAATGTATGCCCGGAAAATTTCCTCCAACCGCAAGATTGAAAAGAATAAAATTATCCTTATGGAAATAGGCGCCTACACCGTTTTCTCCGCTAGCGGAAATATCAACCGACAAATAAGGCGACTCTCCTCCGTCGACATACATCTCGATCCTGTCTTCAGTCCACAGCAACGAAAACACATGGTACTCGCCGTCCTGCAGGCTGTAGCTGTTGGTGCGGTCGCCTACTGTCTGCCTGTGCTTGTCGGGCGACACGCCCCAATGCAACGCTCCATTAAACAGACGTTCCTGCTCATTGCTCTTTATCCCGTCGGCGTGTCCCATTTCAAGAATATCCGTTTCTCCGCATCGCGGCCAGCCGTTTTCCTTTATGTCGTCGCCCATCATCCAAAACGCAGGCCACAAACCGTCGGCTGTTTTCGGAAATTTTATCCTTGCCTCCACTATACCGTATGTAAAGCCCACTTTTCCAAGCGTGTTAATGCGCCCCGAAGTGAAGCTCTTTCCCTCATAATCCCTACGCCGCGCGGTAATCACAAGATTGCCGTCGCGCACATCCACATTGGCCTTGTCATCGATATAGTACTGCAATTCGGCGTTGCCGCAACCGCTGCCGTTGACCTCCACATTCCAATAATCGCGGTTCAACGCGTCGCCGTCAAAATTATCTTCCCAAACAAGCTCATAGCCGGTCTTGTCGGGACAAGCCGCAAATGCCGCCGTGCCAAAGGCAAGGCACGGCAACATCAGCGAGAATGTTTTTATATAAATTGGAAACCTCATTCTCCGACAGATTCTATCAACGTACAACAATCTTGCGTGTAGCCTGACATCCGCCGGCATTCGCCTTTACGATATACATGCCTGCGGCAAGACCGTCAACAGAAAGCTGCTCTCCTCGTCCGGAAGCCACAAGCGCGCCCGCAGCACTGTAAACCTGAATATCACCTGCAACAGGCAGCGTAATCACTCCGGCGGCATAACCTATTTCAATCGCATCGGCTACCATGCTGTCAACACCGCCTTGCGGCATGTCGCCCGCATCCGCAAAATTGGTCGACTCGTCAGGCGTGCCTTTCTGATAAATCTTCACATAGTTGACATACATGCTCTGTTGGTAATTATTACCCTCATTAAGAGCCGTAATGCCGTTAATGTCCCAAATGCCCGGAAAATTTCCGCCGACAGCAAGGTTGAACAGTATGAAATTCTCTTTATGGAAATAAGCTCCGGGAGCTGTCATGTCGGTCGTTTCCGGAATTGTCATCTCGTAGTACGGACCCATTTCAGGATGTGTATCCATATCAACATACATGGCTATTTTATCTTGATCCCAAATGCAGGTATAAATATGGAATTCACCGTCCTGCAGGCTGTAACTGTTAGTGCGTTCGCGTGCATATTGGCGATGGTCGTTCCATGCTGTTCCCCAATGGCATGCTCCATTAAAGAAGCGGTCTTGCGTGCCATTCTTAATGCCATTCTGATGTCCGAACTCCATAATGTCGGTTTCGCCACAACGCGGCCATCCCACTTGGTCGAAATCGTTGCCCATCATCCAAAACGC
>CALUMI010000032.1 GCA_944321725.1 uncultured Muribaculaceae bacterium
AAGGGGTCAATTGTATTGTAGCCAAAGGTGGGCAAATCCTGTTTGGCCAAAAGGGTCAAAGTCGCGTGGCTTTTCCAACATTCTCCGAGCAAGCCCAAAAGGCGAAACAATATTCCGCCGTAGCCTGCGGAGTGAAACGCACCTCGTATCTTGTCCAATCCGAAACTCTCTCATTTGTCTTTTCGAGAAGCACCTCAGTGTGCATGTCCGACGACTGCTCGCGTCCGGCAGTAAATTTGAACGATGGGGCGTTGACATCACCCGGCATATACAGATAGAACGACACCACATATTCCTTGTCCTCTTCCATTTCGAGCATAGGAGTGTAGGCTATATCCTTGCGGTTGGCAATGATCGACGATGATGTGACCATATACCATTCGCCCGACACAGCCGGTTGCCAATTGATATTTGCGGTCATAAACGGATTTTCTCCGGTTGTCATCCACCCTATCGGCAGATTCTCCTCTCCGGAGTAATGTGTAGCGTCGTCAAACATTTCCTCATAAGGAATCGAAGGCTCCCATACCACAGGCGGCTCTTCAGCCTCGTCGCTTGCCACAGAGAAAGAATCATAGAACAAGAATCCGGAGCCGAAAAGCACCGAAACATCCCACAATCCGAAGCGGTATTGCCCATCGGCCTCAGGAATGAACGCCACTTCCACCAATTCCCAGCCGGAAGTGGCCTTGTCGCCCTCTGAAAGTATGGTTGTATGGGCATCCCTTGTTTGCGCGTCGCCCACAGTAATCCGCGACTTGGGCACCTTGTTGGCATTATCGTTACGCTGCACCATCACCGACATCGTGTATTTCACACCGGCTTTCATCTCCATCATCGGAGAGAATACGGCGTTTTGGCGATTGCCGGTCTGAGAGGGCGCCACCAGCAACTGAGTACCGGTATTAGCTTGAGTTCCCCAATCCAAAGCCGGTTGTGCCTCAAACAGCGCGTCGCCCTCCGATACCCAACCTTCTGGCAACGAGTAGGCCTCCACCTCATCGAAATTCTCTGTGTAAGGATATTCGGTCACAACAGTAGGCTCTACAGGAGTTTCCACAGTTGTCTCAACAACAGAGAATGAGTCATAGAAAAGAAATCCCGTGTTAGACAGCACAGATGCGTCCCACAGTCCGAAGCAGTATTGTCCGTCGGACGACGGGGCAAATTTCACCTCTATCTGCTCCCAACCGGAAGTGGCCTCACCACTTTGGTCATAGACAACTATATGAGCCACCCTTGACTGCGAAGAGCCGATAGTGACTTTCGACACAGGCACCTTATTGGCAAGGTCATTGCGCTGCACCATTACAGTCATCGTATACTCACAGCCTGCCTTCATCTCCATCATCGGAGAGAATACGGCGTTTTGACGATTGCCGGTCTGAGAGGGCGCCACCAGCAACTGAGTACCGGTATTAGCTTGAGTTCCCCATTCCAAAGCCGGCTCTGCTCTATACAAAGCGTCGCCCTCGGCCACCCAGCCTTCCGGCAACGAGTAGGCCTCCACCTCATCGAAATTTTCCGTGTAAGGGAAAGATGTCACAACTGATTGCGCATCAGCCTCTACCCCTCCCCACAAGAATGCGCCGCACAAAAGAGCGGCACCAATCACGTAGTTTTTAAACATAAGTAGAATTATTAATTATTAAACAATTATTATTTACAAAATGTAACAAACCGAGGTTTTAAGGCGCAAAAATAAACATACAGACGATTAAAACCAACATTTATTAGCACAAATATGGTTTTTAACATACAGTTTTAAGATTAACACCTTTGCGCTTCCGGCTCATTTCACGGCTCGGAGGATTTCACGCTTGCCGCCGGGAGGGCCGGGAAGGCGTTCTACCATAAACCCGACAGACTGCAAACGCCGCCTTACCTCTCCTTTAGCGCAATAAGTCACAAAAACACCGCCATCGCTCATCGCCTCATATATACGGCCAAAAACTTCGTTTGTCCACATCGCAGGCTGTTTCTCCGGAGCGAAAGCATCGAAATACACAACATCAACACAATGCGGTATTTCCTGACAACTGCCGGTCATGTCGCACTTGATTTTCCTGATTGAAAATTCAGAAGTAATTTCCGACAGCACACCCCATTCCGCCTCGTGCAAACGCCTTAGAAGAATTGCGGCATCACATGGCAGCATCGAGAAATAGCCCAACGCCTCCACTTCCGCCAACGAAAGCGGATAAAGCTCCACAGTGTTGTACTCCACGCTCCTGCCACCGGCCGACATTGCCGTAAGCACAGCGTTAAGACCTGTGCCAAACCCTATTTCCAGCACTCTGACACGCTGCTTCTCGCAGCGCGACAATCCGCATTCCACAAACACATATTGCGATTCCGTCCGCGCTCCTTTCACAGAATGATAATGCTCATCGAGTTCAGGCAGATAAATCGTCGCCGAGCCGTCGGCTGTGGTTTCCACCACCTTTTCCGTCCAACCCTGCGCCATCACTTGATTTCACGACGGCGTTTCACTTCCTCAATATCGCGCCAGACAAACAGGCGGTCGCTCGGGCGGATTTTCTCATCCACTTTTATCGAGAATCTCTCGCCCCTCACGGTTTTTTCCACAGGTTTCAGATCTACCCTTATTTCCTCCACTTTCATTATCACAGCTCCTGTCGTGGGGCCGGTAATCACTATCTCGTCGCCCACATGCAACTCATCGTTCTCCATCTGAAACTCAGCCACATGTATGTTGGAGAAATAGCGTATGCCTTTCGCCGCATACACTTTCACGCGTGTTGCCGACGAGCCGTATTTTGAAGTCCATTCGCCCAAACGCTGGCCGAGATAATAGCCGTTCCAGAACCCGCGGTTGAACACTTTCGCCAACCGCTCGTCCCACTCGGCAATTTTCTCATCCGAATAAGTCCCGTCGATATAAGCGTTTATGGCCTCATTATAGCAAGAAACCACTGTGCGCACATACTCCGCGCTCCTCGCCCGTCCCTCGATTTTAAACACTCTCACTCCCGCATCAATCATCTTATTCAGGAAATGGATGGTTTTCAAATCTTTCGGCGACATTATATATTTGTTCTCTATGGCAAGTTTGTCGCCTGTTTCAAGGTCGGTCACCTCATAGCCGCGCCGGCAAATCTGTGTGCATGCGCCACGGTTGGCCGACGAGTTCATCTCGTGCAGACTGAGATAGCACTTTCCGGAAACCGCCATGCACAATGCCCCGTGGCAAAACATCTCGATACGCACAGGCTTGCCGTGAGGGCCTGTAATGTTCTCGGACGTTATCGCGTCATATATTCCCGCCACCTGTGTAAGATTCAGCTCACGCGCAAGGACCACCACATCAGCAAATTGTGAATAGAAACGCACCGCCTCTACGTTCGACACATTCACCTGAGTGGAAATATGCACTTCCACACCGATTTTCCGTGCATAGAGTATGGCTGCCATGTCCGACGCTATAATTGCCGACAAACCGGCTTCTTTGGCAGCGTCGATTATGGCGCGCATGGCATCCATGTCGTCGTCGTAGACCACAGTGTTTACAGTCAGATAACTTTTCAAACCGTTTTCTGCACAGATACGGGCTATCTCATGCAAATCCTCAAGATTGAAATTCACGGACGACTTAGCCCGCATATTCAGCCCCTCTATTCCGAAATATATCGCGTCGGCTCCGCCTTGTATGGCCGCATACAATGACTCGTAAGAGCCAACCGGAGCCATTATCTCAAATTCTTTCCTATCCATTATCTTCCGAAAACTGTCATGATTTGCAAAGTTACGCAGAATTCCCCAACCATCATAACAGACACACAATAGCATCCCCCGAAATTTTACAGCGGTAAAGTTTACCGCCGTAAAGTTAACAATAAATCGTTTGAAAATTTGGATAATGCCACATAAAATACCTACTTTTATCAATTAAAACCAAAAATCACGCAACTCATGACAAAAATCAAATTGACAGCGCTTTTGCTGCTTACTGCCGCCACACTTTTCGCCGGAGGAGTGGAACGCGACACCTATATTTTCGGGATACAGGGCAACGACACCCTCCGTGTTGACACATACCGCACCACAGAAACCGTCACATCGCCGCGCCCCGTAGTGCTGTTCGCCTTCGGAGGCGGATTCCGCACAGGCAGCCGCGCGGAGTCGGACTACATGGCATTCTTCCACCACCTTGCCAATCAAGGGATAATAGTGGTATCGACTGACTACCGCACAGGCTTAAAAGGACTTGACGCCACAGCCATAAAAACCGCCGACGATTTCACCGCCGCGCTGCAAAACGCCATAGGCATGGCCGTAACCGACTTTTATGGAGCGACATCTTTCATATTAAATAAATGCGAAGAATGGGGAGCCGACCCCGACAAGATAATAGCCTGCGGCTCAAGTGCGGGAGCGATAACGGCATTGCAGGCCGAATACATGATTTGCAACAGCTCGCCGCTCGCGTCGGCCTTGCCGGAAGGATTCAACTATGCCGGAGTGCTGTCGTTTGCCGGGGCAATATGCTCCGTCGGGCAACCGGTTTGGGAAAAATCGCCATGCCCGATGATGCTTTTTCAGGGAGATGCCGACAACATAGTGCCATACGGAGAAGTGACAGTAGGCGACAAAGGCCTGTACGGCTCACGCTATATTGCCAACCAGCTCAACCAATCAGGCTCGCCGTACTGGTTCTACACAATCAGCGGTGCGGGGCATGAGATGGCCGGCACACCGATGGTCGACAAACTCGACGAAATCGACTTCTTTATCCGCCGGTTTGTAATCGATGAAAAGGCATCATGCACCGAAACCGTCGTACCCGGCAAGACAGGCTACAAAACCGATTTCACAATCGAGGACTACATCCGCGCCAACATGCCGCGCTAAAGCATGAGACATTTCGGGCATACAATTTCAGCAAGCTCTTTGCATTGCCCATAACTTTCACTATTTTTGTAAAATAAAACAATTCAGATAAGTATGAGAACAAATTACAAACGCATATTGCTGAAACTTAGCGGCGAGTCGCTAATGGGCTCGCAAGGCTACGGAATCGACCCCGTAAGAGTAGGCGACTATGCCGAACAAATAAAAGAGATTGCCCAATCGGGCGTTGAAATCGCCATTGTGATAGGCGGAGGAAACATCTTTCGCGGACTTGCCGGAGCAGCCAAAGGCGTAGACCGTGTCAAAGGCGACCAAATGGGAATGCTCGCAACAGTAATCAACTCGCTCGCGCTTTGCTCCGCGCTCGAAAAAGAGGGGCAGCAGGCACAAGTGTTTACGGCTGTCAACATGTTCCCAATAGGCGAGCACTACAGCAAATGGAAAGCCATCGACGCGATGAAAGCGGGAAAAGTGGCAATCATCTCATGCGGCACAGGCAATCCGTTTTTCACAACCGACACCGGCTCCGCCCTGCGAGGCATAGAAGTGGAAGCCGACGTGATGCTGAAAGGCACACGGGTAGACGGCATTTACACAGCCGACCCGGAAAAAGACCCGACAGCCGAGAAATTCACTGAAATCACCTACGACGAGATTTACGAGCGCGGACTGAAAGTGATGGATCTCACAGCAACCGTAATGTGCAAAGAGAACAATCTGCCCATAATAGTGTTCGACATGGATACAAAAGGCAACCTGAAAAAAGTAATCGACGGAGAGCCGATAGGCACCTTAGTATATCAGAAATAACTTAAACAAACCATACGATTATGAACGACGTTAAAACTTACATCGAGCCGGCTGAAGAAAAAATGACAATGGCAGTGGAATATTTGGAGGAAACACTCGCCCACATCCGTGCCGGAAAAGCCAATCCGAAAATTTTGGACGGCATAAAAGTTGACTATTACGGAAGCGCCGCCCCAATCTCCAATGTCGCAAACATCACAGTGCCCGACGCGCGCACCATCGTAATCACGCCATGGGAAAAATCGATGTTTAAAGAAATCGAGAAAGCAATAATCAATTCAGAGCTCGGCATAACTCCGGAAAACAACGGAGAAGTGATACGCATAGCCATTCCGCCTCTGACAGAGGAGCGCCGCAAAGCATTGGTAAAACAATCGAAAGCAGAAGCCGAACAAGCAAAAATCTCCGTGCGCAACGCCCGGCGCGACGCTATCGAAGGACTGAAAAAAGCCGTAAAAAGCGGAATGCCGGAAGATGTGGAGAAAGACGCTGAGGCAAAAATGCAGAAAATCCACGACAATTACATGAAGAAAATCGAGGAGGTATTCGCCGCAAAGGAAAAAGAAATACTTACTGTATAACCACCGGCAACAACAAACGGACAATCGTTTGTCGGACAAACAAAAAGCCTGAGAACCTTTTACGTGGTTTTACAGGCTTTTATTATAATTTATCATCTACAAAAGCTTTTCTGCAAGCAATATTTGTTTTTAACAGCATAATTTTTAGATTTACAGCCAAACCTGATAAAAAACGATTTATATGAAAAAAAATTACCTTCTTTTACTGACATTGCTATCGGCAGCCATGCCTGCCGGCGCACAAGACTACACAACATCGGGCGACGGCACGTCATACTCTTTGGAAACACTTAGCGGAATAGCCGGCTCAGGCGTGACAAAAGACGGCACAACGTACACAATGCTGTCAAATGTCACAATCGCAGAAGGCGACAAATTCGAAATCGAAGACGAAGCCACCCTCAAACTTGGAAACGACGTACAGCTCCGCATTGAAGGAGAAGCTGACTTGGATGCCTTGACAGGTGTGGTTGTCACACGCAATTCCGAAACAGACGAGCCTAAAGGCATATATATCGACTCCGGGCAGGAAACGGTGAAAGTGACCAATATCGACTTTGAATACTGCGGACTGAGAGGATTCATAACAGGAACTATGGAAATAGACGGTTGCTCGTTCAGCCACGACACAGGCGCACAAAGCTCGGCAGGGGCATTGGCGCTTGCCACAAGCGGCAGCTCTTACAGAATCACAAACTGCACATTTACAGAAAACTATGGTGCAGCAATAGGAGGAGACGCAAATATTGCCTGCGGAGTATATATCGACAACTGCCAATTCACCGACAACAACACATCAAACAGCAATAAGCCTCAAATCAACCTTACAGTAGGCGGCGACCTTGATGTGACAATAAAAAACTCCACATTCACAGGCAACAAGCGCGACAAGGTTGGCGCAATAGCAGTTGCAAACCTTCTCGGAATAGCAGGCAGCAACAACGTGCTGATTGAGAACTGCGAAATGCGCGACCACCGATACGGAATTACGACCAACGGTGCGTTGAACGCCGTGATAAAAGACAACCGGATAATCAGCAACAAATATGAGAGCAACGCAATGAACGGCGGCAGCGGCATAAGCATCTACGATTCCAACCAAAACCAGACAGCCGTCATAACCGGCAACCATATCGAGGACAATCTTTGGGGAATCACAATCATTGGCGGACTAAACATAAATTGCGGAAAAACAGAGGACATGACAGCCGATGACTATAATCCGGGCGGGAATGTGTTTGTGAACAATGGCAACGGAGGGCAACTGTTCGACCTCTACAACAACGGGACATCGACAGTCTATGCTCAGGGAAACAAATGGAATGTGACCGAACAGACCGCTGAGGAAATCGAAAAAGTAATCACCCACAAAGCAGACAACGCTGCGCTCGGAGAAGTAATCTACATGCCGCCGATGGCAGATGGCGGCATTGGCACAATAGCACAGGGACAATCCGCTTATTTCGACCGCACAGGAAATTGCATCATGGCACCATCAGTTGTCGATGGCACAGCCGTAGAAATCTACACTCTCAACGGAGCGCATATCGGCCGATACACCGTTTCAGGAGGCGTCGCCAACCTGACAGGCCTGCAAAAAGGCATCTACATAGCACGAATAAACACAGGCGACAAATTAATTGTATTAAAATGTGCTTTATAAGAAAAGCACAATGAAAAAGCCTTCATGAGGCCGACATCTTTTCACAGCGTAACCCACCGCATTGCCGGTGGGTTACGTGTTAACAGCCACTATAGGGCTGACATCACCGGAATGCGGACACCCGCATTTCACTGTTTTCTCCGGACAGTCATAGCAAAAAAATAGGCAGGACTTTCGTCCTGCCTGACAGCAGCCAATCCATGACCGCCGTTTTGTCGTTTTAACATCCATTCGATATTCACATACTTCTTTTCTGTCAACGACGTAGGGAAATTTAGACTAAATGATTAAGGTTGAAGTGTAAAATATCTTTGACATTATGTCGTTACTATTATTACCGTTCTTGGCTGCAAAGATAAGACAGATTTTCTTAACAGCATAATTAATTCGCGATTTTTTCGGGAAAATCTTCATTTTTCCTCGATTTAATCGACATTTCATGCTATTAATCATTTCTTCAACGACCATTCAAAACCGTCTTTAGTGTCTTTAACATCAAATCCGGCATCCTCAAGCCTTTTCCTGATAAGGTCGGACGTTGCCCAATCTTTTTTCGCCTTTGCGTCTTTTCTAATCTCCAAAAGCAAATCCACCGCTTTCTCGAATGGCTCCAAAGCCGTAGAGTCACCTCCCTCGACAAGCTCTGTGCGCATACCGAGTATATCGACAAAAAACGTGGAGAACAGCTCTTTCAACTCATCAATGTCGCCCTGCGTCAACGTCGCCTTGCCATCGTTGGCCTGATTGATTATGCGACAAGCGTCAAACAAAGTGGCTATCACAATCGGAGTGTTCAAGTCATCGTTGATTGCCTCGTAGCATTTCGCGCGGAAACCGTCCACATCGACCGACGAGGCATCGCCGGCCTTAAGATTCTGCAAACGCCTCCATCCCTCCAGCATTCGCTCGTATGCCTTCTCTGCTGCCTGCAATGCCTCGTTGGAGAAATCGACTGTCCCACGATAATGCGCCTGAAGGATAAAGAACCTTACAGTCATCGGCGAATAAGCCTGCGTAAGCAACGGATGCGAGCCTGTGAAGAACTGCTCAAGCGTAATAAAATTGCCGAGCGATTTTCCCATTTTCTGCCCGTTGATGGTAATCATGTTATTGTGCATCCAATAACGCACGGCCTCATGTCCGCAATGCGCCACCGACTGTGCTATCTCACACTCATGGTGCGGAAACATCAAGTCGAGGCCTCCTCCGTGTATGTCGAACGTTTCGCCAAGATACTTCTCGCCCATTACAGAGCATTCCAAGTGCCAACCCGGGAAACCTTCGCTCCAAGGCGACGGCCAATGCATGATATGCTCCGGAGCCGCCTTTTTCCAAAGCGCGAAATCGCAAGGATTGCGCTTTTCCGACTGTCCGTCGAGAGCGCGTGTCGTATTGAGCAGCTCATCGATATTCCTGCCCGACAATTCGCCGTAATGGTGCTCCTTGTTGTATTTTGGGACATCGAAATAAACGGAGCCGTCGCTCACATAGGCATATCCCGCGTCGAGAATGGTCTTTATATACTCTATCTGCTCGATGATATGTCCCGACGCATGAGGCTCAATGCTCGGAGAAAGCACATTGAGAGCATCCATAGCCCTATGGTAACGGTTCAGATAATACTGCACCACCTCCATAGGCTCCAACTGCTCCAACCTTGCTTTTTTCGCAATCTTGTCCTCGCCCTCATCGGCATCATGCTCAAGATGCCCGACATCTGTGATATTGCGCACATAACGCACTTTGTAGCCCAAATGGCGCAAATAGCGGAACAGCACATCGAACGTTATAGCCGGACGAGCATGTCCGAGATGCGGATCGCCATAGACCGTGGGGCCGCACACATACATGCCCACATTAGGCTCATGCAGCGGCACGAAACGCTCTTTTTTCCGCGTAAGCGAATTATATATGAATAACGGATTTTCCATAAACGCAATTATTAAGCCTGACCGCCCATCGGCATGAACGGAGGATTGCCGGCAGGATTGTTATGACCTTTCGGTACGATTGTCCCGAAAGTTGACTCATATTTATGGAGATTGTCCTGCAACGCCATCAACAATGTCTTGGCGTTCTCCGGCGTCATTATTATGCGGCTTTGCACACGCGCTTGGGGAGAGTTTGGAACCACACTTATGAAATCCATGAAAAACTCATTGACCGAATGCGATATAATCGCAAGATTCGCATATTTTCCGGAAGCCATTTCCGGTGTCAGCTCAATTTTAATCTCTCTCTTGTTGTCGTTATTGTTCTTTTCCATCTTATTTTGATTTATATTTTTTTATTAAATTCGTAAATTTTCTCTCCATCGACATCATCGACCCGGATTCTCACTCCGCGGCATGTTTCCCGCTCCCAAAGATTTCCGATGTCGAACGACGCATAGCATCGCCTCTCAAACGCCGGAATGCCTCCCATCATATCATACAAAAGCCGTAATTCCGGCACTTCATCGTCCAATGCCGACTCCTCCGCGACAAGAAGCATTTGGAAATGCGACCCCACGTATGGCACCCAACAAAACACATTTACATATCTGCCACTGCGCCAAACACTTGTCATATCGACAGGCTCAGAACTGATTTTTCCAAGAGTTTCCTCGTCGGCCTGCCTCAACACATCATTGACGATTTTGCTCGCGGCATCAATCCTTATAAGTTTCTCCGTTGCGCTCAAATCATCAAGGACAGTATAGCGAAGCATTATCCTCTCTCCGGCATCCACATCCTTCAGCTCAGAGCCGGAAACACGGAGCGTCACCACAGGGCTATCGTCACGCGCCTGATAAGCAAACATGCACCCCTCCGCCGTGCTGCCCTGATAGACGGCCACAACTTCCAAAAAATCGCCGTAGTCGTAATCAGGCTCGTCGCTGCACGACAACAGCATACTCATCAATCCAACAAATAATATGCCAAATATTCTGCCGCACATCTGAATCACACGCCTTTTAAATTATTGACCGACTCGGATTCTATAACTCCGTCGCGCATCTTCAACACACGGTCGCTCACAGCTGCCAGCGACTCGTCGTGAGTGACAATCACGAACGTCTGCCCGAACTCGTTCCGAAGATTAAGAAACAGTTTGTGCAGCTCACGCTTGTTTTTCGTGTCCAAACTGCCTGACGGCTCATCCGCAAAAATCACAGACGGACGGTTGACCAATGCCCGCGCCACCGACACACGCTGTTTCTCTCCGCCCGACAGCTCCGCCGGCTTATGCTCCGCACGCTCCTTAAGGCCGAGATAATCAAGCAACTCGTTGGCGCGGCGAAAAGCGTCCGCGCGATTCTCCCCTTTTATCAGTGCCGGAATGGCTATGTTTTCCAACGCCGTAAACTCCGGCAGCAATTGATGAAATTGGAACACAAACCCAATGTTTTTATTTCGGAAAGCGGACAATTTTTTCTCAGGCAACGACAGCACATCCGAACCGTCGTAGAACACTTTTCCCGCGTCAGGCCTGTCGAGAGTGCCCGCTATCTGCAGCAATGTCGTTTTCCCGGCACCGCTCGGCCCCACTATCGAAACTATCTCTCCCGGACGGATAACCACATCGATGCCGCGCAGCACCTGCAATGCCCCGAAACTTTTATATATGCCTTTTATCTCTATCATTTTCCTGTCAATTTTCTAATCACATAAGCTCCGAGCATGCAGCCAAAAACAGCCGGAAGATACGACACCGTCCCATAGCTCGACCGCTTATTTGCAATTTCGTCGGTCAACATGACCGATTCCCTCACCGGCAACTCTTCGCTCCACACCACAGGAAGCCTCTTGCGGATACCTGCGGCTTTCAGTCGCGAGCGGACTGCTTTGGCAAGGCCGTCGTTGTAGGTATCCCAAATATCCGCATACCTCACTTTCGACGGATCAAGCCTGCCGCCCGCTCCCAACGACGAAACAATATTTATGCCGCCGGCAAGACAATGGCTTATCAATGCCACTTTGGGAGCTACCGAGTCGATGGCGTCGACAACAAAATCATATCCTCCGCGCTCAAACAACGAAGAAACCGAATCCACGGTAATAAAACATTCTGAAGCGAAGACATCAGCGTCAGGATTTATGTCGGCAATGCGCCGACGCACAACCTCAACTTTCGGCATCCCCACAGTTGAGCGCAACGCGGGAAGCTGACGGTTGATGTTGGTCACACTCACCCTGTCGCCATCGACAATACCGATATGCCCCACACCGGCACGGGCAAGCACCTCAACAGCATACGCGCCAACTCCGCCAACTCCTACCACAAGCACACGGCTCTTGGAAAGCATGGCCACGCCATCGCCTCCCAACAACAATTCTGTACGCTGCCTCCAATCGTCCATATCAGAAACTTTCAAGCAACGAAGTTACAAAATTATTCCAACAACCACACACTTGCCTTACAAAATACGGAGAAACAAGCTATCTTGCCAACACACGCTCCATATTTCCCGCATAATAATATGGCATATTGAGCAGTTTGTAAACACGGCTGTTGTCAGTCTTGACAGTATCCACAGAACATGGTTTCGCCCAAAAACGCACGGCCGTATCACATTCCGATTCACGCATAAACAACTGCAAAGATTTCAAATGCGCATTAGCCCCGCTTTTCACCTCCACAGGAACCAAACCATACTCACGGCTGCTATAAAGAAAGTCGATTTCCGCTTGCGCGTTTTTTGCTTCCCTAACCCAAAAATGCCTTTTTTCAAGCACACTATAACTCTGCCCCAAAAGCTCCTGACCGACAACATGCTCCGCAATCTTTCCCCTCCAAGCGTCATTAATATCATCTTTGCCAAGCAACTCCGACTGCGTTCCTGCGGCATAATTCACCAGTCCCGTGTCTATCCACATAAGTTTCGGTTTTTTACGCAAATCATCGAGTATAGGCAATTTTGTGCAAGTTGTAGGATACACCAACTCAAGAAGCATGGCTTTTTGCAAAATGCGAAACGCGTCGCCTATTTCCCTGCTCCTGTAATTCGAATTTCCAAAACGCTCAAATGTAATCCGCTCGGAGGCAAACGCCCAACCATGCGATATCAAATAGCGCAACACATTTCGCGACGATTCCGACGACTTGTATTTTTCCATATCGTCAGCATACCCTGCAAGAAGCGACTGGTAAGTGCCGCCAAGAGCCACCACATCCCTGCCCGAAGCATATTCCGCCACTGCCTGCGGCATCCCACCTATCAAAGTATATTTGTTGAACAACGACAACACTTTCGGATGCAAAACTTCAGGCACATCACCGTTACATACCATTTCTTGCAGAGCGACCTCGCCAATGGCACCAAGAAACTCGTCGAACGAACAAGGACGCAATGCCATATATTCAACCCTGCCAACCGGAAACGAAATCTGCCGGTTAATCATTGTTTCAAGCAAGGAGCCTGCGGCAATCACATACACATCAGGCAACTCCTCATAAAAATACCGGAGCATCTTTATGGCCACCGGCGAATTTTGTATCTCGTCGATAAAAAGCAAAATTGAGCCGTTTCTACTTTTCCCCTTCACCGCCAACATCAAGTCAAACAAATCAGAAACAGGCATTTCTTTTTTAAACAAAGCATAATCCTCTGCAGTTTCAAGATTAAAGTAGACAAATGTATCAAACTGCTTGCCAAACTCTTTGACAAGCGAAGTTTTACCCACCTGACGCGCACCTCTCACCACAAGCGGCTTTCTGTTTTCTTTAACTTTCCATTGATTTAGCCAATCAAGCGCATTGCGTCTAAACATAACTATCTGTTTTACAAGGCAAAGATAATTATTTTGTAATAAATCCAAACATAAAACCGGAAATTTTTGTAACAGATCCAAACATAAAATCAGAAATTCTTGTAACAGATCCAAACATAAAGCCGGGAAATTCCTAAATACAAACGACGAAAATCCGGCGGCGCGACAATTAAGCCACCGCCGCAAAAGCATCGAATACGCCTCCTACAATGTGTCCTCGAATATGCGGCTGCGGGCCAGCATACATGCCCCTATCATCCCGGCACGCTCTTTCAGGCATGAGGCAGTGACAATGGTGTCTTTATTCACCAAATTAAGCGAATGCTTACGTATGGCCGTCCGCACAGGCTGAATAAGATAATCTCCCGTCAGCGACAATATTCCGCCTATGATCACAAGCTCCGGATTAAATATGTTAATCAGCCCGGCAATATGCTTTCCAAGCTCGTAGCCAATGCCTTCCACGATATCGATACACAGCATGTCCTCCTTGTTGACAGCGTCGATTATGGTTTCGAGCGAAACGTCGGGGTTATCTTTAAACGTTTCCGACAAAATGGAGCTTTCACCTTTTTCTATCCTTTCGAGCAGAATCCGGTGCATGGCTCTGCCTGACGCCTCCGTTTCCAGACAGCCTTTCTTGCCGCAATGGCATATTATCTCGTTGTCGTAAGCCGGAGTATGGCCGAACTCACCGGCAAAGCCCGACTTACCGGTATAAATGCTGCCGCCGATGATAATTCCCAATCCCAATCCCCAACTCACATTCACAAACAGCACATGCTTCTTGGTTCCGAAATTCCCTTTCAAGAACTCACCGTAAGTCATTGCCCTCGTATCGTTGTCAATGCTCACCTTAAAGCCTATTTTGTCCGTCAATATCTGAGCTAAAGGTTTTTCTCCAAAATTAAACCAACTATAGCTGTATCCCGACTCAGGATTCACACGCCCGGAAAGGTTCACATTGATGTTCAATATTTTTCCCTTGTCCAAAGCCAAAGAGTCCACAAACTCCTTAATTCTTACACACAGTGTGTCCAACCCTACGATAGAGTTCTCAAACGTATAAGGGATTCCCATCCTGCTTTCCACAAGCTCCCCGTTGAAATCTATGACACCGATGTTCAATGAGTGCATTTTTATGTCCACACCGACAAAATAGCCAGACTCAGGATTCAGCCCGTAAAGGTTCGGATGCCGCCCGCCACTTGTCTCAAGTTTCCCGTAAGAATTAAGAAAGCCTGCCTGACACATCTCCTCCACGAGCTTTGTGACTGTAGGTATGCTCAAGTCAAGCACTTTCGACAAATCAGTTATCGTTGAGTTACCGTTATGTATGTAATAGGTTATGATTCTTTTCTTCAAAAGCGCGCTTTTGCTCCCTTTTTCTATTTCCTTCAAAAGTTCGTGGGTCATGTCGTTTTATTTATTAATAAATAGCTCCGTTATAAAGGCAAAGCCAATTGACACCGCAAATATACTAAAAATTTTTAATATTTTAGCCTATTGCCAACAGTTTCCGCAAATCAAGGCAAAGCCGCCGCTCAAAATAAGCAATATGCTTATTTACAAACCAATACACTATCCAAAATTTAATTCACAAATAAGCATTAAATCAAAGTTTAAAAACGTGAAAAAGAGATTTAATAAAATTTATTATCAACAACAAGTATATTTTTAAAATTTTATTCCTATTTTTGTCACGAAATTAAACAGCATATACAAACCTGCAATTACAACATAAAACGTTCCGAACAAAAACAATGATCGACCGCAGAAAATTTTTCAAAGATTTAGCCATAATCGGAGCATCGGCAGCTGCCGCTCCGGCAATCTTCGGCATGACAAATACTGAAGACTCCTCACCTGACGGATTTGGCACAGACAAAGAAGCCTTTCTGCTTGTGGAAAAGAGCAAAGGATTGAGAATCACAGGCACATTCCTCGACGAGATTTCGCACGACATACCCCATCAGAATTGGGGAGTAAAAAAATGGGACAGGGATTTCCAATACATGAAAGCCATTGGAATCGACACGGTCATAATGATACGCTCCGGATACAAGAAATTCATCACCTACAACTCAAAATATCTGACAGGCAAGGGATGCTATATGCCATCACAAGATTTATTGGAGATGTTTCTCACTCTTGCCGACAAATATGGCATGAAATTCTATTTCGGACTATACGACTCCGGACAATATTGGGCAACAGGCGACATGACACGCGAGATAGACGACAACCGATACGTAATCGACGAGGTTTGGGAAAACTACGGCAGCCGCCACCGCAGCTTCAGCGGCTGGTACATAAGCGGAGAAATAAGCCGCAAGACAAAAGGGGCGATACCGGCATTCCACGCTTTAGGCAAGCAATGCAAAGACGTGTCAGGCGGGATGCCCACGTTCATATCGCCTTGGATAGACGGCAAAAAAGCCGTCATGGCATCGGGAGGCAAACTCACGAAAGAGGATTCCGTATCGGTCGAGCAGCATGAAAAGGAGTGGGACGAGATTTTTGCGGGGATACACGACGTGGTAGACGCATGCGCCTTCCAGGACGGACACATCGACTACGACGAGCTCGACGCGTTTTTCTCCGTAAACAAGCGGCTCGCCGACAAATACGGCATGGAATGCTGGACCAACGCGGAATCGTTCGACCGCGACATGCCAATCAAATTTCTCCCGATAAAATTCGACAAGCTGCGGATGAAATTGGAGGCAGCAAAACGCGCGGGCTACGACAAAGCCATCACTTTCGAGTTCAGCCACTTCATGAGTCCGCAATCGGCATATCTGCAAGCCGGGCATCTCTACAACCGGTATAAAGAGTATTTTGAAATAAAATAAGACAATGAGCACAATAAAGCGAACATACAATTTTGGTTATCTGCTTCTGTTGTCAATAGTGGCGGCATTGGGAGGATTTTTGTTCGGCTACGACGAAGCCGTCATTTCCGGCACAATAAGCGACGTATCAGCGCAATTCCAACTCGACGCCCTTGCCGAAGGCTGGTTTGTGGGCAGCGCGCTGCTTGGGGCGATAGTGGGAGTGGCGTTTGCCGGAGCCTTGGGCGACCGTTTCGGAAGGAAACCGGCAATGACGGTATCGGCCATACTTTTTTCGGTATCGATGATAGGATGCGCTTTCTGCAATTCCTTTCCGGAGCTTGTGGCATACAGAATAATAGGCGGAATGGGCATAGGCGTAGCGTCGATAATTTGTCCGCTTTACATATCGGAAATCGCCGTGCCGGAGCGGCGCGGCCTGCTTGTTTCGCTATATCAGTTGGCAATAACCATTGGCATAGTGGCGGCATACATGGTCAACAACCAATTACTTATTTTTGCCAATAGCGGCGCTGTTCTTTCAGGAGCGTCCGAAAAAATATTCATCGATGAATGCTGGCGCGGAATGCTTGGAATGGGGGTAATACCATCTTTTATTTTCCTCATAGCTGTAGCTCTCATTCCGGAGAGTCCGCGCTGGCTTATTACAAAAGGAGGCATAAAAAAAGCGGAAACCATTTTCAGCAGAATATTCACCGCGAAAGACGAAATCGCACTGCAAATCGAGGCAACGAAAGAAGTGAGCGGCAACGAAGGCAAATCAGAAATATCGTCGCTGTTCAAACCCGGAATTTTTAAAGCCGTAATTATCGGCGTATGTATAGCCATACTCGGGCAGTTCATGGGAGTCAACGCCGTGCTCTACTACGGGCCGGAAATATTCAAGGATGCGGGACTGTCGAGCGGCGACGCTCTGTTCAGCCAAGTGCTTGTCGGCATTGCCAACATGGCAACCACTGTGGTCGCAATGTTCATAATCGACAAAGTAGGAAGAAAAAATCTCATATATTACGGAGTTTCAGGCATGATATTGTCGCTGCTGATGATAGCTTTCTACTTCAGCTGCGGCAACGCTCTCGGCATATCCACAATCTTCCTGCTGACAGCTTTTATGCTCTACATAATATGCTGCGCGGGCTCGATATGCGCTGTGGTATGGGTGATACTCAGCGAGATGTACCCGATAAAAGTACGCGGGCTTGCCATGTCGGTAGCAGGCTTCGCGCTGTGGATAGGCACTTTCCTCATCGGGCAGCTTACGCCCGTGCTGCTCTCCGGGATAACCCCCACAGGCACATTCCTGCTGTTTGCGGTGATGTGCGTGCCCTACATGCTCATCATGTGGAAATGTGTCCCCGAAACAACAGGCAAATCGTTGGAGGAAATAGAAAAATACTGGACGAAAAATAAATAACCCTACTTAATAAACAACAGCTATGGATTTTAAAAGATTAGCCAACCAATACAAAAGCGAGCTGCTCGACTCGGTAATGCCGTTCTGGGTTGAGAAGTCGCAAGACAAGGAATACGGAGGCTTTTTCTCCTGCCTTGACAACGCCGGTAATGTATACGACACCGACAAATTCATATGGATGCAGGGGAGGGAAGTGTGGATGTTCTCCATGCTCTACAACAAAGTGGAGAAACGCAAAGAATGGCTCGACGCTGCAATTCAAGGCGGAGAGTTCATGAAAAAATACGCCCATGACGGAAACCTCAACTGGTATTTCTCGCTCACACGCGACGGCAAACCGCTCGTGGAGCCTTACAACATATTTTCCTACACATTCGCAACAATGGCTTTCGGACAACTGAGCATAGCCACCGGAAACAAAGAGTATGAGGATATAGCAAAACGCACTTTCGACATAATTCTCTCAAAAGCCGACAACCCCAAGGGCAAATGGAACAAGCTGCATCCCGGCACACGTCCTCTCAAAAATTTCGCGCTTCCGATGATTCTATGCAATCTTGCCCTTGAAATAGAGCCGCTGCTTGACGAGAAATTCATGGAACAGACCATCGACACTTGCATTCATGAGGTGATGGACGTATTTTTGCGTCCGGAATTGGGAGGATTGGTGGTGGAAAACGTGCTCGACGACGGCTCACTCGCCGACTGCTTCGAAGGACGTCACATGAATCCCGGCCATGCCATAGAGGCAATGTGGTTTATAATGGATCTCGGCAAACGCCTCAACCGCCCTGCGCTGATAGAAAAAGCAAAAGACACCGCACTGCTCATGGCCGACTACGGATGGGATAAAGAATATGGCGGCATATTCTACTTCATGGACAGATTGGGCTATCCTCCCCAAGAATTGGAATGGGATCAAAAACTATGGTGGGTGCACATTGAAACCCTGATTTCAATGATAAAAGGCTATCAGCTGACAGGCGACACACGGTGCCTCGAATGGTTTGAGAAAGTACATGATTACGTGTGGTCGCACTTCAAGGATCCTGAAAATCCGGAATGGTTCGGCTATCTGAACAGGCGAGGCGAAGTGTTACTGCAATTAAAAGGCGGAAAATGGAAAGGCTGTTTCCACGTCCCGCGCGGACTATACCAATGCTGGAAAATCCTCGAAACCCTCTGACCCAACCATAAAGTCAAAAGAACCATAAACATGGCGCGCATAATTGCAGAATGCGCGCCATGTTTATTTCATAAAAAATCTGCCGCAACTGAATATATCCCATGTAATTCACATGATACTACAAATCTTCAGGCATTGGAACGACAAGTATTGAGTTGCTGCAACGGATAGCATAAGACACATCACGCACCTTGCCTTGCTGCGGAACTAAAATTCCTTTTGCCACGAGATCTTTTATATCGCGCGCTGCCGTATCCTGCGAAACTTTTGCACGTTTTGCCCAGTTCTTAGCTGTCAGTTTACCGGGATATCCGTCTAAATACAAGTTCAGCACATCACGTTGTCGCTCCGACATAAGTGTTTCCGCATGTGTCTGCCAAAATATAGCCTTGTTTAATACTTTTGACAAAATTTCATCCGACTTCTCAACAGAACGCCTAAGACAGTCAAGATACCAGACAATCCATTCTGTAATCTCACAATTACCTTTTTGTATCATTTCCAATATCTTGTAATACTGTTTCTTATCTTTGTTTATTTGATGTGAGACACTAAAAAAACGCATTTTCGAATCTTCCGCCTGAGAAAGTGCCATATCCGCAATAATTCGCCCAATTCGTCCGTTCCCGTCATCGAAAGGATGAATGCAGACAAACCACAAATGGGCTATTGCCGATTTTAAATAGCCTTTAGTATTCTCAGAATTGAACCATTCCAGAAACCGGTTCATTTCCTCATATATTTTTTCAGGCGCGGGTGCTATATAATGAACCTTCTCCCTGCCAAACATTCCCGATACGACTTTCATCTCCACACTGCGATATTTGGCCACATCTATTTTTGTCGCTCCGCTCCACCCTGTAGGAAAAAGACAATTATGCCAACCAAACAATCTTTCATGTGTAAGCGGCACGCTATAATTAACGGTTGCGTCGATAGCCATTTCCACAACTCCGTCTATGTAGCGTGAAGATTCTGTTGGGTTTCGCAACTGCACTCCAAGCTTGCGGGCTACAGACGAACGAACCTGCTCATTGTTCAATTCCACACCTTCTATTTCTGATGAAGCGACAATGTCATGCGAAATTGACTCAACAATAGCCGACATTCTTCCGTCAAAACCAATTACGCTAAGCCTTCCCATCAAATAACCGACAGCCTTGTGCACTTCATTCAGCTTTTCTCCGACAAGTTCTTTGTCCCACGAAAAAAAAGGCCATTCTTTATGTTCATATATGTACATAGCATGACTATTTTTTGCAAATATACAATTTTGCGTTCAATAAGCCGCAAAATTTGCGGCTTATTGAACGCAACCATAAAGTGTCACATCCACAAATGCTTTTTTCAATCACATAAAAAGCAAAATCTTAAAAACTTATAGCTCTATCAAATAGTCGTTCATTACAAATACTGTAGGTATTACGGTGTTGCTTTCAACAACGGCCTGCTCTCCTTTAATTGCCAAAAAAGCAAACCCCACACCGGGAAGGAATGTCAAACCTAATCCAACTCCCAAACCAACCGACAATCCTTTTTTAGGATTACCCTCGTCACTTATATTGCCTTCCAATGTGATATTCTGTCCGTCAACCGCATTAGTAGACACACATTTAACCGTAACATAACCCGGTTTACCGCATCCACGCGCCTTTTTCCTGTCAATCTGCAACTGTACAGGAGTGCCACGTTTTATCAACACCTCCCCATCTTTGCTTTTCACGTCATTTTCCACAATAGCAGACGGACTTCCTTCATTTTTACTTGTTATCCGGGAAGTAACTCTTACAGATAAAGCAGTTCCTCTTTCCAATGGGACAGATGCCAAAACAGACAAATTTGTCATCAATGCCGCCAATGCCACAATAAAATATTTTTTAATCATAATAATGGTTTTGTGTTCCTCAATCCCCAAAAAGAACTGTTAATGTACGACAAAAGCGTGAGGACTGTATTTGGCTTATCCGTCAATCAGGCTTCTCGCATTGCCTCCGAAATGGATAAGCAACAGCAACTCACGCTTACAAGGCATATAACATTCCCTTTCAGGATAGCATATATCCGCAGCGTGAGCGTTGTTGCCACCACCTTCATTTCGGATTCAAATTTTGCGAGAATTTGATTAACAAAGGTAAGTTTCAATAACGCTCTTAATATAATCCATGCATGACTCCACACAAGGAATCACCGCAAATATAGTCAAATACGTTGAATTTTAAGCCGCTGTATCAAAATAAATTTCAGACATTTTAATAGTGTTCTCCAACCATTATTGACAATTCAAAATAAACGAACTAAATTTGCAACATTACTTATGACAACAACCATATGGCACAAGTAGTATATCCAAAACTCATGAAACCTCACAGATCCGTATTTAGCAAATGGTTGCTGACAGTGTGCTTAATTGCATTCACAGCACATGTCTATGCCCAACAAAGGTACTATTGCGAAGTTAAAGGCATTGAGAAAAACGTTTCTGCCGGCTTAAAAATTATTTGTGATTTTGGGACAGAATCCCCTTATAGCAGGAGAGATTTGAATAAGGAACTTATATTTGTAGATGAAAAAGGAGAAGAAATCAAATTCAACAGCATGGTAGACGCGGCAAACTATATGGTGCAAAGGGATTGGACTTTTCAGCAAGCATATTCTTCCATGTATGGAGGCAAGCCCATAATTCATTGGATTTTCTTTAAGGATGCCGAGAATATGGAAAAAGCAAAAGAGGGCATTCTGACAAAAATAGAATATCAAAAGAAACAAAACAGGAAGCAACTTAACAATAGAAAGACATAATTTCAGAAATATAATTTATGGAAAAACAAGACTTGCTCGTATGCGCCTGCAACAACGTAGAACCCCAACTTATAATCTCCTATTCAACAGATGATGATTGCAAGGAGGTATATTGCAGTGTGCATCTGAAACCGGAGTGTAATATATTCAAACGTATATGGCATGCCGTAAAGTATGTCTTCGGGCATCGCAGCAGATATGGAGATTTCGATGAATTCATCTTCAAGCCAGAGGATGCGGAAAAGCTGCAAGATGCGGCAAACTATCTGAAACAGATATAAAAAGGCACAGATATTCGCACTCCCTACACCATTTATTTCTTTGAATAATGGTATCGCATAGAGAAAATATAAACCTCTATTCTGCCATCATTTACAGAGTAAACAATCCTATGTTCGGAATTGATGCGCCTTGACCACTTCCCTGCCAATTCATATTTAAGCGGCTCAGGTTTGCCGATTCCCGTATATGGATGCGCCGAGATATCTTCCAACAAAATCTTAATTTTATTCAAAACCAACTTGTTGCCGCTTTGAGAAAAATACAAATAATCTTTCCGAGCCTGTTCGGACAATACTATTCTGTACATACCGCCCGTTTTAAGAAGTCATCCATGCTCTCGCTTTCTTTTTGCGATATGAAGTTACCATTTTTTATGTCATCCTCACCTTTGCGTATTGACTCCATCGTTTCGGGTGACGACATAATATATTCCGTTTCTTTCAATGAATTATACTCATCAAGAGAAATCATGACCACACCTTTGCCATTCCCACGGTTAATGACTACCGTATCACTGTCGTCAATTACAGAATCAATATAGCTTTTCAAATTGGCTCTTAAATCAGTATAATTTGCCGTTCTCATATCTGTTTTTGTTTTTACAAAGATACGTACTCATTTGCGTACTTGCAAATTTCACAGCAATATATTAGAAACGCAAACAAAAAAAGCAGCTAAGCTGCAACGGCTTAACTGCTTGCTGTGTGGTCCCACTTGGGCTTGAACCAAGGACCCCCTGATTATGAGTCAGATGCTCTAACCAACTGAGCTATGGGACCGTTTCGGCTTATTGCCAAAAGCGATTGCAAAGATATGGACTTTCCATGAATTATGCAAATTGCGGAACACTTTTTTCAAATTATTTCGCTCAAGACAGCTCTAAGTGCCACAAAATGCAACTAAAACGGGCAGAACAGCACTCCACAACAAAACAAATGCCGCCTATTTCACGAACACATAGCAACTGCTGCCTCCGGAAACAGCCCAACTGCCGTCTTCCGTGAAGTTGCAAAGCCGGTCGAACACAACCATACATGTGTCGTTGCGGAAGATGAACGGCTCAACGCTCTGCCGGCTGTCATCGCCATTCCGGGAATCAGTCATTTTTTCGCACATATCGGCATACCGCGCGAAATAAGCCTTTCCGGGCAACGGAATCCTGCCTCCGTTGCCAAAGCGGATGGTGTCGCCGTCAATTTTTCCGTCAATATAGGCACGGCTATATCCCGCCACAGGCAACGGCAAGTTGTCGGGGAGCGGAAGGTAGATGACGGTATTGGTAACATCCAGCCTCGATCTGTCAAGCTCATTCTTGCCCAAAATCCGCTCCACCATAGCCGAGCGTTCGTCATAGTCGCTGATGCGCCCGTCTGAAATATTGTAGTACACATAATCGTAGGCCTCGCAAATCTCTATCGCCTTTTTGCGCTGCCTCTCGTCCTTAGGTGTGAACTTCCCCGTGCCGGCGAGCTTCTCTTCCTTGTCAAGCAGTCCCAGTTCGGAAGCAAGCGAACGGACACGGCCTATCTGCGAGCGCAAACCAATGTCGTCGGCAGAAAGACCGGGTATATAAGTGAATATGGCTACCGCTGCAACTGCAATAAAAAGCATCCATTGGTATACATAAATACGCCTCACAAGGCGCATCAGCACGAACAGCGTCATCAACGCGCCGAAAACCACGAGATAGGCCCTCGCCTCCGTGAATCCGTAGGCATTGACACGATATGCCACACCTGTCCAAAACAGGGCAAGCGGCACAAGCGCAATCCACATAAAATTGCGGTAATACCAACCATATACCTTTTTCGCATCGACAAGTTGCATCATCTGTCCGGCAAGCGAGGCAACTACGAAGGCTGTAACCATATAGGCTACGTTGCCCTCAGGCAATGTCCATTCCACGGCAATCTTCGCGGCATACAGATAAAGTATTGCGGCATAAACCAGCACGGCGGGATGCAGGATATAGTTGAGCATCACCTTGACAAACTTTCCCGGTCCGGGCGACGATTTGCCGTGCATCGTCAGGAAAAGCACCGGCATGACTATATATAATGAGAAAAACAGCGTTTTACCATAAGCGTTGATTACTATCCCGAACAGATATTCCACAGAGCCGTAGATTGCACTCATCACGCCTGTGAAAAGCAACCCGGTGAACACCGACAACGCCAAATCCTCGGCTTTCGACAGCGTTTCTGACGAGAACGCCCGGTTTTCGCCATTCTTGGCGCACGCGAAAAACAGTATAGCCGCGGCAATCAGCGTACAGCCGAAGCCCATCGAGTCGATAAAGCCGTGCAGTTCCTTGTAGAACAAGGCAAACAACGCAATCATCAGCAACGGTACGGCATAGTAAGCCACCGCTATTTTGCGGCGCACCCACGTGTTCAAAGCATAGGCAACAACAAACACCTCCGGAAAAAACGCCTGCGTTTCCGAAATGTCGGGCCGGTCACTTATGCAATAAGTGTAATCAGTCACGATTTTAATAACGAAATAAATCACGCCTGTGATTATCTCCATCGGGTAGTCGCGCAGACATTTCTCCACTCGTTCCCGCATTTGCCGCAAATCAAACCGTTTCATATCAACTGTATAATAATATTCTGACTTCTACGAATTTACAGTGGGCAGCTCGATACGGAACGTCGTCCCCACACCTATTTCCGACGATTTCACATAGATTTTGCCACCGTGATATTCCTCGATTATGCGCTTGGCGAGCGTAAGCCCCAATCCCCAGCCGCGCTTCTTGGTTGTGAAGCCGGGATTAAACACCGTCTTGAAGTCCTTGCGGGCGATGCCCTTTCCGGTGTCGGTCACATCAATATAGGCCTTTTGGCGGTCGTGCCACACTGTCACGTCCAACCGTCCTTTGCCCTGCATTGCGTCGACAGCGTTTTTCGACAAGTTCTCAAGCACCCACTCAAACAAAGGCAGACAAAGATTCACTCCGCAATCGTCGTCGGGGAGACTGATTGTGAGCTTCACACCCGACGATATTCTCGCCCGCATGTATTCCAACCCTTTTTTCACCGACTCCGACAAAAAGGCCAACTGCATTTCCGGCTTCGACCCGATTTTCGAAAAACGGTCGGCTATCATCGACAGTCGCTGCACATCCTTGTCCATGTCGCCGACAATCTCCTTGTCGACACCTGAGGCCTCAAGCATCTGCACCCATGCCATCAACGACGATATCGGCGTGCCGAGCTGGTGGGCCGTTTCTTTCGACAGCCCTACCCACACCTTGTTTTGCTCAGCTTTTTTAGTGCTTATTACAGCAAAATACACAATAGCGACAAAAATCACCATTACAGCCAACTGTATATACGGATAAAACGATATGCGCTTCAACAGCGTAGAGTCCTCATAATACAGATGTTGCACAGTATGCTCGTCAATGTGGATTTCTATATGGTTTTTCGTGCTTTTCAAAGCCGCGAGCTTACTTTCTAGAAACATACGGTTTTTATCCGACAGGTTGTAAGGAGCCAAACTGTCGACCGGCTCGGGCAGTCGGAAGTTACGGTATTGCAGAATATTGTCATTGCCGTCGACCAACAGCACCGGGATATTCCGGTTATCCTCTATTATGCTCAAAAGAAAATCTATGTCGCTCGACATCATCACGCCGCCGTCAGCGTTAAGCACCGGCGCGGTGGCAAGCTGCTTGGTGGCCTTTGCCCATATCTCCATACGGCCGCGCTCCTGTTCCGACATATCCTTGACCAAATCGTTGGACACATAAAGAAACAGCACGACCAAAATTCCCGAAATGAGCAGAAACACCCATTTCCACAAACGCCGTTTATCGTAAATATCAGCCATATCAATAATAACGAAACCAATGCCTCAGATATTGCGACAATTCATTTTCTTTTCATGGAATATTCACACATTTCCGCGCCCGGTTCGTGCTATCTCCCGATAAGACAAACTGCATCCCGGCATAACAAATCCAAACGAGTTTGATTGTTCTGCGCCCGATTTGTATTATCTTTGCAACCTGAAAAGATTGTTAGTTTATGGTAAAGAATGATCCTCATATCTTGGGGAATGCCCCTGTCGGAAAACTCCTTACACAATATTCGTTGCCGGCAATCGTCGGCATGACCCTTACTTCACTTTACAACATCATCGACAGCATATTCATCGGGCACGGAGTAGGCGCTCTCGCCATTTCCGGACTTGCGATAACCTTTCCGCTGATGAACCTGCTGATTGCGTTTTCCACTCTTGTCGGAGTAGGCGGAGCCACTATCTCATCCATCAGGCTCGGACAAAAAGACAAAAAAGGGGCTGAGGACATATTGGGCAACGTGGCCGTGATGTGCGTGGTCAACGCTTTCGTGTTCGGCGGAATCACACTGCTGTTTCTCGACGACATACTGCGTTTCTTCGGCGCAAGCGACGACACACTGCCCTACGCCCGCGATTTCATGCAGGTAATCGTTGCCGGCAGCCCGATTTCATACGTGATGATTGGCCTCAACAACGTGATGCGCGCCACCGGCTATCCAAAAAAAGCCATGCTCTCGTCGATGCTCACCGTAGGCTGCAACGTGATTCTCGCGCCGATTTTCATCTTCCTCTTCAAGTGGGGAATCAGAGGTGCGGCATTGGCAACAATAGCGTCGCAATTCATCGGAATGATTTGGGTGCTTTATCATTTCATCGACAAAAACAGCTACGTGCGTTTCCACCGCGGATGCTTCCGCCTCCATACGCGAATCATCAAGAACGTGTTCGGCATCGGCCTGTCGCCTTTCATCATGAACGTATGCGCCTGCTGCGTCACGATATTCATCAACAACCGCCTGCTCACCTACGGCGACGACTATTCGATAGGAGCTTTCGGAATCCTTAACCGTGTGCAGATGCTTTTCGTTATGATTGTAATGGGAATAGCGCAAGGCATGCAGCCAATCACGGGCTACAATTTCGGGGCGGAGCGGTTCGACCGCGTAAAGCAAACACTGAAGCTCGGCATCGTGGCCGCAACAATCGTCACCTCCTTAGGGTGCTTTCTCGGCGTGGTGTTTCCGGAACTCTTCGTGGGAGCGTTCACCGACGATCCGGAATTAGTCGGCCAATCACTGCTGGCATTACAGATAAGCGTGGCAATGTTTCCGGTGGTAGGCTCACAAATAATAATCTGCCAATTCTTCCAATCGGTTGGAAAAGCATGGACAGCAATATTCCTCTCGCTGTCACGCCAGCTGCTTTTCCTGTTGCCGGGATTGGCCGTGCTGCCGGTGTTTATGGGCATCAACGGAATATGGACAAGTATGCCGGTATCCGACTTTCTTGCCGCCGCCATAGCAATTTGGATGCTTGTCTACCAATTCCGCCACCGCTTCGGCATGGACAAACTACGATAACGCCACATCACAACTTTCTATCCATTATTAAGATTATTTAACGGGGGGGGTAATTCTTTTCGTATAATTCTTAGTATGTTTGCGTTGAATTTCAATACCATTAGTTGAAGTTGTTCACTTATTTACGATAGAAAGATTCAATAAAATAGTTGTTGTACTTAAAATTTAAAAAACTATGATTAAAAAATTTACCTTATTTATGGTATGCGCAATCTGCGCATTAGTTGCAAACGCACAAACAGGTTCCGGCATTTATCTGCGCGGTGAGGTAAACGGTTGGTCTGACGACGAAACGGTCATGCAAGATTGCAATTCGCAAAAATCGAAGAAGGCGTCTACATCTTACAAGACAAACCAATATACGGCACGTTCAAAATCGGCGACCTCAGTTGGTCAAAATACGACTATGGAAGCAATGGCACTGTTCCTGTAATGGGAGAAGAATATACATTAACCGCTAAAGGAGGTGACATCGATTTGGGCGACGCGGTGTATCAATGCGAAACCATAACTCTTAAGATTGTCAACGGCAACGCGACATTGTTGCTCGCAGGCACAACACAAGGAGAAGTACCTGTTGATTATCCATTCTATCTTGCGGGCGAAATGAACGGCTGGGCACCAAACAGCCAAGATTATGGATTCTCATTGGAAGGCAACGGCTGCTATTCTCTCACATTCGACGAGGCAAAGACTTTCCCTGCCAACACAGAATTCAAAATAACAGACGGAACAAATATATGGTACGGCTCGGACAACATGGAAGGATATAAACTCAACTCCAATACCGTCTATTATTTGAATGGAGGCGACAACGCGAAATTGGCGGAAGAAATAGTTTGCAAGAAAATCTTATTTATCGACTACAGTGGAACACATGCTGTATATTTCCTCACGGAAAACAATGTAAACAGCCTGTACATTGTAGGTCCTGCCGCCGTTGGCGAGTGGGCAGCTAACAATGGGGTAAAATTGGAATACAACCAAGAAACCGGACACTATACCGGCACATTCACCACAACAGCCGACAATCAAGATTTCGGTTTCGCGCGATATCTGACAGAAAGTTCAGGAAGCAGTGATTTCAACGTATTCAACGCTTTGCGCTACGGATATACTGAGAATGCAACGGTAGAGGTTGGCGTACCCGCATTATTCAAAGATTTTTCAAATGTAGATAATAATAATTTCGCATTGTCGGCACCTGCGGGAACATATAACATCAATGTAGACTTCTCAAACAAGACATTTACCGTCACATCAGACGAAGAGCCGGCACCGGAATACCCGGAATTGTTTATAATCGGCAACATCCGTGAAGCAAATGTATTTGTCCCCAACGACGGCGAGCCTCTCACAGTAGTATCGGAAGGCGTGTTCGAGATTGAGGACATTCATGTATACGCCGGAAAAGATGGCTATGGATACTTCGCGTTCACTACCGATCTTGGCCGTTCAGACAGCGATTGGGAGTATGTCAACAGCCACCGTTACGGACCGGAAGAAGAACACTACCCGATAGAAGAAGACATCCCTGCAGAAATAGGCATGCATGGCGACACATCGTTCCAAATAGCCGACGGCACTTACGACATGACAGTAGACCTCACAAAGGGATTTATCACTGTCACCAGATCGGATGGCGAAGAAGCCGGAGTTGAGGAGTTGGCAGGAAATGAGGTAAGCGTAGTGGCAGGCGACGGCGAAATCCGCGTCAACGGCAATGCTACGGTTTCAATCTACAACGTATGCGGACAACGCATCGCGGCCGACAGCAACGCAACATCATTCAGCGTCCCGGCAGGCATATATGTGGTAGTTGCCAACGGCAAAGCGCAAAAAGTCGCCGTAAGATAAAAACACAGAAACCACCTAAATATCTTATCATAAGGAGGTGTGTCGTAATGCACGATGCACCTTCTTTTTTATTCATTACTATAAACTCGGTTCATTTTCTTTAAGCTG
>CALUMI010000033.1 GCA_944321725.1 uncultured Muribaculaceae bacterium
CTTACCGGTGTGTCCATCGGTTGGGGTGCGGTTGTTGAGCAGAACATACAGATTGCCGTTTATGAATATGACCCTGCCACATTGACGCTTGGCAATGAGATTTTCAGTGAGATTGTACCGCAAGGCACGGAAACTGGACAAGTGGTCTACAATATTTCTCCGCGCGCATTGGAGGCGGGCGATTATATGGTGTCAGTGACATTCCAAGACTACTGTCTTGTGTCTAATATGAATGTTCCCGGAATGCTTTATCTGACATCGGGCAATCCTGTCGGAATGCAGAACAATCTCGGTACTCCCGCAATTCGCTCTGTCTTTGGTGAGGGCGAGCCTGTGGCGAAGGACGCGGTGGTTGTTGAGATTTCGAAACCTTCCGGCAAGGGTGTGTTCTCAGCCAACGAGCCTGTTGTGGTCAGCGTGAAGAATGACGGCTGCGATGAGATTACAGGTACGCTCGCGCTTTCGATAAATGGTGAGAATGCCGGTTCGCAGACAATCACACTCGGAGGATATGCCTCATCGGAATTTACGTTTGAGGCCGATTTGTCGAAGCCGGGAGAATATGAGCTTGAGGCTGTGGCGACGGTTGAGGGCGACGAGAATCCGGACAACAACAGCGCGTCGAAGACTGTCATCTCAGAGGAGGCTGCCGACCCGTACACAATGGATTTCGAGCAATGCGAAGACTTCGCTACTTCCGGATTTAATCCGGCATGGAAAACCGTTGATGCCGACGGTGACCAGATTTACGGATTCCAGAATATCAGCTTCCCGATACCGGCGGATGGAAAAGCGGCTTATATAGTCTTTAACCCGTCGATGACTGTGCCTGCGCTCGATGATGATGTATGGATACAGCCTCATGGCGGTGAGCGGTTTGCGGCATGTTTCGCTGCTTCGGGCAATGTGAGCGGTGCGGCTGTCAACAACGACTGGCTGATTTCGCCGAAGCTCACTCTTCCTACAGCAGACGCGCAGATGACGTTCTTCGTGAAGAGCTATACCGGCGAATACGGATTGGAGAAATACAATGTCCTTGTGTCGGAAACCGACGACAATCTTGAAAGTTTCGAGATGATTGGCACGACACGCGAGGCTCCGTATGAGGAATGGCAGGAAGTGACTGTGGATTTGAGCGACTATGCCGGCAAGGATGTGTATCTTGCAATACAATGTGTGTCGGAAGACGCTTTCATATTCATGCTCGACGACATAACTGTAAGCAAGCCTGTTGGCTCTGTGGCTGAGAATGCCGTGGCTACGCTCTCACTCTATCCTAATCCGGCAAGCGACGTGGTTGTGATTGCGTCGGGCGGCTCGTCGATAGAGAAAGTGGAGATTTTCAATGCCTCCGGCTCGGCTGTCTACAGCTCGCGTGTTGCTGACAGCAACAGTTTCCGTTACAATGTGTCGGCTCTCGATGCCGGTGTCTACTTCGCCAAAGTAGCCACATCCGACGGAACTAAGGTTATGAGATTTATAGTGAAATAGCAGAATTTTTTCATATTTTGATGTTTTTATATGGCGGAGTCGTGAGATTCCGCCATATTTTTTGTTGGTTTGTTGGTTGTTTGCCAAATTGTTGGTAACTTGCGCCAAATTTTGGCGAATATGGATAATCAGGCGATAATACAGCGAATAAAGTATCTTATCAGTGAGATGCGCCTGCGGCAAAATTCATTTGCCCACAGGATAGGCACGGACGTGTCGAATCTTTCCAAACATCTTAATGGTAAATTACCAATAAGTGAGGCATTGATTAACAAGATTGTGGTGAATGCCGGTGTTTCCAAGAAATGGCTTGTCGACGGCGCGGGTGTGCCGTTCGCCAAGTCCGACTATCCGGAGCAGGTGGTGGCCGATATGACAGACTCTGACAGCGGCACGCCTGTCTATGACATCGATGTGACCGCCGGAGCGATGTCGCGTGAGATGATTTTTGCCGACGACAGGATAATAGGGCGCATAAATGTGCCGGGCATCAGCCCGGAAAGCCGTATTGTGAAGGTGAGCGGCGACAGTATGCGGCCTGTGATTAACAGCGGCGATTATATAGCCGTGCATGAGATACGCGACATGTCGGTAATCTATTGGGGGCAAATCTATGTGGTGGTGCTGGATGATTACCGCATGGTGAAATATTTGCGCCGCCATGCCGACGACGACAAGGTGATACTCCGCAGCGAGAATTCGATGTACGATGATATGGTGCTGCCTCGCTCGGCCATTGTGAAACTGTTTTTCGTGGACAATATCATTCACATAGATACCCGTATGTAGTGTAACGGGATTTTTTTGTAATTTTACGCCGAATTGTGAAAATCAGGAAAATGGAAATATTGCAACATCTTATTGCGGCGTTTTTATTGGTTCAGGCCGCTCCTTTTCTCCATGCTGTCGATAATGTGTCCGGCGAATTGAGGGAAAATCTTTCAGGACAAGATTTGTCGGCGATAACTTCACTAACCGTAAGGGGGACTATGGATGTCCGCGACTTTCTGCTGATGCAGGAGGAAATGCCCAATCTCGTGTCTGTCGATTTGGCGGGCGTGGATGTGACGGCATATTCCGGCAAAGAGTCGCTGGTGGGCAATTATGTGGGCTTTGAGGCAGATGAGCTGCCTGCTTTCTGCTTTGCGGGCATGGCGCTGAGGGAAGTGGTGCTTCCGCAGTCGGTTACGGCTGTGGGCGAGGGCTCGTTTGCCGGATGTGCCCGGCTGCAAAGCATAGAATTGCCTCCCGATGTGGAAGAGATAGGCGACATGGCTTTTGCCGGATGCTCTGATTTGGTTTCTGTGACGGGATACGGAAAAATGGCGCGTATAGGCGAGTATGCCTTTAATAAATGCGTGTCGCTTGCAAACGTAGCTCTTCCGTCGGTTGAGGTTATAGGCAGCCGCGCGTTCAACTCATGCGCGTCGCTGACTTCCTTTCCTTTCTTTTCGGGGTTGACGCAGATTGGCGATGGCGCGTTTTGCGGCTCAGGGCTTGTCGCAGCCGATTTGTCGGGGTGTCGGTCGTTGTCGGTGATAGGAGCGTGGGCTTTTGCCGACAATCACTCTTTGGCGGAGGTGGCTTTGCCCGCCGGCTTGGAATCGTTGGGCGACGGGGCGTTTTTCTATAACACGTCGCTTGGCGACATTGAGCTTCCTGAGATAGTGAAAATAAATGATTTTACTTTCGCGGGCGGCAAGATGATGACAAACAGGGATGTGCTTCCGGCCTCATTGAGAGAGATAGGCGATTACGCTCTGTCGGATTGGAGCAGCATAGCCGAGATAGTGATTCCGGAGAATGTGGAATATATAGGGACGGGAGCGTTCCGTAACCAGACATCTGTGTATCGGATTGAGTCGTTGGCCGCGCAGCCGCCATTGCTTGGCGATGACGTGTGGGAAAATGTCGACAAGTCGGGCGTGACTTTGGTTGTCCCCGAGAACTCGGAATCTTTATACCGCACGGCAGAGCAGTGGCGCGAGTTTTTTAATGCGGCATCGGCTGTCAACTCCATAAAGTCGAGTCTTGAGGTGGCAGTTGATGACAATCTGCTGATTTTAAAGTCTGTAATTGACATTAAAGTTGCCGCGTTGTATGACATGAACGGTGTGATGCTCTCTTATAAAGAGCCTGATTCCGCGACTGCCGAGTTCTATCTTGGCGGATATAGCGGCAACCTTTATATCGTGAGGTGTGTGTTGGATAATGGCAAGGTTGAGATATTGAAAATAGCGCGTAACTGATTATGGGAAAAAATAAACTGAAGAAATTCCGGGAAATGGATACGTTCGACAACGTATTCCAATACCCTTATTCGGTTCTTCAGCGGCAGGGTTTTCCTTTGAAAGGCAAGTGGCACTCCGACTTTTTCGGCAACGACAATCCCATAGTGCTGGAGTTGGGGTGCGGAAAAGGCGAGTACACGGTAGGGCTTGCCAACCGTTTCAGGGAGAAGAATTTCATAGGTGTGGACATTAAGGGCGCGCGCATGTGGACCGGCGCTAAGCAGGCTGTAGCCGAAGGCATGGAAAATGTGGCGTTTTTGCGTACCAACATTGAGCTGATAGCGTCGTTTTTCAATCCCGGCGAAGTGTCGGAAATATGGATAACTTTTCCCGACCCTCAGATGAAAAAGGTTAACAAGCGGCTTACTTCGGTGCGTTTCCTTAATATATACCGCCAAATTCTGATAAATGGCGGCATAATAAATCTAAAGACCGACAGCCCTTTTTTATATACTTATACCCGTGAGCTTGTCCGCTTGAATGGCTTGCCTGTGGAAGTCGATACCGGCGACCTTTACGGCTCGGGTATGGCGGACGATATTCTTGAGATACGCACATTCTATGAGAGGCAATGGCTTGCACGCGGGTTGACCATCAAATATTTGCGTTGGCGTCTTGACGCGGAAACAGAGCTGAAGGAACCCGACATCGATATCGAGTTCGACACTTACCGCAGCTTCTCCCGCGGCTACCTCGAAACCGACCCCCGCTTCTCCGGCAAGGAAGTGGAATAAAATAAATTGGATAAGCCAACTTTCGATAAATGGCTATTTGATTTTGCACAACGCCAAGACGGCTTCCCCTTTTTCAAAGATGCTGTCTTTAAAAAGGCAAATCGTAAGTGGAATTATCCTCTTCATTAGCAAGAAGCATCCCTTTTTTATCGAGAATGGCTATGTCTTTAATCTTTTTACGGAATATGGCAAAATTCGATAGATGCTCGATTTCTTTTTTGCGGCTTTGGCTAAGAATAAGATATTCTTTCTCTTTGTCAATCCCTAAAAAACGTCTTCCTAGCAAATTGGCGGCAATGCCTGTTGTGCTACTTCCTGTGAATGGATCAAGTATCCACGCCCCACAGCGGGTTGAAGCCAAGATAATACGCGACAGTACAGACAATGGTTTTTGCGTTGGATGTTTTCCACACGATTTTTCCCATTTGGCAATGGCCGGCAGTTGCCAAACGTCTGTCATTTGTTTTTCTCCGTTTATTTGTTTCATTACCTCATAATTGTAGCAATGAGGCACTTTGGGAGATTTCCGTGCCCAAATGATAAATTCTGTGGAATAGGTGAAAAAACGGCAGGAAATGTTGGGCGGTGGATTTGTCTTTGCCCATGTGACGACATTAAGGATCTTGAACCCTGATTCTGTCAATACCTTGGCTATGGAAAAAATATTATGATAAGTGCCACTTACCCATATTGTCCCGTTTTCTTTTAGCTTATTGCGGCATTCTCTTATCCATGCTTTGTTGAACGAATCTACATATTCAGGGGTTCCTCCTTTATCCCATTCGCCTTTATCAACGCAAACCACTTTTCCGCTTTGTACGCTTATCCCTCCATTACTTAGGAAATAAGGCGGGTCGGCAAATATCATATCAAACTTGAATCTGAATTGGTTGAGCAATTCGAGACAATCACCGTGTAGGAGGGTGAATGCGCAATCGGTGGAACGGTAGAACGGAACAATCATTTTTTCTCTTTTACAGGCGATAAATCTATTTTTGGGATGATAGCAGTGTTTGTATAATTCTTTTTATAATAAAATGCGCGACGGCGTGCCATTATTGTTCCACCTCTTCCATCAGGAGCATGAGTCTTGTCTTGATTATTTGCTCCTTTGGTTTTTGGCTCAAGAAAAACTCCCATACTACAAGATAATTGATCGGCACGGCCCTCTATTATATATTTCTGAATGTCTTCCCAATCTTTTCTGAATATCCCATTTTGCACCTCAGTAGGATGATCTAAGAAGTAGTCAATTATTATATAGTCATTCTGGCGAAGAGCTTTCCCATCTTTTTTTGCAAGATAAACGACCCAAAATGTCAAATTAATCTTATTCCTCAATTTTGCAGTTTCCCATGTTTCTTTGGAAACTTCCATATAATTTATCATTTGAATAGCAGTAGGCTCTTTCGCTTTTATCTCACCATTCCGGTTTTTTGCAGTGGAAGAATTTTTATTTCGCATCCAATTTCTGGAATATCTGCTTCATCACGATTGTTATTTTGAATGCCCAACAAATTTTCAACGATAAGCCCGGATGCGCCTTTTACCATTTTATTGCGTTCTATACCAAGCTGATCTTTAATTTGGCCTATTGTTTTGCCTTTTGAATTGCCTATTATCCTGAATAATGGCATCATATGTTCGATGACTTTGCTGCTAATCATACTAAAATGTAAATAAAGAGGGTTAGCTTATTTTATAATTTCTGATGATAAGTTCTGATAACTTGCCTCGTTTATTAGGATTTGAGTTGATCATCCGTGATGCCATAACTCGATGAATATTAAATGATTGATATATTTTATCAAAGAAATTGTCATTTCCTTTTTTGTCCTTTGCGTCAGAATTGCTTAAAATGAAATGAGCTTTATGTTCCGATATATAATGGCAAAAATCACGTAGTCTTATTTGCTCGTTGTCATCGAATCCTTCTTTCACATACGAGTTGAAAGATGAAGTTTTGCTTAATGGTTTATATGGAGGATCGAAATAAAATAATGTGTTTGGCGTGGCATAGGTAATCGTTTCTGTATAATCTCCACATAAAATTTCCACTTTTTGTAAAAGTTGCGAATCAGCAAGAATGGTTGCTTTATCGCAGATTTTAGGATTTGTATATCTTCCGTGAGGAACATTAAATTCTCCTTTAGAATTAACTCTATACAAACCATTGAAGCATGTCCTGTTTAAAAATATGAATAATGCTGCTGTTTCTATTTCTGATAAAGGGGAAGAATTATATATGTTGCGTTTGTTTAGATAATAATTTTTTCTTTCATATTCATGTAAAGGCAAATATTCTTGTTGGAAGATATCCAGTCGTTCTATTAGTTTTTCAGGCTGCTCTTTGACAGCTCTGTATGTGGTTATCAAATGGGGGTTTATGTCATTGATTATCGCTTTTTTTATATTGGGGAATTGTGGCAATATCCAAAACAGTACGGCTCCGCCTCCTACAAAAGGCTCGACATAGATAGAATCTTTTTTTTCAGAAAAATCGGATGGTAAGGCACGTTTTATATCTTTTAAAAGTTGAGTTTTCCCTCCTGCCCATTTCACGAAAGGTTTTGCTGATAGATATGTTTTGTTGATCATATTGGTGTAATAGTCATTTTGTGTTACAAATGTAATAAAAATCGTCACAGAGGATAATAGCCACAATAAGATTTCTTTTTCTTTGCTGCGTTTTTGTTTTGCTGATTGATGCCGAATCTTTGGATTATAGTCTGTTTTAAATGATTTAATATGATGCTTATGAAAATTGCAAAGTCTCTAAAGCGTTAAATTGCAAATGTGTTTTTAGTGATTAGCGCAGTTTTCTGCTTTTTTGTTCTTGTTGTATGGGGCGGAAAAGAAATTCTTATTAACTTTGTATAGGACATCAATTTGACGAATTGCTATGGAAGAAAGATTATATCCGGCGTTGATACTTGATGCTTTGCGTAATGTCCGCTATCCCGGCAACGGGAAAAATTTGGTGGACAACAATATGGTGGAGGACGACATCCGCATTGATGGCATGAAAGTTTCGTTCTCGCTTGTTTTCGACAAGCCTACTGACCCGTTTGTCAAGTCGGTTGTGAAGGCCGCCGAAACTGCCATATTGACTTATGCAAGCAAGAACGCCGAAATAAAAGACAATATTGCGGTGAAATTCCGCCAGGCGGTGGAGAAACCGGAGAATCCGCTTCCGGGTGTGAAAAACATAATCGGCGTGTCGTCGGGCAAAGGTGGTGTCGGGAAGTCGACCGTGGCTTGCAACCTCGCTGTGGCGTTGGCGGCGCAAGGCTATAAGGTGGGGCTGCTCGACGCTGATATTTTCGGCCCGTCTGTACCGAAAATGTTTGGTGTTGAGGATGAGCCTGTCTATATGGACGAGGTAGGAGGCAGAAATCTTATCGCACCTGTGGAGAAATATGGGGTGAAGATTCTTTCTATCGGTTTCCTTGTTGAGAAAGACAGTGCCGTATTGTGGCGTGGCGGAATGGCCAGCAACGCTCTGAAGCAGCTCATCGGTGAGGCTAATTGGGGAGAGCTTGACTACTTTGTGATAGATATGCCCCCCGGCACGAGCGACATTCATCTCACGCTTGTGCAGACGCTTGCCATTACAGGGGCGATAGTGGTCACTACCCCTCAGGAAGTGGCTCTTGCCGATGCTCGGAAAGGCATCAGCATGTTTCGCAGCGACAAGGTGAACGTCCCGGTGCTCGGAATTGTGGAGAACATGTCGTGGTTCACTCCCGCCGATCACCCCGATGAGAAGTATTTTATTTTCGGCAACGGCGGCGGAAAGAGGCTTGCCGAGAAACTTGGAGTTGACTTGCTCGCGCAGATTCCTTTGGTGGCCGGAATATGCGATGGCGGCGACAGCGGTGTGCCGGCCGCTTTGCAGAACACAGTGTCGGGCAGTGCTTTCAATGAGTTGGCCCGGCGTGTGGTCGACGCGGTGGCGCGTCGCAACGCGCAGCTCCCACCGACCCACAAAGTGGAACTTGAACATTAATATTAACACAGCAGGGCTTTAATGTTGCCCATGCGATGTGTAGTTTTGCATAAAAGAAAACAAAAAATAATATGAAGATAGGAGACAAGATACCGGAATTGCTTGGAACCGATGCCAACGGCAAGGAAGTGAAAGCGTCTGATTTTGCAGGCAAAAAATTGGCGATATATTTTTACCCGAAAGACAATACGCCGGGATGCACGGCTGAGGCATGCAGTCTGAGAGACGGCTATCAGGAGCTTAAGGATGCCGGTTATGAGATTGTGGGCGTCAGTAAGGACAGCGCGGCGTCGCATGTGAAATTCGCTGAGAAATATTCTCTGCCTTTCCCACTGATTGCCGACACTGATTTGCGCCTTAACGAGGCTTTCGGCGTGTGGCAGAAGAAAAAGATGGCCGGGCGAGAGTATATGGGGACTGTCCGCACCACTTTTATTGTCGGCGGCGACGGGGTGGTGACCGACATTATAACGAAAGTCAACACCAAAGACAGTGCCCGCCAAATATTGGATTTGAATAAATAAAAAGGAAAGATATATATATGGATGCTAAGAAAAAAGCTGTGGAAGGCACGCCTTCCGCAGCCAACGAGAAACTGAAAGCGTTGCAGAATGCGATGTCGAAAATCGAGAAGGATTTCGGACGCGGCGCGATTATGAAACTCGGTGACGAGAATATCGAGAATGTGGAGGTAATCCCGTCGGGCATCATTGGTTTGGATGCGGCTCTCGGTGTCGGCGGGTATCCGCGCGGCAGGATAATCGAGATTTTCGGCCCGGAATCTTCGGGTAAGACCACGCTCGCCATTCTCGCCATTGCGCAGGCGCAGAAGCAGGGCGGCATTGCGGCGATAATCGATGCCGAACATGCTTTCGACCGTTTCTATGCCGAGAAACTTGGTGTTGATGTCAATAATTTGTGGATTTCGCAACCCGACAACGGTGAGCAGGCTTTGGAAATAGCCGACCAGCTTATCCGCTCTTCGGCCATCGACATAATCGTAATCGACTCTGTGGCCGCGCTTACCCCGAAAGCCGAGATTGAAGGCGTAATGGGGGAAAAGCAGATGGGTCTGCAGGCACGGTTGATGTCGCAGGCTTTGCGGAAACTGACGGGAACGATTTCAAAGACGAAAACCACTTGTATTTTCATCAACCAGTTGCGCGAGAAGATTGGTGTTTCGTGGGGCTCGCCGGAAACCACTACCGGCGGAAACGCGCTTAAATTCTATGCTTCGGTGCGTATCGATATACGGCGTACCTCTTCCATAAAGAACGGGGAGGACATTGTCGGCTACAATACTAAAGTGAAAGTCGTGAAGAACAAGGTTGCGCCCCCATTCAAGAAAGCCGAATTTGAAATGACGTTTGGCGAGGGGGTATCCCATAGCGGCGAGATTGTCGATTTGGGCGTTGACTTGGGCATCGTCAAGAAAAGCGGCTCGTGGTTCTCTTATGACGACACCAAGCTCGGGCAGGGACGCGATGCCGTCAAGCGTCTTATCGACGACAATCCGGAGCTTGCCGAAGAGCTTGAGGCTAAAATCAAGGCAAAACTTTTCAATAAGGATGGCGATGATGCCGATGTGGCCGCTGTGTTGAACTCCGGCCCGGAGGAATAGTGCATGGCGCCTTGATTTATGTGTTTTGTCGCGGACGGCTGTCCTGTCCCCATGCGCGCGGACAGGACACGCTCCGGACAGGTTGGCGTAAGTAATTTTTTGAATATAAAATGTCGGTAAACAAGGCAATACTGATTGGAAACGTGGGGCGCGACCCCGATATTCGTTATGTCGACGGAAAACCGGTGGCGTCGTTTTCGCTTGCCACTACGGAGCGCGCTTTCACTACGGCTGCGGGTGTGGCCGTCCCGGAGAAAACGGAATGGCACAACATAGTGATGTGGGGGCGCAACGCCGAATATGCGGAAAAATATATCCGCAAGGGGGCGAAGCTTTATATCGAGGGGAAAATCCGTACACGCGTATGGGAGGACAAGAATGCCATCAAGCGCAATGTGACGGAAATCTATGTCGATGTTTTCGATTTTCTCGGGCAAAGCAGCCGGCAACAATAATTAAAAACGTGGCGGGTATGGAAATGTGGCATATTTGGGCTATAGTGGCGGCGGTGATGGTGGCTGTGGAGATTTTCACGGCCGGGTTTGCAGCTATTTGTCTTGCCATAGGTGCGGCGGCGTCGGCTGTCGTTGCCGGAATGGGATTCGGTTTGAAGGCGCAAATAATCTGGTTTGCCGTGTTCACATTGTTCTCGTTTGTGGTTGTGCGCCCTATTGTCAGAAAAACGTTTTTCAGGAAGAACAAAACCGTGCGCAAGAGTGGCATTGACGCTCTTGTCGGGCGTATAGGCGTGGTTTCGGAAACGATTGACGCTTCGGCCAATACCGGCCGCGTGGCCATCGATGGCGACGACTGGAAGGCTGTTGCCGACACGGACGGCGCGGTTATCGGCAAAGGCGAGCAGGTAGAGGTGCTTGGGGTCGACAGCATAGTGTTGACTGTCAGGAAGAAATAAAATTACAAACCTAATATTAACTCATTATGGGAACCTTAATTGTTGTAGGCGTAATCGCCGTGGTTGTTATCATTTTTGCCGTCAATGGCTTGATAATCATACGCCAAAGCGAAACTAAAGTGATTGAGCGGCTCGGACGCTATCATTCCACATTGTCGTCGGGCATAAACATCATTTGGCCGATTATCGACCGTCCGCGCAAGGTGTATGTGCGCCACATGGTCAGCGGGCCGCGCGGGGTAGCTATCCCTGTGATACGCATGTCGGACGTAATCGACCTTCGCGAGCAGGTGTACGATTTTCCGGAACAAAGTGTTATTACTAAGGATAATGTCACCACACGCATCAACGCGCTGCTTTATTTCCAGATTACCGATCCTTTCAAATCGGTCTACGAAATCGATAATCTGCCTAATGCTATAGAAAAATTGACCCAAACCTCGCTCCGCAACATTATCGGTGAGCTTGAGCTTGACGAGACCCTCACCTCGCGCGACACCATTAACTCGCGTTTGCGTGCTGTGCTCGACGACGCTACCAACAAATGGGGTGTGAAAATCAACCGTGTGGAACTGCAGGACATCACGCCTCCCGATTCTGTGCGCAACGCCATGGAACAGCAGATGCAGGCTGAGCGCGAGCGGCGCGCCAAGATTTTGAAGGCAGAGGGTGAGAAGACTTCCACAATCCTTAAATCTGAGGGAGAGAAAGAGTCGCAAATCAACCGCGCCAAAGCCGACCGCGAGTCGCAGATACTGATGGCGCAAGGCAATGCAGAGGCCAAAGTGCTTGAGGCGGAGGCGGAAGCTGAGGCCATACGCAAGATTGCGGAGGCCATAACAGGCGCGAAGTCCGATCCGGCCACGTATATGCTTGCCGTGAAATATATCGAAACGCTGAAAGAGATGGTTTCCGGCAAGGACAACAAGACGGTGTATATGCCTTACGAGGCGTCGTCGCTGCTCGGCTCGATAGGCGGCATCAAGGAAATGCTGCAGCCGAAGCCGTAGTCCCGTCCTATTCCATTCTGCCGTATTTCATTTCCTCTCCTTCGCTGTCGTATTGTTTGCGTTTGCCTGTCGGAGGGGAGATGAGAGTTATTCGCACTACTGCCGTGCGGTGGAGGCTGCGGCTAATGGCTTCATCGAAGGCTGTCATGTGTTGTGGCAAGAAGCGTTGGCTTATCGCTCGCAGAGCCTCTATTTTCTCGGCTTCGTCATTGACTGTTTCCGCAATCCCAAAAGCTATTGCTGAGCGGTATTGCAGTGTGAATGAGTTGTCTTTGGGTCCGATTGTCGGGCTGCATCTTGTCACGGCAGACAGACACACTTCCGGGTGTGCGGCTATAGCGTCGAGCTTGTCGCCTTCAGGCGAGCAATGGAAATACCAGATGTCATCACTTGTCGCTGCCAACGAAAGCGGCACCCCGTATGCCGTACCGTCCGCTCGGGTAAAGCTCACTGTGATGTATGGAGCTTTGCGCATCACCTCCAAAGCCCATCGGCTATCCATCTCTCTGCTCTTTTTTCTCATAATCTTTAATTTAGATTTGCCGAACTGCATCCTACATTCTGCAAATATAACTGATTTTTGCTTCCTCGCCAAGCCTTGCCATGTGCCGGCAGAAGCCACGAAGCGTTGTTACTTTAAAGTGTCCAATTCGCTCTCCGTCGTGGTCTGATGCTCAGCAGAAAGCCACGAAGTGCCGCTATGTGGCGGATTTGACACGCTTCCGCTGCTGATTTCGCATAATGTAGCCGTAGGGCAACGGCATCTGAGCGCAACCGGCCGCATAGCGGTCGAACTTGTCATACAATAACTTCAAGTACGACCTCTACGAGGCGAATTAAATTTAACAGCGCATCCACATTAAGCTGCGTTCTGCCGTCGGATTAGCTTGTGTGGGAGCCATGAAGTGCCGCCACTGCGTGGCTGCTTTTGGCGGACATCGATTTTTTCTTATACGGTAAGATAGATTTGCCCGTCGGAGAAGTCGATTTCCCAATGTCCGTTTGGCAGGCTTTCCCATTGATATTTTGCGGACATGTCATCCCACCACTGTTGGAATTTTGTTTCTGTCGCGCCCATGTCGGCCACAAGCCTCTCGTAGAGTTCCTGCTTATCGGGTGTTAATATTTTTGCAAGCTCGGCCAACCCGTTTTTCCGTTCAAACAGTGCTTGTATGGCATTCTTTTCCTCGTCGGTTACCTTTCCTACGCTTTTTCTCATAAGTTTGTTATTTCGTTGAATGGGTCTAAATATTTTATTTCTTTTATAGTGCGGCCTTTCATGTATGCCGCGTCTGTTTTGCGCAACTGCTCCAAGAGCCTGCGGCTCGCGTTGCGTTCAAGATGAGCGGCAAGACATTGGCTGTGGGATGGAGTGTTTGCCTCCAACGTCGTCAATTTGTTGAGCCAAATGCAGCGTCGGCATTGATATGCATCGCAGTGTCGGCATATCGGGGCATGGTCGAGCCGGTAGAGCTGCTGGTTTTTCACATCCACACCGTTTTGAATTTCGCCGACACTGTCGGAATCGTCATAATAGAATGCCGGGCAGACATACAGTTTGCCGTCTGGGGCAAGTGTCAGGCTTTTCCATCCGGCGTCGCAGTTGTTCATCGCATCGAGCATCATGCGGTCGGTCAGCAGGTTGAGCTGTGGCATCGCGCCTTGTTTGAAGCGTTCTTCCAATGCCGCCGACAGTTTACCAAGCATCCGGTCGTAGCTGTCTGCTTCGTTGTCGGCGAGTGTATGGATGTCGGTTATCACTATGTTCAATCTTGAAACATGATAGAAAGTTTCGCACAAATCACCGCCGTTTTCGAGAAACTCTTTTTTTGAGCATCTCACAACGTAGGCAGTGTCTTTTTCTTTTTTGCTCCGGCAAAACTCCATGATAGAGCGGGCTACTTTGACATCGGCTTTCATTTCCGACCCTATCGGGGCGATTTTCACATGGTCGATGCTTTCTATGGCAGCAGCGTATTCATCGGGCAGCTTGTAATCCGGATATACAAATTGGATGCTCAGATTTTCTTTCATCGCGAATACGATTCCTGCTTTGAGTGTGTCCAAAGGCATGGGGCGCACTGTTTCCGTACTGTCGGGATAATGGCAATATGAAACGGACGACTTGTCCAGAAGAATGACTAAATATTGTAGCATAGTATAATTGTCAGCAAATCAGATTTTTCGACTCTTTTTTATTCTGTTCGTAGTCTTCGCGCAGGCCTTCAAGCTCAAGTTTGCGGTAGAGTTTGTTCCAATAGTAGTTGTTGGCTCTTACTCGTGCTTTGTGCATTTTGCAGATGGCTGTCGAGCGTTGGAATATTGTCGGTGTGTCGGCCGCGTCGTAGTTCTCTCCCTGACACCACGCGCAACCGCTTGCCACTTCGCAGTCGATACACTGTTGCGGACTTTGCGTGCAGCGGTCCAACGTAAGGAACGGGCGCAGGCGGTTTTTATCTATTCCGTCGTGAATGTTGCCTATCGTCAGGGCCGGTTTGCTCCGCAGCGAGTATTGCGCGAAGCGCGTACACGGATAAAACGTGCCGGCGGCATCTACGGCAAGCATTCTGCCCGCTCCGCACCAGTTGTCGTTGTGCCGATCTTTGTCCAACGGTTTGCCGATATGCTCGTCGTAGAAAGAGCAGGCATAGTCTTTGTAGTAATCGCCGTCGATTATCGCGTCGGCAAGTTGCATGAGCTGATCCTCAAATAGCTTGTCGTCGCCGTCGCGCCACACGTTCTCAAACACGCAGTTGATGTTTACCTCTTGGATTCCGAGCGAGTAGAGGTGCATCACGCTTTCCTTTATGTAAGGGATGTCGGCGCTGCTTATTGTCACTTTGGTGCTTCCGCCGGGAAATTGGCTGAGCCACAACGGGATATTCCGGGCAACATCGTCATACGACCCGCGTTCCGGCTCGCCGTTGCGGTGTTTCCATACCCGGTTGAGATCGTGCTTGCGGCGCGTTCCGTCGATGGTTATTCCTATGCTCAGGTGGCTGATATTCTTTTTGATGAACCGCTGCACTTTCTCCTCGTGATAATTTATTCCGTTGGTGGAGAAGCTGAACCGGTAGGAGTTGAACCAATGGTGGTTGCGACGGAACATCTCGATTTTCAGATAGTCACAAATCTTGTCGATCAGGTCGATTTCGAGGAACGGCTCTCCGCCGATGAAGTCCCACACGACGGATTGCTCTGTGTATTCCCGCTCACGGTCGAGGATATAGTCGATGGCCGCTTTCGCAACGTCCCACGTCATGCGCTCTTTCTCGTTTTTTCCGACAAGATAGCAGTATTTGCAAGCGAGTTGGCAGTCTTTGGTGACAATAAACGTGATGTTTTTTGCCATTCCTTCCTGCCAACCCCTGTCGTTTGATTTTATAGAATCCATTAATTAGTTTTGCAATTCTTGCGAGTTGTAGTTGCTATTTTTTGTAGTATTTATGCCTGATACAATCGGTATAATTTTCTTGGATATAATATTTATCGATTATATGACCTTGTTTTGCATGTGTATTTGCACATTGAGCTGCAATTAACAGTGCAATCACCTCCGCAGCTGCCTGTACATTTGCTACCGCAACTTACTCCGCAATTAGATGTGCAGCCACCTCCACAGCCACCTTTGCACTGTGAGCAACCGCTTGAGCCTCCGCCTGGTATGTCACCCGGATACGGCTCGTCGATTTCGCATGAGGTCAAAGCCGACGGAAGCACAGTCAGTGCTATTGCCGGAATTACCATTCCCGCCGCGCGTTTGAAAAATTTGCGCCGGCTGATTATCTCGTCTTTTTTGTTGTTTTTATTGTCCTGATTTTCCATAGTCTGTAAATTTTAGAAATACATACCTGTTTTTACGAAAAATGTGGAAGTGCCTTCTCCTTTGCCTATCTTTTGCAAACCAAAGCTGAAATTAAATTTCTTGTAACGGAAGCCCGGGCCGAACTCGCAGAAGAAGCCGTGTCCTCCGCTTGGTTTCAATGATATTTGCGAACCCAAGCCAAGATTAAGGAACACTTTGAAAGTGTCGGTTATCGGATAGCCTCCGCGCAAATTGGCGTATGCGTCCATTCCCCAGCGCAGTCCCTGTCCTTTGTAGTAATGGGTGAGCATCAATCCCTCGACTCCTACGCCGACTTCCAAATAGTCGTTGAGCGATACGCCCTGTATCGTGCCGAATATGGCGCGTCCAACATACCTGTCATAATCATTGATATGGGCTGTCGTGCCGTAGCCGATGTGGTATTCCCCTACGTATTTCGGCTCCCATGTCCATTCGAAAGCGTTGGCCGATACCGCCGTGAGCAGCGCGGCCAACATCAAAAGAATCTTTTTTCTCATAAAAATATGGTTTTAAAGTTTGCTGTTCAATATTCTGTCAGTCAATTTCGCGGACAAGCATTCCGGGATAAAAATCATCGCCGCTTTCTTTTACGAATGTTGTCGCTCCGAATTCCGCCCCGTAGGCCTGCTCTTCCGACGCCATAAATCTGTTGTCCCAAATACGGCTTTCCACCGGTCGTATCACGCCTACCCGCTTATATTCTATTTTGCCGTTGTTGTCGACTGCCTCAAGCACTTCGAACCGTGAATCCTTGTCAATTCCCTCTTTCAGCCCTATTTGCACTGTTATAGTCGGCTCTACGCTGACGATAGGCGCTTTTACGCGGAATTGCTCATATTTCTTTTGCAGATCGGCCACATTCTCGTCGATGGCTCGTTGGCACGCTTTGCGTATCATCAGATAAGGCTCATCCTCATTGATGCCGAGAAACGATGTGTTGGAGCCTTTTGACTCGACATCACCGATATATTTCATTTTGAACTTGTCGCGGTTTTCCTCGAATGCTTTGCGCTTAGCCTCATCGGGCTTGTCGGAATAAAATTGGGTGTAGAACATGTTGGCTGTCGCTTCATCCCATACTAATTGATAAAGGCGTGTGTGTATTTTTACGGAGAACCCTTTAAGAGTGGATATTATCTGTCCGTAAGAGGAGCCGAGATCCGCATAGTCGCTGTTGCCTGTCGCGGCTCCGGCCAATCCTCCGATGATTGAGAGGGCTATCCCCCAACGTTTTGCCTTGATGTTCTTGTCGATATAAGACACTTCGTTGACAATCAGGAATGTATTGCCTATAAGGTCTTCTCCGGCATCTTCGAGCATTGCTATGCCACGCGCGGAACGTTTGGCCAATTCGGCGTCGAATGCCGACGCGTTGTAGAGCCCGCGCTCTTTTACGAGGTCAAGGTTGCATTCGCCCGTCAGGATGTTGCGGTTGAACCAGCGCGCCACCAAGCGGCTGCCGATATTGTTGCCGTTGACGAAATAGTTGGTTATGTCGTCGGTGTATTTTCCTTTGTCTGAAATGTTCAGGCAGCGGATATTCAGGTTGTGGTCGTTGTATTTGTCGGGTACGGGGATATTTGAGAACTGCTCCCGTATTTCCTCGCAAAAATCTTGTTCGTTGTGGGCTATGAGTACGCTGTAGATAGAATTACGGCGGTATTTCATCTCATCGTTTTGCTGCGCCGTTGCGCTGAATGCCGATAAGGCTGCAAAAACGGCGGCTATGATATATTTGTTTATGGTTTTCATTGTTATGTGAATGATAGATATTAGTATGTCCAATCCGAACTCTCAAATTTGTGGTAAATGGTCTGTTCGTTCAATTTGTCGTTGTTCTCGAGATCGAAGCGGTACAGGTCGATTTCCGTCCATTCCGCCATGCCTCTGTCGAGCATTTGTTGGTATGCTTTTTTTGCAAGGCGGAAATTGCCCATCACCAACGGCACTTTGATGTTTCCGTTTTCATCGATGCATCCTATTTGTCCCTTTTCATTTTCCACGAAAGAAATGCCCTTGAAATCGTGATTGAAGTTTCGGAATACAGCGTAAACACCTTGCTCGAATTTGTATTGTCCTGTTTTTGTGTCCAAGCAATACCACAGGCTGTTGGCCGTTGGCCGTACCCACATAAGGGCAGGCTTGTCTTCCGTTTTCGCCATGGTGTTGTTCCATTTGCATTCCACCACTTCTTTCCCTGTGTTGTCTATCTCTCCCCAACCATTTTTTGTCCTTACGCTGGCCCATCCGTGTTTAAATGATTGTGCGGTTAAGTATTTGGGTGATATTGCTATATTCCCCTTGCTGTCGAGAAATCCATAGCTCTCGCCCAAATTTTTTTGCATGCACGCAAGTCCCTCTATCAGCGGGCATATCAGGTTGTAGGAAGGAGTGACTATCTCTTTGCCGGCAGTGTCCATCATTCCGTATTTGCCATTCTTTCTGATTACGTATGTCCCTTCGCGTGGAGGCAGGATAAGCTCATAGTCGCTTGAGATTTTCTTGCCTGTTTTGTCGATGAGGTATTCTCCTGTCTCTTCCGATATTACGGCTACGCCGTTTTCAAACGGGGTGATTTTTTTCACAAACATCCAATCGTCGAACAGCAGTTTGCCGTTTGACATGTCATAGTAGTTGACTTGCACTTTCCTGTCTTTTTCGCGTGTGAGAGGGATAAAGCCTTCGGTCGGGCAGAATGCCTGCTCGTATTTGCCCTCTTGCAGTAGCATGTTGCCTTTGTCGTCAAAAATGCCTATTTTGTGCTTGTTTTTCGTGTCGACTTTCCTGTAGTCAAATATATTGAGATTATGTAGTTGAAATAAACCGCCGTCACCTTTGTTTGAAACCACTATCAACGAATTTATCGGCATCGGGAGTTTGCTGAATTTCACAGGGTCTACAAACTCGTATGTCAGCAGGTTGAAGTTGCCGCATTCTTCGCACAGCCGTGCGTCAGAGCTGTTCAGTTGGCTTATCATCGTTTCTTCAAGTTTCTCCGTCTCTTCATTTACATACTTTATGCCTTCGGAATAGTCGAATTCGATTTTCATGAAGCCCGGTTTCTGCTTGCGCTTTGTCATGCCCTCTTTTTTTATTTTTTTGATTTTGTCTATATAGTCTTTGCTGCTGCGGATGGCCGATAAAAACGGGTTTGCGTCTTTTGAATAGTCAACGAAAGTGCCTATTTGCTTGTATTCGGCCGGGATTATGAGTTTGCCTTCACGGTTGTAGATCCCGAAGTTACCGCCTTTCACCCTTGAGGGGTCTTTTTTCTCGTCGAATTTACCGCCTTTGTTCACCCATAGGAATCCTTTTTCGTTGAACGAGCCTACGGCCTCATATTCGCATGGGATCAGGATTTTGTAATCATCTGTTATGTAGCCGTATTTCTTGTCCTTTGTTATAAATGCAAGGCCGTCGTTAAACGGGCTTATCTCATCGTATTCGGCATCGAGCACGAATTTTCCGTCTTTGTCGATTATCCCCCACTTGGCATTCTCAAGTATTCCGTCTTTCACGCTGCCTCCGACAGCCACCTTGCAATAGTTGCCGTTCCATGTGTTCATGTCGGAGAATTGAATCTTTATTACTTCTTTCCCCTCCGTGCCTATATAGCCCCACTTGTTGCCTTTGCGTACTTTGGCGCGTCCGTCGACGAATGCCGATGCCTCATCGTAGGCATATTTTATCACAATGTTGCCACTTTCATCCGCGTAGCCATATTTTCCTTTCTCGTTTTGCACAGGTATCAGGTTTTGGGCTGTTGCTCCTGACAGTATGCAGCATAAGAAAGTTGAAATTAAAAGTTTTTTCATAAATTATAATTTTTTGCAAAAATATGCTAAAGTTTCAAGGGGAGGATAGAAGCTGTGTGGCGGATTTGACACGCTTCCGCTGCTGATTTCGCATAGCGGCCGCGCTTGTGGCTTAGTTTATTTCGAGTGCGACCGCTATGCGGCCGGATCTCATAGTTGCGGCTACCCCAAGCCGCGCTCCGCAAAGCTCCGCTTGCATGAGGTTACAGCTGTGCAGCCACTACGTGGCTATCTTTCTATCACTCCGTCACGCTCAATTTGCATGGAATTTCGCTCCGAGTATTCAAGTCGCTCTATACGTTGTCATTGGCATTTGGAAATACAACCTTCTTTGATGCAGGATTTCCATTTGGCACTTTATGGCTGAGGGTGGCTGTAGTCGCCGCGCGGCGACACTTCAGAGAACACTACGGTAAGCGAAGCACTGCCGTAGGGCAACTGCATCTACTGCAACCGGCCGCATAGCAGTCGAACTCCTGACAGGGCATCTTCCATGTCTACAATATTATTAAAGAGCGGCCTCCACGAAGCCGAATTTTATATCCGCACTCACTCCAGCCGCGCTCCGCCAAAGGTTTCGTTTGTGTGGGGGGATAGATGTCTTTGTTGATGGGAGGTGATGACGTTTGGCTGTGTGCTGGGTTTCACGGCCTTGCAGGCAGTGGAAACCGGATTGGCTTTTTCTGCCGGCAGGAAGCGGCTAATCGAAAAAGGTGTCACTTTGTGACGGAGTTTTCGATTATGGGTGAGGGACTGATTTTTAGACTGTGGCTGAAATGACACGGTTTTATTGCGGATTTTGCACTTGTTGGTCGGGACTGATTGAGGCTGACAAATCGGAGAAGAAGTCATGGCTTAGCACCACGGATATCCTTGCCAACAGTTGGGTGTCGATGCTGTTTTTTTGGAACAGGCGGTAGACATTTGAGCGGTCGCATCCTATTTTACGTGCAAACCAACTTATCGAACGTTCCTGCCTTTCCAACTCTTTTTTAATCAATAAACCGATAGGTTCCATTTTCCCTTGTAAAAGTAAACCGGCAGATTTCCCCGAATCCGGCGCGACAAAACGAAAGACGTGGGATCTGTACATCTCTACTTATCCCACGTTCAGGCCTTCGCATTGCCCCTTACAAGGATAAGCAACTCAGTCAGCCCACGCCGGGATGTGATATGTCTTTTTTCTGCTTGGCACTGCGCCGGCGCAGAAAAGAATATCTACATGCCACGCGGACGTTCCGGCTGCTTTATCTCCTTGTAAGCGATTCAAGTTTGCGAAGTTTGAACGTGGAAGATAGCGCGTTGTAAACGTCCTGTTTCCTAAATTTTGCAACCCTCTCCCTCCCTTCGGCTGAAAGAGTTGCTGTGCAAAAATAGTGGTAAAATGCTGAATATCCAAAAAAGACATAAATGCGGTTGTGTGAATTTTTATGATGCCGGCTGACAAAAGTAGCAAAATCCGCAATAAAACCGTGTCAAATCCGCAATATGCCATGCTTTTCTATTTATATCGCCACAGATAATTTTGCGTCAAGAAACATTAATAACAAAATTTAAACAAAAATGAAGAAATTTTTATTGGCAGGATTGCTTGCGATAGTGGCAAGCGGTACGATGTTCGGTCAGCTTACACAGGGAGAGCCGACTGCAAAGAAAATTCGCACGGGGAACAGGGCCGAAGCGGGAGATTTCGGTTTGTATTTGGGTGTTTCATCTGATATGTTCAAAAACATATTCAAGGACGATATCGAGATTTCTCCTCTTCCGTTGGTTAATTTCAAGTATATGATGACCGACCAATGGGAGGCGCGTATCGGTGTAGAGTTCTCGAAAACTAAGGAGAAAATTGGCGGCGACGCTTTGATTGGCAGTGAGGAAACAGTTGACTATAATTACAAGCAGGTCGTATCCGACAATCGCATAAGTCCGGGATTCGCCTATCACTTCAGCCGTCACAACATTCTCGACGTGTATGCCGGCGCGGAGCTTCCAATCGGTTGGACGCGCAGCTCGGTATATGCCGAGAGCGACGAGTCGTCGTTCAGCACTACCAAAAACGGTTTCCAGATAGGCTTGGGCGCGTTCATCGGTTTGCAGGCGCATATCGCCGATTTGCCGTTGGCCATAGGCGTGGAGTATGGCATATCGACCATGTTCGACGGCGGTTTGAAATACAAGAGCAAATATAAGGACGGCAATACGGAGCAGACTTCCTACAGTCCCGACTTGGACGCGTTCAGTGAAGGTTTCAAGGGTAATATCGACTATGATAACTTCGATTCGTTGAAAGCCCGCAGAGGCGAGGTTGGCAATCAGTTCCGCATTACTTTGACTTATTACTTTAAATGATTTTTGAGATGAGATTTTTTAAGTACATAATGATTTTGGCGGCGTTCGTATTGTCGTCGTGCGGCACACAGACTGTGATGAAGTCATACCGCACCGACGATACGAGGCTTGAAATCCGCATGTCGGATTTGCAATATTTGGGCGAAGTGGAGGTGGAAATCTCATATCGCACGTATTTGGGATTCATCAAATGTATCGATGCCGTCAATGGCGAGGACTATGATTCCACCAACAAGAAAATCGCCGACATAGGCGGTGTGCGCGGAAATTTGAAAAAGGCATGCTACAAGGTGGTGGAAAAATATCCTGAGGCGCGATATTATCAGGTGGTGAGAAGAACGAAAACCTCCGACAGGATGTTTCTTGGGAGTCATGTGACTGAAACTGCACTGATACGTGCTTACACTATCAGGTAATAAATTCTTCATAACTATTTCGTGAGGGCGTGCCGTGACGGCATACCCTCATTTTTTAAAATGCTGTAAAGATGAGAAAGATTTTTATGTTTGTTTTCCCGTTTTTATTGTTGTCGGCATGTATGAGTGAGGACGATGCCACCAAACTGTCGCTTATATGCGATTTGGGGGAGGATACGGCCGACACTTACGAGATGGTGAGGCTCGGAGTGAGCTCTTACTCGTTGGATGGGCTGCTGACGAGAATGTCGATAAAGTCGTTCGACTCGTCGCGTGGGGAGATTGTGCTTAAAGACACGGCTCTCGATGTGCGTGAGATTGACTATACATATATTTATAGAGTGCCGTTGTTGGAGAGCGACACTTCGTCAGTTGAGTTGTCGGTGACAATGGAAGACAATACCGGAGAAACGCAGATGGCAAGGAAAAAGTTGGTGGTGATAAAGAAAGACCGTGTTCTTGAGGAGTTGTCGGGGATAATCATGTATCAAAACTCACAAGGAATGCGTCCCGACGGGTTTTCGCTCAAATCGTTGCAGCCGGTTGTTACGGAAACGGCTGATTCCGCCGACATAGATATTTATGCTTACGGAACTGACGGGCTGTTTGGCAGAGAATGGCGGACTAACACGGATATTACGTTTGTGAAAGCCGATAATTTCGATTATCCGAATGCCACCTCGTCATCGGTCGAGGAAACATTCCGCGCATCGGTCGGGCAGCACAATGTCACGGGGATAGACGATGACGATGTGATAATAATCGGGAGCGGACACGAGGCGAAGGGCGTTGTGCGAATCATGTTTGCCGTCGACGAAGGTGCGGACTCAAGATATATTTTCAATCTGAAACCTGTCCGCTGAATACGCGGTATATGGCATTTCGCCCGGCATTAACAAACCGGCTTGCGACACCGCTCCCCATAGTTCGCTTGGCCGTAAGGCCGCGCAAGCATGGGGAGAAATCGCATTGTTTACGTCCGGCTATGTCTTTTCTTCCGGCGTTTTTTCAGCCAAAGGTAATAGCCTGTCACAGGCAGCGACGCTCCTATCAGAGATGCCGCAAAATAAAGGATTTTTGTGGCAGTGCCGCCCCAACTGCCGGTGTGAAGCGAATAAATCAGCCCTTTCATTTTGCCTGACAACGGTTGTTCGGCGTAGTCGGTTATTTGCTCTATCTCTCCGCTGTGGCGATTGAATTTCACGGCATCCTGCTTCTTCAAGCCTGAGCTTTCAGCAGTTATTTTTGCCGATGCGGCCGACAATGACACTGACTCGTAGTCATCATATCTTGACTCTATTTCGGAAAGGGCTTTGTCCCACGCGGTGAAATCATATTCCTGTTGCTTGTCAGGTTTCGGATGCTTTCCGGCAGGGCGTTGCCGCTGCTGCTCAACACCGAAAACGGAATAAAAAGCCGTGCGGTACCATCCAAACGACCAAGTGAGGCCGGTCAATGACATTACGAGAAGCAGCAGCGTGGCGTAGAACCCTAAAGCCACATGCGTGTCGTGCCAAAAGCGGTAACGGCCTTTGCCTGTTTTTACGGCAAGCCGCTGCCGAAGCATTTTGAGGCTTCTCGGTATCCATATAATCAGTCCCGATATAAGAATGAGGGTCATGACGAGAGTTGAGATTCCCACAATCATTTTCCCAGCGGTTTTTTCTCCTTTTTGCGGCGGCGCGTCCATCAGCCAGCGGTGTAGTTTGCGCATTGTCGTGAAAAAGGAATAATTTCTGTCCCACCCTTTCACTTCTCCCGTATAAGGATTGACGAAAAGCCGGCGTTTTCCGGCGTTTTCGAACGACAGCGAATAAGATTTCCCTTCTTTGCCCGGTATGCGCAGCTCCGATATTCTCAGAGAGTCAGGAATCTGTTTCTTTACGACGGCAATCAGTTGCGACGGCGGCATTCGATTTTGCCTTCCTTTGGTGTCGGAGATATAGAGGCCGCGGTTTAGGGCGTTTTTGATTTCCTGCTCGAACACAAGAGCGGCTCCCGACAGGCATATCAGCGTAATGAATATGCCTGTCGGAACCGATAACCATAAATGCAGTCTTGAAAACAGCTTTCTCATTGTTTCTTTATTCGGGCCACTCCTTTGATTGTTTCGGCGTTTACTTCCAATCCACGTTTCATCACGCCATCGGAACTTACTGTGTAAAGCGCGGGTTTCATCGATGATGTCTCTATTCCGAACGTCACGCTTCTTTTGTCTTTTTCTATCATGTAGAACAGAGCGACATCGGTAATGTCGGACGGCACGTTCTCAACCCATGAGAACTCTGTTGTCGCCGCGTCGTAGATGGCAAATTGAGTGCGCGGGGCTGATGTGGAAACGTCATCGCCCGCGTTGCTGAACATTTGCAGGCAGAATTTTGTGCCGCCGAGATAATAGCTGCGCCATACGCGGTGGCCTCCCGATTTTTCTTGCAGGTTGACATAGTAGCTGTCGTCGAATCCTGTCGGCTTGCCGTTTTCCACTTTCAGTTTCAGCACCGTTGAAGGCGGAATGGCGCCGTCGCTTGCGTTGCTGATATTGCCTTGCGCGAATACATATATGCTGCCGTCGTCGGTTGGCTCGATGCCGGTTTCAGTGCGTGAGCGGCTGTTGCCTTTCACCTGTCCCGACGGTTTGTCGGCATTGTTGCGCACAAGCAGGCTGTTGAATTTCAGAAATTCTTTTTCCGAATCCGACGGATCGAGTGTGAATACTCCGATGTAGGTGTTGAACGCGAGTTCGGTAGTGGTGGTTTTCGACGACGGCTCGCGCTTGGTTGTCATCCCCACGAGCACGTAATCGCCATATTGCGCGATGTCGGAGAATGTGGTGTGCTCCGCTACTTGGCCGCGCCATGCGCTGTTGGAGGCGTCGGTGTTGATTTTTCCGTGATTTGTTATCACGGCTTGCGATTCAGTGTCGATGAGTTTGATGCGCTCGTATGCAATGTCGTTTTCCGATGCGTTTGTGGCCGCCACAAAATAGTTGCCCACCACGCCGCGCGCTTTCACATCACCGTCGAGATTGAATTCGTTGCGTTTCGCAAGGTTGTATCCGGCATCCAAGCCCCATGAGGCTGAAATGGTATTTATTCCGGCCGAGCCTTGCGACCCGTAGTTGATGTTGTACAGATATTTGTCGTTTACGGCCGTATAGTCTTGATTGCCGGACACTTCCTGCCTGTTGTGGCTGCTTGTCTGGCCGTCGATTGAGCCTTGCGAGATGTCGCTGACCTGTTTCAGATAGCCTACGTCGTCGCCCGATGCGTAAGCCACTATGTAGACATATTCGCCGTCGCCGGTTTCCGGCACGCCTCCTCCTTCTCCGCCTTTTGGCTCGTCGGAGCATGATACGGACAGCAATCCCGTTGCGAGGGTTGCGCTTAGAATGCTGAAAAATCTTTTTTTCATATACTTATTTAGTTTTATTGTTTTGACTGTCATTTGCTGAAATTATATCCTATTTTGATGCCGAACGACCGTCCGGGTTTCTGCAGGTTGAAATTGTCGTAAAGAGCCTCATTGAAAATGTTGCGGCATTCCAACGATACCGTGAAGTTATGCGTCTTCCCGAAATTGTAGCTCACAAAGATGTCGTGCGACAGTTGCATGGGGACAGTGGAGTCGCCGTTATAGCTCGGCCAGTCGAGATAGAACTCGTGGATGTAGTTAAGTGCGTATTGTATGTCGAGCATAGAGCCTTTAAGCGCCACATCGCGCAGCGTCACACCGGCTTCGGCATTGCCGTACATATACGGTTGGTTGGGGATTCGGTCGCGGTAGATGGTGCTTTCCACGTTGGTGCCTGATTTGTAGCGTGTCATGTTGCGCATGTCGTAGTAGCAGAAGTTTCCGCCAAGATGTATTAAGTCTCGGAAAGAATAGCGCAATCCGAAATCTGCCCCCAAACTGCGCACACTGCCCTCGTTGACCGATGAGGCCGTGCCTTTGGTCTGACTCACGGTGCGGCGTATGTAGTCGGTGACGTTTCTGTATTGGAATGTCGCGTCTGCCGTTAGTTGGTGGTCGGCAATGCCGGCGGTGCTGAATGTCATGCCGAGATTTATGTTGTCGCTCGCTTCCGGCTTTAAATCAGATGTGCCCAACTCCAGTCCGTCGCCGTCGCCAAACAGCTCTCGGCTTGTTGGCAGACGGTAGGTGTGCTCATACGACGCTTTGAGCTGCACGAAACGCCCGGCAAAATAGGTGGACGCTATTCCCCCTCCGAAATAGCTGTCGGTGCGGCTGTGATGCGATACCGACTGCCCGTCGTCGGAATCCACGTATGCCTCGACGTGGGATGTGTAGTTTTTGACGAATATCGATGTGTTCCATACGGAGCGGTAATCGTATTTGTAGCTCAATCCGAGAACGTTTTTGAAATTTTCCGACGGATACCGGTCGGAAAGCTGCGCTTCTGATTCCACCTCATTGTGGCCTTTTCGCGAGAATGTGGTCAGGGTGTTGCTTAACGATATGGCGTGTCCATGCGCCGGCATCAGGCCTGCTTTGAGATTTATTGCCCCGTTGCGGTCGCGATAATGGTATTTCATGTATGAGCGCTCGCCCGGCAGATTGTTGTCGTGCGGCTTGAATTGTCCCAACCAGTTGTAGTTGCCTCTGACGGTGTCGGCGGCGAATGATTTTCCGAAATTGTAATTGCCGTTGAGCGACACTCTTAGTCCTTTCAATACGTTGAATTTCTTTTCGTAGGCGATTGACGGAAGCAATGTCGTCGCCGTGTTGTAGCGCCCTCCGAACACGAAATCCATTGTTGAGGCATTTTGTATCTCTTTGTACTCATATCCTCCGATAAATCCGAATATCAGACGGTCAGCCCATTTTTTGTCTGTAACTCCCAATTTCAGGACTACGGCCTCGTTGTGATAAGCTCCGTGAAAACGCCTCACCTCTCTTGTGCCGGGCAGATAGTTGTCGGTCGCGAAATCGAGGATTTTGGCGTTGACTTTATAGTCGTTGTCGGAATAGTTTTGATAGGGGTTGACCATGAAATAGAAACCTTTTTTTGTGGTATGCTCCACCAATGCGCCCGATTTATGGGTGTTGAAAGAGCCGTAAGAGTAAGAGGCGTTTATGCGTGTGCGCTTGGTGTTGTCGGTCACTATGTTTATCGCTCCTCCTATGGCGTCGCCTCCCAATTCTATGGGTACTACCCCTTTATAGACTTCGATGCGTTTTGCCATGCCGGCAGGAATGTTGTTGAGTCCGAAGGCCGAGCCCATGCCGTCCATCGGCATACCGTCGATGAATATTTTCACGTGCTTCCCGGAGAAGCCGTTGAGCGACACGTTGATGTCGGAGCCCAAGCCTCCCGTTTCGCGTATTTTTATTCCGCTTATCTTGTCGACTACCTGCGAAAGGTCGAGCGTTGTGGATTTGTATTTGTCGGTTTCCATCATCTGTACGTTATAGGCAAGCCGTGCCACCCGCTCTCCCTCGCTCAGACCGCGCACAACCACTTCTTCGAGCGACAGCGACGGTTCTTCGAGCTCAAATGTCAGACGGTATTTCTCTGACGGCTCTATTGCTATTTCTTTTGTCATTGGGGAGTAGCCCGTATAACTTGCTTTCAGTGTGTAGTTGCCCGGCTCGCGTACAGTGAGCACGTATTTTCCCAATGAGTCTGTCGCGCAGCTTGCCACGAATTTGCCGCTGTCTTTGTCGCGCAATTCCACTATGGCGTATTCAAGCGGTTGCCCGGTCGGTTTGTCGATGACTTTGCCGGTTATTCTCGAATTGTCGTGCCGCGCGAAAGCCGTCACCGGCAATATGAGCGTTAAGAAAAGAAGCAGGAAGAATCTTATGACAGGTTCTTGATGTTTCATCTGTTGAATTATTTTAGCGTTACCAAATTTTGAGAGTGCAAAGTTATCGGCGTGGCGGAGGCGCGTCAATCGCAATTTGTTGCTATTTATGGGGCTGGGGAAGGGGTTGTGTAATTATTTTCAGGTATCGGAAAGTAAAACAGAGATGCACACGGCTGAAATCGGCAGCCGCGTGCATCTCTGTTTGTTTTGTTGAAGAAAATCGGATTTTATGCTTTTTTCGGCTCGATTTTCTTTATGAATTTCGCGGGATTTCCGCCTACTACTGTCATCGGCGGCACATCGCGGGTGACCACACTGTTTGCTCCGACGATTGAGCCGTAGCCGATTCTTACTCCCGGCAGGACAGTGGCGCCGATGCCAATCCATACTTTATCCTCTATGACAATAGGACGGCCGTATGTGGCGTTGCGGTTGTCGGGATTTGGGCCGTGGTTGATGGTTATGAGGTTGACTTTCGGTGCGATGAACACGCCGTTGCCGATAGTGATTCCTCCGCGGTCGAAGAAAGTGCAGCCCTGCTGAATCCAGCATCCTTTGCCTATGGAAAAGCCACGCGACTTTGACCCTTTTGGCCAAACAGGAATGTCCCCTTTGGCCACAATATGATTGACCCTTTTG
>CALUMI010000034.1 GCA_944321725.1 uncultured Muribaculaceae bacterium
GAGCAGAGAGCTGAATTTGTAACATAGCCATGGGAACAATCCCATGATGATTCCGAATAGGCCCCAGCGTAGTCGGAAAAACTTCATATAATTGGATTGGTCTATCAGTTTTAGTCGTGGTTCCCATTTTTCAACCAATCTGCCATCACTTATCCCGGAGCGTATTTCTGCCTTATGTTTGCGGAGTGAGTCGGGTTTTACATGGTGGCGCGACATCATTGTGCCGCACACGTCGAACCATAGTTCTCCCTTGCTGAATTTTTCTGCTATGCGTGATAAGAATTGTCTTACCTGCTCTTCTTGGAAATACATCAGCACTCCTTCTGCCACGAATATGAAATTGCTGTCGGGGTGCGCTTCTTTCAGATTGTCCATCCAATCCTCATCGAGGAGTGAGGCCGTGATGTGGCGGTCGGTCTCTGTTTCCGGAATCAGCTTTTTCCGTAAGTCCATCACTTCCGGGAGGTCGAGTTCATAAAATATGGTGTTGCCTCCTATGCGTTGGCAGCGTGTGTCCAATCCGCAACCTACGTTGACGACCACGACATCTGTATGCGTGGCGATGAACCGCCGCACGGCATTGTCGAAATACCATCCCCTTACCACACAGCCTACTTCGCTAAGTTTCGCTTTGTCGAACCGCGAATAGTCGCAGTCGAATTTTTCTACAAGACTCTCGGCCATATCGTCGCGGATTATGGCTTTTTCTCCGCGACGGCTCTCCTTTGCTCTCATATAAAGCGGTATTAGCAGCGTCTCGGCAATGATGTCGTTGAATTTGTACTTTTCTGTCATGATGTGCTGTATAATAAAAATTATATTGTCATATAAAAACTGCGGATGGAGGACAAAAACAAACTATCGCCGAGCCTGTCCCTTAGGGCTTTTGATACGTAATTAGCCGCTTGCATCACGGTGCAAATGTAGCGTTACTCTGTCCCGTGTGCAATACCGTGAAATAGGTATTTTAATGATTGCTGCTACCTTATTGATTGCTGTTTTTCTTTGATGTGTCCGTCGGTTATGGTCAGTGACGGTGTGGTGGCTTTCGACGCTGTTTTTTCTTTGATGCGTTGCATGAGAGGTGTCATCGGGCGTTTTCGGTTGGGGGTATAGGTGATTGCTTTGTCGTCGCATACAGCCGTGCAGTTGAAGCATCCCACGCAGCGGCTCATGTCCACCGTATGGCTGCTGATGTCGATGCACGAAGCTTTGCAGGACTTCTCGCAGCGCAGGCAATCGGTGCATTTGTCGGTGTCGATTTCAAAGTGCCATACGGGGTTGCGGCTGCATATTCCCAACAAGGTTCCCACAGGGCACACTGTGTTGCAGTAAAGACGGCCTCTCAAGGCGGAAATTACAGCTATGGCGACCAAGCTGAATGCCGCCACTCCCATGCCGATTATCCCCGGTATTACAAGTGTCCCCGTAATTGACTTGCCTGTTTCAGTGTCTGCTTCGAGAATATATGACGGGTCGACTGCTGTTTGCACAATTCGCGCGTATGCGCTGTAGGGGTCGATTACGGCGGGGATGAACATCATTCCGAGAATCAGGCATAATGCTGTGGCAAACAGAATGGCATAGCGCAGTGTGTTGTTTGCGCGGTCATAGCGGTAGCAGTACGATTTCTTTCCGCGCAGCAGCATTCCTATCCGGCTGAATATGTCCTGCAATGTGCCGAGCGGGCATACTGCCGAGCAGTAAAGCCGTCCGAATGAAAAAGTGAAGACGAGCCAAAACACATCTATGCCTATCCCCAACGACAGCAATGCCGGCATAAATTGCGTCTGTTCTATGCGGTGGGCTTCGTAGGGAAGCGCACCTGATGTGTCGGCGGCAAGCAGTGTGAACAGCAGTAACAGCACAGCCGATAATATTGCCCGTATGATTTTCAATTTCTTCATCCGATACAAAGATAGCGAAAGGTGAGGGCAATGCAAAGAACTTGTTCGATTTGTATAGCCGAACCGCATCCTATCTTATGGAAAGATAGCGACAATTCTCGTTTTTTTCATTTTAAGGCAATTTTTATTCACAAAAGTAAAGAAAAATCTTGCCAAGAAGCGGCATGTCTATACGATTTTTTTGTTGTTGAGTTTTTATAGACAGATAACTTTATTATTTTCAGTATAATAAATGCTTGTTTGTTGAGGTGCCGTTTCTTGGCTTTGTCCATACGATTTTTGCCCGAAAATTAGGAAACAGAGTTTTGTATGTGTAACTTTAAAAGATCCAAAAACTAAAAAACATAATCTATGAAGAAAATAATAGTTTTGTTTCTTGCGGTGGTGCTGTTCTCAGTTGGGGCGTATGCCGCCGACAGCAACGTCAAAATCGGCAATGACGGTCAGCCGCTGACGAAGAAAGAGCAACGCCGCACCCTGCGCGGCTACAAAGGATTCGTGGAACTCGGAATGGGACTGACACGCCATGATTTAATATGGATAAATGGCGAGAAATCCGAAGATCACAAGCCACGGGGATTTGGTATTGAGGCACTTACCGTTCACGGCTACCAATTCAACAATTTCTTCTTTCTCGGCGGAGGCGCAGGGATAAATGAATGCACAGAAACTAACGTGATGATGCCGATATTTGCCGACATGCGCATTAACGTGCTGAACAGGCGAATTACACCTGTGCTTGACGTAAAATGGGGCTATGCGGTAGGCGACCATTCCGGCGTGTACTTCTCTTTCAACGCGGGTGCAAGGTTCAGGCTTGATAAAAAGCCGCAATCTGCCATATATGCCATGGCTGAATTATCATATATCGAAGATACGGAAATCATAGACAGCTCTGACTGCTTAAGATATTTTCTTAAAGTCGGCTATGAATTTTAAATTACTAATCTTAAACAAATAATGCATTATGAAAAAATCATCATTATTATTTTTTTTGTAGTATAGTTTCTACATGGCAATACATTTATGCCGAAAATTCAACGCCTGTTTATGATGATTCTGAAGAAGTATTTGAATACGTAGATTTGGAGGAAGTTCCGACAGGTATACTTATTGATTATGGTATTCATTTAGTTGCGCCGGAATTGTACAACGGAACGACTACGGAAACGAATTATGTTACTGATTTTGTTTGGAAATCACTTTATGCCGGATTACAAAGCTCTGTAGTCAATAATATGCGACATGCAAGAATCCGATGATGTTTTTGAAACATTGGATGAAAAGAACGCAGCAGGAATAATTTATTACAAATATAATACGTTTGCCGATGACGCTTTGGAGCGTGGACTTGTCACATTTGAGAATGAGAAAATCCGGATAGTGCCGGGCAAGCCTTCTCCATACGTAGAGAAAGAATGCTTTGCGGTAATGCCGCCTGAAGGCTCGCTGCCCAAAGTGTTCGACAAAAGCAATTTCTTTTCAAACACAGGGCTGGATGTTACAAAAGTAGAGTATAAAATCAACAATAGCAGTTACCGTCCAATTCCTTTTCAGGGCCAGGCCTTCCGTGAACTTCCGATAAGTCCGGGGGAATATAACATTACATTCCGCGTTACTTTCTCTAACGGAAAGACATTGGAAAGCCACAGTATCACCACAATAAAAGATTCAACAACTTCACGCCCGCCATTTACATCATTGCCGGATGGGGTGGTGGAATTTGGCAAGATCAATGCCGATTCCAATCAATCCGGAGGAACAATTCAGGTGAAGTATATGAAAAACTCGCCTGCCGAAGGCAAATTCATCCGCCCTTTAATAATAGTTGAGGATATGGATTTGTCATCATTGTCGAACAGTTTATCAATTAATATGGAAAAAATATTATCGATTGACGGCATGGAGGAGCTGTCGCAACTGTATGACATCATCTATATCGATTTCAACGATGGATTGGACGATTTGCTCCGCAATGGCGAGGTTCTTCGCAGAGCAAGTATATGGTAAGCCACAAAGTCAGCTCAAGTTGGCGTGCAGCTCCGCCAAGCTCCTACAGTGTGTCGCCGAACCCGGCGGGCGACAGTCTGAACGTGAGGGCTGAAACGGCGGGCGGCGACGCTCCGCAGGAGCCGCAGGCGGTGACGGTGCTGCTTTACAGCGAGACGGGCTTGGTGGCGCGCCAAACGGTGGACGACATTCGCGAGGGAGGCAGCGTGGATGTGAGCCACCTGCCCGAAGGCACGTACTACATGAACATCGAGGCCGAAGGCACGGTTGTCGACCGTCAGGTGATAGAGATAAGGAGGTAAAAGTTGAAAGTTAAAAGGCATTGTCCTCGTTGAGGTCGCACTCGCAGTTTAGTCGTTTAAGGTGCGACCTCCATGAGGACGGATTGCTTATCCGTGATTACCCTCAAGCTGCGCTATGCTTGCTTGAATATAAAAGTTATGCAAAAAATGTGTTGCAAGATGGAATAATCGGCAGAATGTAGAAAAATTGAGGGTTGAAAGCGTAAAAGCTCCCAACCCTCAACTCTTAACTTTTTACTTTCCACTGCATTAGTAATTCTCGCAGCGCAGTTGGAAATAGGCCTGCGGATGTGCGCATACGGGGCATACTTTCGGCGCGTCTTTGCCGATGTGGATGTGTCCGCAGTTGATGCACTGCCAAATGCAGTCGCCGTCGCGTGAGAACACTACTTTGTCGTCGATGTTTTTCAACAGCTTGCGATAGCGTTCCTCATGCTCTTTCTCTATGGCGGCAACGCCGTCGAACAGGTTGGCTATGCGCTCAAACCCTTCTTCGCGGGCCTCTTTTGCGAATTGCGCGTACATGTCGGTCCATTCGTAGTTTTCACCGGCCGCTGCGTCGGCAAGGTTGGTCATCGTGTCGGGCACTTCATTGCCGTGCAGCAGTTTGAACCACAGTTTTGCGTGTTCGCGCTCGTTGCCTGCCGTTTCCTCGAAGATTTTGGCAATCTGCACATATCCGTCCTTTTTGGCTTTCGAGGCGTAGTAAGTGTATTTGTTTGTTGCCTGCGACTCGCCGGCAAACGCAGCCATCAGGTTGGCTTCTGTCTTTGTTCCTTTCAGCTCTTTCATAAAATTATCGCGTTTGTTGTTTATAATCAGTGTAAATATAACGGATTTCTTCCGATAAAAGTTCATTGCGCAGATTTTTTTGCGGTTTTTCTCTTTTTTGCAAATATTGAGTTTGCAGCCGGCATAATTTTGCAGTGTTAACCAATAAATCGAGAAATGTATGGATAAAGAAAAAGAAAAGCCGGATGTTGCCGGCGGTGGCGGTGTGGGTGACTCGGTGCTGGCGTTTTTGGCGAAAAGCCACCCCGATGATGAAAGCTCGTTGGACGATATGATTGCGTTGCTCGGCGAGGTGAAAGGCTTGGACGACGAGAGGCTGCTCGAGGCCGTGTATAGAGGCGCGGTGTATGAGCGCGATGTGGCGGCAGCCCGCGAGCAGGGGCGCATCGACGGGCGCAACGAGAAAATAGAGTTGGAAATGCGCAGAAAAACGGCTCCCGCCGATGATGGAGGAGCGGAGCAGGAGCCTGACGATTTGCCTTTGTTGCGGCACATCAGGCGCAGTGTGTGGGATGATTGAGTTTTGCAACCTTTCTTAAACAATAAATCTTATTATCATGGAAGACAAAAACAAAAAAATCGATTATTTGCGCCTGTTGGCGGGCGCGGTGCTGATAGCGGCATTGTTGGTGCTGTTGGGCGACTGCTCGGGCGCGGTATTGGCCATGCCGGTGATTGCCGGAGTGGCCGGCGGGAAGCATGTGGTTGAGGAGCCTTTGACGCTGGCTTTGGCAAAGCAGGCTTCTCCCGACTTGATTGTCAATGAGATAGACCGTAGAATAGTGAAAATCCGCCCTATGGCCACGCCTATCGACCAACTGTCGCGTTGGGCGGGAGCAAAGCGTGCGGGCAGCATGGTGGTCGACTATTATTCTGTCGATACCCGTCCGACAACGGCGGTGACCACCACAGCATGGACCGGCGCGGACGCGGAGGGCAGCTCGCGCTATCAGGAAGCGTCGTTTGAGGTGGATAATCCTTCGGTGCTCGAAGTGTCGGAAACGGTGCTTGTGCGCGGTGTGCCCGGATATGAGGCTGACGGCGTGACAGAGGCGAGTCAGGATTTGGTGCTTTACATCACAGGAAAATCAGGCAACGAGATTACGGCTATGGCCGTCAACGGTAAAACGTTGTCGGGATATGAGCAGTGCGTGCCGTCGATTCCTTCCGGCACGACTATAATCAGAATGGGACGCGCGGCTTCGGAAATGGATGTGCAGACACCGCAGTTCGAGGCGTTGCCTGTGAAGTCGCAGAATTTTTGCCAGATTTTCAAGATGCAGATAGAGCAAAGCACTCTCAACAAGATTGCCAACAAAGAGGTTGGATGGACATTCAGCGACCAGGAAGAGGCGGCGGTCTACGACATGAGGCTCGGCATGGAGAAGAATTTCCTTTTCGGCATAAAGGCGCGTGTGTACGACGAAACGAAGCATGAGGACATACTTCTTACAGGTGGAATCTGGGGACAGGCCGGCGGCGAATTTCGCTATGAGGACGGGAAACTCGACCAAAATGCCGTCATCTCGATGATGCGCAAGGCCTTTACCGGCAATGCCGGCAACAAGCGGAAGGTGCTTATCGGAGGCTCCGGGCTTATAGAGCAGTTGAACAAGCTGGACTCAACTAAAGTGGTGATGGCCGGAGAGAGCGTTGTGAAATGGGGAATAGACTTCTCGGAGATGCGCTCTAAATTCGGCAAGCTGTATGTTTTGCTGTCGGAGGTGTTCGACGAATGCGGCATGGAAAATTGCGGCATGATAATCGATCCGGAATATTTGCAGAAGTACAGCCACATACCGTTCACTACGGAAGAGCTGAATTTGAAGTCGGCGGGTGTGCGCAACACCGATGCCATTGTCCTGACAGAGGCCTCGTGCATGGTGCTGCGCTATCCGAAAGCCCATCTGCGCGTCATTTGCGAGTAAGTGTGATGCCGCATAACTTCTAAGAAAAGAGTTCGCCAACCGCTTAATGTAAGCAAGTTGGCGAACTCTTCAGTTGTCTTACCCGGATTCGAACCAGGACAGGCAGAACCAAAAACTGCAGTGCTACCATTACACCATAAGACAATCCTAACCAATGGGACTCGTCGTCCCAAAAGCGTTGCAAAGATAGATGCTTTTTATTATCTGTGCAAATGTAATCGCGAAAAATTTGGCGGTTGTTGCCATAAAGGAGCCAAATCATCCCGAACCCTGTTCATTTGCGCCCGAAATCGGCGGGAATTTCTCCCCATTTTTCTGTTTGCCATTTGATTACGGGATTGGTGTAGTCGTTGGCGGCAAGCCATGCCTCTGCACGCTCCACGAGCCGGTGCAACGCTGAATTTTTATCGTTACGCTCCAATTTTGTCTTGCATTTTTTTTCGCGCACCCATTTTTGTGCCACCATGCTGTCGCTGTAGACGGGCATGTTGCTGTTGTTTTTTTTCAGCAGGGCAAGGGCGTGGACTATGGCGAGAAACTCTCCGATGTTGTTGGTGCCGTGCTCAAACGGCCCCTGATGAAAAATTTCTTTGCCTGTCCGCAAATACACGCCGCGATATTCCAATTTGCCCGGATTGCCGCTGCATCCGGCGTCGACGGCTATGCTGTCGGGCTCGATTTCCGGATTTGATTTGTAGTCCGGCTGCTCCGTTTTTAGATGCCGCGCTATATTGCGGAGCATTTCCGACGCCTCTTTGTCGCTTTCGCGATAAGCCATGATGGCTTCCGTCCGGCTTGAGAACGCTTTATAGCGGGCATTCGGATAGTTCTCCACCTCAGCTTTGCAGTCGTCCCACGAGGTGTATATTCCGGGATGCCTGCCCACCCATACCACGTATGTCTTGCTGTAGGCCACTGCTTGTCTATTTTTTAGGCATAGATGACTGTGGCGATTGCTGCGTTTGCGTGGCGGTTGCAGCTACAGGCAGTGGCAGACCCATCTTTTCGAGCATTTCATTGGTAAGCACTCCCGCCGGAGCCTTTAGTGTGGTTATAACCCAAGATTTTGTTATTTCGTCCCATCTTTGGGTAGTTACCATTTGCCATGCGCGGGTCATGAAACTTTCCGACGGCTGCAGTTTCTCGCGGCGTTTGCGGTCGTCTTTCCAATGCTCGCGCAGGTAATCTGTTATGTCGCATGTTTCTTTCAGCCCTATCTCAAGTTTGTATTCTCCTGTCCCCCACGAGTTGTTCAGATTGTTGTTTGCGTCGCGGAACGGCATGAATGAGCGCGGGACAATGAAACTTTCGCCCACCACATTGAATGCCGGAGCCTCTCCGTCGCGCCTTGCGTAGCGCAGATAGCCTTCGTTGTCGAGCATCGTGGTGTCGACCGGAATGTTTATTGAAAATTCGCCGAGAGTCATGTCTTTCTGGAGTTGTGCAAGCTCGTTTATCCATGAGGATGTCATTTTGATGTTCATCGTCAGGTTGAAATTGCGCCGCTCTTTGAAAGAGAATGGTATGTCGAGCTCTGAATTTGGAAGGTTGGAGCGTTCGGGGCTTATGATTAGCGTGTCGAGCACTAATTGGAATTTGGAGTGGTTGATTATGCGGTAGAGTTTTGAGCGGTCGATATGGCATGATATGTAGAACACCGTGTCGTTTCCCTCTTTGCGCAGACAGCCTATGCCGTCGAATTTCATTCCTTCGGGGTCCATTGCTCCGCCTGTCGACGTGTGCTCGTAGAAATCGTTGACATCGGAAACAGTGCGTATTGTTGTTTCGTAGATGTTTTCTTTTTGTACGGTTTCCTCCCATTCGGCTTTTTGCCGTGCCTTGCGTGTGATGAGCGAGCCTATGGCGTTGATGCCGAGATCGACAAATGAGGTGATATAGCCTGTCGCCATGCCCGACAGCGCGTTTGTTGTGGCTCCGAGCATGTCGCCAAACACCGAACGCTGCCCTTGCGCCTCGCTTTCGCGCTTGATGTCTTCCGAAAGATTGTCGCTTGTGTAGATGAATGTCTGATACTCTATTGACTGCGCCGACAGGCAGCAGGCCAATGTAAGAGCCAATGCGGCTGATGCAAATCTTTTCATGTCTGGGCGAATTTGGTTAAAATTTGATTAGAGCCATTACGGGGCAGTGGTCGGAGGGGAAAAGGTCGCCTTTATAGTCTGTCAGAGAGGCGTTGTAGTCGACGGTGAAGTCTCCTTTTACGAAAATATAGTCTAACCATTGCCGGTTATTATACGGGATACGCCCGAAATCATGGAACGTCCATTCCGGCCCGTATGCAAGCCGGGCTATTGTGCGGGAATGTGTGAAAGAGCGGCTGTCGCCGGTATTGGTAATCACTTTTATCGGGTCGTCGCCGGGCTCGGCGTTGAAATCGCCTGTCATTATGGCCGGCAGGCCTTGCGACAGCTCGTCAGCTTTTTGGAGCAGCAGGTCGGCGCCTTTATGCCGGGCGTTTGTCCCTTCGTTGTCGAGGTGAGTGTTGAGGAAGAAAAATTTTTCACCGGTTTGCTTGTCGCGGAATATGCACCACGTGGCCACGCGCGGATATGCCGCGTCCCATCCGAGCACTCCCGGCGTGTGCATTTTCTCTTTCTCCGCAAGCCAGAAGTATCCGCTCTCTATCGGCTCGAAGCGATCCTTGCGGTAAAAAATGGGAGAATATTCGCCTTTTGTCTTTCCGTCGTCGCGGCCAACTCCCACATAGGCGTAGCCGGGAAGACGCTCTTGCAGGTCGGTCATCTGTTGGTGTGTCGCCTCTTGCGCTCCCCAAACGTCGGGGCTGTAGAATTTAATAAGATCGGCGGCGTAGTCTTTGCGGTTTTTCCATTGGTTCAAACCATCGGATTCCACTACGCATCTCACGTTGAAAGTCATTACTTTCAGGCTCTCGCAATATGCCACAGTTGTGAATATGGCAATCAAAACCAATATTGAAAACGATTTTTTCATTGTTGCGGTAATGTTATTTTTCTGCGAATATATTAAAAACGGCTGACATAACCAACTTGTGTCCGAATGTTACAGCAATGTTATCGAACGGTAATATTTTTGAAATATCGGCGGCATACTTTTGCGGCGAAATTTAACAGTTATCAGAGGTTATGCAAAAAGTTGTTTTTTGTTTGTTGTATTGTTTTATCCCTTACAGTATTTATGCCGTGACAGTCAAAGGCAAAGTTACGGACAAGAACACCGGAGAGGAGCTGATAGGAGCCTATGTGTCAGTGAAAGAAAACTCCAAATTGGTGTCGGTCAGTGGGTTGGACGGAAGTTTCTCGCTTAATGCCGGCGACATGGATCCCTACACGCTGGTCTGCTCGTATATGGGCTATAAGGCTGCGGAGGTGAAAGTTGGTCAGGAGGATGCCACTGTGAATTTGCAGCTTGAGCCTGCCGCTGAGATGCTTGCGGAAGTGGAGGTGATTGGCAATCATCACGGACGCACTGAGGCGGCTGCCCGCGATATAGAGAGGAGGTCGGCAAATGTGGTCAATGTGATGAGCGCACGTGCCATAGAGCTTTCGCCCGACCAGACGGTTGCCAATGTGATACAGCGCATGTCGGGTGTGACAATCGAGCGCAACTCTATGGGAGAGGGACAATACGCCATATTGAGAGGCATGGACAAACGCTATAATTATACGCTTGTCAACGGCGTGAAGATTCCGAGTCCAGACAATAAGAACCGTTTTGTGCCGCTCGACATATTCCCGTCGGAGATGCTCGACAGGTTGGAAGTGCATAAGTCGCTGACTGCCGACCTTGAGGGCGACGGAATAGGCGGGGCGGTGAATATCGTCATGAAAGACGCGCCAATGGAGCGGCAGTTTACACTAAATGTGCAGACCGGATATAATACAATGTTTTTCGACAGGGATTTTACGTCGTTTGCCCATTCCGATATAAACCGTAAATCGCCAAACGAGCTGCATGGTTTGGACTATTCTGTTTCGATGGAGGATTTCACATTGTCGAATCTCCGCGTTAAAAACAAGGTGTCGTTGCCGGATTTGTCGTTGGGAGCGTCGTATGGCGACCGCTTTTTCGACGATAAGCTCGGCCTGATGTTGGTTGGCAGTTTCCAAAACAATTATTACGGAAAACGGAGCCAACTGCATTATCAGCCGGGAAGCACATACACGGGCGTGACCGAGCGTTTCTATTCCGAGCAGCAGATGAGGGTTGGCGCACATGCTAAATTGGATTATTATCCTAATCGTGACAACAAATTGATGCTGTATGCCGGATATATGGATATGAGAGCGGCCCAGACTCGTGACGCTGTAAATCCGCAGTGGGAAACGATGAGGCTGCGTTGGAACCGCCAATATATATTTAATTCCACATTGAAAGGCGAGCACGGGCTGCTTTCCGGCAACGCTTTGAAACTGAAGTGGACAGCATCGGCCTCAAAAGCCTATAATCAGACGCCCGACAATGCCGAGATAGAGCTGACTACGGCAAAAACAGGATTGCAGACGGCTTCCAAGTCGGGGACAACCCGGCGTTGGGAGCATAACGACGACCGCGATTTTGCCGGATATGTCGATTTGTCGTATCGTCTTGATTTGGGTGGAGCCAACCGGAAAATCGATTTTATGGCCGGCGGCATGTATCGCGACAAGAAGCGCGGCAGCCTTTATCACGAATATTTTTTCAAAACATCGCAAGATCAGGTGCGCGGACGCGACTGGAACACTTTCGACGAGATAGATTGGGATGTCAACCGCTTCGGCAACCTTACCGACCCGCTAAACTACGATGCCTATGAGCGTATAGCTGCCGGATATGTTTCCGCGAAATATACCGGAGGAAAGGCGGAGCTTACGGTCGGAGCGCGTTTGGAGCATACGGCTCAGGGATATAATCTGTTGCATCCTACGGAAGGCGCACGCAACGAGGGTGGGCAGAACTATGTCGACGCTCTGCCGAGCGCGCATCTGAAATTTGAGGTTCACGACAATGCGAAAGTGCATCTCTCTTACTATCGCGCCATCAACCGCCCGAGCTTCTTTGAGATAGTCCCTTACAACATTATCAATGAGGACTACAAAGAGCGCGGTAATCCAGATTTGAAGCATACGGTTGCCGACAACATTGATTTGCGCTATGAGTTTTTCCCGGGCTCGTCGGAGCAGATTATGGCCGGAGTGTTTTACAAGCGGATTAAAGACCCTATCGAATACGGGTTCGACACGAGCGGGCAGGACACATATTTCACTCCCGGCAATTATGGCACGGCCAACAATTTCGGATTGGAGCTTGACGTTATGAAATATTTCAACTGGTTCGGAGTGAAAGCCAATTACACCTACACCCATTCGAACATAACAACGACAAAAACGGAAATTATCGACAATCCCGACAATCCCGGCACGACTGTCACCCACGACCGCGAGCAACGCCGTCCGCTTGCCGGACAGGCTGCCCACGTGGCAAATATATCGTTGTTGTTCAAGGCTGCCAAGCAGCGGTTCGAGGGACAGATTTCCGGAAGCTACACGGGCAAACGGTTGAGCGAGGTTTCTAAATATTATGAGGACGATATTTGGGAAAATGGCAACTTCCAGCTCGATTTGTCGGTAGAAAAGTCGTTTAAAAAGGGTATTTCCTTGTTCGCAAAAGCCACTAATCTGCTCGACGGCAAAACCGTGCGCTATATCCCCAACAACAGCCGCAACGCCAATTTTCCCGCCGACATGCAGCGAAGCAACGGAGGCATCCTTGAGCGTAAGGAATGGCGTGGCAGGACTATAATGATAGGATTCAGATATAAATTATAAAGCATATTACATTAATCAACAAACATTATTATTATGAACTCAAAGTATTTTATGTTTTTTGGAGCGGCTTTGCTGTCGGTTTCGCTTGCCGCTTGTGATGATGAGGAAAATCCGGAGCCGAATCCGGAGCCGGTAGTGGAGGAGAATGTTTCCGGCGATGTTTCCGGCACATGGGCTAAAAACTCGATAATAAACGTAAGCGGACACATAACGGTGCCTGAGGGTGAAAGCCTTACGATTGAGGAGGGTGTGACTGTGGTGTTCAGCTCCAATGGCGTAGGCGCGAGCCACACACCGATTGAGTTTGTTGTCGATGGAAATCTTTACTGTCTTGGTACGGAGGCGAATCCTGTTACTTTGACTGTGGCCGAGAACGAGCGCACACCGGAAAATGCTTTCGATGGACTTTGGGGCGGTATCATAGCTACCGACAAATGCGGAGAGATGCTTATCGACCACACTGTAATCGAATACACAGGCGGACTTGTCGGCACTGATTCTCCGTCGGCAGTAAAAGGCATTTATACGCCGGGCGACGACATGGGGCCGCAGATTACCACCAACAATGTCGACGGAAACTATGTGGTGATGAATTCCATTCTTCGCTATGGCGCTTCCGATGCCATTTACATGATGGGCGGCAACGGCATTATAATGAACAATATTTTCAGTGGGAACGGTGCTGATGGCGGTGAGGCTGTCAACGTGAAAGCTGGTTGTAAAGTGGATGTTGCCGGAAATGTGATGTACAGTCCAAACACCAACGGCCTGAAGCTGTCAAGTTCCGGACAGAACGACGAGGGCGGACGCTCACAGGCTCTTATCCGCGCCTACAACAACACTATTGTCAATGCCGGTTGGCGGCGCGACGGAGTGAAAGGCGGATGTATATATGTCGAGAAAAACGCTTTGGTGAGCGTGTTCAACAACTTGCTTGTGAATTGCAAATTCAAGGCGATGACTCCGTCATGGCAAATCCCCAACGACCCGGAAGAGGGCTATGCGTCAGCATCTGTAATCGACTACAACTTTTATGCTTCAGGGGCTTCTGAAAGCTCTCTTGCACAAGACGTGGAGAACGGCACGACAACTTCATATCTTGGCTACACTTCCGAGAATGAGGACTACAATCCGGCGGCGGTCGATTTGCATAGCGTTGTGAGCGCATCTGCGGGCGATGAGGCCACAAACCCGATGTTTGTGAATTTCCCTTACATGAACAATCCTCTCGACGGATATGTTTATGACAATAACTGGGATTTCCATGTGGACGCAAATTCTCCGGTGTTGAAGAATGCCTACAGTGGAAATGACGCTAATATGCAGCCGTATTTCAGCACCACAGGCTTGACTGTCAACGGGCAGACCTACACATCTCCGATGCCTCAGGCTTGGTTTGGCGCTTTTGGAGCAAATTAAGATAAGAAAAACAGTATATGATTTACAGAATGTTCAGACTTTCGATTGTCGCCGCGTTTTTGTTGGCTGCCGGCCAACAGCTCTGTGCGCAGTTCACAAATCCGGATGATTTTGAGGACAAATTGAGTTTCTTTGTTGCCAACGACCTTGGGCGTAACGGATACTACGACCAGAAACCCATTGCCGAAACAATGGGGCGCATAGCTGAGGTAGTTGGGCCGGAATTCGTGCTTGCCACAGGCGATGTGCATCATTTCGAAGGGGTCAGAAGCGTGGACGACCCGTTGTGGATGACTAATTACGAGCTTATTTATTCTCATCCCGAATTGATGATTGACTGGTTTCCTGTATGCGGCAACCACGAATATCGCGGCAATACTCAGGCTGTGGTCGATTACAGCAAAGTGAGCCGCCGCTGGGAGATGCCCGCGCGTTACTACACCAAATCGTTCGAGGAGGATGGCGTTACGTTGAGGGTCGTGTGGCTTGACACCACTCCGCTTATCGACAAATACCGCAAGGATACGGAGAAATATCCCGACGCCTCCAAGCAGGACATCGACCGCCAACTGCAATGGGCGGATTCTGTGCTTGCCTCGTCGAAAGAGGATTGGGTGATAGTTGCCGGCCACCATCCTGTGTATGCCGACACCGACAAATCGGAGAAAGAGCGTATCGACATGCAGAACCGTGTGGATAACCTGTTGCGTAAATACAACGTGGATATGTACGTATGCGGCCATATCCATAATTTCCAGCATATCCGCAAGGACGGCTGCGACATCGATTATGTGGTTAACTCGTCGGGCTCGCTTGCCCGGAATGTGAAGCCTGTCGACGGCACGGTGTTTTGCAGTGGGGAACCGGGCTTTTCGGTGGTGACTGTGGAAAAGAACCGTTTGACGTTGCGCATGGTTGACAAAAACGGAGCAGTGCTGCATGAGATAGTGCGTACCAAATAATCCTCTGATAACACTCTTTTTAGATTTTCGCGTCGGACAATGTGAATTGCCCGGCGTGATTTTTTATGCGTAGCTGTGCATCCCGACGAGGAAATAGTTGGCTCCTACATAGGTCATCAGCACTGTTAGGAACGCGAGGCACATATAAGCGTGATATGCCACAGGCCGGCGAAGCCACGGCAAGGATTTGTCGTGAAGAGCTATGGCATAGAGCAAAAAATTAATCAGTGCCCACACTTCTTTCGGATCCCATCCCCAATAACGTCCCCAAGAATAATCCGCCCATATTGCTCCTACGAATATTCCTATGCCGAGCAGCGAAAGAGCGGGGTAGAGGAATAATCGCGAAACGAGGCGTAGTGTTTCTGCTTGCTCGTAGTGTTTCTCTTTGTTGCGCGGCAAGGAGGTGAGCAATGCCATGATTCCGCATAGAAACGTGAACGACAGCAGGGCGTAGGCCATCATTATAACTGAAACGTGGACGCTTAGAAGCGGCGAGTTGAGGACGGGCATCAATGGTGTGATTTGTGGGTTCATTTGCCCTATCGATGACACTAACAGGAAAAATCCCGATAGTGTCATGCCGAACGGGAGCAAGTAGCGGAAACGCCATGTTGCGATAATGGTAAGTAATTGCACGCACCATGCAAGCGCGAGCATTGTTTCGTAGCCGTTGCCCAACGGGACACGTCCGCTTATTGTCCAACGCAGGGCAATGCAGAACGAAAGAGTGGCGAACGACAATAAGAGGGCTATTGTACCTATGACAGATGTAATTCTTTCAGTTCTGTGCCCTTCTCCGGAAATCATGAAGCGGATAAGCGACAGCAGCAGAATTATTCCGATGGTTAAATCTGTTTTAAACAGCCAATCTGTCAGCGGTAAATTATTGTATAAATGCTCGGCTTTTAATTTTGTTTCGCTTGGCACGGATGCCCCTCCGTATTTCTTTTGGTAGTTTTGCATCTGTCCTATTAATTCTGTCAACGCTTTGCTGTCCCGCCGGTAAACGCCTGTTTCGTAAATCATGTTGAAAGCGTGGCGGATAAACAGTGACTGTACGCTGTCGGTCGATGCGGGCAGACGGTCTGTAGGGTTGTACCACAACACTTTGCCTCCGGATTCCACAGGAAACATTTTCAGCCAACCGCCTTTGCGCAGCGACATTATCATGGCTATCCGGTCATCGATGTCGGCGGCGGCTTTGTTTACGCCGGTTTTCTTTCCTTTGTAGAACTCTTCAACGTATGGGCCGAGTATGTAGCCATTGGCGAAAAAGTCGTTGAGCGATGAGTATTTCTCAAGCCTTGCCGTTTCCCTTAGTTTGTGGTCTTTCACTTTGATAATAGGCTCGTCACGCCATTCTTTCTCGAAAAAAATGAAACCGGCAAGTACTTGTTCTGCCGAATAGCCTTTATATTCCGGCTTCCCGTAAAGTTTTTTGGTGAAATCCATTGCCACTGTTTCAAACGGGCAAACACGTCCGTCTTTTTCTATGAGCATTTCGCCGAGCGCATCGGCCGCGTCGCGCGGGAAGGTTGTCGCGGCGTCGGCATTTGCAGCCAATAGAAGTATGGACGTAACGGAAAGTCCTTTCCGTAAGCGCGGATTTTTGAGCAGCTTTCTGAAACCGCCCGTCGGCGCGAAAAGTGTCCATGCGAGCGCGACAAACAGAAGATAATATCCTACGTAGGTTATCGGTTTTCCGATACGGTCTTCGTTGTATGTTAGCGTGCTGCCCATCATGTCTGTGTCAAACGAAGTTTGAAAAAATCGTATGCCATGATAGTCAAACACATTGTTCATCGACACTTCGCCTTCTGTTGTTTCGCCTGTGGTGTTTTCGCGTATTGAAAACTGTGTTATGTAGTCAGCCGGCATCGATGTCCCGACATGATAATCGATTGTGAAGCGTTTCAGTGTTATTGTGAATGGCAAATTCACGGAATCTCCCGATTCGAGGACAAGAATCGCGGTTTTCTCTCCTTGCCTGAGATGTACTGTCCCGGTCCGGGAAGTGAGTGATGTTGTCAAAGCTCCGGCGAGGATTAGCAGCAGGGCGCAATGCAAAGTAATGCTATACAGGTTTTTTCTTGAGGAGAAAAAATAAATGGTTCCGGTAATGGCTGCCGATCCCCACAGCGTGGCGAACCACCATGACTTGTAAATTTTATGTATTACGAATTGTGTTCCGTGACCGGCTTCCATAAATGTGGCCGTTGCCATGACCGTTATCAAAATTGCTATAACTCCGAACGCTATGTTTTTTAAGGCTTTTTTCATAATAAAAACGGGTGTTGGGTTGACAGATTGAATGGTTATAAGATTATGCGCATAAACACATAACCTTATAACCATCTAACCTCATAACCAATTTTCAGATTGCTCTCAAGAAGGCCACTACAGCCTCGCGGTCTTCTTTCGGCAGATTATAGAATTTCTGCGCTTCTTCGAAAGCGTCGCTTTGCGTGCTGTAGCCGTGCCACATGATCGCCTCTATCTCGTTGCGTGCGCGGCAGTCGTGCAGGCGATCCTGTGCGCCGGTGTTTTGGAGCGACAACCCGCGTCCCCATAGGGGTGTGGTGCGGCACCATCCGGTGCGTATGTCGTTTTTCATGAACAGGCGGTGTTGCACCATGTCGCTATATGGCCATATTTTTTGGCGCGGATATTTCGGGAGTTCGCCTTGTGCCTTGCAGATGGCGTCTTGCCAATAATTGTCGTCGCCGGTTGTCCACGACGGGCGGTGGCAGTTGGCGCATCCCATTTCCATGAACAATTCTTTTCCGCGCTGCACTTGCGCGTCGTTCAGGTTGCGGGCGCGCGGTACGGCGAGCCCACGGTGCCAAATCATGAAATGGTAATAATCCTCATCGGTCATTTCCGGCTCAAAATTGTGGACGCTGTTGTTGGCTTGGTCGGTGTTTGGCGACAGCAGCGTGCGTATGGCGTTGGCTATTCCTTCATCTGTCCCGTCTGCGTAATACGGCGATGTCGGGTCTTCTTTGATTGCCGCAATCACTGATGGGGTCTTTGCCATGGCGTTGGCCCATGCGTCGGTTGTGTAGAGCTTTGTCCGGTCGGAGCGTGTCACGTTGGTGATGTTCCATATTGCGTTTGCTCCTGCTCCGTCTTGCAATGACGCGCGCGACAAAGCGTAGGTGAAGCGTTTTATGCCTTTTGTGCCGTCAGAGAAGCTGTACCAAGCCGATGCTGCCCAATCGCTGCCTGTCCACATGGCCGGATTTAATTCAAGGTATTTGGACGATTCGGCGTATTGAGCTTTTAAATCGTCTTCCGTAATGGCGTCGAGCAGTCCCGACCCGTAAATTCCTATTGTCGATTCTAAACGCACTTCGTAGTTCGTAGGTTTCGGGTCGGTGTTAAACGCCGATTGGGGAATGGTGATTTCCGGATAAATCAGTTCGTAGGTTTCGCCGTCGGGGAATTGCAATGGCAGGGCTCCGTCGGTGGCTTTGAGCCATTGCAGGCTGATTTGTTCCTCGTCTATCGGTGGGAGGAAGGGATAGGTGGCTCTTGTTTGAGGCATTCCTGTCACTTCAGTGATGTAGGAATTGTCGTCAGGATGATACACCACCAACAGGTAGCCGTTGCCGTAGTCGGTGGCGTTGTAACGCTCCATGCGCTTTCCGTGCCCGTATCCCGGATGGCAGGTGATGCAGGCCTGTCGCACCCATGCCGGGCCGAGTCCGTTGAAAGGTTTCTGCTCTGTGTTGTAATTGCGCTCAAAAAAGGTTTCACCGTATTTGAATTCCGCCGACAGTCCCTGATTTGTGACTGCCGGAGTTTCGTCCTCGTAGCTGCTGTGTGTGACGTTGTCGGTGGTGCCGAGTTCGCCGCCCGGATACCATTCTTCTGCCGTGAAGTTGCCCACGGCCTTGCCTACATAGTTTGTGTCGTCGGCAATCGGCTCCTCATGTGGAGTTTCATTCTCATCGGTGCATGATGCCAACGCAAGCATCGAAATGCTTGCGATTAGCAATAAGAATTTATTTTTTTTCATAGTTTATAAAAAATGTGGTCTGTTTCTGAATGGTTGTAGGCAAAGGCTGTTAACTCTTAACCCATAACCTGTAACCAACCGCTTTAGCGGACAGATATGTTAGTTGGCTGAAATCCATTCGCTTGCCTCTGAAAGCGCGGACGACAGCGTGCTGCATGCCTCGATTGCTGTCCTCACCTCGCTTGCCGTGTAGTTCAGTACGAAAGGAGCCGGGCATGCCTGTATTTTCGCTTTTGCGTCATTGATGGCATTTACAACTTTATTGTCGAGTTCGGGATTGTATTTTTGCAAATAGGCGTGGAGCGATTTCGTTTCGTCCCTCACTTCTTCGCGGCCTCCCATGTAGCAGTTCTCGATGCTTATCATGTTGTCGTAGAAATCTACCAACGACATGTGGCTGTAGGGCGATTCTATATAGTTCACGTCCGTACCATAGGCCGGTTGTCCCATTTTCTGTTGCCCAACCTCGTCGGCTATGTTTTGGCATCCTGCCACGAGTATGGCATCCATTGCCAATCGCCATGTGGCGTAGGTGCTGCCTGCCTGTCCTGCCATAAGGAAATTTTCTCCGTAGGATAGGTCGCCTCCACCTACGGTGGTTACCCATTCCAATTCGTCGACAACTTTAGTCACATGGTCGGCGGGCGCTTCCTTGTTCCATGCGACTTCCATTCGGAAGCAACAGTTGCGCAAGTCGCCGGCCACTGCCGCCGCGAAAATCACCTCATTCAGTCCCGACACGGTTTTACCCGGTATAGCCGCCGTAAATTCCGGATAATCCTCGTTGCCGAGCAAATCGGCTGCCGTGCGTGGCGCGCCGTCGCGGAAGATAACGAACTCTATGCCGTGAAATCCGAGCAATTCCTGCCCGAGTTTGTTGCCGGCGTAGGTGTCGCCGCTCCATGAGCCATCCTCTGCCACATCCATTGCCTCGATTTGCAATTCGTTGGTCAGTGCCTGTGCCAATCCCGGAAGGTCGAGAGGCCAAGTGTCGATGTGCGGGTCGATGCCGAAGTCGGATGCCGCGCCGAAAAGAAATGCCTCGCTTTCCTCGTAGGCCGCGCGTGCCTCAAGGAAAATGTCGCAAACATTGGCCACATCTGTGTCCTGAACAGAGCCGTCGCGCACTTTCTCGCGCAAGTCAATCATCGCGTCGCAAAGTTGGTCGGTATAGTCGGCGAGAAGCCTGTAAGTCTCGTTTACTGTCGCGTCCACAAATTGTTCGGCTATGGCTTTCATTTCCTGCTCTTTTTCTGTGAGCTTGCCGGGATCGGGTGTGGGCTCATCGTTGTTGTCGTCGCACGATGTGACACTTGCCATCGAAAGAATGCCGGCAAGCAGCGTCATTGCCAATTTTGAAACTTTTTTCATAATTCCTCTGTCTTTTATTGTGTTAATTATTTTTTAGTTGAAAAATCCCTGATATGCTATTCCTATTGAAACGGAAGGCTCGTCGTTGAACGGTGTCTTGAAAAACCGTTTTGAGTATTCGCCTTTTATCACGATTTGCGGGATAGGGTAATAATTTATGCCGAAAGTCATCTTGTGACGGCCGGTGAACTCATATTTCGCCATGTCGTGTTCCGGTATGTAGGAATTGTAGTAGTCGTAGCGTCCGAACAGGTAGAACTTTTGGTTGTCGGCGCGGGTCTTTGCTATTTGGGAGAAAAAATCGTAGCCGGCTTCCATGCCCAACGCCACGGCGTTTTTCCCTACCGCAGTCTTGTCGTAGGGAGCATTGTTGGCGGTGCGGTTGCGTTTTATTTCCGATATTTCCGACGCGTCGCTCAGGTAGCCGTAGTCGGCGTTGCCGCGAATAATCCAATTATGGTCGTTGTAAGTGAAATCCAATGCGCCGATTGCCACTCTTCCTTTGATATGGTCGTAAGTCTTTTTGTTGCCGTATTGATCCTCGCCTTCCATGTCGTGGGGCATGGTGTTGTGCATCGAGTTGGTGTAGTACCCGCTCAGCCCGATGCGCAGGCCTTTGACGGAATAGTTGTCGACGCGGGCGGCAACGGCATATTTGTTGGCCGTCTTAAACTCGAACGGGCTGCGGTTGCCTCCTTGTATCCAGTTGTCGCGCGAGAAGAAAAACGCGTCTAATCCGGCAAGAAACTGCGCCTCGTAGCGCCAGTCGCCGGCGCGTCCCCATAGGCTGATGCCTGTTTCATGCCACGTGCAAGGCAGTATTGTGGCCTCTCCCTCCGGGCGGTAGACCGTGAAAAATTCCAGCGGCTCGTGGTGGGCGTTGGTCAGGCCTATCGGCACGATTATGTGCCCGGCACGCACATTGAGTTGGGGCATGAACGATTTTTCGAGCCAAAACTGTTCCAACTCTACTTCGCCGCCTCTCTCAATTTCGCTTTCCCACTCGCCGGCCTCGGTGAATTCCTGCTCTACGGCAGAGCCGCCTCCGCCGTGCTCAAATTCTATTTCCGACGACATTTTCCAACCTTTCCCGAAGTCGTAAGACAGGTAAATCACGGCGTGCGGTATGTCGAACCGTCCGTGGCTCGGGTCGTTCTTATATTGCTCCGGTCGGTTGTATCGGTAGACATTGTCGCTGTAGAAATTTCTTGCGTAAACGGCTTCTCCGTAGCCGCCTATCGAGAAGCGTCTCATTATTTTCTCGAATTTCGACGGCTCTTTCTTAATGGCCTCTTTGCTAACCGGTTCTTCAGCTTTTGTATTTCCGTTTTCCGCAGCTGACAAGCCGGGCATGCCGGCAGCCGCGGCGCATAGCGAAAGAGCGAGAATTTTGATTTTCATACGGTCTGTTTCTTTTGTGATTTTTAACTTCTGCAAAGTTATTCTCACAAATTCGCCGTTTCAATCGCAATTTATTGGTAAATTGCGATTGAGAAATAAGTATTTGTTAGTATGTTTTTGCATGTAATTCATATTTGCGGTAATTTCGTGCCGTAAAAACAGGCTTTTTAAAAGCGTTCAAGTATGGAAGATTCTATTAAAATCAACAAAGTGCTGGTGCGTACTCTCCAGATGGACGATTACGAGCAGCTTTCACAATCGTTTACAAGGGTATATTCTGATGGCAGCGATGTGTTTTGGACACGCGGGCAGATACGTAAACTGATTGATATTTTTCCGGAAGGGCAGATTGTGACTGTCGTCGACGACAAGATAGTGGGGTGCGCCCTTTCGATTATCGTAGACTATAATCTGGTGAAAAACGACCACACCTACGCGCAGGTGACCGGAAACGAGACTTTCAGCACCCACAATCCCAACGGCAATATACTGTACGGCATCGAGGTGTTTATCCATCCCGCATATCGCGGGCTCAGGCTTGCGAGGCGCATGTACGAGTACCGCAAGGACTTGTGTGAGTCGCTCAATCTGAAAGCCATAATGTTTGGCGGGCGCATACCCAATTACCATAAGTATGCCGACAAGCTGCGCCCGCGCGAGTATATCAACAAGGTGCGCCAAAAGGAGATTTACGACCCGGTGCTGACGTTTCAGCTGTCCAACGATTTCCACGTGCGCAAGGTGATGCGCAACTATTTGCCCAACGATGAGGAGTCGAAGCATTTCGCGTGTCTTTTGCAATGGGACAATATTTATTACCAGCCGCCTACACAGGACGCCATAACAAAGAAGTCAACCGTCAGGGTAGGGCTTGTGCAATGGCAGATGCGCCCTTACCGCTCGCTCGACGACCTTTTCGAGCAGGTGGAGTATTTTGTCGACGCGGTTTCCGACTATCAAAGCGATTTTATCCTTTTTCCGGAATATTTCAACGCTCCGCTCATGGCGCGTTTCAACAACGAGGGCGAGTCGGCTGCCATACGCGGACTTGCGCGTTATACGGAGGAGATTCGCGACCGCTTCATCAAATTTGCCATAAGCTACAACATCAATATCATAACAGGCAGTATGCCGTTGGTGAAAGACGACGGACGGCTCTACAATGTGGGATATCTTTGCCGGCGCGACGGCTCTTATGAGATGTATGAGAAAATTCATGTCACCCCCGACGAGATTAAGAGCTGGGGATTGAGCGGCGGACGGCGGATACAGACTTTCGACACCGATTGCGCGAAAATCGGGGTGCTGATATGCTACGATGTGGAGTTCCCGGAGCTGTCGCGCCTGATGGCCGACGACGGTATGCAGATTTTGTTTGTGCCGTTCCTGACCGACACGCAGAACGCTTATTCCCGTGTGCGCGTCTGCGCCCATGCCCGCGCCATAGAGAACGAGTGCTTTGTCGCCATTGCCGGCAGTGTGGGCAATTTGCCGAGAGTGCATAATATGGATATACAGTATGCGCAGTCGGGCGTGTTCACTCCCTGTGATTTCGCTTTTCCAACCGACGGAACACGGGCTGAGGCCACTCCCAACACGGAAATGATACTTATTTCCGACGTGGATCTTGACCTTTTGTCGCAGCTCCACACCTATGGCAGCGTGAAGAATCTTCGCGACCGCCGCAACGACCTCTATGAGCTCCGTCTGAAGAAATAGCTTTGTTGAAAAAATATTTCCGGTGATATTGAAAAAGAGGGTGCGTTGTTATGACACCCTCTTTTTATGCAAAAAGCCCTGACTTTCGCAAGCCGGGGCTTTTTTGAAAATAGTTGTATACTTAAATTATTTAACTGCTACTTTTGTAGCTTTTCCGTTTACAACAACCACATACACACCTGCCGGAACGCTGAACGATGTAGCGTTGCTGTCGGCTGCGATGCGCTGGCCGCATACGTTGTAGATTGAAACCGTTGCATCGCCGTTGACGCGGATTTCGCCGTCGCCCGCAACTACGCTTGCCTCATTGCCTTCCAACTCCTCAACACCTGCCAATTCGCCTGTCTTGCTGAGCGTGATAGTCTGGTTGTCGTAGTCGAACACGATATCGTAAACAGCAGCTTCAACCATGAATGCGTTCTCTTCGCTCTTTACTACATTTGCTTCAGTATTGTCAATTATCTCAGTATTGTTTTCTGCCGGGCCGTAGCGGTATGGTTTGACTGCATCCCAATCGGTTTCGTTTTCGCCAAGCTGACTTGCCAAAGAGAAGAATCCGTAGCCGTTTTCGTTGTCTAAGTCTGAGTAGATGCTTATGCTATAGCCTCTGTAGATATTGGCGTCTTCGTCTTTCGTGAGAGCCACGCTTCCGTCAGAAGGATTCCATTGAACGTCCTCATGTATTGTTCCGATTACGTAGAATGCTTCCGGGCCTTCTACCGGTTCAGCCTCGCCCTCTACAAGAACAGTCATGTCCACCATGTTGAAAGTAACATCGAACGTGCCGACAGCACCGATGCGGATATTTCCGTTGTCGAGAACTTGTACAACTTCCATCGGCTCATTGAGCGTAACTGTGCTATGGCTTGTAGAGAATCCCCAACGGTTGGCGTTGATTGTCGTCCAATCTTCTTCATTCTCGCCTAATGAGGCAACGAAATTGATTTCATCGTCTACAGATGTGGTGGTGATTTCTGCCTTATAGACGCCCTCGCTCTCAACTGTCATTTCGATTCCTTGCAACGGATTCCATTGCGGCTCAGTGATGCTGCCTATGATATACATTGTTTCGGGGTATTCAACGACAGCCTCGCCTGCTACAAGGATAGTCATCTCTGCAAGATTGACTGTTACATCGAAAGTGCCTACGGCTCCTATAAGGATAGCTCCCGTGCCTTTCACTATAGGCATGGCTTCTCCGATAGTTACCGGAGAGTTGTCTGCCGCAAATCCCCAACGGTTTTGGTTGACAACATTGTCCCAATCGCTGCTGAGGACAGAAACGATAGCTATGTTGTCTGTAGCCGACTTGGTAGTGATTTTAGCAGTGTAGATGCCATCTCCATTGTTAGTCATTTCGATTCCTGTTTCAGGATTCCACGCAGGTTCGGTAACAGAACCGATAATGTAAAGATTCCCAGGATAATCCTGAGCGTTCGCAACCAATGCGCAGATTGCGCACACCATAAATAAGGTAAATTTTTTAATCATAGTTTTTTAAATTTTAAAGTACAACAACTTGTATTTATTGAATCATTTTTGTCTTTTATCGCAACTTCAACACTTGTTTTTTGAACAACTTATTTCGGTATTGAAAGAGTGTTGCAAACATAGCGATAAATGAGGACACGGCATTACCCCTCCCCTTAAACAATTGCAAAATATGAAAACATCAGTTAAATTTACAAGTTTTTAACACAATCTCAACATGGCTGCCGCGCGGCGATACTCCAAAAGAAGCCTACGCAAGCGGAGCGCAGCTTGGGGTGGGGTGCTGTAGTGGAAGCCGGCCTCACTTTAAGTTGGTTTATAGTATTATATGCTGTGAGGAGTGTCGCAGGATGTCCTCCTCTGTTTGCGGAGCTTTAGTGGAGCAAATAGGGGAGGTGGGTCGAAGACCCGGAGGGGTTTGTAGAGGGTCAGAGTTGAGGTTATAAGTTTATAGGGTTATAAGGTTATGTGGTTATAAGGTTATGTGGTTATAGGGTTATGTGGTTATAGGGTATTTTTTGAGTGGCGCGAGTGATAGCAAGCCGCATCGCGGCGGCTAATCTCCTAACCATATAACCTTATGACCTCATGACCTGCCACGACTGTGGCACCAACCCCTCCGCCCCGTTGGGGCACCTCTCCTATTAACTGCGCTTCGCTCCGTGAACAGGGGAGGACACTCCATTGTCCTTGTTCCTTTTATCATAGCATAATTTCTCACCACTTGGCCATAACCGAATAGTCTATAATCAATACCCCTCTTATCCAATAACCACTGCCTTATCAAAAATTCTCTAACCTATATCCAATAGCCTCTATCCTAAATGGCGGCATAGCCTTATGCAGCCTGCACCCACCGCCAATACGGTACAGCCCCGACGGGGCTGCGTCTGCGGCGCACAGTTAAATAGACCGGGTGTCCATATTTTGGCGGGCAGCAGAGATTTAAAACACAAAAGGCAGGCCGATATTTATCAGCCCGCCTTTTTGTATGGTGGATTGCGGCGTTGCCGCTTATTGTCAGATTATTTCTTTACGATTTTGCCTTGTGCCACGCTGCCGTCCTCAAGCACTACGCGATACAGGTAGAAACCGTTTTGCAAATCGGAAACGCTGATAGCGTTTGTTCCTTCGGCTTGTGCCACGATTGCTCCGTTGAGATTGTAAATGCTGATGGAGCTTACTTGGTTGCTGTTCACACGGACAATGTCTGAAGCCGGGTTTGGATAAACGCTGATGCCGTTGTTGGCGATGGTTTCCTCCACTCCGCCGAATTGGTCGGTGATGTCAATCACCTCATATTTTGTACCAGCCTTGTCGCCCAACTTGAAGTAGCGCGTTCCTTCGATGTTTTCCACGTCGACTGTCTGCACTGTGTTGTCGCCGATGTTGAACACCATGTTGACCACGTCGCATTCTTGCGGCGTGGTGTAGGTATACCATGTATATCCGTCCTGCTCTACCGTAGAGGCCGACATATTTTTGCCCGGCCATTCGCCCAACAGCTCGGCTGCGTCGTAGTCATCGCTCCATGCGTAGAAGTAGGTGGCGGTCCAATCGGATTGTGTCGGTTTCTGGAAGTAGACGGTTACCGGCAGATATTCAGTGCGGTAAACAGCGGTTTTGATGCCCGACGCTATTGCGCCGCCTACAATGGCTGCCGCTTTGAGTGTGGTCTTTTGGCTGATGTGTACGGATGAGCCGGCTGCTGCCTGAGTGCCGTTGGTCATGCTCGGAGTGCTTCCGTCGGTGGTGTACACTACAGTTGCGTTGTCGGCGTTGTTGACGTTGATTGTCACGTCCGTACCTCCGATATAGTATCCCGGCTCTTTCGAGAATGAGATTTCCGGACGCTCGGTGTCAAGCGAGTTGACTTTAACTTTGGTCCAAATACGGTAGATGCCTGATCCGTACATGTCGGCTGTGGTGTAGCCCGACGGGTTCTGCAAGCCGCGTCCTAAGCCTATTATAAGCTCGCCGTTTTTGCCTGTCACTTTTTGCATGTATTGCGAAGCGGTTTGTGTCATCACCTCTACAGTGCTTTGGTTGGTGATGCCGACGGCTTTGCGGATTGCTATCAGCTCTTTCAGCTCGTCTTTATGGTCGATCCAGTGTTGCGAGAAGATGCAGGGTGTACCCGGGCAGCAAAGCATGAACGCGTTGGCGGCCACGATTTTGTTGTTATCAGCCGGAAACGCAGATTCTTCGCGCGCCGAGTCGTGGTTGTCGATGAAAGTCACTGCGTAGCGGCGGTAGTCGGGCATGTGAACCAATCCTGCCGGCTGATACTGGTTTGTGGCCTGATTCATCCAAACCAACTGTGTGTAGTTGTTGTTTTTGAAAGCGTTGGTTACGGCCCATTTAAACTCAAAGTCGAAAGCGGCGGACTGGCGTCCGGTCTGCTCTATCCAGTTGGTCACTTTGTCGTAGTTGTCCCAATATTCTCCTACAGAGAATTGCGCTTTTGCAGATTCGTTGTACATTTTAGTGTATTGCGGAGCATAGCCTTTCACCATGTCGTAGCGCCAACCTATGTATCCGAGGTCGTTTTTCAGAAAGTCCAAATAGGCTTTTATGCCTTCCTGCACTTTAGCGTTTGTGTGGTCAAGGTCGCGGCATCCGTCGAAGTTGTCGCCCGTGTCGGGCGCTCCGGTCGGCTTTTCCTGATCGGCCTGTCCGGCTACCTCGTCGTTGCTGCATATAGCCCACGGTCCCCATTCGTAGGTCACTCCTTTATAGGTTTCCGTCGGGAAGTCGGTCCATGTCGACACACCGTCGCGGTGGTTGACGACAACGTCCTCAATCACCCCCGTGCCGAAATTCTTGAATGTGGCTATCATCTCGCGCAATTCCTCTTCTGTGCCGAACGACGAATTGTGGTTGGTGAACCAATACACAGGGTTGTATCCCATACTCGGGTTAGAGCTGCATTTGCCGCTGTTGGGCACCCATATCAAATCAAAATAATCGGCCAATTCGCCTGCATTGTCTTGCAGCATAATCCATAGAGGTGTGCTATAGTCGTCGTACATGTCCCAATAGAACGATTGCAGCATTACGCCGTCATAGTTGGCCGGCCATGCGTATTCTCCCTCCGCTTTTGCGCTGCTTGGCAGCAACAGGCCTGCCGTGGCAAGCATGGAAAACAACAAACTTTTGATTTTTAGGTTGTTAAAAATACTCATAGGTTTTATTTTTAATTAAATTATAAGGTATTCGCCGCAAAATTCGTACTTTTCCCTCAAATCTCCAAACAAAATGCCCCTCAAAATTTTGTCAAACTCAATGGCAGAGTTCAAACACTCTATTTAGCAGAAAAAACATGTTGATATGCGCATATCCGGTTTGCGTAACAGTGATGCCAAATCCATTTTTCATGATATGTTGTTATCCAATTCAAGCAATGGCATATAAGGCAGAGCCTCGTCAAGCACCATCCTTATGTTGCCGTTCAGGTCGCGGTTGTAGGCCGCCGGATTGGTCGGACGGCCTTCCGGCTCGTATGTGCTCGAGGTCAAACGGTTCAGCTTGTCGTACATATATGTCACCGTCGCCTTGCCAGAGCCTGTCACCTGACCGGTCACGGGGTTGATCAGGTTGTTCTTTGTGGTGACGCTGTTGATGTTGCCGTTCATGTACGGTTTCCGGCGCAGAGAGTGCTCCGTGTAGTTAAGCGTCTGCTCCATAAGCGGCGACGACAGTCCCGTCAGCCACCCCCGCACGTTGTAGGAGTAGCCCGTGCGGTAGCTGCCGCCGTTCATCTCCGTTGCGGCCAGCCGCCCGACCC
>CALUMI010000035.1 GCA_944321725.1 uncultured Muribaculaceae bacterium
GATGGCATTGACGAAAGCCTCGAAACTTCTTTTCTCTATATTGTTATCGTTGTTGCTCATTGTTGTATGTATTGAAATTCACAAAGGTAAGCCAAATTACAGGCTTTCCATGAAACTTGCTGATTGTTTTTTACAGTTGGTTGACTCTGCCTGTTTTTTTGTATTCATTTGTTTCTGCTCATGCCTTTTAGTATCTTTGTATGCGGTAAAATAAGATTATAATGAAGAGTATATTTTTGAGATTTTTTGTGTTTTTGTCGCTGTTGGTGTCGGCAGCCGTGTCTTATGCGGGCAAGGTTGACACTGTCGCGGTCTACAGTGACGCAATGAAAAAGGAAATAGGGGTGTCTGTCATCACGCCTGATGATATGAGCGCAGAAAAGCGTTTGCCCACAGTTTATTTGCTGCACGGATACGGCGATGATAATCTGAGAGGATATTTGGACCGCACCAATGTAAGGTGTTACGCGGACTTGTTGGATGTGATAATTGTCATTCCCGACGGCGATACGAGTTGGTATTTCGACAGTCCCGTCGATTCGGCTTATCGTTATGAAACGTTTGTAAGCAAAGAGCTTGTGGCTTACGCTGACCGCAATTATCCTACTGTTGCCGACCGCGGCCATAGGGCGATAACTGGACTGAGCATGGGCGGACATGGCGCGCTTTATCTTGCCATGCGGCATCAGGATGTTTTCGGAGCGGCAGGCTCGATGAGCGGAGGCGTGGATTTTCGCCCGTTTCCTGAGAACTGGGATATAAAAAAACGGCTTGGCGATAAAAGTGAGTATCCTGAGAATTGGGATAGAAACACAGTCTTGGCACAGCTGCCGTTGTTGAGGCCCGGCGCGTTGAGCATCGTGTTTGATTGCGGTACGGAGGACTTCTTTTATGATGTGAATTGCAGTCTGCACAAGGAAATGACGAAGGTGGGTATTCCGCATGAGTTTACCACCCGACCCGGAGGGCATACATGGGAATATTGGAACCGTTCGTTGCGCGATCACATGCTGTTTTTCAATGATTTTTTCAAATCGGGCAATAAATGACAATTTATCACAATCTGAGCTATGGCAAGGTCTAAAATATTGATAATATATACAGGCGGGACTATCGGCATGATAGAAAACCCGGTTACGCGGTCGCTTGAGCCTTTCGATTTTACCCATCTTATTGACAATGTGCCCAAGATTAAAAAGTTGGATTATGAAATCAGCAACATACAGTTTCATCCGCCCATCGACTCTGCCAATATGGATACGGAACGCTGGGTGGAAATAGCAAAAAGCATTGAGGACAATTATTCCAACTATGACGGCTTTGTGGTGCTGCATGGCACTGACACTATGGCTTATACGGCTTCAGCTTTGAGCTTCATGCTTGAGAACCTTCATAAGCCCGTGATTATAACAGGGTCGCAGCTGCCCGTCGGAGAAGTGCGTACAGATGGCGAGGAAAACCTTATAACGGCATTGCAGATTGCCGCCGCCGTCGGGAAGGACGGAAACCCGATGGTGCAGGAGGTGGCGATACTGTTTGAGGATTATCTGTGGCGCGGCAACCGCAGCACGAAGATGAGCGCCGACCATTTTAACGCGTTCAAGAGCAACAACTATCCTTATCTCGCGAAAATAGGACTCGACATTCAGTTCCATGAGGAGGCGTTGTGGCGTGTGGCTGCCCGCCGTCCGTTGAAAGTGCAGTACTCTATGGACCGTAATGTGATGTTCGTGCATCTTTTTCCGGGCATTACGGAGTCGACATTGCGGCATGTGCTTAACACACCCGACATCAAGGGGATAGTGCTGAAAACTTACGGCGCCGGCAATGCTCCAACGGGGAAGTGGTTTGTAGATTTGATACGCTCTACTGTGGAGCGCGGGGTTGTCGTTGTCAATGTGACGCAATGTGTCAACGGCGGTGTCGATTCCGAGCGTTATATGACGGGCAACACTCTTTCTGCCGCCGGTGTGGTCAGCGGCCACGACATTACGTCGGAAGCAGCCATTACAAAACTGATGTATCTTTTTGGGATGGGGTTGCGCTCCGAGCAAGTGAAAAAATATCTTAATTGCTCGCTGTGCGGAGAGGTCACCATCTCTTGACGCGCAAGGGGCGGGGGTATGGTTGCGATTGCTTGTTTCAATGGTTATGAAACGTTGACAGTCAGATTGTTTGAATGATTAGTACTTCTTTGATTATTAAAGATTACTAAATGCGGAAAAATTTCACTAATGGCATTGCCATATAAAAAATATGTCGTAATTTTGTGGCGGTTTTTTAGGTTAGCGCGAAAGAATAAGGAATTAATATATTTCATTATAAATCAAACAATAAAATGAGCAAACTTGATTTAACAAAGTACGGTATCACAGGAACCGTTGAAATCTTGCACAATCCGTCGTATGATGTATTGTTTGCAGAGGAAACAAAACCCACTCTTGAAGGTTATGAGAAAGGTCAAGTTACTGAACTTGGCGCTGTTAACGTGATGACCGGCGTTTACACCGGGCGCTCTCCCAAAGATAAATTCTTTGTAATGAATGAAGCCAGCAAAGACACTGTATGGTGGACTTCTGATGAGTATAAGAACGACAATAAGCCTTGCTCTGAAGAGGCATGGGCTGATTTGAAGGCTAAAGCTGTAAAACAGTTGTCAAACAAGCGTCTGTTTGTTGTCGACACTTTCTGCGGCGCCAACCCGGCAACTCGTTTGAAAGTGCGCTTCATCATGGAAGTTGCTTGGCAGGCTCATTTCGTTACCAACATGTTTATCCGTCCTACTGCTGAGGAACTTGAAAACTATGGCGAGCCTGACTTCGTTTCTTTCAACGCAGCAAAGGCTAAGGTTGACAATTATAAGGAACTCGGTTTGAACTCCGAAACTGCTACCGTGTTCAACTTGAAGACCAAAGAGCAGGTTATTCTCAACACTTGGTACGGCGGAGAGATGAAGAAAGGTATCTTCTCTATCATGAACTACCTTAACCCGCTTCGCGGCATCGCTTCTATGCACTGCTCCGCTAACACCAACATGGAAGGTACGGATACGGCTATCTTCTTCGGATTGTCGGGAACAGGCAAGACTACTTTGTCTACCGACCCGAAACGTCTGCTTATCGGCGACGACGAGCACGGATGGGACGACGAGGGCGTGTTCAACTACGAGGGCGGTTGCTACGCCAAGGTTATCAACCTCGACAAGGAAAGCGAGCCGGATATCTACAACGCAATCAAGCGCGACGCTCTTCTTGAGAACGTGACTGTTGACGCCAACGGCAAGATTGACTTCGCTGACAAGAGCGTTACAGAAAATACTCGTGTTTCTTATCCTATCTACCATATCAAAAACATCGTTAAGCCGGTATCCAAAGGCCCGCACGCTCATCAGGTGATTTTCCTTTCTGCCGACGCTTTCGGTGTGCTTCCTCCGGTTTCTATCCTCAACGCTGAGCAGACAAAGTACTACTTCCTTTCAGGCTTTACAGCTAAATTGGCAGGTACAGAGCGCGGCATCACAGAGCCGACTCCTACTTTCTCAGCTTGCTTTGGCGCGGCTTTCTTGAGCTTGCATCCGACAAAATATGCAGAGGAGTTGGTTAAGAGAATGGAAAAAGTGGGCGCAAAGGCTTACTTGGTAAATACAGGTTGGAACGGAACAGGCAAGCGTATCTCAATCAAGGATACACGCGGCATTATCGACGCTATCCTCGACGGCTCGATTGATAAGGCTCCGACAAAGACTATCCCTTACTTCGATTTCGTTGTTCCTACCGAATTGCCGGGCGTAGATCCTAAGATTCTTGATCCGCGCGACACTTATGCCGACGCTGCTCAATGGGACGAGAAAGCTAAGGATTTGGCAGGACGCTTCATCAAGAACTTCGCTAAATTCGAGGGTAACGCTGCCGGTAAGGCATTGGTTGCCGCAGGTCCGAAACTCTAATCGCAAACTAACTTTTACGATTATATCCTTAAATAAAGCGGCGGTGGGACACAACCCACCGCCGCTTCATTTGTGTTCGCTGTCATCCTGCAATGCCTAAAAACTTTTTATAGTTGGCTTTCCTTGTTCTGCCGTAGGCTGTGAACCAATCCACGATTGTCCATATCCCAAACGCTCCTCCTGTCAGCAGTTTCACTATGCCCCAGCCTATGTCGCCGAGCCAGAAGCGGTCGACCGCAAAGCCTCCCAAGAAAAATGCGAACAGAAAACCTGCTGTCGGATTCTTCCAATCTGTGGACATCAGAATGTTGGTCTTACTTTCGTTTGCGCTCAAAAGTTTCTCCCGGATTATGCCTTGCGCATCAGCGGGGAAACACTTTCCGTTTACCATCAAAAATTGATCGATTTTCTCCTTTTCCATTTTTTTACGATTTAATTATTTAAATATTTACTAATCAGCACCTTCTCCAGAAAACATGTCTGTTTCGAAATAATCGTTAGCAAACTGCTCGAATCCTGATTGTGTATTCTCGTACAATTTGTATTCACCCTCTGTAAGTTGTTTGAATGTTGAAACAACCTCATTTACATTTACATCAGCAGGAATGCCGCCATTGAAATGTGACGCTATTATAGCCGTGTAGTCAATGCTGTCCGAAGGCTTGCTGTTGTGTCCTGCCTTTGTGTCTTTTTGATTGCCATGCTGATTGTCTTTGCAGAAAAGATAGAATACATAGAGCGTGCGCAAATTCACGTCGCCTTCCGACATGAACGAGTAATCGAACAATTTTTCGCTCATCACGCTGTTCACTAACTCCATAGGACTGAAACCCTCTATTTCCCATTCTTGATAGTCGGAATATTTCGCTTTCAGTTCTGTAATTGTGTAATATCTGCCTTCATCTGTGTTTTGCGCTTTTGAGGGTATGGCATCGGAATAATTCATGTTAAAATAATTCCACAGTTCTGATGTTATGTCAGCTTCAAGACTTTCAAGGTTGTAAGTATCGTTACTTTCATTGTAATATTTGTCGACAAATGCAACTACTGCATCCTCGTCAAAATCAAACATATTTTCCCATGTTGCATTTTCATAAGCCTGCATGAATTCTGCTATTTCATTGGCACTGTTGCCTGCAAGTTTTTTCTCCAACATATCATTGATTTTAAGATATGCAATTATTGTAGCATCCTCATCATCATAAGATGAGCATCCCATAAACGCAATTGTTGTGGCAACGAGCAACGCCGTGCCTGTCATTAAGTTTCTGATTTTCATAACGAATAGTTTTAATGTTAGTTGTGCAAATATATAAATTCACATTCATTAATTACCCCCGAATATTTAACTTATTTTTAACCTTTGCAATCAAACTTCGTTCTTTCATGGCTGTTTGTGCATTTCTTGCAAAAGAAGTTGTTTTGTTTTTCAAAAAGCTATTAATGACATATAAGGCAGAGTCTTGCCGGGACAATGTCGTCATATCACAATTTTTCATTGTATCCAATAGACTGATGTTTATTCATTTGTAGCGGACGCCAATCAATATAAATTGTAGCAAGGATAGTTACCTGTTATTGACAAAACAGATGTTGTTGGAGCTTTCGGGGTTGAAACTAACGAAAAGAATCTTCCTTGTGTCGCGTTATTTACTATAATATTATTCTTTAGAAGCAATCGGTTTGGGCAGGTTTGCGCGGAGCCGTTTGGGCAAGGATGCCACTATGAGGCTGTATGACTTGCGCACAAGCTCTTTGATTTTCTCGTCGTGCACGTCGGAATTGAAGTAGACGCTTATCCAATGCCGTTTGTTCATGTGATATCCCGGACGTATGCCGTCGTATTCGCCTTCGAGCTCTTCCGCCTCGATGGGGTCGCATTTAAGATTGCAGAAATCGAATGTGTCGATGTTGACGAAGCAGAACCATTTGCCTGCCACGCTGAAAACCAAAAGCCCGCGGTCGTAGTCGGTCGATGCTTTGGTGAAAGGCATCTTCTCTTCTGCTCCCTCCAACGACAGGCAAAATTCACGGAAATCCTCGATATTCATTGTAGGTATTGCTAAATTATTTACAGTGGGTCGTAAAATTAGAACATGAATCCGAATCCTTTTCTTTGGTCCGATTTAAATTTGTATATTTCTGCGGTAAGTGATTTCTTTAATTGCATTGCCATAAAATCTAAGAATGGCAGGTTGGTTTCCTGTTCTTGCGATTGCCGCAAAGACAGGATATAATCTTTCCTGTCTTCATTGAATACTTTGACTGGGAAAATGTTATGGCAGAATTGGATATAATTCATCAACAATCGGGCAGTACGTCCGTTGCCATCCACCCACGGATGTATTGTTGCCAAATTCAGGTGAGCGTTGAAACTCAACTCGTATTGTGCTTGAAGTGAAGTTGCTTTTTGTTGTTTTTCTTGTAAAATATGGCAAAGTTCCTCTACTTTAGCAGGCACTTTTTTGTAATTCATATAAGAACGACCGCCGATACCGGCCGTGACGCCGCACAAACGATATTCACCTTTTGAGGAATCGAAAGAGCCTCCCATTACGTTGTGGACGCTTCCGGTAGTGCGCATCAATGCGGCGTTTAAAGTTTGCAGGAAAGTGGAGGTAATAGGGGTATTGTGCTTTGCTTTGTCCTTTGCCATTTCATAGGCACTCTTTAAATCCTCATTCATCAAATGATAAACAAGCGGCTTGCCGCCTGCCACCACACCTTCATCAAACAGTAGTTGGGTTTCTACTTCTGTCAGCGTAGATCCTTCAATGGCGGTGGAATGGGCAATAAGGGAATATAGGTAGTACTTTTCGTAGCCTACCGTTTCACCGATGCCAAGTTTTATGAACTTTTTATGCAGTGCATCTATCTCTTGCCATATACCTTGTCCCATTGTTTGCTATTTAGTTGGCTTCATTTTTCTCTCCAAATATATTGTTTTTGTCCTGTTTCTCCAAGCAAAGTTGGTGATTATGTATCCCAAATTTTTTGTGATAGTAGAGGATGTGTTGAGGAATTTCAAATACAACAAAAGCTAAGTCATTGATGAATCAATGCTTAGCTTTTTGTCCGTACCCAGACCCGGGATCGAACCGGGATGGATTTTACTCCACTGGTGTTTGAGACCAGCGCGTCTACCAATTCCGCCATCTGGGCATTAGCGTCCACGTCATTGGCTTTTGCGTTTGCAAAGGTATGGCGAAAGTTTCACTCATGCAAATTTTTCATGGAAAATCTGCTAAAAATATTATTCTGTTTTGGTTTTCCTCAGAAAGGTGCTAACTTTGCACACCGTAAATGCGCCTCTGTAGTTCAACGGATAGAATGGAAGTTTCCTAAACTTTAGATCCGAGTTCGATTCTCGGCGGAGGTACAAATTCCTTTTACCCATAATCTTTAACCACTAACCCCTATTTATGGCAAATTCCAATTTCATCGATTATGTGAAGATTGTCTGCCGTTCCGGTAAAGGCGGTGCGGGCTCATGTCATTTTCATCGTGCCAAGTATGTGCCGAAAGGCGGCCCTGACGGAGGTAATGGCGGCAGAGGTGGACATATAATTTTGCGCGGAAACCGTAATTTGTGGACTTTGTTGCATTTGAAATATCAGCGTCATGTCTTTGCCGGCGACGGTCAGGCGGGCTCGGAAGGGCGCAGCTCGGGGAAAGACGGTGAGGATAAGGTGATAGAGGTGCCGTGCGGTACGGCTGTCTATGATGCCGATTCCGGAAAGTTCCTGTGCGAGGTGACGGATGATGGCCAAGAGATTAAACTTTTGCGTGGCGGACGCGGCGGTTTGGGAAATTGGAATTTCAAGTCGCCCACCAACCGTACTCCGCGATATGCCCAGCCCGGCGAGCCGGCTATCGAGAGGACTGTTGTGCTTGAGCTGAAACTGCTTGCCGATGTGGGGCTCGTGGGATTTCCGAATGCCGGAAAATCAACATTGCTTTCTTCTATATCCGCCGCTAAACCGAAAATTGCCGATTATCCGTTTACTACGCTTGAGCCCAATCTCGGGATTGTAAGCTATCGGGGCGACAGCTCGTTTGTAATGGCCGACATACCCGGCATCATAGAGGGCGCGAGCGAGGGGAAAGGGCTCGGATTGCGATTTTTGCGCCATATCGAGCGCAATGCTGTGCTGCTGTTCATGATTCCGGCTGATGCGGACAATATACGTAAGGAATATGAGATATTGCTCGGCGAGCTGGAGCGTTTTAATCCTGATCTTGTGGATAAAGGGCGCGTGCTGGCTATAACGAAGTGCGACATGCTCGACGACGAGCTTATCGACGAGATGCGCCACGGCGAATTGCCTGACGGCGTGGAAACGGTATTTATCTCTTCAGTCACAGGAATGGGGCTTACGGAGCTGAAAGATGTGCTGTGGCGAACCATTAACGACGAGGATAACCGCATACCTTCGCGTATCACTCACCGCGATCTTGACGTGAAGCATCGTGTGGAGGAGGAAGACGCGTTTGTGATAGAGAATGAGCCTGCCGAAGAGGAACAGTGGGATGTTGAATGGCCGGAAGAATATTGGGAAGACGATTTCAAGGATGAAGATTGACCGTTTGGCTTTCTCCGGTGGCGGGTCGGCGTTTGCTTTTACAACGGAGAGAGGCGTTGCCGATTCCGGTAATCCTTATTCGGAATTTAATTGTTGCGGATATGTGGGCGATGAACAGTCGCATGTGTCCGCGTGCCGTGCCGTATTGTGCGATCAGATAGGCATAGCGGATGGCAATTTGATTACTGTCCGTCAGGTGCATGGCACAGAGGTGGCGGTTGTCGACACTGTGGGCTGTGATTTTGGAGAGGCCGATGCGCTGGTGACGAATCTTGAGGGTGTGGCAATCGGCGTTTTTACGGCTGATTGTGTTCCGATGCTTTTTTATGATAAGCAGGTGGGTGTGATTGGAGCCGCACATGCCGGTTGGAAAGGCACGATGAGCGGTATAGCTGCAAAGACGGTGGCTGCCATGTGTCGGCTTGGCGCTGCTCCGGAGCGTGTTCAGGCTGTGTTTGGCCCGTCGATATGCCGTGAATGTTTTGAGGTTGGCGACGAGGTGGTGGAGCAGTTTTGCGAAAGAGGATTGCCCGCCGATGGGATAGTGTTCCGTAATGAGGTTACAGGGAAAGCCCATATTGATTTGGTTGCCGCCAACAGATATTGGATGCTCGGATGCGGTATGTATGAGCGTAATATAGTGGAAACAGGGTTGTGTACGAAATGCAATCCGTCGCGGTTTTTCTCCGCTCGTGCGCTTGGCGTGGCGTCAGGACGCAATCTTACGGGAATCTTTCTGAGGTAATGTTCTAAGGATTTACGTCTGTAAATATCGGACCGTATTCAATAAAAAAGGCGACCGCTTGAGCAATCGCCTTTTAAAACCTGTTATCAGAACGTTGTTTAATTCTGTTCTTCAGCAGCAACCTCTACCGGGTTGATGTTGATGTAATTGCGTCCTTTCTTGGTGGAGAATGCCACAGTGCCGTCAACAAGGGCGTACAATGTGTGATCTCTTCCCATTCCGACGTTTACACCCGGATGGTGAACTGTGCCGCGCTGACGTTTGATGATGTTGCCGGCTTTTGCATATTGACCACCGAACAACTTGATGCCCAATCGTTTGCTTTCCGATTCGCGTCCGTTCTTAGAACTACCTACACCTTTTTTATGTGCCATTTCTTTACGTTTTTAGTGGTTATGCAACTACGTCTTTTATCACGATTTGTGTGTAGTATTGACGGTGACCGTTCCAACGGCGATAGCCTTTGCGGCGTTTTTTCTTGAAAACGATTACTTTGTCACCTTTTACGAGGGGACGTTTAACCTCGCAAACTACTTTTGCTCCTTCAACGGTAGGAGCGCCTACTTTAACGGCACCGTCGGCATCAACAAGGAGAACATTGTCGAAATCAACCTTATCGCCTTCTTTCACGTTCTCGCCGAGATACTGGACATACAGGAATTTTCCGGCTTCTGCCTTGAACTGCTGTCCTTTAATTTCTACAATAGCGTACATTTTTTAGATAGAAATTTTACAAATTAACCCGTGAGGCGGACACGCCGCTATGCGCGTCACTTTTCGAGCCTATTCGGAATAAGCGCACAAAAGTACAAACAATTTTCCGTTCCTGCAATATTTACAGTATGTTTTGGAGAGTTTTAGTTTGATATTTTTTGTCAAAAGGTAAAACTTGTGAGAAAGCTGAAGAGTCCTTTGGGGAGTTAAAGGAGTGTCCTCCCCTGTTCACGGAGCGGAGCGAAGTTGATAGGGGAGGTGTCACGAAGTGACGGAGGGGTTAAATTGCTCATAGGCTGAATATTTATTTGTAGTGCGCAAGAAAAACAGTATTTTTGGAAAAATTCAAATACTCTATGGCAAAGGAAAGACGTATGAACAAAAAAGAAAATATGGCTGAGCGGAAATTTTTACGTGCAAACGGTACAATGGAAGAAGCAATGATGTGGAATATCCTAAAAAACAAGCAAGTGGCTAATACCCGTTTCAGACGACAATTTTCTGTAGGCACATATATTCTTGATTTCTATTCTCCCGAATTGAAATTGGCTATAGAGCTTGATGGTGCAAATCATTTTTCAAGTGAAGGGTTGGAGCATGACTTTATTCGTGACAAGTATCTTTCTTCATTGGGAATAAAAGTTCTGCGATTTGAGAATTATACGGTCTTAAAAATGCAACCTGTAGTTATTGCAACAATTGAAAACGCCATAAAAGATTTAAAAAGAGGCTGTGAATAACAGCTTTATTTTCACCGTTTTGCGGTGAATTTGGCTAACCCCTCCGCCTGCGGCACCTCCCCTATTAACTTCGCTCCGCTCCGTGAACAGGGGAGGACATTCTTTTGATTCTGCCCTTTTGATTCTGCCTCCGTTTTCATTTGTTTCTGCCCTCGCCTTTCATATATTTGAATAATGTAGGATGCAGTTCGGCAAAGTTTTTCAAACAAGTTTGAAACTTTACGCTCACCTTTCACTATATTTGTGGGTCTTATTTCAAATATAAATTCAGTGGTATGCGAAAAATTTTAGTGTTGTCTGTTCCGCTGCTGATGTCGTTGTCGCCTGTTTCGGCTCAGGACTATTTGGTGGTGGAGGAAAAATCCGGTGACAAGACGGCTGTCAGTGTTGAGGAAATCAGAAAGATTACTTTTGATGGCGGATTGATGTCGGTGTATCGGAATAACGGAGAAGAGCAGCCTGCCCAATTCGAACTCGACAGGATTGGCAGATTGCTGTTTGGCATTGTGGAAGGCGGTGTCGATGAGATTAATCCCGGAGGGGAACTTGTTTTCTACACAGCCGGCGATGCTGTCGGAGTGAAAGGATTGGAGCATCCTGCCGACGCTTATGTTGTCAATATGGGCGGACAGGTCTGCCGTGTTGTGAAAGGCTGGGAGGGCAGTCCGGAAATCGATGTGTCCTCGCTTCCGACGGGAGTCTATGTGTTGGTGGTTGGAAAAGCCGCGTTTAAATTCACTAAATAGTCAAATAAGAACAAAAATCTGAAAGTATGAAAAAAATAATATTGTCTATAATTTCGGTTATCTCGATTTTTACGATTTATGCGGAAACGGAAATAATGCGCATACATCTGAGTGACGGCACTACCGCCAATTACAGCATATCGGAAGTCGATTCCATAACATTCGCGGAGTCGGAGCCGGCGGCGGAAATAACAGTGTCGGACATTACGCTTAATTCGGCAAGAATCACCATTAAGCCGAGCTCGCTGGTCGACAGCTATACATTCGGCGTGGTGACAAAAGCGGAGTACGACGGCTTTGCCTCCGAAACGGAGTTTGTCGAAAGCGAGATTGAGAAACTTCGTGCCGATGCTGAAAGTTGGGGCTTCGCTTTTGAGGAATATCTCGATTTCATACTCTATCGGGGTTCGGAAGGCGAGCAGACTTTCTCGCGTGAGGAGCTTGAGCCGGGTACGGAGTATTATGCCTATGTGTTTGGCCTTACAACATCGGGCGAGGCTACGACTGCGGTTGTCAAAACTCTGTTTTCCACACAGGATTTGCAGAATGTTGAGTTCAATTTGTCTGTCAATCAGCTGACAGCCAAGACAGGAGTTGTCAATGCCGCTCCCGACAATGCTGAATTGCGCTATTATCTCGGATTTACCACTAAAGACGCTTATTTGAATTCTTTTGGCGGGAGCGATGAGCAGTTGCGCGACAACGCTCTTGCACAAGTGATTAACAATATGGTAATGGGAACGCCGTTTGAGCAGGTGACACGTCAGGGCGAAACGTCGCTTTCCATGTCGGGGCTTGTGCCGGGCACCGAGTATTACGCTATTGCGTTTGGTGTGGAGGCGAAAGGCACAAATTCCGCATACGCGACAACCGAATTGACAAAATTAGAGTTTTCCACTCCAAGTTTCGAGGTGACAGACGATTGCACGTTTGACATAGAGATTTCCAATATCTCGTCGATGCTGATGGACATAACTGTCACTCCGTCCGACAATGCCACCCGGTATTATGCCACAATCAAGTCGGTGGCGGAAACAGCCGGCAAGACTCCTGAGCAGGTGGCTGATGAGGAGATAGTTTTTCAGGACGGATTTTTAATCGATTGGGCAACCACGCCGCAAGTGTTTACCGGCAAACAGACGCTTAATTCAAGAACCGATTTGGGCGTGACCAATCTTAAGCCTGAAACGGATTACACGATTTATGTGTTTGGTGTGGATACGGAAGGCTATCGCACTACAGCTGTTTCTACGGCACAGGCTACAACCACAGCAGTGCAAACTTCCGACATGACTATCTCGTTTGAAGGTATCAAGGCAGGAGAGGAAACAGATTCGCAGGATTGGTTCAAGACAAACTATTTTGTGGAGTTCACTCCCGTGCCGTCGGTCGACAACGAGTATTACTACGTGGCTTTGGCAAAGAAGGACGATTATGAATGGGCAACGGTGTTTGGTTCCGATGAGGATTTCATAAAAGAAGTGATTAGCACTGCCGGCGAGGGGATAATGCTCAACTGCTTCATGGGCCGTCCGGATACTCCGTTGAAGGCTTATAAGGACTATAAAGGCAATGATTTGGAAGCCGGAACCGATTATTATATCATAGCGTTCGGCTACATGGGCGACGCCACCACACCGTTGTTCAAAGAGGCGGTGACCACATCCGGCACGGCAGAGGATCCGTGGTTTTGACATGGTTATTGCTGACAAATAGCAGGCCATTGCATTCGTGAACCGGATGTTCATATTTTGTGGAAAGCAATAACATAATTATCTGTTTGGCCTGTGCGCTGTTTCGACGGTGTGCAGGCCAATTTTTTTTGCAAAAACAATAATTAATCTTTAACTACAAATATTTAGAATAACAATTGCGTCGTTGTTGAGATTATGCCCTATTTTTGTGGGTGAGAAAATTATAGAGGTCTTAAAAAACAAACTTGACATAATTATGATAAAACCTGTTAGTGCATTTGTTTTGACATTGTTGGCTTGCGGAGCCGCCCACGCCGCCGATATTCCGGCGAATGATGAGAATATAGCCTATTGCGGGCGCATAAGCTGGACGAATCCGCAGTCGCCGGCTTTCACTTATCCCGGCGTGAGCGCGGAATTGAATTTCGAGGGGACGGAAATCGCGATGAAAGCGAAGCCCGGAAGTGGATATTTCATGGTTGAGATTGACGACAACCTTCCGTTCAAGATTTATTTTTCAGAGAAGGATTCTGTGTTGACGCTTGCCGAAGGACTGCCGGAAGGAAGGCATCGCATGAAAGTGGTCTACGCCGTAGAGGGGTATAATCTGAAACCTGAGTTTCGAGGTTTTGCGACAGACGGCAGGCTGTTGCCTCCGCCGCCACAGTCGGAACGCACCATAGAGTTTATCGGCAATTCCATAACTTGCGGTTACGGCATTGAGGCACACAGCAAGGACGAGGATTTCTCTTATGCCACAGAGAACCATTATTATTCCTACGCGGCACAGACGGCGCGTAATCTCGGCGCACGATATTATGCCGTTGCAAGGTCGGGCTATGGCATGTACCGCAACTATGGCGGTCCGCGCGAGGGTTCGGACAACTGCATTCCCGCGCTCTACGACCGCACACTGTTCTACGATGCCGATGAGAAATGGGATTTCACGAAGTTTCAGCCGGCTGTGGTTTGTGTGAATCTCGGAACAAACGACACAAGCCTTAACAACTACGACATAACTTTGCTTGAGGACGCGAGCAGGAACTTCTTGAAGAGATTGCGCGAATATTATCCCGACGCTAAGATAGTGATGCTGACAGGCTGTCTGCTCACGGGCGACCGTCTGAAAGCGGTCACTTCTGTTCTCGACAAAGTGGTGGCTGAGGCCAAAGCCGCCGGCGATAAAGAGGTGTATCGCTTCGACATGTCGCCGCACACAGGGTCGCTCGGCTATGGGGCGGATTGGCATCCGTCGTTGAGGCAGTCAAACAAAATGGCGGTGGAGCTTACCGCTTTTCTGCGAGGAATAACAGGTTGGAAATAGATGTCGTTATAAGAAAATGAGAAAGATATTGGCAGCGGCTATAGTGGCTGTGTCGTTTTGCGGCGGTGTGCAATCTGTAGCTTTGCCGGCAGCGAATGGAGGTATGGAAAAGATGAGAATCATAGAAAAAGAAGATTATAATCTCGTTGTGCAGAAAGATGGGCCGGCTTTGGGCTATTCGCCGGAATCCGGAGTGAAGATAATCGAGGTCGACGGGAAATATTTCAAGAGTTTCGACGGCAGCGGCAAGTTGTTGCCCTACGAGGATTGGCGGCTTCCGATGGAAGAGCGCGCAGCCGACCTCGCGAAGCGCATGACGATTGACGAGATTGCTGGGCTGATGCTCTACAGCGACCAAAACAAACTGCCTATGCCCAACGATACTTACGGCGGCAAGCCGTTTGAGGAAAGCGGCATGAAGGCTTATGATTTGAGCGATTCGCAGATACGTTTCCTGACGGAGGACAATTTGAGGCATGTGCTTGTGTCGAAAGTTGAGAGCCCGGAGACGTCCGCACGTTGGAACAACAAGGTGCAGGCTTTGATTGAGGGGCGCACGCACGGCATACCGGCCAACAACTCCTCCGACCCGCGTCACTCGGCTTTTGCCGACGCGGAGTTCAATCCCGGCAACAGTGGCGACATATCGCTTTGGAGCAACATGCTCGGGCTTGCGGCCACATTCTCGCCGGAAATAGTGGAAGAGTTCGGGAGAATAGCGGGTAGGGAATACCGCCTGTTGGGACTTGCCACTGCTCTGTCGCCGCAGGCCGACCTTGGAACCGACCCGCGTTGGTACCGCTATCGCAGCACTTTCGGCCCTGAGCCGAAACTCGTCGCCGATTTGACACGCGCTTATTGCGACGGTTTCCAGACATCGACCGGTGACGACGAGATAGAGAACGGCTGGGGGCGCAGGAGCGTCAACACGATGGTGAAGCACTGGCCGGGCGGAGGTTCGGGTGAGGGCGGACGCGACGCTCACTACGGCAACGGGAAATATGCCGTATATCCCGGCGGGTGCTACGAGCTGCACAAGCTGCCTTTCACCGAAGGTGCGTTCAAATTGAACGGCCCTACGGGGAAAGCGTCGGCTGTCATGCCTTATTATACGGTTTCCTACAATCAGACAGATGAAAATGTGGGGAACGGTTTCAATCACGAGATAATTACAAACCAACTGCGTGGAGAGGCCGGCTACGACGGCGTTGTCTGCACCGATTGGATAATCACTCACGACGAGCGGCATCCGGGAGTGCATTCCGGCAAGCCGTGGGGTGTGGAAAGCATGACGGAGGCTGAGAGGCATTATAAGGTTTTGATGGCCGGGTGCGACCAATTTGGCGGAAATAATGTCAAGGCTCCGGTGATAGAGGCTTACGAAATGGGAGTGAAAGAGCATTGCGAGGACAAGCCGCGCGACATGCGGTGTTATCGCGATGCCGACGGCCATGTCTATGATTTTGCTTTCGGCATGAATTGGGACGGCATTATCGACGACGACCGTGTCCGCCGCTACAAATAATCATTTGAGGGTTTGGTGTTAATAGCACATATTGCGGTATCGACACATGCCCTCCCCTAATATGGCGAAGTGCATAGAATGTTGAGAGTTGAAAGTTGTGAGTATTATATAACGCAACAAATAAAGGAGAGGCAGACGCATGTCCTCCACTGTTCACGGAGCGCAGCGCAGGGTATAGGGGAGGTGCCACGAAGTGGCGGAGGGGTTAGAAAGGGTTAAAAGGTTACGGGTTAAAGTAAAGGGGTTAGAGATGTTTTGTCGCGGTGTATGTCGGAGGTTGGCAAGTACAATGTGGGGTTTCACTGCTTTGCAGTGATTTTGCTGACCCCTCCGCCACTTCGTGGCACCTCCCCTATGTGCTCTGCAAACAGGGGAGGACATACATTGATGCCGCAATATGTTTTGAAAAAGGTTATATCGTTGCAACCTTTTTAGCGGATTTTTGTATCTTTGTATTGTTAATTGATAAACTTGTATTCTCATGAAGCGTCTTAATGTCAAGAAAGCATTGGCTGCGTGGCATAGTTTGCAACCTTTGTCGGAAAAGGACAGGGAGAGGCTCAGCCGCCGTTTCACTGTTGATTTCAACTATAACAGCAACCATATCGAGGGCAATACGTTGACTTATGGCCAAACTGAAATTCTGCTGCTTTTTGGAAAGGTGATTGGCGAGGCGGATGTGCGCGATGTGCAAGAAATGGCAGCCAGCAATGTGTGCTTGCGGATGATGACAGAGGAGGCTGTCATGAGGGAGATACCATTGACACAGAACTTTATCCGGACATTACACAAGACTTTGTTGCGTGAGGATTATACTGTATATCGCAGTTTGCCGGGCGGCGTACAAACAAGTTATGTGATTCATGCCGGACAGTACAAGACGCGGCCTAACAGTGTGATTACACGCGATGGAGAGAGATTCGACTATGCTTCTCCTGAAGAAACACCGGGACTGATGTATGACTTGGTGGATTGGTATAACTCTGCCGAGCGGGATGGAAAACTCTCACCGGTGGAATTGGCCGCGCTGTTCCACTACCGCTATATACGCATTCATCCTTTCGAGGACGGGAATGGCCGCATCGCCCGGCTGATGGTGAATTATATACTCTTCAGGCACGGGTATCCGATGATTGTGGTTCGCAGCCGAAAGAAAAAAGAATATTTGGACGCTTTGCATCAGGCGGATATTGAAGTCGGCCCTGTCCCCGCCGATGGTGCCCATGCCGGTATTAATGACATCCGTCCTTTTTTGAGGTATTTCAATGAGTTGGTGGCCACAGAGGTGTATAATGATGTGCTGTTTGTAAGCGAGAGAAATGAGAATGTATGGTGGTATGATGGAGAACGTATAGCATTCCGGACTCCCAATTATACGAAAATACTGAACGCTATGCGCACACAACCCTCGTTGACGCTTGCCGACATGAGTGAGGAAACCGGTATCAGTGTGACGGCTGTGCGAAAACTGTTGGATCAACTGGTTTCAAAAAAGTATGTGGAGCGTGGAGAGAAGGAAGGCAGTTGGAGAGTGTTTGTGACGCAATAGGAAAATTCTGCCCGCGCATGTTGGAACGCGCGGGCAGATGGCGTTATTGTTGTAGTTCCCCCACTATTGCCTTTTTGCCGTTGACTATATAGATGCCCGCCGGTAGGCTTTCTATCACTTTTCTGTCGGCGTTGTGGTACAGAAGCACTCCGTTAAGGCTGTAGACGGTCACTGCGGTGTCCTCCGCCGTAATTTCCCCGACATGGCTTTGTGTGTCGTCGCCGTATGCCGCCTCGACAGATAATTGCTGCAACGAGTTTTTGTTTACTCCTTTCGCGTCGCTCAGCACAATGTTGTCCATTGTTATTGTCGTTGCTGTAGGAGTTTCTTGTCCTGCAATCGCGATATTCATCAGCTCTCCCGACCGGCCTGTTATCACGGCGTTGTTCATCGAGTAGACAAGCACGCGGTAGTCGCTGCCGCCGATTTTCGTCAGCACGGCATCGTGGCTTGCCAATCTGTCGGATTTGGTCATTTGCGACTCGTCGACAGTGGCGTCGACTATTCCGTGCAGGTCGAATTGCACGGCCACTATCTCGGAATAGTTGTCCATCCCGACGCTCAGCAGGCAGTTGCCGTCGTCAGCTGTCGAGGCTGACATCGTCATTTGGTTGGGCTCGAATATCCGCCCTTCTACCGTCACGCTTTTCATCCTCTCTGCCGGGTCGTTGCTGTAGACCTGCATCGTTGTGGAAAACTCGCCCTCCGATTGCGGCTCGTATTCCACCTGCAGGCTTGCGCTCTCGCCTGCCGCTATCTCTACGGGCAACGCGGTGTTGACCTTGTAGCCCTCCGACAGGAAAATCACCCGTTCCACTGTCAGCGGCGCGCTTCCGCGATTTTCCACGTCGTATTGCGCTATTGCCGGCGCGGTTATGGGCATGTCGCCAAATGCGAGCATGTCGCTGCCTCCGAACGACGGGCTTTCTATCTCGACACTGCCTCCCGATGTCGCCGAAACCATGTTCTCCATCGCTATGTTGCTTAGAATCACATCGGTCGGGGTAAGGCTGTAGTATCCGCTCGACCCGTTGAGCCTTAAGTCAAATGAGAGTATTCCGCCGTTGTTGCCCGTAAATGCCGAGTTGTCGGGCGAATAAGCATAGAGGCTCAGCCGTCCGCCGGAAAACGAGGCTGTAGCCGTGTGGTTGGCGCCTCTCGACAGCACTTTCGCGCTGCCTTCCACAAACACCAACTCTTCCGGCAAATCGAAGCCGCATTGCATGGCCACGATGGGTTCCATGTTGTCCATCTCCAAATTTACGGTCACTGTGCCGTCGCTCACGCCGGATGCCGACGACACATGCAGCTCGTTGACTGAAAACGGCGTTGCCGCCACGCCGATTGCCTGCTCTATGCCGTTGACGGCGTCGGAATGCACGGTGACTGTCGCGTTCATGGTTCCGCGCTCTTGCGGCAGATATTCCAAATCCACGTATTTGCTTTCGCCGGGATCAATGGTGAACGCGGTTTCTTTCGCCCGTAGCTCGGCATTGTCGGTTGTGATGTCGCTCACGTGCAGAGGCTCGTTGCCTGTGTTTCTCAACGAGGCTGTCAGTGTGTGGGCAGACCGGATTGGCACTCTTCCGTAATCCACCGACGGCGTTTCTATCGCAAGCTCCGGCGACAGGATTGTCACCTTGCCCGCTTTCACCTCACACGGCAGACTGCCGGCCGCGGCGTCGCTCAGCACCACTTCGGGCGACAACGCATAGGTCAGCGGCTTGTCGCCAAGACGCAGGCGGAACGACAGCAGCGTCCCGTCGTTGCCTTTGAGGGCGTTTTGCGTGAGGCTGTAGACGTAGATTCTCAATGTGCCGTCCACTTCGGCTGCCGTGAGTTGGTGCCCGTCGGAGCGCGAGTCGGAGAGGGCGCATGAGCCTGTCTCGTAGGTCAGATTGTCGTCGAGCGGCAGGATTATCTCCAATGCGGTCACAGCGTCGGTGTTGGTCAGCGCGGCCTCCACTTCCGCATAGTCGCCCGGATGTCCTGACGCGGTCGACAGCGATATCGTGTTTTCCGCCTGCACGGCGCACCACAGGCACGCCATGCAGCAGAACAAACTCAATAGTCTTTTCATCATCGCGAGGTTTCTTTATTTCGTGTAAACCAATTTTACGGTTTGCATAGCCGCGCCGTCAACGTAGAGCGTTGCGAAATACATTCCTTGCTGCAGCGAGTTGCCGGGTGTCCACGTGTAGCTGTATGTGCCGTAGCCGTTGACAGCCTCGTAGTTGTCGACGGCGCGTCCGGCTATGTCGGTAATCACGATGCTCACTTGGTGGTTGCCCTCGCGTCCGATTGCGTAGGGTATCGTCGCGCTGTCTTTGAACGGATTCGGGTAAGGCTCGCTTATCTGCATCTGCTCCATTGCTCCGATGCCGCCCAAATTGCTGTCGATTGCCACCACGTTGTTGCCGCGCGGGTCGCTGAGTATTATCTCTGCGAGTTGCGCGGCACCGATGTTGAGCAGAGCGTGCTCGCCGGCGGGGATGGTGTTGCCGCTCATCGAGTAGGCAAGGTATGTGTAGCTGTTCTCGCCTGTCCATTGTCCCACGCTCTCGAAGCCCGCGAAGCTCCCGGCCGGAGTAATCTCCGTGCCTGCCGCCGCGTTGATCGTGCATTGCACGCCGCCGAGCTCTGTCGGCGTGTCGATATAGAGCGTGCCGTTGTCGATGCGGTAGCTCACCGAGCCTGCGGCCATTGCCATTACGCCTGCCGCATCTGCCGGCGACAGTATGATGTTGATTGTGCCAACGATGTCGAGAATGTTGACGGTTAGGTCGGAATTCACGTCGGCAGCGTCGAAGATAAACGGCTGCGGGTTTTGGTTCGTCAGATAGCCCACTTCAGTGACCACATCGGCCACATCGACAGCCATGCTGCCGTTGGCATCGCCTTTGGTGGCGGTGAGCGGAGTGGCAGCCACCACCTGCGACGGCGAGTTCTCCGACAGGTCGGTGCGCATTATCCTGTAGTAGTAGCAATAGGTCTGTCCCGGCACAACGTCGAAATCGGTAAATTCCGTGTCGTCGATAAGCTGTTGGTTCATGCGCAGCGTGTCGGTCGGCAGTCCTTCCTCATCGGTCTGGTAGCGGTAGAGATTGTAGCCGAGTATGTCGTCAACGTTCTCGTCCTGCGGCTCCCACGTGAGGCTCACCTTGCCCAATCCCGGCTCGGCCACGAAGCCAGTGCTCATCGCTCCCGCCGCCGACACGTTGACGTTGAAGCGGCGGTTTTCTATCGGTATCTCAAAGTGCTCCAAATCCTCCCCGCCGCTCACGTAGATGCGGTTCAATCCGTCGATTGCCATGCGTCCGGTTATCGTCAGATAGGCGGTATATATGTCGCCGGCCTCGTTCCAACTGCCGTCTTCGGCAATCAGTGTCTGTGTGTAAGGCGGACGCACGCCCATCGCGATTGTCGGCGCGAACTCCTTGCTTACGGGCTTGCTGTAGTACACCTCAAACTTGTGCCGTCCCACGCCGAGTGGCGGCAGCATCTCAAACTCGTCCTGAGCGTCGTAGCCGTTGACCACCACTTTCCATACAATTCCGTGCGCGTCGGGATTAGGCCGCGTAAGCATATTCGACAGGTCGAATTTCGAAAAACCATATCCTGATTCTATATCCCAAACACCTTTCCTGACAATATCTTCGCGAGAAGAACCGAAGTAAGAAGGAAGCTCGGTGGTATAGATTTTGGTAGTATTATACGTTCCGTATGGTGCGCCTATATTTGCAAAGATATTGTCTTTTCCGTAGTTTGAAAAAAGATTGTTACGTCCTTCGAACCCTATAACACCTCTACAAAAATCACTGCTGTTTTGATTGCTATTAGGGTAGATATTTTCAATATAATTTGTTAATTCTATGTTACAATTATCAGAGTTAATGAATCCAAAACTACTTGAATATCCTCCTTTCAGATTGTTATAAAAACAACATTTATAAAATGTGCAATATTCGCTTATTGCAAAATCTGGAGTAAAAATACAATCAGTAATAATTGAATTTTTTAAATTACATCTAACTAAATCAAAAATGTTTAAATTTTGTATATTAACAAATGTCATTGTGTCCAACTTATTAAAATAAAATCTATTATATTTTTCATCTACAGCGAGTTCTGCTGCGTCGAACACTATCATGCTGTCGGGAGTGCCGACTGCTTTGATGTGTCCGCCGACCGACATCCCCGTGCCGGGTTTGAATTTCAGTACTGTACCCGGTTTGATTGTCAGGGTCACTCCTTCGGGCACTGCCAATGTGTTGGTTACGATATAATGAACGTCGGGGTAGAGGGTGGTGTCGTGCTCTATCATGCCGCCTATCTCCACGCCGTTTTCAACCGTAATGGTGAAATAGTGGACGAACTCCGTCGATGTGCCGTCGCAGGTGGCGTGCAGCTGCAAGCGGATGTTCCGTCCGTCCACGCAATCGGGATTAATGCGGAAGCGTATCGGGTTTTGGCTCGTCTCTTTCGCGTAGGTCGACAGCGGCTTCACGAAATCCACTTTGTCGGTAAGAAATTCGATGACGGATGGGTCTTCGATTTCGTCGCCGAGCGTTAGCCATATTTTTGTGTCTTTGGCCAAGCCCCATTGGTTGCGGATTACGGGGTAGAGCTCCACAATCTCGCCCGCGTCGGGACGGCCGTCGCCATCGCCGCTGACGGAGTCGACAAGATTGTAGGACACGAACGACAGCTCAGGCACGCGGTCGGTGTCGGTGATGCTGTAGGCCGCGTAGATGTCGAGCACCTCGCTTTTGCGGCTGCCGCTAAGTATGTCGCCAAACAGCAGCTCGTTGCTCGCGAACTCTTTCACCTGCATCAGCCGTGATATTGCGCCCGCCGCAAGCGGACAGGCCATCGACGTGCCGTTGAGCTGGCGGTAGGTGCCGCCCGGAAATGTGCTGAACACGTTTACGCCCGGAGCCCGAAGCTCGTAGTTGTACATCTGCTCTTCCGTGAAATAGGCCGGGTCGAAGTATGCGCGTCCGTCGTTGTCGTAGTTGCTGAACGACGCGAGTTTGCCGTCGGGGTCGGATGCCTCCACGCCGAACACGAAAGTAAATGCGGCGGGATACATCGGACCGCCGATATTCTCAAGGTTTGTAGTCGGATGATTGCATTTGTGGGGATAGATGCAGCGTCCGTCGTTGCCGGCAGCCGCGACAAGCACTGCCGACGTGTAAGCCCGCGCCAACGCCTGCTCTTCGGCTATCGAGTAGGTATAGCCGCCGAAACTCATGCTTATCACGTCGGCTCCGTTGGCAACGGCATAGTCGATGCCTTTGATGATTGTTGCCACGTCGCCCACGCCGTCGCTCTGCATCACCGTCACGGGCATTATCAGCGCGTCGGGGTTGGCTCCTGTGATGCCGATATTGTTGTTGCCCGCGGCAGCGGCTATTCCGGCGCAGTGGGTGCCGTGCCCGTTGTTGTCGCGCATGGCGGCTGTTTGGTTCACGAAGTCGTAGCCGTGGATGTCGTCGGCAAATCCGTTGCCGTCGTCATCGGCTCCGTCAGCTCCGTTGGCTTCGGCGTAGTTGGTCCAGATGTTGGCTTCCAAGTCGGGATGGGTGATGTCTACGCCCGTATCGAGTATGGCAATCACCGGACGCTTCGCGGAAGACAGGACGGGCACTTTCCACAGAGCCGGCAGGTTGACGGCGTCCAATCCCCATTGCTGCCCTCCGGTGTACATCGGGTCGGAGTAGGATGTGGCCGCCGCAGACTCTTCGGCAAGAGTGTAGACAAGATAGTTGGGCTCGGCGTATTCCACCTCGTCGAGCCGCTTCAGCGCGTCGACTGCCTCGTAGACGCTTTTGGCGGCTTTTGCATCGTCGTAGCGTATGCAATAGAGGCTGCTGAGGTCGGCTATATCAACATCGTCGCCGCCAAGCGATTTTACGCGCTTCGGAGCTTTGCGGCTGCCTGTGAGCGGCATGAGCTGCGCAACGTCGGACACTCCGATTTCGCGCAGCACCGCGTCGACATTGCTTTTGCCCGCCGACATGAAGCGTCCCGACGCGCTTTTGCGCACAGTCACATTGCTCGATGATTTGAATTTTACGATTATCTCGCCCGGCTTGAACGCCCGTGCGCGTGAGTCCAAAGTTACTACATCACCTTGAAAATTCCCCCCCCCCATAGACGGAGAAAGCGGCTGACAATGAGATGATTGCCGCTGCAAAGAGCTTGGAGTTGACCAGCGGTTTCATGATTATAATGCTTTAAGTTAAGAATATTCTTGTTGTGCGGCACACTTCCGGCATATCACTTCACTATGCCTGCCACCTTAATTAATATTAATATCAATTTCCGCAAATTTACACATAAAATCCCCATTTCCCACGCATTTAGTATCTTTTAACAAAAGGCAAATTAATCCACGTTAGAGATTTTGGTTAGTAGAAATGTGTGTTGATTTGTCAGTAATTTGTAATTAACAGGTGTGTCACATCTTTGTCATTTCTGTTCATAAAACTTACTGTATATTTCTTGTCGAAAGTTTTTATGGAGATACCCGGTTTGTTATATAGGTTGAAAATAAAATCGGTATTTTTTATAATCATCATCCATTTTGCTTTACAGCAATTCTGCATATAGTTTGCTAATCTTTCCTGATCAGTTCTTGTGAATTCGTTTTGGGCGTATGTGCTGAATTCAGAATCGTATGGAGGGTCAAGAAAAACAAAATCATCTTTTGTAGGGTTGGCTATATTTAAGAAATCTTCAAAGTCAAGTTTGAAAATATCCGTTTTGCGGAATTTATGTGCAAGCTCATCCGATTTATAATAGTTCAATTTCTTGGTTAGACTCTTCCTATTGTATGCTATTCCTCCGTAAGGCACATTGAACTCACCCGCATCATTATAGCGGAACATTCCGCTGTAACAGTAATTTCTTATAAATAAGAACAGTGCACACGAATATTCATCATCTGTTTTTTCTTTTGTTCGCCTGTTGTATTCTGCTCTATAACACATGTAGAGCGCGCTTTTTATGGCAGTTTCAATGTTGTCATTCAAATCATTTTCAGATAAGAGATGCTTTTGCATTTCGAGTTCTTTAGTTCTGGAAAATTTTCTGAGAAGATTTTTACGCAATTCGTTTAAAAGCACATTTTTATCATAGTCCAGCTCTTTTCCGATGATGTCACATATTTCGGTTTCTTTTCTTTTGCAAAAATCATCGATATAAGATTTGAGGCTATTTGTATCGATTTTATTAGTTCTATAGTTTAAGTATGTTTCTATTAGAGATTTGTTTCTGATAAAAAAGTCATGAGATTTCCTCCAAGAAGCATCTATTAATTCGGCGAACATGTAGAAGCTCTTGTTGTTATTGGAAATATTGTGGTATAGGGATATTAATTCTGAGGATAAGTCATTGATAAAATAATGATTTGCATTTATTGCCGCAAAAACAGAGCCTCCTCCGACAAACGGTTCATAGTAGTTGTTAAAGCATGGTATATTTGGCATGATGTATTTTAATTCTTTTTCTTTGCCACCGGCCCATTTTATGATTGGCTGTAAAGTTTCTTTTGGTGGCGTGATGACAGGTGTGGATTTAGTTTTTTCAGAATAAAAAATTTCAGCTAAATCAAAAATGGTTCGTTCAATGCCATAGGATACATTTGGCTCTTGGAAAAGGTTATATGTGTCAGAGTTATTTACCATGTTCTCGATTCTATTCTTAGCTGCCTGATAATATGATTTGTCAAGCTCTACACCAATGAATTTACGCTTCATCTCTATTGCGGCGACACCAATGGAGCCTACTCCCATAAACGGGTCAAATATAATATCGCCCGGATTGGACGCTATTTCTATTATTTTTTTTAATATGGAAACAGGTTTTTGTGCAGGGTGTTTTGGGTCGCTTAATCTTTCAGGCCTCATGCATATAGGGCTTTCAATGAAATTATGCATCTCGGCCTGTGAGATGAAATTCCATGTGTGTTTTTTGTTCCAACAGGTGAACACAAGCTCGCAACTGTTAAGGAAGCCCGCTTTGAATATTTTCGGAGCCGGGTTGGTTTTGTGCCAAACCATAAAATTTGACGCGTCAAAGCGGTGGTCTAAACAATCATACCATTTGCCGATTTGATTATATGTTGTGAATATAAACAAATTTCCGGTTGGCTTAAGTATCCGGATAAATTCTTCAGCCCACTCTTCCGGGTGAAAATCAATATGATCCCATGCGGCTACATCGTTATTCATCGCGCTGCGTCCGGGCAACGGTATGTTTCCGGTTGAATGTTTTCCGATATTATAAGGCGGATCGGTAAGAATAAAGTCTATTGAATTGTCGGGGATACGTTTTATTATATCCTTGCTGTCACCATGAATAAGACATTTTTTCCACGCAGTGCTTTTCATAATTATTGTAGAGGCAAATAAACGTTTTTTATTTTGTTCAAGGCTTCATTTATAAAATGAGCATTTTTTGTGTATTCATCAATTACGATATTGTACCCTTTGTCAGATTTGCATACCAAATTCCAAAAATCGCGGCTTATGCACAATTCTTCTTTTGCAAAAAATTGAAGTACTCTACTTTGTGTCCATTGCTTTCCTTCTCCATAGCGGTTATATGCTGTGGCGAATAAAATTTTAACATTGTCTTCTCCTAATTCATTTGTAAGAATACAATATTGCTCAAGCAAGGCTTCTTTTTCAGATCTTGCCTTTTTATTATCTAAATCTCCACCGATTTTTAATTCTATAAGATAGTGTTTTCCTGTTTCTTCATCAATCAGATAGTAATCGCTTTCATGCCTTTTCTCTATTTTAGAGCCTTGTTTGGAGGAAATGCCTTTATAGTCATTAATCGTTGGAATTATGGCATGCCGTTTGTACTTTTCAAGTATTTCCGCTATATAGTCTGTTTGCTCTTTAAATAAAATCCCTTCCACATGTTGGCTTACTTTATAGTGCAGTGATGCTATTTTTATGGCCATTTTTTCGAGCATATTGCCGAGAGAGCTGTCTAAAGATCTTGCAAGAGCCGAATAGTATTGAATTTCCGGCCCTAATGCGGCGATAAAGACATTGTGTATTTTCATATTGATTACGCCATCTTCATTATTCACCTCTGCTATATGTCTGTCGGAGAAACCTGATGCGTATGCCTCAACAAAACTGCTTACTATCGCTCTAATGGCTTTTTCGCTATTTATATGTTCATTCATAATAGAATAAATATATCAATTTAATCAAAAAAAGCACGAAACATTTTTAATTTGTTTAATGCTTCATTATGCAAATATAATGAATTTCTGCTATTCTTAGTTACAAATTTGCTTAATGATTTTAATTGTATATAAGATAGGGGTTTAAAATAAATCTTATAGTAGAAAGGAGGTGTGTCGTAATGCACGATGCACCTTCTTTTTTATTCATTACTATAAACTCGGTTCATTTTCTTTAAGC
>CALUMI010000036.1 GCA_944321725.1 uncultured Muribaculaceae bacterium
CATTAAGAAATGGCTAAAGAAATTGCTGGACAGATCAAATTGCAGATTAAAGGTGGTGCAGCAAACCCATCACCTCCCGTAGGTCCCGCTTTGGGCTCTAAGGGTATAAATATCATGGAGTTTTGCAAGCAATTCAATGCCCGTACCCAAGACAAGGCAGGAAAAGTCCTTCCGGTTGTGATTACGTATTACACCGACAAGAGCTTCGATTTTATCGTAAAGACTCCGCCGGTGGCCGTACAGCTGTTGGAAGTGTCGAAGAAAAAGAGCGGCTCGGCTCAGCCTAACCGCAACAAGGTTGCCGAAATCACATGGGATCAGGTAAAAGCGATTGCTGAGGACAAAATGCCGGATTTGAACTGTTTTACTTTGGATTCGGCTATGAGAATGGTCGCTGGAACAGCGAGAAGTATGGGTATCACTGTTAAGGGTTCATTCCCTGAAAATAATTAAAACTTCAATTGAAATGGGTAAACTGACAAAAAATCAAAAGTTGGCTTTAGAGAAGATTGAAGCTGGGAAGGTGTACACTCTTAAGGAAGCGGCAGCGAAAATAAAGGAAATAACCTTTACAAAGTTCGACGCTTCGTTTGATATCGATGTGCGTCTCGGTGTGGATCCTCGCAAGGCTAATCAAATGGTGCGTGGCGTTGTGGCGTTGCCTCACGGCACGGGTAAGGAAGTGCGAGTGCTTGTGCTTTGTACGGCTGATGCGGAGGCTGCGGCGAAAGAGGCGGGAGCCGATTATGTGGGTCTTGACGAATACATCGAGAAAATCAAAGGTGGATGGACTGACGTTGACGTGATAATCACGCAGCCCGCTATCATGGGTAAAATCGGTGCTCTCGGACGCATATTGGGACCTCGCGGCTTGATGCCGAACCCGAAAAGCGGCACTGTTACTCCCGACGTGGCTAAGGCAGTGAAAGAAGTAAAACAAGGTAAGATCGACTTTAAGGTAGATAAGAACGGAATTGTACACGCCTCAATCGGTAAGGTTTCGTTCACGGAAGACCAGATGGCGGATAATGCTCGCGAGTTCATCAATACGCTCATCAAGTTGAAACCGGCTACTGCAAAAGGCACTTATTTGAAGAGTATTTATCTTTCAAGTACTATGAGTCGTGGTCTTAAGATCGATACTAAATCGCTTGAGCAGTAACGAATAAAAATTAAGAGTAACATGAGAAAGGAAGATAAAGCGATAATCATTGACAAAATAGCTGAAACTCTTTCAGAGTACAGTTGTTTCTACCTGACCGACACCACCGGAATGAACGCGGAGCAGACAAGCGCGTTGCGCCGCGCATGTTTCAACGCCGGAATTAAGTTGGTCGTAGTGAAGAATACTCTTCTCCGTAAGGCTTTGGAACGTTCTGAAGCGGATTATTCCGAGCTGTATCCGGTATTGAGCGGTACTACCGCGATGATGTTCTCCAATGTCGGCAACGCTCCGGCGAAAACGATAAAGGAGTTCCGCAAAGGAGACGCAAAAATACCTGCGCTGAAGGCGGCATACGTAGAAGAAACAGTTTATGTGGGTGCTGACCAGCTTGACACGCTTGCAAGCATAAAGAGCAAGAACGAGCTTATCGCGGACGTTGTGGCATTGCTGCAGTCCCCGGCCAAGAACGTTATCTCCGCATTGCAGTCGTCGGGCAACAAATTGCATGGTATTCTTGAAACTCTCTCAAATAAATAAAATCAATTTAAAAACAACAAAAAAATCATACAAAAATGGCAGATTTAAAAGCTTTTGCAGAACAATTAGTTAACCTTTCAGTAAAGGAAGTAAACGAACTTGCTCAAATTTTGAAAGACGAGTATGGTATCGAACCTGCTGCCGCAGCTGTTGCTGTTGCTGCCGCTCCGGGTGCTGCCGGTGCCGCTGCTGCTGAGGAAAAAACTTCATTCGATGTAGTTTTGAAGAGCGCGGGCGCAAGCAAGTTGGCTATCGTTAAGCTCGTTAAGGAGTTGACCGGTCTTGGTTTGAAAGAGGCAAAGGACATGGTTGATGGCGCTCCAAGCGTATTGAAAGAAGGCGTTGCCAAGGCAGATGCTGAAGGCTTGAAGAAGCAACTTGAAGAAGCTGGAGCTGAAGTTGAACTTAAATAATATTGCCTGAGTTTCAGGTAATTAGGTTAAGAATCCTTTGAGAAATCGATTCTTAACCTTTTTGTGTTATTTTCAATTTCGGGTTCAATTAATAATAAAATTTCATGTCAGTTTCAACAGTTAAACCACGCGTAAATTTCGCAACAGTAAAGAATCCGTTGCCTTTCCCCGACTTTTTGGAGGTGCAGATTAAGTCGTTCCAAGATTTTTTGCAGCTCGACACACCTTTGGAGAAGCGCAAAAACGAGGGGCTCTATAAGGTTTTTGCGGAAAACTTTCCAATTGCCGACACAAGGAACAACTTTGTGCTCGAGTTCTTAGACTATTATATCGATCCGCCGAGATATTCGATTGAGGAATGTCTGGAGCGCGGCTTGACTTACAGTGTGCCATTAAAGGCAAAATTGAAGTTGTATTGTACTGACCCGGATCATGAGGATTTCGACACTGTGATACAAGATGTGTACCTCGGTCCGATTCCTTACATGACTGAGAAAGGCACATTCGTGATCAATGGAGCCGAGCGTGTTGTTGTGTCGCAGCTTCACCGCTCGCCGGGTGTGTTCTTCGGACAGAGCACCCATGCCAACGGTACTAAACTGTATTCTGCGAGAATTATTCCGTTCAGAGGCTCGTGGATTGAGTTTGCGACGGACATCAACAATGTGATGTACGCGTACATCGACCGTAAAAAGAAATTGCCTGTGACCACGCTTTTGCGCGCCATCGGGCTTGACAGCGATAAGGACATTATCGAAATTTTCGGTCTTGCTGAAGAAATTAAAGTTACTAAAGCGAACCTGAAAAAAGCTGTTGGCAGAAAGCTTGCAGCCCGTGTATTGAAAACGTGGGTCGAGGACTTTGTCGACGAGGATACCGGCGAGGTCGTGTCGATTGAGCGTAACGATGTCGTTATAGATCGTGAGACGGTAATCGAGGAAGAGCACATTCAGGATATTCTCGATGCCGGTGTGTCTACGATACTTTTGCACCGTGAGGATGTCAACACAAGCGACTACGCCATCATTTTCAACACACTTCAAAAAGATACAAGTAACTCTGAAAAAGAGGCTATTCATTATATCTATCGTCAGCTGCGCAACGCCGAGCCGCCGGATGACGCGAGCGCGCGCGAGGTGATAACCAATTTATTCTTCTCCGAGAAGCGTTATGACCTTGGCGATGTTGGCCGTTACAGAATCAACAAAAAACTCTCGCTCGATGTGCCGGAGGACGTAAAAGTGCTGACGAAAGAGGACATAATAGCCATCATCAAGTACTTGATAGAACTTATTAATTCTAAATCGGATGTCGATGATATCGACCACCTCAGCAACCGCCGTGTGCGCACGGTCGGCGAGCAGCTTTATAACCAATTCGGTGTGGGGCTTGCGCGTATGGCGCGTACTATCCGCGAGCGCATGAACGTGCGTGACAATGAGGTGTTTACTCCGATTGACCTTATCAACGCAAAAACGATTTCTTCTGTAATCAATACTTATTTCGGAACGAATGCGTTGTCGCAGTTCATGGACCAGACGAATCCGCTTGCGGAGATTACCCACAAGCGCAGGATGTCGGCTTTGGGACCCGGCGGCTTGTCGCGTGACCGCGCCGGATTTGAGGTGCGCGACGTGCACTATACGCATTACGGTCGTCTTTGTCCTATCGAGACACCTGAAGGTCCGAACATCGGATTGATTTCGTCGCTTTGCGTTTATGCTAAAATTAACAATCTCGGATTTATCGAGACTCCATATAGAAAAGTTGAGAAAGGAAAAGTTGACCTCGACAACTCGCATGTGGTTTACATGACAGCGGAAATAGAGGAGGGGCAGGTGATTGCTCAGGGCAATGCTCCGCTTAACGATGACGGAACGTTTATCCGTAACAAGGTTAAGGCACGCCTTGACGCCGATTTCCCTGTGGTTTCGCCCGAAGAAGTCAATCTGATGGACGTTTCTCCGATGCAGATTGCCTCCATTGCGGCTTCTTTGATTCCTTTCCTTGAGCATGACGACGCCAACCGCGCGTTGATGGGCTCGAACATGATGCGCCAGGCCGTACCGCTGCTTCGCAGTGAGGCTCCGATTGTGGGTACAGGCATCGAAGGACAGCTTGCGCGTGACTCGCGTACTCAGATAATGGCGGAGGGCGCCGGTGTCATAGAATTTGTCGACGCGAGTGTGATACGTATACGCTACGACCGCACGGAAGACGAGGAATTTGTGGCCTTTGAGGATTCTGTGAAAGAATATCATCTGCCTAAATTCCGCAAGACTAACCAAAGCACAACCATCGATTTGCGGCCTATCTGCAAGAAAGGCCAGCGCGTCGAAAAAGGCGACATTCTTACAGAGGGATATGCCACAGAGAACGGCGAGCTTGCGTTGGGACGTAACTTGAAAGTGGCTTTCATGCCGTGGAAAGGTTATAACTACGAGGATGCCATTGTGCTCAATGAGCGTATGGTCCGTGAGGATATTCTTACTTCTGTGCATGTCGATGAGTACACCCTTGAGGTGCGTGAGACCAAGCGCGGTATGGAAGAGCTTACCTCCGACATCCCCAACGTCAGCGAAGACGCTACCAAAGACCTCGATGAGCGCGGTATTATCCGTATCGGGGCGCATGTGGTGCCGGGTGACATCCTTATTGGTAAGATTACTCCTAAGGGAGAATCAGATCCGACGCCGGAGGAAAAATTGTTGCGGGCGATTTTCGGTGACAAGGCCGGTGATGTGAAAGACGCGTCGTTGAAGGCTTCTCCGTCGTTGAAAGGTGTGATAATCGGCACTAATCTGTTCTCAAGGGCGATGAAGAAGAAAGGCAAGGCTGCAAATGCCATGCTTCCAAAACTTGACGAGGAGTACGAATTGAAGCAGGCTGAGCTGAAGTCGCGTATGCTTGAGAAACTTGTCGCTCTCACAGAGAACAAGATTTCGCAGGGAGTGAAGGACTTTTTGGGGACAGAAGTCATTCCTAAAGGCGTGAAGTTCACTATCGCGGAATTGAAGTCTATCGAAGAGTTCGACTCAATCAATCTCAGCAAATGGACAACCGACGCCCATAAAAATGACATGATTCATGACACTATCGTGAATTATCTGCGTAAGTCAAAAGAAATCGACGCCGAATTGCGCCGCAAGAAATTCGATATTTCCATTGGCGATGAGCTGCCTTCCGGAATTATGCAGATGGCGAAAGTGTATGTGGCGAAGAAACGTAAGATAGGCGTGGGCGACAAGATGGCCGGACGTCACGGTAACAAGGGTATCGTGTCGCGCGTGGTACGTCAGGAAGACATGCCGTTCCTTGCCGACGGTACGCCGGTGGATATCGTTCTTAACCCTCTTGGTGTGCCTTCACGTATGAACCTCGGGCAGATTTTCGAGACGGTGCTTGGTTGGGCAGGCCGTGAATTGGGAGAGAAATTCGCGACACCTATCTTCGACGGCGCAAGTCTTGACGACCTTAACGAGTGGACCGACAAGGCCGGTTTGCCACGCTATGGCAAGACTTATCTGTACGACGGCGGCACGGGCGAGCGTTTCGACCAGCCGGCTACAGTGGGTGTCATCTACATGCTTAAACTTGGCCACATGGTGGAAGACAAGATGCACGCGCGCAGCATAGGCCCGTATTCGTTGATTACGCAACAGCCGCTTGGTGGTAAGGCTCAGTTCGGAGGCCAGCGTTTCGGAGAAATGGAGGTTTGGGCGCTTGAGGCGTTTGGAGCTTCGCATGTGCTTCAGGAGATACTTACTGTCAAGAGCGACGATGTAGTCGGACGCAGCAAGACTTATGAGGCAATAGTGAAAGGCGAGCCAATGCCTAATCCGGGTATTCCGGAATCGTTGAACGTGCTTTTGCATGAATTGCGCGGTCTTGGACTTAGCATTAACTTAGAATAAAATTTTTCATGCGCCGCCATTTAGCGGCGGCGCATTTAACTCTTTATAAAGCAATAAACAAATTATGGCATTCAATAGAGATAATAAAATAAAGAGTAACTTTTCGAAAATCACCATCGGATTGGCATCTCCTGAGGAGATTCTTGAAAGGTCGTACGGTGAGGTGCTCAAGCCTGAAACAATCAATTATCGTACATACAAGCCGGAACGCGACGGTTTGTTCTGCGAGCGCATTTTCGGTCCTGTGAAGGACTATGAGTGCCATTGCGGAAAATACAAGCGTATCCGTTATAAGGGCATTGTCTGCGACCGTTGCGGTGTTGAAGTGACTGAGAAAAAAGTGCGCCGCGAGCGTTCCGGACATATCTCATTGGTTGTTCCGGTTGCCCATATATGGTATTTTCGCTCTTTGCCCAACAAGATAGGCTATCTTTTGGGTTTGCCTTCAAAGAAACTCGATGCTGTAATCTATTACGAGCGTTATATCGTTATTCAGCCGGGTGCGGCGGCAACGCTTGAAGGCCATGAGGATTTGGACAAACTTGATTTGCTTACTGAAGACGAATATCTTGAGATAGTAGACAAATTGCCTCGTGAGAACCAATATCTTGAGGACAGCGACCCGAATAAGTTCATTTGTAAAATGGGCGCGGAAGCTATCTACGACTTGTTGAAAGAGCTTGATCTTGACGGTTTGTCGTATGAGCTGCGCGACAGGGCGAGCAAAGACTCCTCTCAGCAGCGCAAGACTGAGGCTTTGAAGCGTCTTCAGGTTGTGGAGTCGTTCAGAGCCTCGAAAAACAGAAACCGTCCGGAATGGATGATTTTGAAAGTGATTCCGGTCATTCCCCCGGAATTGCGCCCGTTGGTTCCGCTCGATGGCGGACGCTTCGCGACGAGCGACCTTAACGACCTTTATCGTCGTGTGATTATCCGCAACAACCGCTTGAAGCGTCTTATCGAGATAAAGGCGCCGGAGGTGATTTTGCGCAATGAGAAACGCATGCTCCAAGAGGCGGTCGACTCATTGCTCGATAATTCAAGAAAGTCGAGTGTTGTCAAGACGGAAGCCAATCGCCCGTTGAAATCGCTTTCCGACAGCTTGAAAGGCAAGCAGGGACGTTTCCGCCAGAATTTGCTTGGTAAGCGTGTCGATTATTCTGCTCGTTCGGTTATTGTTGTCGGCCCGGAGCTGAAAATGCACGAGTGCGGTTTGCCTAAGGATATGGCTGCCGAGCTTTATAAGCCGTTTATAATCCGTAAATTGATAGAGCGCGGCATCGTGAAGACTGTCAAGAGCGCGAAAAAGATTGTCGACAGAAAAGACCCGATAGTTTGGGATATCCTTGAATATGTGATGAAAGGCCATCCGGTGCTGCTTAACCGTGCCCCGACTCTTCACCGACTTGGTATTCAGGCTTTCCAGCCGAAGATGATAGAAGGAAAGGCGATACAGCTTCATCCGTTGGCTTGTACGGCGTTCAATGCCGACTTCGACGGCGACCAGATGGCAGTGCATTTGCCGCTTGGAAATGAGGCTATTCTTGAGGCGCAGCTCCTGATGCTCGGCTCACACAATATCCTTAACCCGGCCAACGGGGCTCCTATCACTGTGCCTTCTCAGGACATGGTGCTCGGACTTTACTATATCACGAAATTGCGCAAGGACGACAAAGGCGAAGGACTTGTGTTCTACGGCCCGGAAGAGGCTGAAATAGCTTACAACGAGGGTAAATGCTCGTTGCATGCAATTATTTCAGTAATCGTGGATGATGTCGACGAGAATGGAAATCCGATAAAGCACATGGTGAAAGAGACGTCGGTTGGGCGTATCCTCTTCAACCAATATGTTCCGAAAGAAATCGGTTATGTCAACAAGCTGATTTCAAAAAAATCGTTGCGTGACATTATCGGTGTGGTAATCAAACATTGCGGAGTGGTGCGCTCTGCCCAATTCCTTGATGATATTAAGAATTTGGGTTACTACATGGCGTTCCGTGGCGGTTTGTCGTTTAACCTTGGCGATGTGCTTGTCCCTGCTGAGAAAGAGCAATATGTCAACGAGGGATATGAGCAGGTGGAAGAGGTGATGAACAACTACAACATGGGATTTATCACCAACAACGAGCGTTATAATCAGATTATCGATATTTGGACGCATGTCAACTCGCGTCTGACTGATACTCTAATGAAGCAGCTTACAGCGGCAGACCAAGGGTTTAACCCGATATTCATGATGCTTGACTCCGGTGCGCGTGGTTCGAAGGACCAGATACGTCAGTTGGCCGGTATGCGCGGATTGATGGCAAAACCGCAAAAGAGCGGCGCCGAAGGCGGACAGATTATCGAAAACCCGATTTTGGCCAACTTTAAGGAGGGCCTTTCGGTGTTGGAGTACTTTATTTCGACGCATGGTGCCCGTAAGGGTCTTGCCGATACTGCCTTGAAGACTGCCGATGCAGGTTATCTGACCCGCCGTCTTGTCGATGTGGCTCATGACGTTATCGTGACTGAGGAGGATTGCGGCACATTGCGCGGCCTTGTATGTACAGAGCTTAAGAACAATGAGGATGTGGTGGCCACACTCGGAGAGCGTATTCTCGGACGTGTGTCTGTCCATGACATAGTTGACCCGCAGACAGGCGAGATAATCGTGAAAGCCGGCGACGAGATTACCGACGCTGCGGCTGAGCGCATAGAGAAATCGCCTATCGAGTCGGTTGAAATTCGCTCGGTGCTTACGTGTGAGGCCAAGAAAGGCGTGTGCGCAAAATGCTACGGACGCAACCTCGCAACCAATCGCATGGTGCAGAAAGGCGAGGCTGTCGGCGTGATTGCGGCGCAGTCAATCGGCGAGCCGGGTACGCAGCTTACATTGCGTACGTTCCACGTCGGTGGTGTGGCTTCCAATATAGCGGCGGTTTCTTCTGTTACTTCCCGTTACGACGGTATTTTGGAAATCGATGAGTTGCGTACCGTGAAATGTGAGGACCATGAAGTGGTTGTAGGACGTTTGGCCGAGATGCGCATCGTGGATCCAAATACAGGCATGATTCTTACGAATACCAATATACCTTATGGTTCTAAATTGTTCTTTGCAAACGGTGCCAAAGTTAAAAAAGGCGATGTGATTTGCGAATGGGACCCGTTCAACGCCGTAATTGTCAGTGAAGTTTCCGGTAAGGTTCACTTTGAGAATGTCATTGAGGGTGTGACTTACCGTAAGGAAACTGATGAAACTTCAGGCTTGCATGAGAAAATCATAACAGAGTCGAAAGATCGTACCAAAGTGCCGGAAGCGCATATCTTGGACAAAGCCGGAAATGTGCTTAAAGTATATTCATTGCCGGTAGGTGCCCACCTTATGATTGAGGAGGGCGACGAATTGAAAGCCGGTGATGTGTTTATCAAGACACCGCGCGCGTCGGGTAATGCCGGTGATATTACGGGTGGTCTTCCGCGTGTCACCGAATTGTTCGAGGCTCGTAACCCGTCGAATCCGGCAATCGTTTCGGAAATCGACGGTGAGGTCAACTTCGGAAAGGTTAAACGCGGTAACCGCGAGATAAGCGTCACATCGAAAATCGGTGAGAGAAAAGTTTATCTTGTGCCGTTGTCGAAGCAGATACTTGTACAGGAAAACGATTATGTGCGTGCCGGTACACCGCTTTCCGACGGCGCTGTAACTCCGTCCGACATTTTGGCTATTAAAGGTCCGACTGCTGTACAGGAATACATCGTCAACGAGGTGCAGGACGTTTACCGTATGCAGGGCGTGAAAATCAACGACAAGCATTTTGAGGTGATTGTGCGCCAGATGATGCGTAAAGTGCTTATTCTCGATCCGGGCGACACCCGCTTCTTGGAACAGCAGGTCGTTGACAAGCGCGAATTCCAAGAGGAGAACGACCGCATTTGGGGCAAGAAAGTCGTTGAGGATGCCGGCGACTCTCAAAACTTGAAAGTCGGTCAGATTGTGACTGCCCGCAAACTTCGCGACGAAAATTCCGCTTTGAAGCGCAAAGACTTGAAACTCGTGCAAGTGCGCGACGCCGTTCCTGCCACTTCCGACCAGATGCTGCAAGGTATCACTCGCGCCGCATTGCAAACTTCCAGCTTCATGTCGGCCGCGTCGTTCCAAGAAACCACGAAAGTGCTCAACGAGGCTGCGATCAACGGTAAGACAGATACGCTTGAGGGCATGAAAGAGAACGTGATTTGCGGACACTTGATACCTGCCGGTACAGGTCTGCGCGAATACAACTCTTTGATTGTCGGAAGCAAGGAAGATTTTGAGATGATGGACAAGACCCTTGATGAGCGTATGGAAGCAGAGGCGGCAGCCGACGCGGCCATGATTAAGAGTGCAGAGGAGAAAGCTAAGTTAAGCTAATAAAGCTAAGTTTTCATAGAATGTGCAATGGCGAGCCTTCAGGCCCGCCATTGCTGTTTTATTACTAAATACCATGATTGCGCTTATAAAGCCACCGCACAGCGGTTTTTAGCGGCCTGCACACACTTTGAAAGTCTGCCCGTCGACACGGACTATGTAGATGCCGTTGGCAAGGCCGCCGACGGTGGTTTCTGTTCCGCTGTACACAAGTTGGCCATTGACGTTATATACCTCAACCATGTCGTTGTCTGCACCGCTCACCACGATGTTGCCGTTTTCTGCCGTTACACTGATGCCGGTATCAGCCACCTCGCCTACGCCGCTGAAATCCGTTTCACGTATATCCAAAAAGTCTTTCCAACCCTCAGCTGACTGATATGCGCTTAATGAGCCATTAGGTACGTTCAGCGTCGCTGTAGTGTAAATTTGTCCGGAAAAGTCCAATCTGGTGACAGTTGGCGGAACAGGATTCAGCGAGTTTATTTCAGTCAATCCGGTGCAGTCGCTAAGAGCTGATGCCCCTATAGAAGTGACACTGCCGGGAATTGTCAGCGATGTGAGGCTGTTGCAATTCCTGAAAGCTGCAACCCCTATGGAAGTGACGCTGTTTGGTATGGTTACCGATGCCAAGCTGTAGCAAGAAGAAAATGTCCCCATCTCTATGGCAGTGACACCGTTGGGAATAACCACCGACTCCAATTTTGTACAGCTCACAAAAGCACTTTGTCCTATGGATGTGACACTACAGGGAATTTCCACTGATGTGAGATTCTCGCATTCGGAAAAAGCAAACTCACTGATAGAAACCACGCCGTCGAGCATGGTCACTGATGACAGATTGGCGCATCCCCTAAAAGCCCTTGGCATGGATGTTACGCTGCCGGGAATCTCCACAGATGTAAGGCCACTCTGTGCAAAAGCTGCGCTTCCTATTGCAGTGACGCTGTTGGGAATTTCAATGGATGTCAAATTGGCGCAATCCTCAAAAGCTCCGTTTCCTATTGAGGTTACGCTGCCGGGTATAGTGACTGATTTGAAATTACCATATGCAAACGCATAATCTTTTATTTCTGTGGTTCCGTCGGGTATGACCAAATTGGTCACCAATTCACCGTTCAGATACAGGTTGTGATAAACATTGGTGGGGGTATACAAAGGATTGGAAGCAGACGTAGCGAAATCAATGTTCATCCATGCTGACAAGTCGGATATATTCACCGCAGTCAAACCTGTACAGCCACTAAAAGCTTGTTTACCGATAAAAGTTACACTGTTGGGTATTGTCACTGACTTAAAACATCTTCCTCCTTCAAACACATGATCTTTTATCTCCGTAGTCCCGTCGGGTATGACCAAATCAGTCACCAATTCACCGTCCAAATATAAATTATGCGCATAATATAAAGGAGAATAAGAGTAAAATTGAGAAGCGATTATGTCGATATTCATCCACGCTGACAAATCATCAATATATACCGCAGTCAGCTCATCGCAGTGCAAAAATGCGAGATCATCAATCAAGGTTATGCTGCTTGGTATCGCAACCGATGTAAGTTCTCCACAAATATAGAAAGCAAAATGTCCGATTGAGGTGACGCGGTAGCTTTCGTTGTTGTATGTCACTTGTTCCGGTATTGCAACATCTCCGGCATAAGAGCCGTATTCCGTATCCCGGTATGTCACCTCAACCGTCTTGTCGTCTTGGGATAGAATGTTGTAGAACATCCCATCCGCTTCAAAATCATAGGCATTTGCGTTGACTGATGCTGACAGCACAGCCGCGAGACCCAACATCTTTTTAATAGCCTGTTTCATTTTCTCTTTGCAGTTTTTGTGTCCCTCATCCCCCATTGGGACAGTTTATAATCAATTATAAAAAAGGTGTGGAGATTGTATTTGTTTCATCCTCAGTTCAGGCTCTCGCATTGCCCACTACGATAGATAAAACAATAGCTCCCACACCGCAGTGCGTATAGCGTTGCCTCGCACGGCATACGTATATGCAATCGATGCAGGTGCTATTGCAAATCATCTTCACCGTAGTAATCAAACTTGCGAGATTTGAACTAAGAAGATAATTTCAATAACACCTTTCAAAAATATGTTGTTACGGTTTCACTCGCTCTGTGCCTCACCGTAACTTGCCGTAAAGTTAATGAAAAATGTTATTTCGGGAGCTAATTGCGCAAAGAAAAAACAATTTAACTTGTCGTCGTTAAACAACATATTTTTGCGCAATATTCCCACAACCATGGCCAATAAAAATCATAGCCATAGAGAAAGGCGGTGTGTACTCCTCTGTTGCAGCTTCATAGAAATTGTTGCCGCAGTTTATATGACCAATGATCTGTAACGACACATAACCAGAGCCGCAGGCTTAATATCACGATGTCCTCCCCTGTTCACGAAGCGCAGCGGAGTTAGGGTAGGTGCCTGAAATGTTGAGTGTTGAGAGAAGAGAGTTGAGAGTATGATATACGCATAAAATAACGGCGAGGCAGAAGCATGTCCTCCCCTGTTCACGGAGCGCAGCGGAGTTAATAGGGCGAGGTGCCACGAAGTGGCGGAGGGGTTAGAGAAAGGTTTAGTGTTAAGTGTTGAGAGATATCTCTTACTGAACGCTAAACACTCTACCCTCAACGAAACAACCCCCTTGGCACGTTGTGCCGCTCCCCCTATTTGCTCCGCAAGCTACGCAAACAGAGGGAAACACCCGGTGTGTGGCGTAGCGCAGCTTGTAGTATGGCTGCCTTCTCACCTCACGGCCGCATGGCGGTCGTACTTTTTCTCTACAGCCTCATAATATTCTAACCATAAAACTAATGACTACCCTCTTTATAACCTCATAACCATATAACCTCATGACCTATTTCCTGTGGGGTTGCGGTTGTGGCGGCGGTGTTGTAATTTTGCGGAGTAAATTTGTTTGTGATGAAATCTGAGAAAGCACCTTTGGTGAGTCGGCAGTACGTTGTGCCGTTCATACTGATTACCTCATTGTTTTTCCTGTGGGGATTTGCCCATGCGATATTAGACGTGCTGAACAAGCATTTTCAGGATGTGTTGGTCATGACGAAAACCCATTCCGCATTGGTGCAGGTGATGCTCTATTCGGGGTACTTTATTATGGCCATCCCGGCGGGGCTGTATCTCGATCGCTTCGGATACCGGCGGGGAGTGATACTCGGATTGATACTTTATGGCATCGGCGCGTTACTTTTCATACCGGGCGAGTGGCTGATGTCGTTTGAGTTCTTTTTGTTCTCGCTTTTTGTTATTGGCTGCGGCCTGACTTTTCTTGAAACTGCCGCAAACCCGTATGTAACGGAGCTTGGCGACAAATCTACTGCGGCGAGCCGCCTGAATTTGGCACAGTCGTTCAACGGGTTGGGATGTATATGCGCGCCGGTTGTGGGCGGTATGTTTGTGTTTGGAGAGAATGCGAGCGTGGCCATGCCTTATATGTACACCGGAATCATAGTTTTGGCTGTGGCTTTGGTGTTTTCGCGAGTGAAATTGCCGGAGATTTCGGATGAAGTGGCAACCGATGACGGCAGCGGCGGGCAAATTAAGTCGCTTGCCAAATGTTTCCCGTTTCTATTCGGGGTTGTGGCGTTGTTCTTTTATGAAATATCGGAAATCTCTATCAACAGCTTTTTCATCAATTATGTTGTAGACGATGGTTGGTTCTCGAAGACTATGGCCGCCACGATACTATCATTCGGAGGATTGGGACTGTTCATGTGCGGCAGGCTGATAGGCTCGTGGGTGATGAGCCGTGTGAGGGCGGAGTTAGTGCTGCTTGTTTGCGCTACGGTGACGGTTCTGACAACGGGACTGGTGGTGCTTGATTTGGGAGTGGTTTCGTTGTTGGCGTTGTTTGTCGGATATTTCTTCGAATCGATAATGTTTCCTACTATTTTCGCCATTTCTTTGCGTGGCGTTGGGGCAAAGACAAAACGCGCGTCGTCGTTTCTTATGATGACTCCGATAGGAGGCGCTGTCGGACCGATGCTGATGGGCGCGGTTGCCGACATGTCGTCGATGTCGCTGTCGTTTATCGTCCCTTTTGTCGGTTTTGTGGTGGTGTTTATGTTTGCCCTCTATACGGTGAACAGCTCTTGCAAGGCGCTCAGTGCGTGACTTTGTACCATGAAGTCCGCGACAAGCCTTGCGCTGTTTCTACGGTGTTTTTTGTTGGGTCGGATATTGTAAGGCCGGAGAAAGAGTTCACTGTTATTTTCTCTTTGGAGAGGTTGGTATAGATGGTTGGTGTGCAGGCTTTTGCAATTACAACGCGCTGCATTTGGCTGTTGAACTCCCGCAACAGGGTTTGGTCGGCGCATAAATTTTCGACATAGCTGCCCATGTCGAAAAATATTGTCGGTGAATATCCGTCGAGTTTCTGTAGAAGCGGAAGCCGTGACTCGTCGAACTCAAACCGGCTGTTGATTTCTTTCATTATGGAGGCAAGCGCGTCTAATTGCCGGCAATCGGTTACGGCGATAGAGCCGCAAGGCATCGAGTAGTTGGAATAAAAATCGAGGAAGCCTGCGCAGATGTTTTCATAGTCGGGAGTGTCGAGCAGATATTTTCCGATAATGCCGTAGGGCATTCCGTAGCGCATTATCTCGCTTGTCGAGGCAATCAGATGGTCGGTCACGCCGCGCAGCTCATAGGCAACCTCTACATTCGACATATAGCAGTCGTCAAACAATATATATTCCATTTTCAGGCCTGATTGCTCTATTCCCTCGCGAAGAGCCGATATTTCAGTTTGGTCTTCAGGATATAGTCCTCCGAAAAAGCGTGTTGATTCTTTGCCTGAGCCTTCCCAATGGTATGCCGGGCGTTGTCGCGCACTTTTTGCCATGCCGGTGTCGGCTACAGGTAGCCACCCCGTGCCGTGGCAGCCTATTATCATCGAGTATTTGTTGGCAGGGGCAATGCTTTTTATGTCGTTGATTACGGTGGCTATTCCGTAAGCCTCTGTCACGTCGAGGCCTGAGTAGGTCTTTAAAACGGTTTCAGAGCAATCGTCGCTGATTTCAAATAGAGTGGCATTGTTGCGGTCGTTGGCAAAGTATACTACGACTCTTTGAGAGTCAAGTCCGTTGTCGGCTATGGCTTTTTCCATGTCGTCGATATTGTTGCGGAAAGCCGATATTAGGTCTGTCGACCATGGAAAATACATTATCAGTGTCTGTTCCACAGGCTCCACCGGCTCGTTTTCATTGCATGACGATAAAAATACCGTGAATATAACCGCCATTAATCCGATCCAAATAAATCTAATCTTGTCCATAGCGGTGCAAATATAGTGAAAGGAGAGCGCAATGCAAAGAGCTTGTTCTGTTTGTATTGTCTATCCGTATAGTGTTTGTGTTAATGGCGTTACAAAATTAGTTGAGGCAGGCATAAAAGGAATGACCATAACCACTGAAAATAATACTTTTTTTACGGATTAGCTTTGTCGGTCTGTAAATATGGGCATAGTATCCGTAATATGGATACCATATTTGATTGTCGGATTATATATCTTTGCTTACGGAAACGGTTAAAGAAAAAATAAGATATTATGAGTTTGAATTTTTTGAAAGTATTAACAGCCATTGCGGGTTGCCTCATGTCGGCAATTTCCGGTATGGCTCAACTAAATGAGGTGAATATGTCGCAATCGAATGTTGTGCCGGGCAGTGACGGCAACAAATACGTCCCTTATGAGGAACGTACAGGAAACGAGTCAATCGTTTATTTTACGCGTAATCTCAGTCCGGAAGGGCTGATTAAAGCCTATGAACAGGTATGCGCGAATGTTGGCGGGCGCGTTGGAGTTAAACTCCATACAGGGGAACAAAACGGCCCGAATATCATACCGAGCAGTTGGGTGAAAGAGTTGTTGAAAAAGGATTTGCCGGATGCCGCTGTTGTCGAGACAAACACTTACTATGTTGGCGACCGCTATACCACCGAACAGCACCGCCGGACTTTGGAGGTCAACGGCTGGACATTTTGCCCGGTTGACATAATGGATGAGGAAGACACCATTACATTGCCTGTGAATGGTGGAAAATGGTTTGACAGGATGTCGGTAGGCAGCCATTTGACAAATTATAACTCTCTTGTGGTCCTTACGCATTTCAAAGGACATACTCAGGGCGGTTTCGGCGGCAGCAACAAGAATATTGGCATAGGCTGCGCCGACGGGCGTATCGGCAAAGCGTGGATACACACCACTCCGGGACAGGACAACCAATGGGATATTGCCAAAGAGGAATTTATGGAGCGCATGACAGAGTCAACCAAGTCGGTCATCGATTATTTCGGCAAGCATATAGCGTATGTCAATGTCATGCGTAATATGTCGGTGTCGTGCGATTGCGAGGGTGTCAACGCCGAGCCGGTGGCTACTCCCAATGTCGGCATACTCTCTTCTACGGATATTCTTGCGATAGATCAGGCATGTGTTGACCTGATATACGCTATGACTGAGGCCGAACATCACGATTTGGTGGAGCGGATTGAGAGCAGGCACGGCTTGCGCCAACTATCGTATATGAAAGAGCTCGGCATGGGCAATGACCGCTATATTCTCATAGATCTTGACAATGGCGGAAAACGCATTACTGCTGCCGAGGCGGTGAAAGGCCTGAAGCCTTTTGTTGAAAAGCAATAACAGAGCGGCTTGTTGTGCCTGCGGTTGTGTGCAGACCGGAAGAGCCTGCTGACGCTCCTGACGGGAAACTGTAATTTTGGCAGCAGATACCGTATATTATCTTATGCCGGTACATGGGGATTATGTAATTTTGCACTGTGGAAAATGAACGAAAATAATAGAATTATGGAACTTATTAAAGATAAAGAATTTGGTGGTGAGCGTCCGTTGTTCGCCACACACGACCTTCATTTGGACAACGTTGTCATTCGCGAGGGCGAATCCGGCATAAAGGAGTGTAGCAATATTGTTGCCACCAACTGCCGCTTTGAGGGGAATTATCCGTTTTGGCACGTTCACGGGTTTACAATCAAAGACTGTTATTTCGCCGTAGGAGGCCGGTCGGCTCTTTGGTATTCCGACCACTTGAAAATGGAGGATACCATAATCGACGCTCCCAAGATGTTCCGCGAGATGAACGACATCGACATTGAGAATGTTGTGATGAATGATGCCGATGAGGTGTTTTGGCGGTGCAACCGCATAAGGATTAAAAATTTGAGGCTGCATGGCGGCACGTATCCTTTCATGTTCAGCAACGACATTTATGTCGACGGGTTGGAGAGTGACAGCAAGTATGTGTTTCAATATGTGAAGAACGTGGAGATTCATAATGCCAAAATCACCACTAAAGACGCTTTTTGGGAGGTGGAGAATGTCACTATCTACGATTCCGAGCTCAATGGGGAATATATAGGATGGCATTCGCGCAATTTAAGGTTGGTCAACTGCCATATATCGGGTGAGCAGCCGCTTTGTTACGCGCATGATTTGGTGTTGGAGAACTGCACGTTCGATCCCGCTTGCGACCGCGCCTTTGAATATTCAACTCTGAAAGCCGATATACGGGGAGCGATTACGAATATCAAAAATCCGATGTCGGGATATATTGTTGCCGACAGTATTGGCTCTGTAACTGTCGATGAAAATATTAAGGCGCCTGCCGATTGTGTAATAAAGGAACGCGGGAAATAGCATGTCGTCGGGTGTGACAAACCTTTCTCCGGTAAAGTCGTCGGAGCGTTATGTGATTCTTGACGCGCTGCGGGGATTTGCGCTGTTGGGGATTTGCTTGGCGAATTTTCCGGAGTTTGGGCTGTATACGTTTCTGAAGCCGGAAGCGGCCTCTTCCATGTCGACGGCGGTTGTCGACAGCATCGCCCGGTTTTTGCTGTATGTGTTTGTCGACGGTAAATTCTACACGCTTTTTTCTTTGCTTTTCGGAATAGGATTCTCTATTATTCTTTCTAATGCCGCGAAGAAAGGGGCTGACGGTTTGCGCATATTTTACCGCCGTATGGCTGTCTTGGCGATTGTCGGATTTCTGCACCTTATGTTTATTTGGAGCGGCGACATATTGATGCTTTATGCGTTGCTTGGCATGTTGCTCCCTTTTTACCGGCGTGTGTCTGACCGGGCATTGCTCATTTGGGCGGCGGTATTGTTGATTGTGCCGGTGATGGTGGATTATGCCTGTGAGGTTGCGGATGTTTATTTGGCCGGGAAGGTAGTGGCTTTTCAGGAATATTACTGCTCAAAGTATGGTATTACCGATGATAATTTTGCTTATTGGCTGCGTGATGCCGATGATTATGAGGGCGTATTTCAGTTCTTGGTGCAAGGCGCATTGGTAAGGTTGCAGGAATTTATCGACGGTAACAGGTATTTCAAGGTCTTGGGCTTGTTTCTCATCGGTTTCTATCTTGGGAGAAAGCGTGTGTATGCCGGTTTGGAAAGCAGAAAACAATGGCTGAGGCGCATATTTACACTCGGTTTGTGCGTAGGGTTGCCTTTGTCGTTGGTTTATGCCTTGAGTGCCATGAACGGGCATCTTTTTGGAACGGCTGTCCACAGCGTGCTGTACTTGGTAAGTGTGTATCCGCTTGGTTTTGCCTATGCGGCCGGGTTATGCCTGTTGTATTTGAGCTGTAGGAATTCCTCGTTGTGGAAATGGCTTGCCGCTCCTGGCAGAATGGCGTTGACCAACTATATTTGTCAGTCAGTCACAGGTATGCTGCTTTTCTATGGAATAGGATTGGGACTTGGAGCCGAAGCCGGACTTGTATATATTGAGTTGGCGGCTATTGCGGTTTTTGCCTGCCAAATGGTGTTCAGCCGTTTGTGTCTGTCGAAATTCAGGTTCGGTCTGTTGGAATGGGCATGGAGAATGCTTACCTATGGAAAATGGATGCATATATGAAGTTTTTTATAATGCCGGGTATTTATTGCGGCTAATTGCGAAAAAAATAATAACTTTGCAACCGTTATTTTCAACTTAAGCAGATTATTAATAAACTTTTATATACAGATTTGTATGATTAACGCTCAAGACATTAAAATCGGGACTTGCATCCGCATGGATGGCAAATTGTATTTTTGCATAGATTTTCTTCATGTAAAGCCGGGTAAGGGTAATACGTTCATGCGTACCAAGCTGAAAGACGTGGTCGATGGTTATGTGTTGGAACGCCGTTTCAATATCGGTGAGAAGTTGGAGGATGTGCGTGTGGAGCACCGCCCCTATCAATATCTTTATCAGGAAGGCGGAGATTATATCTTCATGAATCAGGAAACTTTTGAGCAGATCCCCATTCATAAGGATATGATAACAGGTGTGGAGTTTATGAAAGAGGGCGATGTGGTTGACGTGGTTTCTGACGCTTCGTCGGAAACGGTGCTCTATGCCGAGATGCCGATAAAAACGAAATTGAAAATTACGTATACAGAGCCGGGACTGAAAGGCGACACCGCAACCAACACTTTGAAGCCGGCCACTGTTGAAACAGGCGCGACGGTGAGAGTGCCGTTGTTTATCAACGAGGGCGAAACAATAGAGGTCGATACTCGTGAGGGCTCTTATGTTGGCCGTGTGAAAGCATAAGTAAAATTATTGACAGCATAGTTTATGTGCGGGTCGTCGTTGTGACGGCCCGTTCTTTTTATATGCGCCGATTGCTTGTAATATGGAATAAATCATTACTTTTGTGGTAGTGTGTAAATAGTATTGCGCCAGTGAGATTCTTTAAACCATATTCGCTTAATTTGTCGGGCAGCCTGTTGGATGTGGATGCCCCGATTGTGATGGGAATACTTAATGTTACTCCCGACTCGTTTTATTCCGGCAGCCGTTACGATAATGAGAAATCGATACGCGGCAGAGCCCGGCAGATTTTGGATGAGGGAGGCAAGATTATAGACATTGGCGGATATTCGTCGCGCCCTGACGCGGAAGATGTGGCGGAGGAAGAGGAATGGAGGCGTTTGGCGTTCGGACTGCGCGCTGTCAGGGATGAGCTTCCCGACGCGATAATATCAGTGGATACGTTCAGGGCTTCTGTAGCGGAGAGGTGTGTCGGCGAGTTTGGCGCGAATATTGTCAATGACATTTCCGCAGGCTGTCTTGATGAGCGCATGATGCCGGCCGTGGCGCGTATGAAAGTGCCTTACGTGATGATGCACATGCGCGGAAACCCTCACACAATGTCCGGAATGACCGATTATGAGAATGTGGTGGCCGATATGCTGCAATATTTTGGCCGTAAGATAAAAGAAGCGGCCTATGCCGGAATTGCAGATATTATAATAGACCCCGGATTCGGATTCAGCAAGACTTTGGAGCAAAATTATGAGTTGCTCGGACATCTTGAGGATTTACGGGTTTTAGATTTGCCTTTGCTTGTCGGAGTGTCGCGGAAATCGATGATATACCGTCTGTTGGAATCATCGCCGGAAAAATCGCTGAACGGCACTACAGCGGTCAACACTATAGCATTGCTGAAAGGCGCGTCCATTTTGAGGGTGCATGATGTGAGGGAGGCTGTGGAGGCAATAAATATTGTTGAGAAATGCGGGTAAGACAACTGCCCGTGAAAAATAGTTTGGCTTATGTTTGAATTTGGCATAAAAGACATAATCGATATACTGATTGTAGCCACGATTTTGTTCTATATCTATAAGATAATGAAAGAGTCGGGCACGTTGAGCATATTTTTTGGCGTGTTGGCTTTCATTGTCGTGTGGTTTGTCACTTCGGTGTTTTTGCAGATGGAGCTTACCGGCAGGATTTTGGACAAATTCATGAACATAGGGCTGCTTATCTTGGTGATAATTTTTCAGGACCAGATAAAGAGGTTTCTTGTTGAGATTGGCTCACACCGCCGTTGGAGGTTTATTCATCATATTTTCAGACGCAAGAAATCAGGGGGCGAACTGGAGCAAAAGGCGTGGGTTTCGCCTATAGTATATGCCTGCATCAGCATGTCGAAGTCAAAAACAGGGGCTCTTATCGTGATAAAGCAGAATGTGCCGCTCGACGTGTATGAGAATTCCGGAGATGTAATAGACGCGGCTGTCAACAGCCGTTTGATAGAAAACATATTTTTTAAGAACAGTCCTTTGCACGACGGCGCGATGATTATAGACAACGGGCGGATAAAAGCTGCCGGGTGCATATTGCCTGTGTCGCATGATGAGAATGTGCCTCGCCAGTTGGGATTGCGCCATCGCTCGGCTTTGGGAATATCGCAGGTGACCGACGCTCTTGCCATTATCGTTTCGGAAGAAACGGGAAATATCTCGATAGCCTATAAAGGGAAGCTGTCGTTGCGTCTTACTCCTACAGATCTTGAGTCGCGACTTACCAAGTACAGTGAGTCGCTGCTCGACTCCGAATAACTCCACCGCTCGTTTTTTTGTCTGTGTTTCGATAAATATGTCATGTTATGAGAAACTGTTTTTTATTTATCATTGGTATAAGGGTCGCTTGCAGAGTTTGTGTTGCTGCCATAGCGATTTTGGCGGGATGTTGTTTTGTATGTTCGCAGACGCGGGCGGATATGGAACTTAGCGCAATTATCAACAGTGGTGATTTGTTTCGCTTGGAAAGCCAATATCCTTCGCTGAAAGATTCGGTTAGTATGAAAATGCTGAATCTTGTGGCTGAGGCTCAGCTTGGAGTGGGTTTTAACCGCTTGGAAAGTGCGGAAGCGGCAATGGACAGTTTATTGCTGCTCCATCGGGATGAGTTGGGGGAGGAAGCGGTTGTCGGAATTGCCGCGCTTCGTGCGATGAACCTTTTGAACATGGGGCAATATCAAGCAGCGGGAAAGGCCGGCGAAGACTTGGTAAATGCTTTGAAGGATGTCATGCCGTTTGAGTCACTTTATAGTTTTGTTTTTATCGAGCGTGTCGGAAAGGCGCTTTGCAATGCGCCTTCTCCTTATTTGGTGCGGCCTTCGCGTGATGTTGCGGTGCCGATGAGGTGTGACTCTGTTGGGCGTGGACGCCATATTTATATACCTGTGGAGGTTAATGGGATAACTAAAGACTATATTTTTGATACAGGATGCTCGTTTGGTAATTTCGTTTCTGAAAAATATGCGGAAGAAGTGGGGTTGAGAATTGTTGCTGACTCCATACCTGTGTCGGGAATGAAGGTGGGATATGTGAAATTGGCGATGGCCGACTCTTTGAAAATAGGGGAGTTGGTTTACCATAACCCTGTTTTTATGGTGGCTGCTAATGACGAGGAAGTTGATTCCGTCTTCACGCTTGATGGTGTGCTTGGGTACCATTTCTTGAGGGATGTTAAGGAGGTTGTGATTGATAATGAGGGCAAGAGGTTCGTATTTCCTAACCAAATATCATGCGATGAGTCTAATATGTTTTTTTCTTCTAATGTCCCATCTCTGCGGATTGAATACGGTGGGCAGCCATTCAATGTGGTGTTTGATACAGGTAATGCAAAATCTGATCTTGGAAATGAATTTGTGAAAATGTTTCCCGCCGCGTTGTCCGGTTTGTTTGAACATACTACCGGCAGAGGCGGATTTGGCGGTATATCACATGTGAAAGCGGTTACATTGCCTGAGTTTCAGTTTAAGTTGTCGGGTGTTCCGGTAACACTTTATGATACAGAAGTCGTTACATCTGATGAGGAAAGCATGCTGTTTTCCGGCTCGTTGGGTACGGACTTTGTCTTGGCCTTCAAACGGTTGGTAATCAATTATGAGAATATGTTTGTCAAGGGGGAGTGAAGTATATTCATAGAAAAAGAATACTATCAAATAATATGGAATTATCTGAATGGTTAAGAGGTTTGAGAAAGGAATTGCCAAATTTGCCATTCTTGAAAAGTCCCGCATTTGGCATTCTTAATAATTATGAAATTATTGTATTCAATTGCCAATTAATTAAGACTATTTCTTAACTTTGTTAGTTAAGATAGGCTGCAATAGCATTTTATACCGTAATAAAAACTGGATTTTATGGCTTCATTGCATATTAAAAATTTTGGTCCTATATTGGACTCGACAAAAATAGAGTTGACTCCATTGATGGTACTTATTGGTCGTCAAAGTTCTGGTAAGAGTACCTTTATGAAAGTACTTTGCTTCTGCCGTTGGATTGAAAAAAAAATTATGTCCTCCACTGATGATATAGTTAGCCAATATACTCATTATAATAGATTTATAAAAGATTTGAAGTCGTTTCATAGGCTGAACGATGAATACTTTAAGGCTGATACGGAATTAAGGTATGATGGCGATGTTATTAATCTTGAATATACAGGAATAAACGGTAATGCAAAGATTGTGCGAAAGAAATTCTTTGCAGAGAAAAGGTATAACAGTAAACTGTGTTACATTCCGGCTGAGAGAAATCTTGTGTCGGCTATTCAAAACGTAGATAAGACATATAAAGCTACGGGCAGTGATGTCCTTTTTAATTTTATATATGAATGGGATGAAGCAAAGGAACCATACACCAATGAGCATCCTTTTAAACTGTCCGCTACAGGAGGTTTCAGTTATGTGAATAAGTTTGGTGCGGATGTGTTGGTGCGGGAAGACGGCAGCGAAACGCCTGCATTTTATGCTTCCAGCGGTATGCAGAGTGTGATGCCAATGGACGTAATGGTGAACTATATTACAGATTGCGTGGGGAAAAATGCCTCACTTTCAATGCGTGAACGCAATAAGATAAGCGAAACGGATAACGATGGTGCGGATCGCAGGTTGTTTTACCAATCAGCTCAACTGTTTATAGAGGAACCTGAGCAAAATCTGTATCCTGAATCTCAGAAACTTGTGATAATGAGTATTGTACGCTCGCTAAGAAAAGCTTTGGAGAATGGAATGGAACAAAGTTTGGCATTAGTAACTACGCACAGCCCATATATTATGTCTGTGGTGAATGTGCTTTTGGCTGCATCTGTGGCCGCAGAGAAAGGGATAAAGCAGGAAGTGATAGACGGAGATTGTATTTTGCCTTCATCTTCCATCTCCGGATATTTTATAGATGGGAAAGGGCTTTTCCAAAACATTCTCGATCATGAAGTGCCGATGCTCAGCGGCAACGATTTGGACGGCGTTTCAGACTGGGTGGATGATAGTATCTGTAAATTGAATGAGGCCATCTTTGCGGCGGTATGAAGCAAAAGACAGTGACATACAAATCCACCTACGAACAATTGGCTGCGGAAGGCTTTTCTCCGGAACAGGATCTTATGGCTCGAGCAAAGATCAGTACTGTTGAGAAAGGCAAGCGGTATACGCTCGTGACAACAGGCAAGGAGGAATCTGTGGTATATGCTATAGATGGCAATATCGTGAAAGAGGGTCAACGTTGTGATAAGCTAATTCTTGTGAGGCGTTCGATAAGTGGTGTGAAACCTGAACAATGGACGGAATCTTTTATAGAATTGAAAGGCGTGGATACGAATCATGCCATTGAACAATTGCGCGAAACTCTGAAAAAATCCATTTTCAATCACCCCTCGAATGATGAGGTTCGTGCCCGTATTGTAGCACAGTCTTTCCCTTCAAACAAGTCTAATCCTATAATGGAAAAAGCGAAACAAGAGTTTCGCAAAGTATATAACTGTGACCTAAGGGGTATGAAGTCCGGTCAAGAGGATAAAATTTAAGAAATATGCTTGATCAATTTTTTATGCCATAACTTTTCGGATCTAAATGGTTTGAACCTCAGAAAAAGCCGGAGAATTGGAGTCTTGAAAAACAATTAAAAAATATAGGTTGTAATGAAGTTGACCGATAAACGATTTTGGATTTGGCGTATTCTTATCGTGCTGTTGATAACAGCGTTCTTGATTGCGATTGTGGTATTATTCAAAAGAGCTTTTACAACTGATACCGCAGACATAGAGCATGTGGGGAATGAAGTCATCAGCAGAATATATGATTTCCAAAACAGGAATGGTCGGCTACCTGCCGGCCTTAATGAGTTGGGGATGCTTTTCAAGGGCGATGGCAAAACATCCGAATATCGGGGTTATATATTCTATTATGAGCCGGAAAGAGATGGCTGCTATTGGCTTCCGTTACTTTGGGCTCTGATGAGAATTATAGTTATTATTCGCAGCGTAAGTATTGGCTGTGGAATCATGATACAGAAAAAATAGCGGAAAAGAAAGAACAACTATTCAAGGAAGCATTCCAATCATATAAACCCGTATGGAAATATGATAGCCTCCGTGCAAATACCGACAGCATCAATACTATTTATCCGTATGCACCTGATTCGTTGATTTATTGCCGTCAATACTATGAGGACGGGCAATTGGCGGCAGAAGGCTGGATGCTCGAAG
>CALUMI010000037.1 GCA_944321725.1 uncultured Muribaculaceae bacterium
TCAGAATTTGACGCTCTTTTTGCGCAAAAGCAATATCAATCCTTAGACGATGTATTAAACGAACAAAATGTTATCCGCAAACGAGGAAAGAAAAATGAATAGTATCAAACAAATTGAAGTGATATATGATAATCGGTTGGTCGGGCGCTTGGCGTTGACTAAAGAGGGATTATGCGCATTCGAGTATTCAGCCGATTGGATTGGCTCCGGTTTTTCCATATCACCATTCGAATTACCCTTGCGAAGCGGTGTCTTTATAGCCAAACCTCGTCCTTTTGAAGGAGGATTCGGTGTTTTCGATGATTGTCTGCCTGATGGATGGGGCTTGCTTATTTTAGACAGGCACTTGCAACAAAAAAGTATCAATCCACGGATTTTAACTTTATTGGATCGCCTTGCATTGGTTGGCTCAACAGGACGCGGAGCATTGGAGTTCCGTCCGGACCATAGTGTGGTAACAAGACAAGATTATGTCGATTTTGAGAAGTTGGCATTGGAAGCAGAACAGATATTGAATAGTGACGATTATACGGGCGAAGGTATTGAGGAATTTCAAGACCGTGGCGGTTCACCCGGAGGTGCACGACCTAAAATTTTTGTTCGCTATGATAACAAGGAGTGGCTGGTAAAGTTCCGTGCCAAACGAGATCCGCACAGTATAGGTATAGATGAATACCGTCATTCGCTTCTTGCCAAGCAATGCGGAATTGAAATGCCGGAAACACGTCTCTTTGAAGATAAATATTTTGGTGTGGAACGATTTGACCGGACACCAAATGGCAAGTTGCATGTAGTAAGCATGGCCGGCCTTATTGGTACCGATTATCGTTTACCAAGCATTGATTACGCTCATATATTCCAAGTCTGTGCCATGCTGACACATAGTGTAGCCGAGCTGTGGAAAGTCTACCGACTGATGGTGTTCAACTACCTGATTGGTAATAAAGATGACCATGCCAAGAACTTTGCTTTCGTCTATCGTGATGGAGATTGGCATTTTGCTCCGGCTTATGACTTGCTGCCAAGTGATGGCATCAATGGTTTTCGTACGACTTCAGTCAATGATAAGATAGAGCCATCGAAAGAAGATTTGTTTGCTGTTGCTGTAAGAGCAGGGTTGGAAGAAAAGGATACTACGTATTGTTTAAAAAAAATACAAGAAACTATAAATCACTATATGTGATTAGTGATGTTATTGTGGCAAGGCGCAGTTTTAAAACAAAAGCAATCTGATTGAAATCATCAATGCCATTATCTGCAAGTTAAAGACCGGAGTCAATGGAAGCATCTACACGTGAAAGAGCTGTTAAGGTCTTAAATGAGCTAAAAATAATTGGAACAAAAGTTGTGCTGTCATAATGTAATTAGGGGTGAGGATTATGCACATAAAGAGAGCAAAATAACCATTATTTATGTGTTAATTTCCGCTATTTCATTATTTTTGCAAAAAGTTTCAAACACCGACGGGAATGCAAAAATGGAAAAACAACCTGATTACGTTTAGCGGAACTTTAGTCTTGACATTCTTGCTTTCGCTATTTCTGACATCCGACATATCGCTTTTCGCATTTATGTCGAAGCTCAATGTCGCCAACGATTTCCACATTTCCGACTTCTACAGCCGCGTAGTCAACGAAGAAAATCCCAAACTCGACGAAAATATAGCAATAATCGACATAGCCGGATGCTCGCGCAGCGAAATAGCGGACATTATCGCGGAAATTGAAACATACAATCCGGCGGCTATAGGGATTGATATATTGTTCAAAGAGAAATCAGACAGTGTTTCCGACAATAAGTTGGTTAATGCAATCAACAGTTGCGAGAATATTGTGCTTGCCACACTCACCGGCAATGCCACAGATGAATACACACGCTCCGAATATTTCTCTGACAGTATCTCTGACAAAAACAATTACGGCAATGTGGCGCTCGAAACAACATCAAAGCTGCCGACAGGCGTTGTGCGCAACTTCCGTTTCCACTATCCTGCCGGCAATTCCGGCTCATTGCCATCGTTTGCGGCGCAACTTGTAAAAAAAGCTTTTCCCGACAAATATGCCGAGAATGCCGAGTTGAACTACATATACTATCCCGGGCAAGACTATTATGTCTACACTCCGACCGACATGACTGATTTCGGCGCAGAAATGAAAGACAGGATAAAAGGCCGCATAGTGCTGCTCGGCAATTATTCCGGAAACGACGACCTGCATCGCACACCGATAAGCGAGGCTACATACGGCTTGAGAATACACGCGGCCATAATATCGACCATCTTGAGCAACCACTACGTGACAGAAATTCCGTCATACGGCAGTTGGTTGATAGCGATATTAATCTGCACCATGATAATATTGCTGAAACTTGCGCTGCAAACAAAAAAATACGGGGCTTTCGCAGTCAGAATATGCCAGATATTGCTCATTGCACTGTCAGTGCTCATAGGATGCTACATATTCAAAGACCTGCGAATTGTGATTGACATCAATAAAATCGTGCTGATGCTGCTGCTTGGCATCCTGTCCATGGATATATGGACAGGCATCTACGGATTCTACTCCGACATGCGCGAACGGAAAAAATTGAAACATACAAAACAAGATTAAACTATAATCACATGAAAAAAATAATTTTACTGCTTATCGCTACATTGTTGCAAGTTTCTAACATTTACGCAAACGGGCAATACCAAATTTTGGGATTCAGCGGAAATGTCGCTATCGAACAAAATGGAAAATGGAATAAAATAATGAGTAAGGCTGTCGAAATCAAGTCCGACTCAAAATTCCGCATTTCAGAAAACTCGTCGATAAAAATAAAATCAGGCAATGAGGCAATCATTTACGACAAAACGGGAATAGTGACATTGTCGCAAATCATAGAGGAGAGCGACAAATCGTTTCTGTCAAACCTGCTCAACGTGCTGTTCGGCGAAAAAGAGACAGCCAAAGCCTCTGCCTACGGAGCCACAACAAGAGGCGACGATGACGGAACCGGCTCCGGGCCGACAGAAGAGGAAACCGCAAGCGCCATTTACAAACTTGTAAAGCAGATAATCGGCTACAACTTCAAAGTGTTCAACAAACACGATTTGAGCCTAAGCAAGATTGCAGAAGGCGACAGCATTTACCATTATGCCGTAGAGAATAAACGAAACACTGCCATTTATTTCACAATTTTGGAAATAACACCCGACAACAATGTGGAATTTTGTTTCAACATTCCCGACAAAGACAACCAAAAAGCTCCGCTTATGCGCATTGAGGCTTACTCCTCTGTCGATCTTGACTTCGCCAAATTTGCCGGAAACGGCAACAAAAGCATCTTGTTAGCCACAGCTTATCCGTTTACAACCTACGACTTGTATAAATTATTTGAAAACAGGACAGACCCAAAAACTCTGAAAACAAAAAACATCGACATATCATTCTATCTTCTAAAATGAAAAATATTCTCATAACAGTTTTATTGTCGGCGGCATTCATCCACATCAATGCCGCCGACAGCCTTAAGGCATCTGTCGAACAATTCATCTCCCGATACGATGCTGAAATAGGTGTGGCTGTAATAACCGGAAATGACACAGTCGAGATAAACTGCAACCGCACTTATCCGCTTGCGAGCGTAGTGAAATTCCCTCAAGCGTTGGCCGCATGCGACATGATGCAAAAAAACGGCACGCCTTTGGACTCTGTAATAACAATTACAAAAGCCGACCTGCATGAAAACACCTACAGCCCGATGAGATTGCTACATCCCGAAGGCACCGAAACCACAATCGACAGTCTGCTATACTACAGCATTGCTCTTAGCGACAACAACGCCTGCGACAAGATTTTCAACCTGTTCGCATCGCCTTCTGAAACCCAAAAATATTTACACGAGGCAGGTCTCAACAGTTTTACAGTTTCGGCAACCGAAAACGACATGCACCTCCAACCGTCCTCAATCAGCCAAAATTCAGCCTCGCCAACCGACGCGGCCATGCTTTTCAAGCTGTTTGCCGATAAGAAGCTCATTTCCGGCAAGTATTTCAATTCTGTGCTCAATGCCTTGAAAGAATGCAAAACAGGCCAAGACCAACTGCGCAAAAATCTGCCTGCCGGCAGCGAGATTCTGCACAAAACCGGCACAGGTTTCCGCGATGATAAAGGAAAAATTCTCGCGCAGAACGACGTGGGATGGATACGTCTGCCCGACGGCGCCGAATATGCCATTGCCGTATTAATCACAAATTCGGCGGAAAGCGATTCTGTCAATTCCTCGATAATCGCCGGAATATCAGAAATCGTATCAGCGTATCTGCTGAAAAACTAATCGCGGCTTTTTGCAAATTTGGCATATACAATCAAAGCCAACGCCGACACCATGCCGATTCCGGCAAACCAGAACCATATATAGTGGGCATCTGCGCTTGCCACACGCCATTCTGCAATGTCGGCATACAGATTTGGGTCGGGGCAATAACGCGAAAGCAATATTCCCGACAGTCCGAATCCCAATATCGACGACAAAAACGAGTGCAAATGGCTGAACCCAAGGAAAAGACCCTCCTCTCCCTTAGGAGCCTGCAAAGAAAAATATTCCATATATCGTGGAGAAATGAAGCATTCGGCAAGAGCCTGAAACACAATGCCTACAACCATCATCACCGTAATGGGATGAAATCCAAACAAATCGTTTCCGAAAAGATTGCCCGATGCCATGACCAATGCCGAAAGCGGTATCAGAAACATGCCTACGGCAATCGAGGTCAGAGCTTTCCGGCGCGCCATCAACCGTGTCACAAAATTCACGCATACAACCACCACAAACGGATTTACATTGGCAATCCAACCGGGTTTGGCTGTTTCGCCGGCAAGACGTATCACGTATTTCGGCATTGTGGCATACAACTGCTGCTGAACAATCCAAAATCCCGTAACAATCAGAATAAGCACGAGCAGCCTGCCATTGGTAAACACTTTACGCAACCCATAAAGCACCTCTCCAACACTCTTGCCCTCTCCGCTATGGTTGGCCGAATGATAAAACAGCAAGACCGCAATCAAAGCCACCACACATAAAACCGCGGAAAAGAAATTGATGTAAATATAAGCGGAATCGCCAACTATCGACCGCAACGGGTCAACAAAGCATTTTCCTGTAAATGCCCCTATATTCACCATCATATAAAATATCGAATAACCCCGCGCTCGTGTTTCGGAAGTGGTTTCCCTCGCGACCGACGCCGAGATTATCGACTTGATAAACGAGCCGCCAACCATAATGACAATCATGACAGGCACTATCAAATAACGCTCCCAACTTCCCACAAGTCCCGTAAACACAGTTTCCTCGCCATACCTGACAAGCCCAGCGCTTTCAAGGAACACCGGAAGCAGCCCCTGCATCAGATAGCCTGCAGAAAGCAGCGTAAAAGCAACCACAATCGACTTGCGATAACCTATCTTATCGGCGAAGGCTCCGGTAAACATCGGCAACAAATACAGGCCGCCTGAGAACAATCCCGAAATCAGGCTGGCCTCAAGGTCGGAAAAACCCAACGTGTTCGACAGATATAAAGTTATAACAATGAATACCGCGTAATACGACATTCTTTCCAATAATTCGGCTGTGTTTGCCGCCCAAAACGCACGTGTATATTTCGCCATTTGCAGAGTATCAATTTATGTCAGACAATCGGGATGTAAAGGTAATACATTTTTCCGACAGCCAATTATATGTTATAAAACATAATGTAACAAAATTGTCATAGTTTGCAACATTTTTACCCGTATGCCGCACAGCAAAGAAAGTACTTTTACGCCATAAAAACAAACCGCTTAAAATCAACGAGTTCAACAAACCAATTTAATAGAAACCTATATTTTTATATGTATGCAGATTAAAAAATTAATTTTCAGTTTGAGTTTCCTGACAATGGCTTGCCTGACAGCCATGTCACAAGAAATTCTTGTGAAAGGAACTGTATTGTCTGCCACCGACGGAGAGCCGATTATCGGTGCCAATGTAGTGCAGACCGACAAACCGACAAACGGGACAACCACCGATTTGGACGGCAAATTTGTGTTAAATGTGCCCGACGGGTCAGAACTTTCGATTTCCTACATCGGATTCAAGACATCGACAGTAAAAGCCCAGCCGGAAGTGTCAGTCACTCTGAAAGAGGATGCCCAAATGATGGACGAGCTTGTTGTGACGGGCTACACCATGCAGCGCAAGAAAGACCTTACAGGAGCTGTTTCGGTAATGAACATGAAAAACCCGATAAGCGAGTCAAGCCCTAACATGCTCAACTCCATGCAAGGCAAGCTCGCCGGTGTCAACATTGTTTCCGACCCGGCTCCGGGTGGAGGAAGCACCTCCATACGCGTGCGCGGCATAAGCACGGTGAACAGCACATCGCCTCTTTATGTAATCGACGGTGTCCCGACCACTGAAAATCTCAACTCGCTCAACCCGTCCGACATCGAGTCGATACAGGTGCTGAAAGACGCGGCTTCCGCCTCAATCTACGGTTCACGCGCGGCCAACGGTGTAATAATCATAACGACCAAACGCGGCAAAGGCGACAAACTGACCGTAAACGTAAACTATTCCGCGAGCGCACAAACCGTTGCCAACACATTCGACATGCTCAACGCCCAACAATGGGGAGAAGCCTATTGGACTGCCAACAAAAACGCCGGAATAAAACCTTCTCATCCTTTCTACGGCAGCGGCGACACGCCACAACTCGTGGAATGGCTTGATGGCGACGCAAGACTTGTGCGCGCGTCCGACACAGATTGGCAAGATGCCGTATACAGCACGGCATGGACCCACAACGTTTCCGCCTCTGTTTCCAACAGCGGAGAAAAAGGGTCGATGATGTTTTCCGGCAATTTCATCAATCAGGACGGATTGATGGACTACACATTCTACCGCCGCTATTCGGCACGCATCAACTCCACCTACAATATAAGCAAATACGTAAGTGTGGGCGAGAATCTGATGATAGCCCAATGGAACGACCGCGGCTATACTACCAACGACGACCGCGGCATACCGTACACAGCCATGCGCCAACATCCGGCAATTCCCGTATACGATTCCAACGGAGCGTTCACAAGCCCGATGGATTTGGCGTCTTCCGACATATCGAATCCCATGCACATGCTCTACAACGGGCGCGACAACAGCAACCAAAGCTGGCGCATATTCGGAAACGCCTATTTGGAAATATATCCTGTAAAAGGACTTACACTGAAAAGCAATATCGGTATCGAGCATGTTCAATTCTTCAACCGCACACTCAACCGCAAGATACTCGATTCCGACGTGACAAGCATGAGCCGCGGCTACGGGCAGGGCGACACTTGGACTTGGACCAACACCGCAAACTACAATCTTCAAGTAAAAAAACACAACTTGAACGTGCTTGCCGGTGTGGAAGCCATCAAATACAAATACCAGAATCTTGACGCTTGGAGAGATGAGTATTCTTTTGAGGACGACAACTACATGAATATCGATTCCGGAGAAGGCACGCAGACCAACGGAGGCGGAAAACAGGAATGGGCATTATTCTCACTGTTTGCCAAAGCCGACTACAATTATGACGACCGCTATCTCCTCTCAGCCATAATACGCCGCGACGCCACATCGCGCCTGTACAAGGACAACAATTCGGGAGTGTTCCCGTCGTTCTCCGGAGCATGGCGCCCGACTGCGGAAGATTTCTTTCCTGAAAACGACATCCTCAACGACTTGAAAATACGTGTGGGATGGGGAACAAACGGAAACTCCGCAATCAGCAACAACTATGCGGCGTACAGTACATACGCCTACAACATGGGCAATGGAGCATACGATCTTGGCGGAACAGGAACAAGCACCGTGCCGGGGATAATTGTCGCGGCAACCGGTAATCAGGATTTGAAATGGGAAACAACCACACAAACCAACATCGGTATCGATCTCGGTCTTCTTAACAACAGCTTGAGCATCAGCGCCGACTACTATATCAAGAAGACGAAAGACATGCTTACAATACCTCCGACATTGTCAGTGGAAGGTGAGAATGCAGCACGCTGGATGAACACCGGTGATATGAAAAACAACGGATTTGAAATAACAATCGACTACCGCAGTCCGGATTACGGCGACTTCTCATGGGGCGGCTCGCTAAATCTCGCGCGCTACAAGAATGAAGTAGTGAAACTCAACGACCAAGTAAAAATGGAAGGCGGCGACTACCGTCTGATAGAGGGCGAGCCTATGGGCGTATACTACGGATACATCGTAGATGGAATCTTCCAGACACCCGATGAGGTGAGCAACCATGCCATTCAGCAAGGCAAGGACGTGGGCCGTCTGAAATACCGTGATATCGATGGCAACGGAGTAGTCGACGACAAAGACCAATGCGTTATCGGCGACCCCAATCCGGATTTCACAGCCGGTTTGAATCTCGATTTCCGCTACAAGAACTTCACGCTCAGCGCGTTCTTCACAGGTGAGTTCGGTTTTGACATTTACAATACGACAAAACGCCAACTCGATTTTATGAGCTTCGGCGGAACAAGCACGAACCGCGGGGTGAGCGTACTCGACGCTTGGAGCGAAACCAACCGCGACGCGGAAGTTCCGGCACTCTCAGTTGTCGACAACAACAACGAGGCACGCATGTCTACCTACTACCTTGAAGACGGCACTTACGTGAAAATGAAATATTTGAAACTACAATATGATCTTCCGGCTTCAATAGTCAAGAAACTTCACGCTTCAAACGTAAGTTTCTACGGTCAGGTTGAAAATGTGTTCACAATCACCGGTTATTCCGGCCTTGACCCTGAGCTTCCGCTCGGCGGATACGGCGCCCGCGTCGACAACGCGCCATACCCGATTGCGCGCACCTACACTCTCGGATTAAACGTGACATTCTAAAAAATGCAATACAAACGACAAAAAGAAACTACAATGAAGGTTATCAAAAACATAAAAAGAATGGCATTGACAGTTGCGGCATGCGGAGCGATATGCGCATTCTCATCCTGCGACGACATGCTCGACTTGAAACCATCCGGACAAATCACCTCCGACCAAATCGACGAAGAGTCTATAGAAAACCTGCTTGCCGCCGCATACGCCGGCTTGGAAGCCCATTTCTTCGGCAACAACGAGGCATTCTCCGGCCCGTCGACCAACTGGGTGTTCGACGTTCGCTCTGACGACGCATATAAAGGCGGAGGAGGCGTTTCAATGGAAGCCAACATCCATCAGCTCGAAATTTCCAACCTCACGAGCGACAACGTCACCAACCTCAACAAATGGCGCAACAACTACTATGCCATTGCACGCGTGCATCAGGCCATGAACGCAATCAACGAGGCAGAAAATCTCGACAACAAAGAATCGTTTATAGGCGAACTTAAAGTGCTCCGCGCATGGTATTATTTCGACCTTATCCGCATCTTCGAACGCATACCCTACATCACAGAAAACGACGACGCGAAAACAGTGCGCTACGACCGGTTCACACGCGAGGAGATTTTCGACAAAATCAAAGGCGACCTTTCCGACGCTTGGAGAGATTTGCCCGAAACTCAAAGCGATCCCGGACGCTTCAACAAATACGTTGCTGCCGCATTGATGGCAAAAGTATGCGCGTTCACGTCTGATTGGGCTGATGTGGTCACATATTCCGACTATGTAATAGGCAGCGGACAATATCAGCTTTACGACAATTTCTGCGACATGTCGAAGATCGAGTTCAACAACCAAAAAGAATCGATTATGGCAATCCAATTCTCTACGGCAAACAACAATGCCCACATCAATTGGAGCAACCTGCTGAACACCACATACTCGGAAGGCAATTTATTCGGCTCAGGCGATGACTTCTTTCTCGGAAGCCAAAACTTGGTCAACGCTTTCCGCACAGACGAGAATGGGCTGCCTTATCTTGACGGCACGTTCAACGATGTTGACGTAAAATCCAACGGCGAATACACCGGCAATGTCGACCCGCGGCTCGATTTCACCGTAGGCCGTATCGGCTTCCCGTTCCGCGGCTTTACATACACTATGGGATGGTGCCGTGCATACGATGTTTACGGAGAATATTCCGGAAAGAAAGGACTCATCGACCCCACATCGCCGGATATGGTGCAGGGCTTTCCGTGGGGAGCGTCGAGCCTCAACTTCTGCCTTATACGCTATGCCGACATTCTCCTACTGAAAGCGGAAGCCCTTATCGAGCAAAACACCGACCTCGAAACAGCGCGCCAGCTCATCAACGACGTGCGCAACAAGGCAAAGCGCAGTATCGACGGAACTTACACTCCGCGCGAGCTCAACCCGCTGCTTGCAAGCTACAAAGTAGAGCCATATCCTGAAACAGGCTGGACTCAGGACTATGCCCGCCGCGCCGTGCGCATGGAACGCCGTCTGGAACTCGCAATGGAGGGCAACCGCTGGTTCGACCTCGTGAGATGGGGCAACGTAGTGGAAGTGATGAACGAATATTTCCGCACAGAGTCGGAATTGCGCTCATATTATGAGGGAGCGACAATGACCAACGACGAAATATTCCTTGCAATCCCGTTAAGCGAGGTGCAAAATTCAGGAGGTCTTTACGAACCAATCAACCAATAAAACTACAAAGTCATGAATATCATAAGAAAATTAAGTTATCTGATAACAACAAGTATATGCGCGATGGCCATAATGACATCATGCAGCGATGTAGAACTGCCATCCGCTCCGCAAATGCCCAAAGTGAGTAACTTGAGCTACAGCGTGGAAGGCCGTTCCGTGACACTAACATGGACACTTCCCGATCGCGACGACATCGCAGGCGTGCAAGTGATAGCCAACGACACCGAGCTGACCGAGCTCGAAGGAGCGCAAACATCCTACTACATCCGCCGCGCCACAGCCGGAGAAGAAATTTCCTATACCGTTAAGGCCGTGTATGCAAGCGGGCTGGTGTCGGAAGGCGAAACAATCCGTTTCACGGTGGAGGCTGTCCCCGCAAAAATAGGTTATCTGATAAGCTATAATGATGTGTCTGAAATCGAAGACGACGATGAGCAGGCGTCAGCAGCATGGTTCCAAGCCAACATCGAAAACGGCGTAATTCTCACACCCGACGATATGCAGGGAATCACCCCCGACGATTATTCTGTGATTTGGATACATATCGACCGCGTGGCAATGGGCATCGGTTGGGATCGTCTGCCCGCCTCGCTGATTTCAACCGAAGTGATTTCAGCCCTTACCCAATACGTAAAAGACGGCGGTAACCTCTTCCTTGCCAACCATGCCACTCAATTATTAGTGCCGATAGGAAGAATTTCCGAAGAATTGAAACCGGGATTGTTCGGCGACGGTACCGGCTCGGAAGGCACAGATATATGGACTATCAACGCGATCATCGGCGCAACACAGCCCACTGTCTACGACCACCGCACACACGAGGTGTATGCCGGATTGGAAGTGTCAAACCAATATGACACCCACGAGTCCTATCCGTTCATCGGGCCGGGCATACGCGAAGACCACAACTGCATGTGGGACTGCAACTCTTACGGATTCGACGGCGACCCCAACGTTATATTCTCTTTTGAGACGGCAACGACATCGTCGGTACTCGCCACTTGGGGACACGTGGTCGACTACTGCTGTGCCGGACTTGTCGAGTTCTATCCGTCGGGCGACTATTTGGGACGCATAATGGCCATGGGACTTGCCGCCTACGAGTGGAACCAAAACAGCGGAGAGAATCCGTATCAATCGAATATCGAGCTTTTCACCAAGAATTGTTTGGAATATTTAAGCAAATAGTATCGAGGATGTGTCCCCACTCCGGGGCACATCCTCATTTATATAAACATATCATTCTATGAAGAAAAAAACAATATTTGCTGCTTTACCGCTTCTTTCAATGACACTGCCGACATATTCCGGAGAAGTGGCGCATTTTCCAATGGACGTGGAAATGTATGCCATTGAAGAAACGGTGACAGGCAACACTTACAACCTCGTGTCTAAAAACGTTCCGGAAAACATTCCGGGAGCAATAGGACAGGCTTTGAGACTCGACGGATATTCGTCATACATTACCGCGAAAATAAACGGCTCCGGCATAAAGGACAAAATGACATTCTCGGTATGGTGCGCAGCCGAAACATACCCTATGATGATAACATCCGAAGCCCAAAACATATATTCCCTGATTGCCGGCAACCTCGACGATACTGCACAAACAGGATTCGGATTTATGCTGAGCTCTCAAGGCGACATGAAATTCAAATGCTACATGTCGGTAATGGGCTTCTCGTCGCCGATAGAGGTGGCATTCCCAGAAAAGATGAAAACCTACGAATGGAATCATCTTGTGGCCGTAGTCGACGGCACGGCAAAAACAATAAAACTCTATTTGAACGGCGAAGAAAAGACAACGTTCTACATCAACAACCGACTTGACGCCATATCGGTGGGCTCGGCCGATTTCATGATTGGAAAGCCTAAAGAAGATTTGAGGCAGGACATGTTTCTCATCAACACATTCAACGGGCTTATCGACGACATAACCGTATACGACACAGCTCTGACAGTCGATGAAATAAAATCGCAAAAACCGGAGCATGAGGCTGACCTGTCGATTCCGGAAAGCCGCTTTGCCGACAACCTTCTCCGTCCGCGTTTCCACGGTATGCCCGGAGCAGGATGGACAAATGAAACGCACGGCTTGGTGAAATACAACGGCAAATATCATGTTTTCTTCCAGAAAAACGCCAACGGAGCGTATATGGCACGCCTACATTGGGGGCACATAACAAGCGACAATCTTTACAAATGGACAGAAGAGAAAATAGCCATCGCTCCGGGCGAAAGCTACGACATCAAAGGCTGTTGGTCAGGATGCGTATTCACTGACAATTTCCTCACGAAAGGGAAACCTGAGATTTGGTATACGGCTGTCGACAATGGACGAGCCACAATCAGTCATGCCGTTTCAAGCGACGACGGCCTCATCGAATGGACAAAAGACAGCCGCAACCCTGTCATCAACGGACGTCCTAACGGACTTAGCGACGATTTCCGCGACTGCTACCTGTTTGCAAACGACGGCAAATACTACATGATTGTCGGGACAAGCAAAGACAATCTCGGAGCGTGCACACTGCATCGCTACGACAGCGGATCCGGCACTTGGAGCAACGACGGCTCGATTTTCTTCCAAGCCGCGAGCCGGTCTGTAGGCGGACGGTTTTGGGAGATGCCCAATATCACTCCGATGGGCAACGGCAAATGGCTGTTCACAGCAACTCCTCTCGAAACGGGAGCAGGCGTGGAAGTGCTTTATTGGGTAGGAACAATCAATTCCGACGGCACATTCAAACCGCTTCCGGCCTACGAATCAGTTCCCGGAAAAGTGGAGCTCGACGGATTCAGCCGCGACGGCTACGGGCTTCTATCCCCATCAATCACGCAAACCGACGGTAAAACTATAGCGCTTGGGATTGTCCCCGACAAATTGCCAAGCAATGACAACTACAATCTCGGGTGGGCACACAACTACAGCCTGCCGCGCGAATGGAGCCTTGACGAAAACGATTGCCTCGTGCAGAAACCTTTTGAGGGACTGAAAGGGATGCGAAGCTCCGCTGCCTACTCAAACAGCAATTTCCAACTCAGCGGCGAACAGAATCTTTCACCCGTAAGCGGACGCATGGTTGAAGTTGTGGGCGAGTTTGAGATAGGCAACTCTTTCGATTTCGGATTCAACTTTTTCAAAAGCGGCGACGACCAATTCGCGCAGTTGTCATACACTCCGTCGAGCAACACTCTGAAACTCGACATGTCCAGACTGCCGCGCATGACCAACGACAACGGCGTGTTCAACGGTGTCTACCAAAGCCAGCTTCCGGAATCATTCTCAAAAGGGGATATAATCAAAATCCATGCTTTCATCGACCATTCCATCATCGACATTTTCATCAATGACAAATGGGCGGCATCGGTAAGACTGTTTCCCACGAGCAACAGCGCAAATACGGTTGAGGCGTTCTCTACGGGTGCCACTACTGTAAAATCGCTCGACGCATGGGTACTCGACGAGAATCTCAACGCGGCGGGGAGCGTCGCTTCGGTCGGAACGGAGAACGAGCCGGAGATAACCGTAAACGGCAGCACTCTCCATTATTCCAACGTCGAGGCTGACTCTGTACTCTCACTTTATACTGTCTCCGGGATGAGAATGGCAGAATCAAAACTCTCAGGAAATGAGGGACAAGTGACTCTAAATTGCGAGAAAGGCTTATACATAGCAGAACTAAAGAGCAAAGACTCACGATTGGCAAAAAAAATAATTGTACGATAAAACCATTTAACTTTTCAACATGAGAACTCCAAAAACAATCATAGCAACAACGATTATCGCGGCATTGCATCTTTCCACGAATGTTTCTGCGGAGCAGGCATACTCGCTTTCCTGTCTCGGAGAAGGGCATTCGATTCTTGTGCCACAGACGACCGCAAAGTATCTGCTGATTCCGATACAGGAAACAAGCAATGAGTCGCGCGTCGTCGTTTTCAACAACAATGAAGCGCGGCAATCGCTCAACTTGCGCTTGGCAAAAGATAAAATAGACTATTATGTGCCGTTCGCATACAAAGACGGCGATAAACTCTACATCCACGAGCCTTTCAACAGAGATGCGGCCTATCTGCACACATCCGACAACGATGTGGCATGGAAATCGGCGATAAAATTTTCCGACACTTTCAACATCGATTCCAACGAAAAATACCGCCCGCGTTTCCACTTTGCGCCACTTACAGGATGGATGAACGACCCTAACGGAATGTTCTACAAAGACGGCGTATATCATCTGTATTATCAGCACAATCAATACGGAGCTGTATGGGGCAACCTTAGCTGGGGGCATGCCACAAGCACCGACCTCGTACATTGGCAGCATCAGCCTGAAGCCATCGTTCCGGATATGGCACTCGGAATGATTTTCAGCGGCTCATCGGTCGTCGACAAAGACAATGTAGCCGGCTTCGGCAAAGATGCCATAATAGCGTTCTACACAGCCGCTGCCGAGCGTCAGATGCAATGTATGGCATATAGCACCGACGGAGGCATGACTTTCACAAAATACGAAGGCAATCCTATCGCCACATCCGGGAAGACCGATTTCCGTGACCCGAAAGTGATATGGCATGAACCGACAAACAAATGGATAATGATTTTGGCCGGAGGGCAGGAAATGGAATTTTGGTCGTCTTCCAATCTGAAAGAATGGAAGTATGAGAGCTCATTTGGAGAAGGACAAGGCTGTCACGGAGGAGTGTGGGAATGTCCGGACCTGATGCTCATGCCTGTCGAGGGAACAACAGAGGCAAAATGGGTATTGATATGCAACATCAATCCCGGAGGACCGGCCGGAGGCTCAGCCACACAATATTTCGTGGGTGATTTCGACGGAAAAAAATTTGTCAACCTCGCACCGGAAAAAACAAAATGGATGGACTACGGTAAAGACCATTATGCGGCTGTGACATGGAACAACGCGCCGGAAGGCAGACACATAGGAATAGCTTGGATGAGCAATTGGCAATATGCCAACATCACTCCGACAAAAATGTTCCGGAGCAGCAACAGTCTGCCTCGCGAATGGAGCTTGTTTGAATACGACGGCGATTACTATGTGAAATCGGCTCCCGTGCGGGAATTTGAGCAGCATCTTGTCAAAGCGTCATCAAAATCCAAAATATCCGCGAGCAAAAAGCCTGTTTCCGTCAATATTCCGCAATCAGCAGACGGCATTTACACAATCGACTGCAAACTTCAAAAACCCGACAACGGAATGATTACGATGTCGCTTGTCAATGCCGGCGGAGAGCGTGTCGACATGACCTACGACGGCAGCAGCTTCAGCGTAGACCGCAGCAAAAGCGGACTTACGGATTTCAGCACGGATTTTCCGGTAAAAACCACAGCACCCGTTTATTCAAAAAACAATTCCGTTGAATTGCGAATAGTTGTCGACAAAGCAAGCGTGGAGGTGTTTGGCGACAACGGACGGTTTGTGCTGACAAATCTCGTATATCCCGGCAAACCCTACAGCAAAATAGAATTTGCCACAGATGGCAAAAAAGCAAAAGTAACTGATTTGAACATTTATAAAATATCATTGTAGTCATGAGCAATAAATTCAATTACACAAAGCTGATACCTGTACTGCTGGCATTCTTTGTCATGGGATTTGTCGATTTGGTGGGCATAGCCACCAACTATGTAAAAGTCGACTTTGAGCTCAACGACACCCTTGCCAACCTGTTCCCCTCGATGGTGTTTTTCTGGTTTCTGATATTCTCAGTGCCGTCGGGCGTGCTGATGAATAAGATAGGACGCCGCAACACTGTGCTTATAAGCTTGATAGTGACTGCCGTATCGTTAATGATACCTCTATTCGACTACTCATTTGCCGGTATGCTTATCTCCTTCTCTCTGCTCGGAATAGGAAATACCATCCTGCAAGTGTCAATCAACCCGTTGGTATCCAATATTGTGACCGGCAAGCAGCTTGCCAGCACAATGACTTTCGGACAGTTTGTAAAAGCCATTGCCTCATTTATCGCTCCGATTATAGCAGGTTGGGCTGCCATGCAGTTTGATGATTGGAAAATGCTGTTTCCGATATTTCTCGCAGTGGCGGCAATTTCGATAATAGCGTTGTGGGGTACTCACATCGAGGAGTCAAAAAGCGAAACAACAACATTCGGGCAATGCTTCAAATTGCTCGGCGACAAGTTGGTTTTGCTGTCGTTTCTCGGAATAATGTGTCATGTCGGGATAGATGTGGGGACAAACGTTACAGCTCCTAAGGTGCTGATTGAGCGGTTGGATTACACACTTGAATCTGCAGGCATAGCGACAAGCGTATATTTCCTGTTCCGCACGATAGGATGCTTCTCCGGCACATTCGCGCTGTCGAGAATCTCCGCAAAATCATTCTTTTTGATTGGTGTGGTATGCCTGTTGTTAGGAATGGGCGGACTGATGTTTGCGGAAACAAAAGAAATGATTTATATTTGTATAGCGTTAATAGGATTTGGAAACTCTAACGTGTTCCCTATCATACTGTCACAGGCCATGCTGCGCCTGCCCGACAAGAAAAACGCCGTTTCAGGCCTGATGATAATGGGGCTGTTCGGAGGGACAGTGTTCCCGCTTATCATGGGCTATGTGTCCGACAGTGTGAATTCACAAATCGGAGCCGTAGCCGTAATGCTTATCGGTGTGGTTTATTTGCTGTTTTTCAGCACACGCATCAAAAAATCATATTAATCGGATATTAAAATTCAACGACTATGAACAAAAATATAATAGTGGGATTGGGTGAAGCCCTGTGGGATATGTTGCCGGACGGCAAAAAAATAGGAGGCGCACCCGCCAATTTCGCCTACCATGCGTCGCAGTTCGGAAACAAGGCCTATGTAGTGAGCGCAGTCGGCCACGATGCCTTAGGCGACGAAATTATCGACACTCTGGCAAAATCCGGGCTCAACACGGAAATAGCGCGTGTCGATTTTCCGACAGGAACAGTAAAGGTGGAAATCGACAGTAAAGGTGTTCCGACATACGACATTTGCGAAGGTGTGGCTTGGGACAACATTCCATTTACACCGACCCTCGAAGAGCTTGCGAAACAAACAACCGCTGTTTGTTTCGGCTCTCTCGCCCAACGCTTTGTGGTAAGTCATGACACAATCCACAAATTCCTTGCGGCAATGCCATGCGATGGCAATGTGCTGAAGATTTTTGACATCAACCTGCGACAAAATTACTACAGCAAATCTATCATAGAGGAATCGCTGAAGGAATGCAATGTGTTGAAGATAAACGACGACGAGCTGCTTATATTCAACGACATATTCGGATATGGAGGGTTGGAGCTTCAGGAAAAATGCCGGAGGATAATCTACGACTTCAACCTGAAAATAATGATTGTGACATGCGGCACGAAAGGCAGCTACGTGGTTTCGGCAGACGGCACGTTCAACTTCGAGCCGACACCAAAAGTGGAAGTCACCGACACCGTCGGAGCCGGCGACTCGTTCACAGGGGCGTTCTGTGCCGCCCTACTCGCCGGGAAAAGCTATGCCGATGCCCACAGGCTTGCTGTGGAGGTTTCCGCCTACGTTTGCACCCGCAGCGGAGCCATGCCGGAATTGCCGGAAGAGATTATCAACAAAATCTGTTAAATTCCAAACGCGGGGGAAACGTTTATGTGTGTTGCCATAGAAGCGCCCCCGCGTTTTATCACATTTTAGTCTATGAAAAACTTCCTATGCCTTCTCTTTGCATCCGCAATAATCATATTGCTGCCGGCCTGCTCAAGCGATAAGAAAACATTCCTCATAGGAGTGTCGCAATGCAGCGACGACGCTTGGCGCCGCCAAATGAACGGAGAAATCCTCCGCGAAACATTCATGTACGGCAATGTGAATGTGGAGTTTCGCGCGGCAAACGACGACAGCCGCAAGCAAATCGACGACATAAAATATTTCATCAACAAAGGCGTGGATCTCATTGTGGTAGCTCCAAACGAGGCCGCCGCGCTAACGCCAATAATCGAGCGGGCATACGACAAAGGCATACCGGTGGTCATTGTAGACCGCAAAATACTCTCCGACAAATACACCGCTTTCATCGGCGGAAACAACCATGAAATAGGGAAATCAGTAGGCAATTACATCGAAAATAAATGGGGGGTAAAACGCGATATTAACGTAGTGGAACTCACAGGATTAAGCAACTCTACCCCGGCTCAAGAAAGGCACAACGGCTTTATGCAGTCGCTCCAAAAGCATCCCGACATCAAGCTGCTGTGCAAAACCGATGCCGGTTGGCTGAAAAACATGGCTTTCAACAAAATGGACTCTCTGTTGAAAATTTACGAGGAAATAGATGTGGTCTTTGCGCAAAACGACATGATGGCAATCGGAGCCTACGAAGCCGCCAAGCAATATCACCGGGAGAAAGAAATAGCCTTTATAGGGATTGACGCCATAGCCGGCGACGGACTCGGGCTGGAAGCTGTGCACAACGGTATACTGACCGCTTCTTTTACATACCCTACAGGCGGCGACAAAGTGTTGCAAACATGTATGGACATCTTGGAAAAGCGGCACTATCATAAATCACTTACGCTCAACACCACAATCGTGGATTCCGTCAATGTGGAAGGTATGCTGCTGCAAACTGCCCAAATTTCCGAACTCGACCAAAAAATCGAAACGCTCAACGGCAAGATAACCGATTACATTTCTATCTACTACACTCAGAAAATAGTGCTGTTCTGCAGCCTTGCCATTCTGTTGCTTATTGTCGTGGTGCTGATACTCGCCGTAAAGTCTTTGAAAATAAAAAACCGGCTGAACAACAAGCTGACAGAACAAAAATCGCAAATCGAGTCACAATACCGGCAAATGGTCAGACTGTCAAAAGAGTTGGAGGACGCCACTCAGGCAAAACTCGTGTTTTTCACAAATATTTCCCACGATTTCCGCACTCCGCTCACTCTCGTCGCCGACCCTGTGGACCAACTGCTCGCCTCTGATTCCATCAAAGGGCATGACCGCAAACTGCTTGAACTGATAAAAAAGAACACAAGCATTCTGCTGAGGCTCGTAAACCAGATACTCGATTTCCGCAAATATGAGAACGGGAAAATGGAATATGCGGCAGAGCCTGTCGACCTGCATAAATGCTTTACCGCATGGAATGACTCGTTCATTACTGCAATAGTGAAAAAACACATCCATTTCACGTTTGAGGCAGATCCGGCGTGTGATTTCACCACAAAAGCCGACCGCACCAAGATGGAGAGCATTTATTTCAATCTGCTGTCCAACGCGTTTAAATACACTCCGGAAAACGGAGCGGTGACAGTCCGACTCTCGTCCGACGGCTCATTCATAAGATTTACTGTCGCCAACACGGGCAGCTTCATAGAGCCGCAACACATATCAAAGATTTTCGACCGTTTCTATAAGACCGATCTCCACCATACCGGTTCCGGAATAGGGTTGGCTTTGGTCAAAGCTTTTGTGGACATGCACGGGGGGACTATAACGGTGGAAAGCACAAAAACAGACGGCACTGTTTTCACTGTCGACATCCCTAAATTGGAATGCAATCTGCCGAGCCAACTGCCTGTCCCGACTTCTATAGGCCAAAAGCAGGCTGAGGATGAGATACTCAACGAGGAGCCGTACAACAATCATCCGGACTCGTCAAAACAATTGGTCCTTGTTATCGACGACAACGCCGACATACGCACTTACATAGCATCGATACTCGGAGAATCCTACTCCATTATCGAGGCTTCAAACGGAACGGAGGGCATACGCAAAGCGATGAAATATGTTCCCGACCTGATTATATGCGATGTGATGATGCCGGGCATCGATGGGATAGAGTGCTGCAAACGGCTGAAACAAGAGATACAGACATGCCACATCCCCGTTATGCTTCTCACGGCCTGCTCTCTCGACGAGCAACGCATACAGGGCTATGCTGGTGGAGCTGATTCCTATATAGCAAAGCCTTTCAGCTCGGAATTGCTGCGGGCGCGTGTGGCCAATCTGATTTTGTCGCGCACACATCTGCGCCAATATTTCGGCGACAGCGCGTCGCTCGTGAAAGAGGACATTTGCGATATCGACAAGGATTTTATGTCGCGTTTCAAAGACTATGTCGAGAAACACATCTCTGATTCCGAGCTCAGTGTTGAGGACATCGGAAAAGAGATGGGCATGAGCCGGGTTCAGCTATACCGCAAAATAAAATCGCTGACAAATTATTCTCCCAACGAATTGTTGCGCATAACCCGGCTGAAAAAAGCATATTCGATGCTTTCCGCCCAAGACAAAAGCATCTCTGAGGTGGCCTACGAGGTGGGATTTACATCGCCATCTTATTTCGCTAAATGCTATAAGAATTATTTTGGAGAAAGTCCCACGTCATTACGCAACCGGACAATGAAAGACTGAGCAACCCAAATCAGCGCACAAAAAAAGACATGCCCATGCCGATATTTCGGCATCCCGGCATGTCTTAGCATTTTAATAATTATCGTCTAAATATATTTTGCCACTGCCTTTTCAAGGTCGTTTATGTCAATCACCCGCTCCGACAATTCTCCCTTGCGGTTTATTATGAATATTGCGGGAAGCGAGCCTACATTATAGCGCAACAGATTCTCGGACTGTGCGCCGGCAGGGTCGTAGACCGTAATCCACGGCAAGCTCTTTGCGGCTGTTTTCCAATTAAACTCATTCGCGTCGTAGCATATCTGATAAATCTGGAAGCCTGACGGGGAATATTTGCGATAAAGCTCCGCGAATCTCGCGTTCAGGGCTGGCGACTCGTCAGCAAGATAAGTGGTGAAATTCAATATCAGCACATTGCCTTTCGATGCCTCCTCGCTCAATTTCCTCGTCTTGCCGTTTCTGTCAATCAGGCTTATGTCTATGATTTGCGACTCGCTGACATAAAAAGTGTCGGTCGGCGCGGCAGGCCTTACAGTGTAGCGGCGGCCTGTGAAAAACATGTTTTTCAGCAATTCCGTACGCGGATCATTCGGCTTGTAGGAATTGTAGGCGTTTGCCACAGCTCCGAGTATGCGCACGTCCTCACGGTCGGTAATCGAGAATAGCGGGCGATTGCCTATTATCTTGTTGACAGTATAATATGCCACGATGCTCGACGGATCTCTCAAAATCATCTCGGCAAAATCATTTTTGGCCTTGACAAATGCCGTGTCGCCAAACGGCAGTCGCGCCAATTCGGCAGAAATGCTGTCCACTTTCATCATCCAGACGGCATTTTCAGAGCCGCCGAGTGTATATCCGGAGTCAAATGAGGCGGTATCGGTATTGATTGTTACATTGTCGAGGCTGTCAATCGGGAAATAGATATAACGGCCTTTACGGTTAAGACGGAAGATCTCAGGATATGATGGTGCCTCTTCCGAGAACGAGAAATCGCCGTTATCGTCAGTCTTCACAGAGTCGGTCACTATCCACCGTCCGCTCAACGAGCGTTCGAGCAACAGCGTTTCATTCTTTCCGTTCTCAACATTTCCGCTTACTGTAAACTCATTTCCGCCACTGCAAGACGTCAGCATCACGGAAATTATCGATATGGATAATAAAAATTTTTTCATCACATTAAATTTTGCACAAAGTTACATTTAATTCCCATATTTACCCTCATTTTTACGTAACTTTGCCATGAAAACGGACAACAATGGCACAGCGCAAACGCAGAAAATCATCATACAAAAACAGAAAGAAAACAGACAGATGGAAAAGGCTGCTGGCTTGTCTGGCAATCATAGTCGCGGCAGTATTCTCCTATAGCCACCGCGACGAGCTAATGTCAGCAATCGACGGGCTGAAGCCCGAAAACCACATCGCGGCAGCAGGCGGCAACACCGATTTAATGCGCGTGAAATCGCCGGCAACCATGCCGGAGCAAATTGTGGAATATAAAGGATTTACCGTTTCGTTCAATCCGGATTTGCGCATTCCCAACTACGTGATATACGAGCTGACCAAAGAGGAGGCGGATGGCGATGTGGCAAGAGCCGGCTCTTTCGATTGCGACTATAATGTGGAAGGCTGTCCGGAGCCGTCCGACTATACACGCTCAGGCTATGACAGAGGGCACATGGCACCTGCCGCCGACATGAAGTGGGACTACGACGCAATGCACGAATCGTTCTACATGACCAACATCTGCCCGCAGAAACACGCCTTGAATGGAGGCGGATGGAAACGGCTGGAAGAGAAAATACGCGATTGGGCAGTACGCGACAGCGCTTTGATAATAGCAACCGGCCCCATTGTAGAGCCGGGATACTCAACACTTAGCAGCGGCATAGCCGTTCCCCAAAAATTTTTCAAAGCCGTATTGGCTCCGTGCACAAAGCCAATGCGCGGCATTGCCTTTATCTATAAAAACGAGGGAGGACAAAAAATAATCGGGCGGCAAATGGTGAGTATCGACAGCGTAGAAGCTGCCACCGGACTCGATTTCTTTTATGCTCTTCCCGACGATATTGAGAACAGAATCGAAAAATCAAGCGACTACAACGAATGGAACAACTGAACATGGCATACAACGACGACACTATCTGCGCCATTTCAACGCCGCCGGGCACAGGAGGCATAGCCGTAATACGGGTAAGCGGCGACAAGGCTGTCGAGTGCGTAATGAAATCATGGCACGGAGCCGACCTCGAAAAAGCGGCCACACACACCGCCCATCTCGGGCGTATCACTTATCCCGACGGAGAGATACTCGACGAAATCGTGGCGACAGTGTTCCGCAAACCCAATTCTTTCACTGGCGAAGACACTATAGAATTATCGTGCCACGGCTCACAATGGATTCAACAGCAGCTACTGTCGCTGCTGATTAAAAACGGATGCCGGGCAGCTGAAGGCGGCGAGTTTACACGCCGCGCGTTTATGAATGGAAAAATCGACCTCTCGCAAGCGGAAGCCATTGCTGATGTAATTGCCTCGTCGTCAAAAGCCTCACACCGCGTAGCTATCAGCCAAATGCGCGGCGGGTTCAGCAACATGATTGCCGGATTGCGCGACAAACTGCTTGAGTTTGTTTCCCTCATGGAGCTTGAGCTTGATTTCAGCGAAGAAGATGTTGAGTTTGCCGACCGTAGCCGCCTGATAGAATTGGCGGAACACATTGACAACGTAATAACCCGCCTTGCCGACTCATTTTCAGTGGGCAACGCCATTAAAAACGGCATACCTGTGGCCATTGTCGGAGAAACCAATGCAGGAAAATCAACACTGCTCAACCGCCTGCTGCACGACGACAAAGCAATCGTAAGCGACATACGCGGCACCACTCGCGACGCCATTGAGGACACAATAACGTTAGGCGGCATCGAATTCCGTTTCATAGACACGGCCGGCATTCGCGACACTTCCGACAAAATAGAAGCCATAGGAATAGACCGCACATTCAAAAAAATCGACAACGCGTCCATAATACTTTGGATGATTGACGGAACACAAAGAATCGGAAATATCCGCGAAACAGCGGGGAAAATAATCCCGCACTGCAATGGCAAACAACTGATAGCCGTAATCAACAAAACCGACAAACTTGACAGCACCGGCATACAACACATAAAAACGGCAATAGCCGATGTTTCACCCGACATCAGCGAAATCTCCATTTCAGCAAAAAACGACATCAATGTCGACAAACTCGAACAGCTACTAATCGAAACTGCCGGTATCCCTGAAAACAATCCAAACGCCGTCATCGTCACAAACGCGCGCCACTACGACGCGCTATGCCATGCGCAAAAATCTATCCGCCGCGCCATTGATGGATTGAACACAGGATTGTCGGGCGACTTCGTGTCACAGGACATCCGCGAATGCCTCCACTACCTCGGCGAAATAACCGGCGAAATAACAACCCACGAAATACTCGGCTCCATCTTCTCCCGCTTCTGCATCGGCAAGTAAATGCTTGATTATCAAATAGTTAAATTGATTATAATCGATTAATATGGCGCTCTTTACGGGCGCCTTTTTTGTTGCTCAAG
>CALUMI010000038.1 GCA_944321725.1 uncultured Muribaculaceae bacterium
TTGAAAAAGTATGACCTTGACCGTCAGAAAATCATTGAGGGAGTGTATAAGAAGCCCGCGGCAAACCGTTTCCTCGCGTCGCTTTCTCCTTTCTTGCTCGAAAATATCGAGGAACCTGCGGTGCATCGTTTGGTGCTCAATGCTTTTAAGGCATTTTTTGTGCGCAACATTGAGAATTATGAGGGCTATAAGACTATGCCTGTATCGTTTGTGGGCTCTGTGGCTTTCTATTATCGCGATGTGCTCGGAGAGGCTGCAAATTCGCTTGGCATAAAAATCGGGACTGTGATTAAGAGCCCGATGGAAGGATTGATTAAATTTCATTCAAACTAAAAATATAAGTTATGGCATTTGTGAAAATCAGCGAACAACCGTCGCTTTACAATGATTTGGAGAAGAAGCCGGTACGTGAGATTTTGGAAGAAATCAACACGGAAGACCATAAAGTGGCCGATGCTGTCCAAAAAGCGATTCCCAATATTGAGAAACTTGTGACAGGCATTGTTGAGCGCATGAAGAAAGGCGGGCGCATATTCTATATTGGCGCCGGCACGTCGGGACGGCTTGGGGTACTCGACGCTTCGGAGATTCCTCCCACATTCGGCATGGATCCGAGTTGGGTGATAGGTGTGATTGCCGGCGGCGACACGGCTTTGCGCAATGCGGTGGAGAATGCGGAGGACGATACAGAGCAAGGGTGGAAAGATTTGGAGAAGTTCAACATAAATTCTAAGGATACTCTTATCGGCATAGCCGCTTCGGGGACTACGCCTTACGTGATTGGCGCGTTGAAGACTGCCCGTGCCAACGGTCTTTTGACGGCTGCCATTACGAGCAATCCCGATGCGCCGGTGTCGGAAGCGGCCGAGATTCCCATCGAGATGATTGTGGGCCCGGAATATGTAACAGGAAGCTCGCGTATGAAGTCGGGGACAGGGCAAAAAATGATTTGCAACATGATTTCCACCTCTGTCATGATTAAGATGGGACGTGTGAAAGGCAACAAGATGGTGAATATGCAGCTGACGAATGCCAAGTTGGTTGACCGCGGCTCGCGGATGGTGGCTGAGGAGCTCGGTTTGCCCTACGACGAGGCGAAACGTCTGCTTCTTTTCCATGGTTCGGTTAAGGTGGCTGTCGACGCTTATCGTTCGAGTCATCATTAATAATCTGTGGGTATGAGGCGTTTTTTGATTTTGTCGGCATTGGTATTGTCGGGTGTTTGTGGCATGGAGGCGCAGGAAAAGTACGAGTACAACGAGTTCTACTATCAACGCTCGTCGCATTTTGAGATGCTTCCTGTCGACAGCGACGATATTGTGTTTCTTGGCGACAGTCAGACAAACGGTTGCGAGTGGCACGAGCTGCTCGACAATCCTAATGTGAAGAACCGCGGAATATCGTCCGACGTGATTCAGGGATTTGCCGACCGAGTACAGCCGATTGTCGACGGGCATCCGGCCAAGCTGTTCATACTTGGGGGTGTCAACGACATTTCGCATAATCTTACTCCCGACAGTATAGCCACGGCGATGCGCAACCTGATTGTGAAAGTGCGCAAAGGCGCTCCTTCAACGAAAATCTATCTGCAAAGCCTTTTGCCGATAGACAACAGTTTTCACCGCTATAAGGCGATGGCAAGTAAGGAGAGCGTGATTGTGGAAACCAACAAGCTGTTGAGAGAAGTGGCGGAGGAAACCGGCGCGACGTGGATCGACCTTTATTCGCGTATGGTTGATCCGGCGACGGGCAATATGCGCAAAGGCCTGACCAACGACGGCCTTCACCTGCTGGGCGCGGGCTACGCTGTATGGCGCGACGCCATCCTCCCCTACATCGAGGAATAAATTTAAATGTTATACAATAGAATCCCTTTGTTGGCAGGACAATTCCGCCACAAAGGGATTTTTATTATTGATGCAGACTTCCACACAATGATATTTTAGCCCGTAAGGCAGTCTATCCTGTGTCAGATTTTCATAGCGTATATATTGTTTCGTCGCCGCAGATGTTGCGTATTTTGAGTCGCAACGGCTTTTTGTCGCTGCGGATGCAGGCATCCCAAAAATCGGAGGTTTTTGTGCCGTTTTTAATTACATATCCGGCTTTGTCAATCTTTATTTCGCTGTCGCTATGCCATGCTGCTGTTTTTTCGGCAGAGGAGCAATCAAGACTAAGCCATTCAATGGTTTCCAATCCGTTTTCGCTTAATTGGATAGGGGCATATTTCCTTTTTTTGCCTTCCATTGCCTGCTGCCCATTTTTCTGGTTGATTTCATCGATTTTGCGCTTTACACGGTCGCTTTGGAATTGAATGATTTCTACTTTCCAGCCATTGAACAATCCGTCTTGTTCTTCTGTCAATTTCCATTCGGCATAGTCTTCCGACACTACTTCATCGAGTATCTGTTTTAGATCGCGAAGCTCTATTTTTATTAAAGTGTTGTTGTTTTCGTCGATGAATTTTTCAATTTCATTGCGGTTGTCGATGTCAATATAGTAAACGATTACACGCCGGGTGTTGTCGGGCAGGTCGGGCAACGCCTCGTGGATGATGCGGTTCATCAGTGGCTTGTCTAATAGCCGGGTCGTTCCGTCCATCAGGTTTGGCAGATAGACAGGTGTCATGCCGTATTTCGTGTCGATGATGCTTCCTTCCCAAAATTTGTCCAACGCATCCTCGTTGCGCAGTCCGGGTATCAACTTCTTTAGTTTCTCCATAGTCTGTACGGGATTACGGTAGAGCGACACGCCATCTTTCACGTCCAATACATCAAATTCCGCTTTGGCGGCAGTCAAGCGGTCGCGTGCGGTCTGGATGCTGTTAATGTTGACATCCGTATGGATAAATTTTCGTCCCAAACGGTTAGCTACAGCTGCTGTAACGCCGCTCCCTCCAAAGAAATCAGCCACAACCATTCCTTCATTGCTGCTTGCTTTGATAATACGTTCAAGAAGTCCTTCCGGTTTTTGAGTTTTGTAGTCAAGATATTCTTTTGAGCCGCTTATAAGTGGCTTTGTGCTGTCGCAATCCCAAACATCTCTTACATAGACATTGGAATAATATTTTTTGAATAATAACTGTTTGTATTTGTCGTTCAATGGAATGCCTTTTTCTAAACTGTTGGTTATAGCTTGCCTGTCTTTCTCTGTTATTTTGGAAATATTGGGACTCTCTTCTATAGTGTCTATGAATGGTTTTTCATATATGATAGTTTCTTTTTCAGGATTAAACACATATTGGTCGGACGACTTGCGATATAAATATATAGTATCGTGTTTCCGAGCCCAAAATTCTTTTCCGATACCTTGTATTCTATATCCCCAAACTATTTCATTTATGAAATTATCCTCCCCGAAGATTTCATCCATGAGAATTTTTACATAGTGTCCGATATGCCAATCCAAATGCACGTAGATGCTTGCCGTGTCGCTCATTACGGATTTGATTGCCATCAAATTTTCATACATCCAGTTCAAGTAGCTTTCCTTGTTCCAAATGTCGCCGTACATTTTTTCCTCGAATGACCGCAGTTCTTCAATGTCCAACTCGTTTGCTTGGCCTGTTTGGTTATTCCCATATTCGGTTGAGGGTTCGGCGGCAATGCTTGTGATTTCTTCTTTTGACGCGAGTTGCGCTTTCGCTTTCTGAATGCTTTTGGCCACTACAGGATTGCGTCGCAGATAAACTTTCTTGGCATAATCCGCTCCGCTGGCAAAGGGTGGGTCGATATACACTAAGTCAACCGTGATGCCGCGGTCTTTTAAATAGGCGCAGGCGGAAAGGCATTCTCCACGTATAATCATGTTTTCGCCCGGATTGCAGCCAACGCGCTCGCGGAGTTCTGTTTCATATAGAGGCATGCCTCGCTCTATGCGCTCATACACACGGTCGTTGTCGCGGTAGCGGAGTATCCGTTTTGTGCGGGTGAAATTGTCAAGCAAAGCCTGCCCTTCTAATGTGTTTGGAAAATATGGGATGTATTTTATTGCCATAGCGGTATGTTTTTAATCGTTGAAAAAGTCATTTATTAAGTTAAGCGTCTGCCGCAGGAAATCTTCTTGTTTTGCTGTGTCTTCCAAATATAGGAAACAGAACCGCTTGTATCCGAATTTTTCGTTGTTCTTGTTGATGAATTCTGATTCCATAAAGCGCCTGCGGTCTGCAAATTTTGCGGCGAAGCCTTCGCCTTTGGTTTCGACAATCGCAATGCGGTTGATTGAGCCGTCGGCTTTGCGGTCAAGGATGAGGAAATCAGGCACATATTTGCCTATATATGTCCACGTCCCATCGGCTTGTTTATAGCAGTCTATTTTGAACTCGGTCAATGTGTCATCGCCGTTGTAATATATTTCCAATTTTTTGCCGTTCAGCAAAGCGAGTGACCGGATAAAATATTCGCGTTCCAAATTGCTGTCGAAGCGGTAAGGCAGATAATGGTATGTCTTTTCCCGTTCGGGATGTGTGTCGGGAATGTTGGATATAGTTATGCCTTGTGATTTCAGCAATTCGATGGCGGCTATTGCTTCGGGAGAAATGGCTTGTGCCGCGTTATTGTCAGCGTCAATTATTTCGTGAACCTCTTTTTGCGCCGGATAGAAACTGTTTTCATCGTCGACCAACAGAGGTGATACTAATTTTTCTATTTGTAGTAATTGCGCATGGCATGGCACTATCTCTTCATTGATTTTAAAATCACGTTTTGGAATGAACGCACGGCGTATGAGTGAGCGAATCTCTTGTTGGTCAAAATGGTTGTTCAGATACGTGTTTCCGCCAACTGTCCTCGTTATCCGTGAGAATATGGCACGCAATTCTTTTTCATATTGTTTCAACTCAGGGATGCTTAGTGTGTTGAAACTTTCTTTTGATATTTGCCAAACCCAATGGTTGAAGTTAGTTGCTTCTTCATTTTCATTGGCTTCTGTATATATGCCTGTTTGCTTGCCACTTAAGTCTTGCTGATGAATCAGCGTGCCTTCAGATTCTACGAATATGCTTTCTTGTTGCAGTCGTTTTTTAGTGTCGGGGTATTGTTCTGTAATAAGTGTCTGATATGACACTTTCAACTGGTAGAAGTCGATAGGCGGCACACGGAGTTTCTCCATACGTGAATAGCGGTCGATGCGTTTTTCTCCTTTATTTCCGCTTTCGTTCAATTCTTTCAGGGATATGTTCTGCTGTTGTTTTAGTTGCTTGTTAAGTGTGTCGGCATTGAATTTGTTAAGCCAAATTAGAGCCGTTTCGTTGTTGTTCCTGACTACTTGTCGCAGACAACGGCAACTCGTTTGGAGAACCATATTTGTCGGACATACCCCTTTTTGTGGCAAAATCACGCCCGTAAGACTTTTGCAATCCCATCCCTCTTTTCCGATTTGCACCAAAAGCACGATGCGGATGCGTGACAACTCCGTGTCGAGCGATGCAAATTTTGTTTCGGAGCCTTCCGGTTGCGGATAATGTTTGTTGCCTTTGTGGTATTTCAAAATTGCATCGGCGGGGTTTAGTCCGTAAGATGCGGCGAGTTCGGAAACCTGAGGAAAAATTTGTTCCTCAAGTGTTTCAATTTGTCCGCAATATATTGCGAGCTTTGCACACGTGCCGTTTGAATATGTTGTGTTTTTATATTTGTCAAGAAATTCTTTTACCCCGTTGCGCACAATGGTTTCCGTGTCGTTATCGGCATATTTCACTGCCGGTACTTTTAAGAAATTACCGACACCCTGTATCAAAGGGTAATAGTAAACCACATTGGATAGCTCGGTGTTTTTAATCGTGAAATTATCTGCTAAGACTATGTTTTCCGCTTTTTCCAAATAAGGAGTGCCGGAAAATCCCAAAACCCCATTGAAAGATTCTTTTTGCGTCCATTCGTTTACTACTTGGCGTAGTTTGATTTCGCTATCTGCCGCATGGTGCACTTCATCGATATAAACTGCAAGTTGTGGTATCTTGCCGATTATGTTGCGGAGTTCGTTTGCCAACTGTATTCTTTCGATTTCTTCTTTGCTGAATAATCCGCTGTTTATATCCTCACCTGCTCTGTCGAGTATCACTTTTTCGGCGTTGGTGATGGCAACTAATCCCATCAGATATTCTAATGGTTGGTGATTATTGATTTTTTGGGCATTAGGGTTGCGCACCAAATTACTTTTCCTGGCGGATTTTTGCTCATCAAGAACTTCGAATTTAATCAGCTTTTTCAGGTTTGAGGCTGCCGGCTCAGGAATTACCCAAGATGGATCAAATTCCTTTATGTGCTTTAAGCTCGGTACGATGGATGATTTTAATCCCGATGGCGCCAAAATCATGAAATTGTGTGCGAATACAGGATTATCCGGTTCGTTTTGTGCAAAATATAAGTCTAAATAGATGAACGCGGCCATCAGGTACGTTTTGCCGGCACCCATAGGGAGGCTGAACAGGTAGTCTGTGTAATTCTCATTATAGAAGATTTTTTGAAAAGCAGCGGTGTAATCTATCTTTTCCGGATGCTCCACGATGAATCGTTCCATGCCCGGTGCTAATTGCTTTCCGTTACGGTCAGTTAACCGGGAATATTCAAAAAGTGCGGCGGCTGCTTTGTTTTCTGTCAGGACTTGGCGTGCGGATGTGGATAGTGGGATTGTGTCTAAGTCCAAGCTGTTGAATGTGCCTTGTGCAAATAATTCCCATAGTGGGGCATTTCCGCAAGCGATTTTCAGATATAGATAGGTTTTTATTGCTTCTATTTGGGCGTCGCGCATTTGTCTGCGCCTGTTTATATAATTGATTAGTTCCTTCACCGTGCATTTTGTTGAAGAGAACCATTCGTTTCGTTTGGTTTCGATTAGTTTATAAAACATACTTAAATTCTGTACGTTGCAAATTATAACTTTACAAATTTATATAAAATCCTCAAGATTATGCTCCGGAGGAGTGGGGAAAACGTTTTACTTTGGGAAAAGATGGCAAAAATGTTGGGAATTGCAGTGGGGCGGATGAGGTGGTGCTGATTTCTGAAATTAATGGTTTTGATTATGGTTTGTTTTGAAAAGTGTATAATTCCGTGTATGAAATCCATTGAATAGTGTAGAATTTCGAGGGCATAATCTATTGAAAAGTGTAGTTTTATGGTTGGATTTTATATTGAAAAGTGTAATTCAAGGAAATGGATGATAATAAAAAAGACCGCTGAAAAGCGGTCTTTCGTGTGTGGGCGTTGACGGATTCGAACCGCCGACCCTCTGCTTGTAAGGCAGATGCTCTGAACCAGCTGAGCTAAACGCCCTTTCTCTCTCGGAAAGTGATGCAAAGGTACGACAATTTTTTGTATCTGCAAATTTTCCGCCGAAAAATATTCAGAAAAAATTAGATTGTGGTGTAAGTTGTAGAGCAATGACGATTTTAATCCGTTTGACATCTTTTTTGAATTGCGAGGACGGATGGAGTGTTTTCATATTCCCATAGACTTTAGCATTGCATCGACATTTGAAGTGTCGATGGGTGGAGTGTCGCGCAATACTTCGCTTCGTGCATCGTTTATGGCGGCTATCGTTTCGGCATTTGGTTTACGGTATGCGACATCGAGCAACACACATTCAACGTAATTGTTGAGACTGCGATGCTCATTCTTTGCCAACTCTTTAAGGCGGTCAAGCAAATCAATGTCAGGTCGGAACATTGCGGCTTTTTTTGATGTGTCACGGTGTTTGCTGTATTCATAATGCTATCATTCTGATTTCAAGTCTATAGCTTTTTGATTGCAATTACAAATTTTGGTGGTGAAAAATATTCAAAAGTTTCAGCGTTATTATTTGATGTCTGTAGCCGGGGGATTCCATAGTTGTTGCATGCGGTCGTCCATTTTCTTTTCTTGCGGGTTGGCGCCGGGTTGCCAAAATTTCTTTCCGGCGGCCTTGTCGGGCAGATATTGCTGTGTGACGAAATTGCCGGGAAAAGCGTGGGGATACCGGTAATCTGCACCGTAGCCCAAGTCAGACATCAGTTTTGTAGGCGCGTTGCGCAAGTGGAGCGGCACGGGATAGTTGCCTGTTTCGCCGACGTATTGCATGGCCGAGTTGATGGCCTCGTAGGCGGAGTTGCTTTTCGGTGAGGTAGCAAGGTATATGGCACATTCCGAAAGTATGATTCTGCCTTCCGGCCAGCCTATTTTTTGAAGGGCGTCGAAAGTGGCGTTGGCAAGCAGCAACGCGTTGGGGTTGGCGAGGCCTATGTCCTCGGCGGCGAGTATCAGCAGGCGTCGAGCTATGAACGCCGGGTCTTCGCCTCCTTCAATCATGCGGGCGAGCCAATATACGGCGGCGTCGGGATTGCTTCCTCTGACCGACTTGATGAACGCTGATATGATGTCGTAGTGCATCTCGCCGTTTTTGTCGTAGGCGGCCGGATTTTGTTGCAGCCGTTCGGTCACGATGTCGTTGCGGATGATTATCGGCTCGTTGTCGGGTACCGACTGATAGAGCAGGTCGATGATGTTGAGCATCTTGCGGGCATCACCTCCCGAATAGCGGAACAGCGCGTCGGTTTCTTCCACTTTCACTGATCGGTTTTTCAGGATCTCGTCCTTGCCAAGCGCGCGTTGCAGCAGTTCGGCAAGATCGCTGTCGCTCAATGGTTGCAGCACATAGACTTGCGCACGTGAAAGCAACGGGCGGATTATTTCGAACGACGGATTTTCGGTTGTTGCTCCAATGAGCGTCACCGTTCCCATTTCCACAGCACCGAGCAATGAGTCTTGTTGCGACTTGTTGAAACGGTGTATTTCGTCGATGAAAAGGATGGGGCGGTGCTTGGTAAACATGCTGTTGCTGTCGGCTTTGCATTTCAGCAGCACATCGCGTACTTCCTTTACTCCGGAATGCACGGCGGAGAGTGTGTAGAACGGGGCATTGACCTGTGTGGCTATGATTTTTGCGAGGGTGGTTTTTCCCACTCCCGGAGGCCCCCACAGGATAAATGAGGATATATGTCCCGATTCAATCATGCGTCGAAGCACACATCCTTCGCCCACAAGATGTTTCTGCCCTATGTAGTCGTCGAGTGATTTCGGGCGCAGCCGTTCAGCTAATGGTTCAAACATTTTCTGCATTGTTTGTTATCGCAAAGATAGTGCAAGTTGAGCGCAATGCAAAGAGCTTGCTCGGTTTGCATGGCCTGGATGTGGCTTATGTTATGGAAAGGTAGTAAAAGCTGCGGTATGGAATGAGTATTATTTTTTTGTATTACCTCTGCTTGTTGTATGGAGAAACATCTTCTGCCGCTATGAGCTGTTGTGGTTCTTCTTCTCCATATTGATAGCAGGATTTGACAGTATTCCTTTCAAGGATTATTTTGCTTAATCTCATGCTTAATGCTTGTAATGTCTGTGTCCTGTTCTTTTTGTTGAGTTGGCATTCCCAAACCACAAGGACTGTCCACCCCTGCGATTTGAGCCGCATGTAGTTCAATGTGTCACGCTCTCTGTTTCTTTGAATTTTGTTCTCCCAAAACTCGGTATTCGATTTAGGCATGCGGAAGCATTCTCCCTCCTTATGACCGTGCCAAAAACATCCGTTTATAAAAATGACTGTTTTTATTTTGCGGAGCACTATGTCAGGAGTGCCGTGCAAAGATTTCACATGCAGCCTGTATCTGAAACCTTCGTGCCACAGCCATTTTCTGACAATCATTTCCGGCTTTGTGTCGTTGCTTCGAATATGACTCATACAACGGTGCCGTTGTAATGGTGTCATTTTGTCTGTCATTATCTTTATTTATAGGTACAAAGATAGTGCAAGTTGAGCGCAATGCAAAGAGCTTGCTCAATTTGCATGGCCGAACCGCAGCCTATTTTATGGAAAGATAGTGCAAGTTGAGCGCAATGCAAAGAGCTTGCTCGGTTTGCATTGCCGAACCGCAGCCTATTTTATGGAAAGATAGTGCAAGTTGGGCGCAATGCAAAGAGTTTGCTCGGTTTGCATGGCCGAACCGCGGTTGTCTATTTAAAGGACGTACAAAATATGCGCGGATGCGGCAAAAACTTTTTTGCGGTATATTGTGTTTAAGCAAGAGGATTTTGTCTGTATAAAAAAGAAAAAGAATTAGTAATTTTGCAGAAATAAAAGTGAATAATAGGTTATTGATTATGGAATATAGAAGATTTTGCGCGGTGGTCATGTCGGTTGCCGTAGTTGCATTTTCAGGATTTTGTCAGAAATTGACGCTTGAGGAATGCTCATTGGAATCCCGTCCGTCGGCTCCTGCCGAAATGATTTCCGACAGCACGGGGGAAACGTATTTTATGCTGTCTGCCGATGGCAGCTGTGTGGAGCGTTTTGACTATAAGACAGGTGAAAAAATATCCGATGTGATGGTGTCGGAAAATCTGCGCGATTGCGATGTGACGAGTTGGGATGGATTTATAATGTCGCCAAACGAGAGGTTGATGCTGCTTTATACGGATGTGGAGCCTGTTTACCGCAATTCTTTTAAAGCGTCGTATTATGTTTACGACATAATGCGCAATAATATCAAACCATTGTCGGAAAATGGAGCTCAGGAGGTGCCTGTGTTTTCGCCAGACAGCCGTATGGTTGCTTTCGTGCGCGACAACAATGTTTTTGTCGCAAAACTCGATTATGGCACGGAGCTGGCTGTCACAAAGGATGGCGAGAAGAACAAGATAATCAACGGAGTACCCGATTGGGTGTATCAGGAGGAATTCGGGATGCTGAGCTCGCTTACGTGGTCGCCCGACAATTTGATGCTAGCATTCATAAAATGGGACGAGTCGGAAGTGCCCACTTACGGTTTCCCGCTTTATAAGGGAGAATGCGAGCCTTTGGAGCAGTATGCTTATTATCCCGGCCGGTTTGAGTATAAATACCCTGTGGCCGGAGAAACCAATTCGACGGTAAAAGTTGTCAGCTACGATGTGGAAACACGCGCTTTGAAGACTATGAATGTGCCTATGGATGCCGACGGGTATATCAATAAGATAGAGTTCGGAAAAACACCGGAGAGGCTTATGGTGAATACGCTTAACCGCAATCAGAACGAGATGAGGCTTTATGCGGTCAATCCGCGCTCGGCAATGGCAAAGTTGGTTTATTCGGATAAGTCGGATTCATGGATTGACCCTTCGCTTACGGAGATGACGCGCTATTATGATTCGTTTTTTGTGGTGGCGAGCGAGCGCGACGGTTATCGCCATCTGTATCAATACTCAAATGCCGGCGCGCTGATGAAGCAGCTGACAAAAGGCGCTTGGGAAGTGACGGATTTCTACGGATATGACGCGGATGACAAGCGTTTTTATTTTCAGTCGACAGAGGAAGGCGAGTTAAACCGTACATTGTCGTATGTGGATGCTAAGGGCGAAGTGAAGAGGTTATCTGAAAAGGTCGGTACCAATAGCGCGGTATTTAGCAATAATATGAAGTATTTCGTGCGCGGATTCAGCGATGTGAATACGCCTGACGTGTATGATATGTGCAACGCTAAAGGCAAGAAATTGCGGACTGTGCTCGACAATGCCGGTTATTCGGAGCGTTTTGCCGGCAAGATGCCGGTGAAGGAGTTTTTCACGGTTACGGACTATGGGCTTAATGGCTATATGATAAAGCCTCAAGATTTCGACGCTTCGAAGAAATATCCGGTGATTATGTACCAATACAGCGGACCGGGCTCGCAGCTTGTGCTGAACAGGTGGGAACTTGACTGGCTGCATTATGCCGCTCAGGAAGGCTATATTGTGGTTTGTGTTGACGGGCGCGGCACAGGCGGACGCGGCAAGGAGTTTGCGTCGGTCGTATATAAGCAATTAGGCAAATATGAAAGCATCGACCAAGTGGCGGCAGCTAAATATGTGGCATCGTTGCCGTATGTCGATTCGTCGAAGATAGGAATATTCGGGTGGAGCTACGGTGGCTACGAAACATTGATGGCTATGACCCAACAGGGCAATAACTTTGCAGCCGGAGTGGCTGTCGCTCCTGTCACGGATTGGCGTTATTACGATTCGGTTTATTCGGAGCGTTTTATGCGTACTCCGCAGCAAAACGAGTCGGGTTATGAGAGCAGTTCTGCCATAAACCGCATAGGCGATTTGAAAGGGAGGTTGCTGATTATCACAGGCACTGCCGACGACAATGTGCATGCCTCCAACACTTTTGAGTATGTGGCAAAAGCTGTCGCAATGAACAAAATACTCGATATGATGGTTTATCCTAACAAGAACCATCATATCAACGGCTGCCAGACAAGGTACGCCTTATATTCGAAGATACTTGATTTCTTCGATACGAGATTGAAAAATTAAAGCAGACAGTGACAGAAAAACGTTGCAGCAACATATCGAGTTGTTCTCCGTATTTGATTTGGCGGAACTATTCAATAGGGATTTTTCCCCTGTCGATAGTTCCGTTGCTATGTAGCCTGTCGACTGTGAGAGTTTATATATTCATTACTCTTGCGATGTCGCTTGCGCTGTTTGCTTTTGTGAGAAGAAACCGGAAAAGCTATTCGGAAAATTGTGCTTTTTTGCCTTACATAGTCGCCCGGGTGCTATTATTGTTCACATTTGTTTCCCTTGTGGCGTTTTTAGTGATGTATTATGTGCGTCCTGACTATTTGGAGTTGTTGCCGCGCTTGTCGATGCTATTGTTGTCGGTCGCGGTGATTTTCATTTGGAGTGTGATGAAACACAAGAATATAAACAACACATTCTGTATGGACTGCATATTGCGTAACGGAGTCCCGTATGAGCGGGAGGCGTTGGGTCATATATATTTCCGGGAGATACGCTTTTTGTTGCGTCGTGTCGGAGTGGGCGCTGCGGTGATTACGATTATTGAGTGGGCATACTTTGTTTTTATGTTCGACAGCGGGAGGGAGTTTTCGGAATTGGATGCCGCTGTATTTATATTTTTGCCGATAGTGGCGGCATTTGTGGATTGCACTGTTTTGGGATTTCGCTATTTTGTAATCGATTTATATTACCGGCACGGCGAGGGTGTTCGCGGCTCCGACGGTTTAGTGCCTAAGAATGGTACGAAAGTGGTCAGGATAGTGGTTTTTGACAGGGAAGCGGCATATTATCAGGCAAGGAATGGCGGTACTGTGTATGACACGCCTTTCGTGTTCGAAACAGAGTATTCCGAATCTCCGGCAACGGGAGAGGCAGTTGCGTATATGACAGGTAAACTTGGCGCGTTGCCTGTAAATTCCGTGAGATTTTGTTATGGAAGTTCCGACCCTGTCAAACATCGTGGTATTGAGCATTATTTCTGCTTTGTCGACGGACGTTGTGATATTGGGCGGTTTGAGGAGAAAACATCGACAAACGGCTTGTGGTTTGACAAGTCTGATCTTGAGAGGGAGTTTTATGCCGGCAGCTTCTCGAAAATCGCGCGCTCGGAAATTCATAGAATTTACACAATAATGACTACGAGCCGGCTTTATGACAGAAATGGGCATCGGAAGGTTGAGAAAAAAGGATATATCCCCTCGTTTACCATAGAGGAGCTTCGCAGCTGTGGCGTGGACTTCAACGACAGCCGGTGGATGATGATTTCGCGTTTTAATAGCGATTGGTCTTTCCGTTGGTTGAAACGTGCGTGGTATAAATATATAGAAGGACTTGGATAATAAGCGGCATGGATGAAAAAATGATTGTGGTTACAGGCCCGACAGCCTCCGGAAAAACGCGAAAGGCAGTCGCATTGGCAAAAGCGTTGGGAGGGGAGATTATCAGCGCGGATTCCCGTCAGGTGTACAAGGGGATGGATATCGGTACGGGTAAAGACCTTGATGAGTATGGCGATGTCCCGTATCATTTGATTGACATTTGTCCTGCCGGATATAAATATAATCTTTATGAATATTTGCGCGATTTTGCTATGGCTGAAAGTGCGGTGCGGAGAAACGGCCATTTGCCTGTGGTGTGCGGCGGAACGGGATTATATGTGGAATCGGTGTTGAAGGGCATACGTTTGCCCGATGTTCCGGAGAATAAGTTGCTGAGGCAGTCGTTGCAAGGGAAAACGCTGGAAGAGCTGACCTCGATATTGGAGAAAATGAAAACGTTGCACAACACCACAGATGTTGACACAGCCCAAAGAGCCATACGCGCGATAGAGATACAGACTTATTATTCGGAGCATCCCGAGCTTGAGCGGCAAATTGCGCCGAAACCGGTGGAAAATGCTGTGGTGGTTGGTGTGTCGATCGAGCGGGAGGCTCGCCGCCGGCGCATCACTGACAGGCTTCATGCCCGGTTGGAGGCAGGTATGGTAGAAGAGGTCAAGGCTCTGCTTGATTCCGGTATTCCTGCCGACGATTTGATTTATTATGGTTTGGAATATAAGTATGTCACCAAATATTTAATCGGTGAATTGAGGTATGATGAAATGGTATCGTTGTTGGAAATCGCGATACATCAATTTGCCAAACGGCAAATGACGTGGTTCAGGGGTATGGAGCGGCGCGGAATAGAGATAAAATGGATACCCTATGACACGCCCGATGAGATGTTTGTTGGCGAAGTTTTAGAGTTGATGCGCCATCAGTAATTTCTTTCCGAGCGCGACGCGTCTATTTTCAGCATTATAAACAGCAGAATGGTAAATCCCCAAAGCGATGAGCCTCCATAGCTGAAAAACGGCAGCGGAATGCCTATTACAGGACAAAGTCCAATCACCATTCCTATGTTTATCCCGAAATGGAAAATCAGATAAGAGGCTACGCAATAAGCATATACTCTGCCGAATGCCGAATGCTGCCGTTCCGCTATTTTGATGATGCGAAGTATCAGCACAACGAACAGTATCAGTACGGCGCTCGTGCCTATAAAGCCCTCTTCCTCGCCTATGGTGCAGAAAATGAAGTCGGTATGTTGCTCAGGCACATATTTGAGCTTGGTTTGTGTGCCGTTGAGAAACCCTTTTCCTGTCAGCCCGCCTGAGCCGATGGCTATTTTTGACTGATTCACGTTGTAGCCGGCTCCGCGCAGGTCGTCTTCCATGCCGAGCGCAACTTTTATTCTCATCTGTTGGTGGTTTCCAAGACTGTCGAGGGCTGTTGTTGTGGAATACATAAATCCTACCGAGCCGATTGCAAACAGCGAGGTGATTAGCAGCTTTTTTGCGTCGCGTTTGAGCATCTCGGTGACAATGTAGACAAGTGTGATTGAGAGCGTGGAATACATCACTATTCTTCCGTTTGGATTTACTCCGAGCGCGTAAAGAATTGCGGTTATTGCCGCACAGCCGCAATAAATCAGGAAAATATTGCGCGCCGCAATGGCTGATTTGCAGTAAAACAACACCATTGCCAATATGAGCAGCAAAACGAGCGACAGCACGATAAACTCGCCTCCCGGTATTCCGAGTATTAAGATGGATGAATATTTCAACGCCACAACAAAGATTGTCACAGCGCAGAGTGCGGCAATCAGAATTAATCCGCTCATGCCTTCGCGAAAGAGTACGAGAAAGAGCGACAGAAACACCAATGCCGAGCCCGTTTCGTCCTGCAACTTTATTATTATGACAGGCAATAATATGATTAACAGGGCTTTTACATAGTTTGACGCTTTTGCGTTCAGCGTGAAATTATAGCTGTTGAACAGCTTTGCAAGCGCGAGCGCCGTGGCGAATTTCGCAAATTCGGCAGGCTGAAGGCTTACAGGGCCAAGCACAATCCACGAGTGTGAGCCTTTGATGTTGGGGGCTATGAATATGGTTAGTATCAGCAGCAGCACAATTCCTATGTAGATGGGGTAGGCGTATGTTTCGAAAAACCAGTCGTCCACCAATAATATCGCGATGCCTATTGCAAACGAAAGGGCTATCCATACGAATTGCTTTCCTGAAAACTCGCCGAAATCAAGAATGCTGGCATTGTCGAAGTCGTAGCTTGCTGCATAGATGCTGAAAGCTCCGGCAATGACCAAAATTGCGTAGATTACTATTATAGGAATGTCTACGTGTCTGAATGTTGCTCTGTTTGATGTACGCGATAGCACAATGCCGTGTATTAAAATTTCCGCAAAGTTACAAAAAAGTGGCAGTAAATTTGTTAATGGCTTTATTTAGATGTAATTTTGCAGTTCGAAATTTGAACGCATCAGAAAGTAATAGAAAATAAATAATAATTTACGATTTATGAACGTAACGATGGAGAAAACCGGCAATGTGAGCGGTATAATCACAGTGTCGCTAACAGAGCAGGATTATCAGGACAAAGTAAAAAAGGACCTTAAAACTATTGGTCAGAAGCATCATATAGACGGTTTTCGCGCCGGTAAAGTTCCGGAAGGATTGCTTAGAAAAATGTTTGGTAAGCAGGTTCTTGCCGATGTAATCAACCGTGAAACAGTTGATGCGTTGTTTAAATATATAGACGACAATAAGCTAAGCATATTGGGCGAGCCATTGTCGGCGAATGATACGAAAGAAGTTGATTTCTCTCAAAAAGATTATTCATTTTCTTTTGAGGTAGGCTTTGCTCCGGAGATTGACATAGAGGTGGACAAAAACTTGACCATCCCTTATTACACCATAACTGTCGATGACGATATGGTTAAGCGTCAGGACGACGCGTTTGCCCGTCGTTACGGCTCACAAGTGAAAGGTGAGAAAGTTGACGGAACAGCGTTGGTGAAAGGGTCTGTAGTAGAGCTGAATGCAGATGGGACTGTAAAAGAAAACGGTATCTCAACCGAAAATACCATTATCTCGATGGAATACGTGTCGGGTACTGAAGAGCGCGATAAATTTATCGGCAAGGCTGTTGGCGATAAAGTTGTGTTCAATCCCAAATCTGCCGGTAAAGGAAATGTGGCGGATGTGGCCTCTATGTTGAATATCGAGAAAGAGCAGGCTGAAAATGTCGATTCCGATTTCGAGTTCACCATAAAAGAAATAATTGTGTTGAAGTTGGCTGAGAAGAATCAGGAATTTTTTGATGAGGTATTCGGTAAAGATGTCGTAAAGGATGAGGCCGGATATTTTGAAAAATTGAGAGAGATGATTGCCAATCAGCTTAAACTCGACAGCAATTACAGATTTACCATCGATGCCCGTAACGTCTTGACCGGCAAGGCGGGAGCTATTGAGTTGCCTGTTGAGTTCTTGAAGAAATGGCTTAAAAAGACCAATGAAAAAATCAACGATGAAAATGTCGACGAGGAATATGAGCGTATGCGTCCGGCGGCAGAGTGGCAGCTTATAAAGGAAAAAGCGGTAAATAAATTGGGAATTAAAGTAGAGGAGGACGACCTTAAGAGAGAGGCCCGTATGCTTGCTGCGCAACAGTTCGCGCAATATGGCATGGCCAATGTTCCGGAAGAGTATATTGATAAATATGCCAAAGATTTCCTCGATAACAAGGAGTACCGTCAGCGTCTTCTTGACAAGGCTGTCGACGACAAGTTGTTTGCTGCTGTGAAGGATAATGTGACTTTGGAGGAGAAAGCTGTTTCTGTTGAAGAGTTTAATAAACTGTTTGCGTCGGAAGAAAAATAAATCGTTTCATAATTAATTGTTCTTGAAGATTGGCGGTCTGAAAAAGACCGCCAATCTTTTTATTCGTGCTTGTTGCTGTTGTCGTATTCGGAAAGAAATTCAGCAAAAATGCGTGCTGCTGTTTCAACAGTCCTTACACACGGACGTTTGCGATAGTAGTCGGCTGTGCGTTCGTCGGGCATTGGCGGAGTTGGGGCGTTTTTTCTCAGTCCGAGAATTTCGCGGCATGTGAGAGAGCCTGTCTTTTCTTTGAATTTTTCGGCAAGTTGTTGCACTGTCGCGTAGTTCCGTCCTTTGCCTATCCGGTCTGTAGGGTCAGTGCTTCCTGTCAGCAGACCGGCAAGCATAAACATTCCGCATGCCGCCCCGCATGTGAGCCGCATTCGCCCTATTCCGGCTCCGAACGATGATGAGGCCCGCAAAGCCAATTCGGTGTCCATGCCCAGCAAATCGGCAAACGCGGCTGTCACGGATTGTGCGCAACTGTATCCGCTCATGAAATTTTCTATTGCAAGCTGTACTCTGTCTTCGTACATAGGTTTTAAAACTTTATGTCGACTTCCACCGGACAATGGTCGGAACCGTAGATTTCTGTATGGATGTCAGCTTTCTCCAATCTGTCGCATAAGCGGTTGGATACAATGAAATAGTCGATACGCCAACCGGCATTTTTCTCGCGGGCTTTGAAACGGTACGACCACCACGAATATATGCCTTCACGGTCGGGATAGAAGTGACGGTAGGTGTCGGTAAATCCGGAATTGAGCAGGATAGAGAACTTCTCGCGCTCCTCATCTGTAAATCCGGCGTTTTTACGGTTGGTTTTAGGGTTTTTCAAATCTATTTCCTTGTGGGCTACATTGAGGTCGCCGCATGCGATTACAGGCTTGCGCTTGTCAAGACCGAGCAGATAGTTGCGGAAATCGTCCTCCCATGCCATACGATAGTCCAATCGTTTCAGTCCGTCTTGTGAGTTTGGCGTATATACTGTCACCAAAAAGAAATCTTCCATTTCCATTGTTATCACGCGCCCTTCCTTGTCGTGATGCTCTATGCCGATGCCATAGGTAACGTTCAGCGGCGTGTGGCGTGTATATATTGCGGTGCCTGAATACCCTTTTTTCTCGGCATAGTTCCAATATGATTCGTATCCGTCGAATTGCAGGTCAAGCTGTCCTGACTGCATTTTTGTCTCTTGCAGGCAGAAAAAATCGGCGTCAAGTTTGCGGAAAGTGTCGGCAAACCCTTTATCGTTGCACGCTCGCAGTCCGTTTACGTTCCAAGATATGAATTTCATTATATGTCGGTTTTTTATGTTTTTGTTAATACTGCAAAGTAAGCGTTTTTTTGCGATACGGCAAACCATTTTGCTTTGTTGCGCCAAATGTGTAATTTTGTATAATAAAAAATAATGATATAATGACTATTCTGAAAGCGAATGTTCCGGTGGCGCTTTGTAGCGACCATGCCGGGTTTGAGACCAAGCAGGCTGTTATTAAGTATTTGGAATCGCAAGGTATTCCGTATAAAGATTTCGGGACGTACTCAACCGATAGCTGCGATTACCCCGACTTTGCGCATCCGTGTGCGGAGGCTGTAGAGAAAGGCGAGTGCTATCCGGGCATTGCTGTGTGTGGCAGCGGCGAGGGCATAAGCATGACTCTCAATAAGCATCAGGGCATACGCGCCGCGCTCTGCTGGATTCCGGAAATAGCCGCATTGTCGCGTCAGCATAACGATGCCAATGTGCTTGCCATGCCGGGACGCTTTGTGAGCGATGAGGAGGCTGTTGAGATGGTGAAAACATTCCTGTCGACCGCCTACGAGGGAGGCCGCCACCAACGCCGCATCGACAAAATCCCGGTGCGTTAGTGATGAGTGTTGAGAGTACTTGGATATAAAAAAATCGCCGCTGATGAGGCGGCGATTCTGTTTTTGAATGTCGGGCGTTGTGCGTCCGTGTTCCTTGTGTTCTATTATTTGTTGTAAGCGACTGTCAGACGGGCGCGGCCTTTTGCGCGGCGGCGAGCCAATACTTTGCGGCCGTTGGCAGTTGACATTCTCTCACGGAAACCGTGCTTGTTAGCTCTTTTTCTGTTTGAAGGTTGATAAGTTCTTTTCATCTTGCTTTATATTTTTTCGTTATTATTCTGATTTTCGGACTGCAAAATTAGTTACATTTTTAGAAAAATCAAAAGATTAACAGCCTTTTTTAATCCCGGAATCCCGATTTACCGCAAACGGTCGGCATCGTGGATGAGCTTGTAGTCGTGGATTATCCTGTTTTTTGCGAGAAATGTGCATATTAGCGCGAATGCCGGCAGCAACGATGCCATCTGCCATCTTGCTATTTCAATGCTTGCCGTGATATTTGCGCATACAGCTATCGTGATGTAGGCGGCTATTATCAGCAACATGTTTACGGAGCAAAGGCTTTTTTGCTGTTTGAGGTTTTTGTATTTGAAGATTGTTATCAGCGAAAGTATCGCGGACAAGGCGATGAGGATGAAATAGGCGTATCCGCCGGGTATAGCCGTCGATTTCAGCGATAAGATGTCTACCGGCAGCACGCTTTTGTCTAATGCCACGATGTCGAACACGGGCAGATATGCCGCCAAGCCGAGCGCGACGGCCGCTATTAACAGATATACAGATTGCCAACGTTGTAGTACCATGATTTTTTATTTTTCCGTGCAAAATTAATATATCCCCGCCTTTTTGCAAATTATTTCATGTCAGGTTGCCACAAATAATGGCACAATATTTGTGAAGTTTCGCTATATTCGCATAATTTTAGTGTGTATTGATTATGATTAACAACGATATAGAAAGTCAAAGAAAAAATATAGCCGGGTTGGTGGAGCGCAGGCGTGTGAAAGAGGCGATAGACTGTTTGCGCAAACTTTCAGTGGAGGCGGCAAATGGCTCTATAATGGATAAAATCGATATGGTGGAGCAGTCTTACCGCTATATGCTGCAATATGCCGCGGATGGTGTAGCCGATCCTGCCCGCGACGATATTTATGAGGATATAGTGTCTAAGATCAAGGAAATTGCCGAAATGCTTGTCAACGAGATTGAGGCAAAAACTTCCCATAAGTTGTATTACAGTACGTTGAGAATGCTGCGTATGTATCCGGCGGAGCTTGATGCAATGATTACGCGTTATAGGGAGGCGGATGATGCCGTGCGCGTATATGGCGAATTGCCGGAATCGGAGCGTGAGCATGAAAAAACGGTCGTGCTGCAAGAAAATAAGGAGAATGCGGCTAATTTGATTTTTAAGAAGGTTTGGACAATGTATCCGGCGGTGCAGCCGGATGTCGATAAGATCCGTGGTTTGCTTTGCGACACAACGCTGCCGGAGTCTTTGAAACAGCAGATTGTGGCTGCCGTAATGATGAATCTTTTGGAACACTATAGCGAGCCGTTGCTTTTATTGCTTGTAGACAGTTATTTGTCGGTTGGCGGTGATTTGGCTTTGAAGGCCTTGTGCTGTGTCTTGTTGGTCATGTACAAATATCGCGGGCAGATAGGAGATTCCGGTAAATTAAGGTCGCGCATGTCAGAACTTGCCGATGACTCGCGGGCTTGCGCCGACATCATGATGATATTTTTGCAGTTTATTCGTTCACGCACAACTGAGCGGATAACAAAGAAAGTGCAGACGGAGCTTGTCCCCAAGCTGATGAAGCTGAAACCGGAATTGCGCAATAAGCTGCATGGCATGGATATTGACGAAGATCCGGAGGCGATGGCCGCAAATCCTGATTGGCAGGAGATGCTCGACAAGTCGGGCATAACCGCCAAGATGATGGAGCTGAACAAGATGCAGATGGAGGGTGGCGATGTGTTTTTAAGCTCGTTTGCGAAGTTGAAGTCGTTTTCGTTTTTCAATGACATTGCCAACTGGTTTGTTCCGTTTTCGATGGATAGCTCTGTGGTTGCCCGTGTGTTGAGGAACTCGAAAGGGCGACTGATGGAAATGGTCGACGGCAGCGGAGTGTTTTGCGACAGCGACAAATATTCGTTTGTGCTGTCTTTGGCCGGTCTGCCGGAAGATCGCCGTATGGCTGTGCTGGGCCAATTTGATGAGCAAAGCGGCGCAATGGCGGAAATGGCGAAATCAGAATTGTCCGATCCTGAGAAAGACAGGGAAAATACGTTAAATAAATTCGTGCAGAATCTTTATCGGTTTTTCAATCTGTTTCCGTGCCGGTCGGAGTTCTACAACGTGTTTGCCTGCACGTTGAATTTGATTGAGGTGCCGTTTGTCGGCGATATTTTGTCGGATTCGTCCAATTTGAAACTGATAGCGGAGTTCTATTTCAAGCAGGAATTGTATTCGGATGCCGCAATCTTGTTCTCGAAGTTGGAGCACATGTCGGAATCCGGAGCGGATTTGTATCAGAAATTGGGTTTCTGTTATGAGCGGATGAAGGACTATCGGAAAGCGGTTGCGAATTATGAAAGGGTGGATTTGATAAATCCGGACGATTTGTGGACTCTGAAGCGTTTGGCGTCATGCCGCCGTGCCGCCGGCGAGATACGCGAGGCTTTGGATTGCTATAAACGGATAGAGGCACTGCAGCCCGACAATACAACTGTGGCCAATAATATAGGTAATTGCCTTTTGGAGCTTGGCATGGTGAAAGAAGCCTTGAAATACTATTTTAAGGTGGATTATCTTTCCGGCAATAGTGTGAAAACCATGCGTCCGATAGCGTGGTGCTCGTTTCTCGACGGCAACTATGCCCAAAGTTTGGAGTATTACGGTAAAATCATGGCATTGAAGCCTTCGCCCGACGATTATATAAACAGTGCGCATGTGCGACTTGCCGCCGGCAATGTGAAAGAGGCTGTAGATGACTATCGGAAGGCGGCTGCCGATGAGGGTATAAATAAGGTGGCGGCTACAGTCGAGGCCGATACGGAATATCTGCTTGCCGCCGGTGTTGACAAGATGCTTATTTATTTGATTCTCGATAAGTTGCGTTACGATTGCCATCCTTGACAGTCATCTGCTTTACCGGCAGCAAAATGGATTTATCGGCAGTGAAGTTGTCTGTTTTTGCCAAAATATCGGCAGTGAAATTGCTTGTTTTTGCCAAAATATCGGCAGTTGTCTTGTTGTATATGGATTTATTTTGTTATCTTTATCGCAAAAATTGATGCAATGGACATAAGAAATATAGAGAGAGTGCTATTGGATCAGAAAGAAGAACTTGAAAGGTTTAGGTCAGGAGCTTTCTGTCATCGTATGGAAGAACGTTTGGTAGACTTGAACAGCAGACTTGCTCAGGTTGTCATAGGTGTGCGTAGAAGTGGGAAATCTACATTATGCTTCAATGTATTGGAAAAGTCAAAAGTTAATTATGCATATGTCAACTTTGACGATGAGAATTTATATGATCTTACAGTCAAAGATATGAATGATGTGCTTCAGGTTTTGTATAGCATATATGGTGATTTCACTCATTTGTTTCTTGATGAGATTCAAAATATTGAAGGATGGCATATTTTTGTAAACCGAATGTTGCGCAAGGGAATGCATTTGATAATTACCGGCAGCAATTCTAAATTGCTTAGCGGTGAGCTGGCATCTCATTTGACGGGAAGACATCATTCCATAGAATTGCTTCCTTTTTCATTTATAGATTGGTGCAACTATAATGGTGTCGCCATGAATCCGTTGACAACTAAGAATGCAGGGTTGCTTATGGGAGCTTTTGACAAGTATATGAAGCAAGGAGGATTTCCTGAACTGCTTGTGGAGAATGACAAAACCGGTTACATTGATTCTTTGTTTCATGATATTATAACACAAGACATACAAAAGCGGTTTAAAGTTAAATACATAGATTCTTTGGAACGCTTGGCCGGACATTTGTTGAACCTTTCTCCTGTTATGATTGTAAAGGAAAAATTGCAGGAGCAATTTGGATTTAAAAGTCACCATACATTAGGAAACTATATTTCTTATCTTGCCCAAACGTATCTTATATGTAAAGTAAGCAAGTATTCTGCGAAAAGCAAAGAGCGTGTTGTGGCAGAGAAGGCGTATGCAATAGATGTCGCTTTCATGAACAAACGTGAAAATGCCTTTGCCGGTGAAAATCTCGGTTGGCGGCTTGAAACGATTGTATATTTGGAATTGCGCAGGCGTATTAGGACTGAGGAAGAGGACATCTATTATTTTAGCAACGGGAGTACTGAGGCGGATTTTATTGTATGTAATGGGAATAAGGCTGTTGGTATATACCAAGTGGCTTATGATATTGAGAGCCCCAAGACTCGTATGCGGGAAATTAAAGGTGCTGTTTCGGCTGCGAAAGCAACGAGGTGCGATAATGTGTATATACTTACAGGAGGACAGTCGGAGAATGTGATGTATGATGGTATTGCGGTGAAAGTAATTCCTGTGTGGGAATGGATAGTGAGTATGTAGCGGTATGCTTATTTGTTATTTTTTAACTTTAGGGGAGCGATTTTTTATGTAATTTTGCGGCGCAAATCAGGGTTCTGTGTCCTGAAAGGAGATTACATTGCCTTGGCAATTCGGTGTGTCCTGCGTGGCACGGCTGAAAGCAATGGGACGGCTCTTCTCCTTGAAAGTGAAAACTTGAAATTATATCAGTCTGCGTCCCGTCTTGCAGAATAGATTGAGCGAAGCCCAGAGTGGTTTCGGGAGGTTTGTTTATGCGGACGGAATATCAAGAAAAATTACATTGTTCTTGTTGTTTGTTACGGTTCTCACCGGTGGGAGCCGCACTTCGTCGTGCCGGTATGCCGACAGGCTCCGCATTTTGTGGTAATTGTGTTTAGATGGAATAAAATCATATAAAATATAAATCTATGAAATTTAATACTCTGTTTAAGCCAATCGTGTTGGCGGTGATGTTGTCGGCCGCTTTTGAGTCGCAGGCCTACGATTTTGTATATGACGGCATTTATTATAATATTGTTGACGGTGGATGCGAGGTGACGGAATCGCAGGGTACATTCTTCTATTCGGGCGA
>CALUMI010000039.1 GCA_944321725.1 uncultured Muribaculaceae bacterium
TTTATGTTGTAAAACATACTTTTCACACAATAGCCTGTCAACCACATTATTAGAATGTGTTAAATTGTGTAAAAGAGGCATACTTATCAGCTAACAGATGAAAAAATTGAACAGCAACGATTTTCTAATTCAGCAAAATTTAAGCTACAACAACGGCCTGCAAATGCCGGCCTCAACAGAAAAAATGCGAAAATCGCTGCCTACAGCCTGTATGGTTTCGTCGATATGCTGTCGATTGGTATCAGAAACAAAAATCTGTCCGAAAGATTTATCAGAAACGATTCGCATTATATTTGAAACACGCAACGAGTCAAGTTTGTCAAAAATATCATCGAGCAACAACAACGGTGTAATTCCGCCCAACTGTTTCAAAAAGTCAAATTGGGCAAACCGCAACGCTATAGTGTAGGTCTTGCACTGCCCCTGAGAGCCAATCTTGCGCATCAGCTCATTGCCGAGCAACAGCTCTATATCATCACGGTGCACTCCTTGAGAAGTGAATCCCAGCAATTTATCCTTAGAAAAATTGTCACTTAATATTTTCTGCATCGGCTTGTCGTCAAGCTCACTACGATAATCGAGCCTAACAGCCTCATTGTTGTTACCGATAAAATTATAATAGCGCATAAACACCGGCGTGAATTTCACAATCCATTCTTTCCGGCATTTATATATTTCCTGCGCGGCTTCTGAAAGATAGGCGTCAACCGTTTCAAAAAGCAAAGGATCGGCATAACCTTGCTTCAACATAGAATTACGCTGCTCCATTGCTTTATTGTACCGGATCAACGCGTTCAGATAATTGCAGTCGCTTTGCGATATTATCCTGTCGACCAAACGGCGACGCTCATCGCCACCACCGACAATCATATTCCAGTCTTGCGGAGAAACAAGCACCAACGGAAGCAATCCTATATGCTCGCTCATACGCCGATACTCCTTCCCGTTGCGTTTTATCGACTTCTTTTTGCCTTTCTGTATGGCACATGATATATTCTCCGCCTTCCCCATACGCTCGTAATTTCCTTGCAGCAACATGAATTCCTCGCCATAGCGCACTGTATTAGCGTCGGTAGACGAAAGCGAGCTTTTGCAATTACTCAAATAATATATCGCGTCGAGGATGTTGGTTTTACCCATACCGTTATTACCAAGCAGACAATTCACCTTGCCAGAAAATTCAAGAGAGGCTTCCGGTATGTTCCGGTAATTCAATATGGATAATGTTTTCAATATCATATTGCAAATTTACCGTTTACCGCACGAAACTGCAAAACCGGAAACTATTTTTTGCTCCCGAGAAGCAAATCCCACGCAGATTGCGCAAACAAATACACACCGTCCGCCGGTCTGCATACAGCCAAAATTTTGTCCGGCATAAAATTATCAGCCGAAACAGCCGAATAGGCATACAGACAGCGAATCCCCTCGACACACACCGGGTTTTCCCGTCTACCGCACAGCCATTCATTCCGCTGCATGGCAGCTTTGCCGGAAGACTGTGACTCAAATTCCGTCACACCGCACTTCCATCCGGGCAGCAAAACCTCTGCCACCCTGACGCAATTCTCAGGAAGAACGACAGTTACTCTCAAATCATCGTCAACCGATATTACGCAATCCTCCGTGATATCAAACACAGGCACCATCGACAAAGGGGCAGAGCCAAGCAACCTCTCATAACTACAGTCGATTTCAGCCTGCAAAACGCGGTCAAAATCAAAGCCGTCGTCCCTGACAAGCTCACAATCACGCCTGACCTCAAAATATCCGTTACGCAATTTCCACTCGTCCAACAGGTCTTTTCGCGTATAACGCAGCATCTCAGCATTCTGATTTGTGTCTTTCATAGTCTTTTTTCCACAAATCTACCGCGCCGCGCACCGCCGGAAACGCAAAAAAGAGATTTTCAGATTTGAAAATATGCCACAACATGGATAACTTCGCATACATGAAACCGATTTTTTTGATAGGATACATGGGATGCGGAAAAACAACACTCGGACGGGTGTTGTCACGACAGATGAATTATGAGTTCATCGACCTCGACATATATATTGAAAACCGCTATCGGCATACAATAAAAGAACTATTCAGAATTTACGGGGAACAGCATTTCAGGGAGATAGAACGACGGATGCTTGAGGAAGTAAGCGACTTCGAGCGCACCGTAGTGGCCTGCGGCGGAGGCACACCTTGCCATTTCGACAACATAAAGCTGATGAACGACAAGGGTGTCACAGTGTTTCTTTCAGCGCCAGTCGAGCGGATTGCCGCACGGCTGTCGCTGCCGGGAGCTAAAGCAAAACGCCCGATAATAGCGGGAAAAAGCAACGGGGAGCTCACACAATTCATTCGTGAGAACCTGAAAGCGCGCGAACCCTACTATTCGCAAGCAACCATAACATTCGACTCTACCGACATAGAAACAGCGGCCGCAACCGAAGCCACAGCCGCCATTCTCATAAAGAAACTTTCATCGATAAACGCAATATAAAGCTCTGTCAAGATTGTTTTGCCCCCTCATCGGCATTCTTTTTACCATCCTCTTTCTTTATCAATTCCGGATAAGAAACACGGGTATGATAGATGGTACGCAACCGTGAGATAAACACTTTCTTGATTGTTTCCACATCACGGAAACTCAAAGGAGCGTCTTTCATCAGCCCTTGCGCTATCTGGCCGTCAATTATCTTGTTGACAAGGGCAGATATCGATTCGTCGGTATGCTCTTTCAAACTGCGAGAGGCCGCCTCCGTAGCGTCAGCCATCATCAAAATGGCCGTCTCTTTGCTGCGCGGATTAGGTCCCGGATATGTAAACGGAGCAGGATCGACAGGCTCCCCGCCATTGTTGTTGCACGCTGTGGTGTAAAAATATTTTGCGGTGCTCTTCCCATGATGCTCGGCAATAAAATCCTTTATCACATCCGGCAGTTTCGCCTTGTCGGCAATTTTAAGACCGTCAGTCACATGGCGTATTACGATTTTTGCGCTTTGCTCCGGAGAAATCAGCTCATGCGGGTTTATGTCATGCTGATTCTCTGTAAAGAATGCCGGATTTTCCATTTTCCCTATATCATGATAAAGGGCACCGGCACGCGCAAGTTGAGTATTCGCCCCTATCTCATGCGCGGCCTCCGAAACCAAATTGGAAAGCTGCATAGAATGCTGGAACGTTCCCGGACACTTCTCCGAAAGCTCACGCAGCAATTTGTTGTTCACATCCGACAATTCGACGAGCGTGACTTTCGAAACAAATCCGAACAATTTCTCGCAAACAAAAATCAATATGTAGGCAAACGACAGAAACACAGAGTTTATGGCCAAATAAACATACGGCTTGTAGGTAATGCCGTTCACATTGCCCTCGCTTATCACATACATTGCCGTATATGTAAGGGCATATCCGAAGAATATTAATATGGCGGTACGGATAAGCTGAGAGCGTTTTGACAAATCCTGCAACGTGTCTATCGCTATAACAGAGGCAATAGTGTGCATCACAACAAACTCTATCTGCATTCCCGACGCAAGGCTGCATATCAAAACCTGCACCACAGAAACAAAAAACGCAGTGCGAGAATCGAAAAACGTCACAAGCATTATCGGCACAATGGCAATAGGAAGAAAATACAACGCGCTGCGGAAATGCGACAGCAGATAGAATGACGCTATCGAAAAAACAGTGACAAGCAAAACGACAAAAAACAGCTTACGGTTGTCATTGAAAATTCTTGTGCGGAACAGGTGGAAAAACATGTACAGCAACAGCAGCAGCATGACAATGATTACCCCGTAGCCAATCACAGGATATTGCGCGTCATGGGCAACCAGCTTGCTTCTCGACTTCATCATCGACTCGTAAGTGGTCAGCAGCATTGCCGTCTGCGGAGTTATTATTTCGCCACGGTCCACTATCCGCTCACCCTGTTGCACCACTCCGGCCGGCGCCATGGTATTGCGGTACAAGTCCTCAAGATACTTATTGGATGTCAATGTGTCTTTCACCACATTCGGCACTATCAATTTTGCCAAGTCCACATTGCTCACCACAGGAGAAGAGTGCATTGCCGAATCGATATACGAATAAGCCACTTTCACAGACACCATCCCTGCTGTCGGGACAGTCTGCAACACATTGTCATGCAGCACTCTTATATTCGGAAGCCGGTTCAGGCGAACCGCCTCATAGACATCATTGTCGACTATCCCCCTGCTATATATGTCGCTCATCAACGATTCCAATTTCCGCAAATCTCCGGTATAAAACACCACTTTATAGTATGAGGAAATCTTCTCCGAAACGCGCTTCTCAACCGTCCTGTCGATTCTGAAAATCGGGACAAAAGCCTTGTCGATGCTGTCTTTCTTCGCATTGACCGTAGCGGAGTCGAGAAATATCGGGATATCGAACGGAGCGGTAAGCAACGAGTAGCTCCACGGTTTACCGACAGTATATTTATATTCCCGGTTGTTTTTGTTTGGATAAAAATAAGCTATAACTGCCGCCGACAACACAAACAGTATTATCCGCAGCACATTGCGCCTTTTACTGACAGTATTTTTCAATTCGCCCATAATTATCTGTTACATTATAGATTTCATTATTTCACACGCGCGGCCGATGTGACACCTTTTATCTTTTTCACCTGCTTGCACAGACGCTCCACAATACCCGCGTCGGCAACTCTCACGTCAAGATTGCACACAAACAGCCCCTCTTTCGCCTCGATGTTCAGTTTGCGTATATTGATGGCCATGTTAATCGAAATTTCATGGATGAGTTCCTGAAGTATACCCATACGGTCGATTCCGTTGACATCTATCGATGCAAGAAAAGTATTGGCAAGCGGCGACTCCTCCCATTTGGTGGCGACCAACCTGTTGCCGAAATTGCTCTTTATGCGCATTGCCGTGTCGCAATCCATTTTATGGACTATCACATTGCCGTTGTCGTCGACATAGCCTATGACATCGTCGCCCGGTATCGGATTACAGCAGGAAGCCACCTGATAGTTTTTAACCCCGTTTTCAGTGCGGAGCACATATATTTTTTTGCGGTCTATTTCCTTTTTCTCCTTATTGTTGGTGTCAGCCGCCTGTTCTGAAGATTTTTTGCCCTTTCCGACAAAAGGCAAAATTTTATAAAGGATTCCCGGTCCAGGCTTCTTGCAGAGCGATTTCAGCAAACCCTCGTTGATAGAAACCTTATCGGAGCCTATGGCAAAATACAAATCGTCGCGCGACAGGAAATGGAACAATGTCATCAGCTTGTTTGTCACGCTGTCGGCCTCTTCCGGTTTGCAGCCATCGACAAGCCGCGCCAAAATATGCTCGCCCTTTTCCATGATTTTCTTGCGCTCTTTGCGCAACGATGCCTCAAGGCGTGTTTTTGCCTTCGCCGTAATCACGAAATTAAGCCATTCGGCCGATGGTTTCTGCGTTTCGGATGTCAGCACCTCCACCTGATCGCCGCTTTGCAAACGATAAGAAATGGGCACCAACCGGTGGTTCACCTTTCCCGCGATGCAATGCGAACCAAGCTCCGTGTGCAGATTGTATGCCACATCGAGCACTGTCGCGTTCTTTGGCAGCGTCATAAGATCCCCTTTTGGCGTAAACACGATGATTTCCATCGCAAACAGATTCAGCTTGATTGTGTCAAGGAAATCTATGGCATTAGGCTCCGGATTTTTCAATATGTCGGTAATCGTCTTCAGCCACGACTCAAGCTCCGACTCCTCGTCGCTCTCTCCTATTTTGTATTTCCAATGGGCCGCAAAACCGCGCTCGGCTATGTCGTCCATTTTACGGCTTCTGATTTGCACTTCAACCCAATTTCCGTCGGTTCCCATAACCGTAAGGTGCAGGGCCCGGTAGCCATTGGCTTTGGGAGTGCTTATCCAGTCGCGCGTCCGCGTGGGATGCAATTTGTAGATGTCGGTTATGGCAGAATATATGTTCCAGCAAATTGATTTTTCGTTAGCGTCCTCCTCACAATCGAACACAATCCTCACAGCATACAAATCATAGACCTCCTCAAACGGCACATGCTTGGTTTCCATTTTGTTCCATATCGAATAAATCGACTTCACACGCGCGTTTATCGTATATTTCAGCCCCATGGCGTCAAGTTTCTCGCGAATGGGAGCCGTGAAATCGTCATATACCATCTTGCGGCGCGACTCGCTTTCCTCGATTTTTTCTTTGATGATTTTATACTGTTCCGGATGCTCATACTTGAAACTGAGGTCTTCAAGCTCTGTCTTTATGGCAAACAAACCGAGCCGATGGGCAAGGGGCGCATAGATATACAGTGTTTCTCCTGCAATTTTGTACTGTTTGCTTGGCAACATCGAGCCGAGAGTACGCATATTGTGCAGACGATCGGCCATTTTTATCAGTATGACACGTATGTCCTCCGCCATCGTCAGGAGCAATTTCCGGAAATTCTCCGCCTGTGCCGATGCCTTGTCGCCGAATATTCCGCCTGATATTTTCGTCAGTCCGTCAACTATAGTGGCAATCTTTTTACCGAAATTCATCTCAATGTCCTCCACGCGGTATTCCGTGTCCTCAACCACATCGTGCAGCAATGCCGCGCATATCGAGGTGGAGCCAAGTCCTATTTCCTGACTTACAATTTTTGCGACAGCTATCGGATGAAGTATATACGGCTCCCCTGACCGGCGGCGTATCCCCTTATGCGCATCTTTCGCGAACGCATACGCGCGCTTGATTATTTCCACTTTCTTCCTGTGATTGCTACGCAAATAGCCGTTGAGCACATCGTTGAAAGCGTCCTCTATCATCCGGTCTTCCTGCTCCGGAGATAAATTTAATGAGCTGTAGTCTGTTGTTTCCACTTCTTAACAGTATAAAATTTGCCAATATACAAATGTAAATATTAATCGCCACATCGCAAATTTTATCACAAATTTTCTTCAGCAGTCAAAATTATCCGCATACCACCAACAAAAAAGCCGGGCAACAATGTCCGGCTTTCAAGAGCGGAAGACGAGGCTCAAACTCGCGACCCTCAGCTTGGAAGGCTGATGCTCTATCAACTGAGCTACTTCCGCAAAGTAAATTAAGGAGGAAATATTAGTGGGCGAAGATGGATTCGAACCACCGAAGGCATAAGCCAGCAGATTTACAGTCTGCCCCATTTGGCCACTCTGGTATTCGCCCTTTTTCCAAATGCGCTGCAAAGATAAAATGATTTTTTATCATTTGCAAGACGCTTTCAGAAAAACTTGACTTCTTTGCCAATGATTGAAGAAAGTATATAATTGGCCGCGCGCGATGTGCCGATTCGGAAATAGTCGTTGCAGAGCCACTCATCTCCAAGCACCTCTTTCACTATGGTATAATACTTCACAGCGTCGTCGGTCGACGAAACACCGCCCGACACCTTGAAGCCTATCATTGTGCCTGTCTGCCCATAATATTCTTTTATGCACTTGCACATCACGTATGCCGCCTCCAACGACGCTCCGGGATAAACTTTTCCTGTCGATGTCTTTATAAAGTCAGCTCCCGAATACATTGCAAGTATAGATGCCTTTTTTATGTCGGCAGCCGTTTTCAAAGCCCCGGTTTCGAGTATCACTTTCAACCGCGCGCCGCGTGCCGCATGTTTCACCTCTGAAATCTCATCGGCAAGTTCCTCATAATTTCCGCTGTAGAACAAACCGAGGTTCAACACAATATCCACCTCATTGGCTCCGTCGGCAACAGCCAACGCCGTTTCCGCAGTTTTCACCTCCACAAATGTCTGCGACGACGGAAAGCTGCCCGCTACCACAGCCACATCCACTCCGCTCACTTCCAACGTGCCATTCACCGTCATGGCAAAATTGGGATAAGTGCATATTGCCGCCACATTCGGCAGTTGGGGATACTCCTCCTCGAATTTATTCACTTTCTCCACCATTGCGGCTATCGACTGTTCGGTGTCGGTGCTGTTAAGCGACGTAAGGTCGATGGAGTTGAAGCATTTCTTGTATACTTCCACATTGTTGTTCTCGTCAAAATGCTTTTCAATAATCGACTTAACCTCATTGGCAACAACAGCGTCGTCTTCTGTAACTTGACTGTCGATAAGCACTTTTTTGTAACGGTCTTCTGTAGTTCCTTCCATATATTCTGTTTTGTTCTTATTCATAACTATCGTAGTCAGGCAGCACACGCGTCGTCAGTCACACATGTTTTTGTGCTGCCTCAATTTCTCGTTGTTGCGATGCCGCTCGCTGTCGCGACGAGTTTTCTTCTCTATCGTGGCTTTGAACGCCTCTGTCATGTCCACGCCCGTCTGGTTGGCAATGCACAGCAACACCCACAACACGTCGGCCAACTCACCGGAAAGAGCATCGGGATTCTCTCCCTCTTTAAATGATTGGTCACCGTATCGCCGCGACATTATGCGTGCCACCTCCCCCACTTCTTCCGTCAAAACGGCCATGTTGGTGAGCTCGCTGAAATAACGCACCCCATAGGTGCGAATCCAGCCGTCTACAGCCTCTTGCGCTTCTTTTATGGTCATCGCGTTTATTCTTTTAATTTTGAGTCGATGATTATCGTCACAGGGCCGTCGTTCACAAAAGCCACCTGCATGTCCGCGCCAAACACGCCTTCTCCGCATTTTTTGCCCGTAGCGGCATCCAATCTTTCGATAAACAGACGATAGAGCGGCACTGCCTGCTCCGGACGCGCGGCTCGTATATAAGAAGGGCGGTTGCCCTTCTTTGTGGAGGCATGGAGAGTGAATTGGCTAATTACCAATATTCCACCTCCGCAATCGAGAATGGAGCGGTTCATCACACCATTTTCATCATCAAAAATGCGCAAATTGACAACTTTTTTCGCCAACCATTCCACATCTTCTTCAGTGTCATCGTGCTCCACCCCGACAAGAATCATCATTCCCTCTCCTATTGCCGAATGCAACACGCTCTTTATGCTGACCGATGCTTCCGAGACTCTCTGTACGACTATTCTCATCTTTTCTCTTTTAATATAACCGCAAATTTACGGAAAAAGTTTAATCAGCAAACATTCGCGGCTATACGCTTGGATTCTGCAATCCCGACAAGTTCACTTTATAATAAGACGGAGCCGTGTTGTCTTTTTCAAGAAACATTACCATGTAAACCGGCGCATAGACCACCTTTCCTGAAACCCGAAGATTTTCGTTGCCGAACACGACGGCTTCCGGAATGTCATATTCGCCGCACCCCATTATATTCGACAAAGCGCGATGAGTCTCATAGTCTTTGCCCGATTTTATAACGCAGATACTCTGTTTGCCGTTTTTCCAACACAAAAACACATTGATTTTGCCATTTTTCCAACGAGAATATGCCACTTTTTTGCCGTTTTTCCAATAACCGACAAAAAAATTTTGCACCGGCTCGGAAAAGTAGACACAGAAAAAATTTCATTTCCTCGCAGAAAAACAGCCTCCAAACAGCGGTGCATTTCATTCAATCGCCCTATATTTAACATATATTCAAATCTTTTGGATTTATTTATGGGGGGGGGTAAATTTTTGATTCAAAAATGCGTATGTTTGCAAACAATTTCAATGCCGTTTTCAGCTGACACGACACTTATTGAAAAATTGCGAATAATGATTCAAAAATTTTGTTTGTTGTACTTTAAAATTTAAAAATCTATGATTAAAAAATTATCTTTTTTGGCAGCGGCTTTGGTTTGTTGCTTTGCCGCACATTCCCAAGATTACTATCTTGCAGGACAATTTAACAACTGGGACGAAGACTCTCCCGATTGGAAATTCGATTTTGTGGACAATAATTACTATGCCATAACTTTCGATACACCCGAATATTTAACTGCCGGAACTGAGTTTAAAGTTACCAACGGCACTTGGGATGTGTCCTATGGTTCTGACAGCGACCAATATTCTGCAAATCCAAATGAATCCTACTTCCTGAAAGGAGGAACTAACGGAAAACTGTCTACCGACATAGAATGTAAAAAGGTAGTTTTCACAAATTGGAGCAACCAGAATGCAATTTTCTTCCTCACCGAAGAAGAGGCCAACAGCCTTTACATAATCGGGCCGGCTTCTGAAAGCGGAATGTGGACTCCCAGCGCAGGCACCAAGTTGGCCTATAATTCCGAAAGTGGACATTATACGGGACAAATCACAATAACCGCCGAAAACAAAGCTTTCGGATTTACATGCTATCTCGGCACCGGAGTCAACGAGGGTGAAAATTGGAACGTCACCAACGCGACACGATTCGGAGGAGATGCACATGAAAGCAGTATATATACAGGAAACAATGTCACTTTAAACGAATATGACGGTTTGATTGACAATTCATTCCAATTGGATGCCGTTCCCGGCACATACAATATCGACGTGGATTTGGACAACCGCTCGTTTATAATCACAGAAGAAAATCCCACATATCCGGAAGAGCTATATGTTGTAGGAGCAATATGCGAGGATGTTTCCTCCCAATGGAACTTGGAAGAAGGCATTACCCTCTCGAAAGACGCCGAGGCAAATGTTTACAGAGGCGAAAACATCAGCATTTATCAAGAAGCAAGCGCCAACGGCTACGGAACATTCGCCTTGTTGTCTTCCGACGGACTGCGTTACGGTCCGAGTGAACAAAACGCAGAACTCGTAAGCGGCACAAGCTCTCCCATTATAAGAACAAACAATTATTTCAAAGCGGTTGCTCCAAGAAGCTACGACTTCGTAGTCGATCTTGACAACAACACCATCAGTATAACCGACAAAGGAGCCGGTGCCGGTGTGGAAACAATAAGCGCAAATGAAATGGGTGTAACAGCGGGCGACGGAGAAATCATCGTCAACGGCGATGCCGCTGTATCAATCTACAACGTATGCGGCCAACGCATCGCAGCCGACAGCAGTGAGCGCACATTCAGCGTTCCGGCAGGCATATATGTTGTGGTGGCAAACGGAAAAGCCGCAAAAATAGCGGTAAAATAAAAGACTGAACAACTATTTTATATCAGAAGAGCTGCCCTCGCGAGAAGACAGCTCTTCGTCTTTATCAAACGCCACAAATACCCACCGAAAAGCCTTGCACATAAAAACCAACACCGTCCTACAAAGACACAATTGCTCCTTATAATATAATGCCACATAAATTTATAGTTTACATATTTGCATCATGTAAGGTATTAAATAATACAACTAGCAACAAAGGCTACCCGTCCTCCCGTCTTTAAATCTGTTCCAAAATCAGTATTCAAACCGATAAACAGCCATTATATAGCACTCTTTGTTTTTTGGTATTCCACCTGTACTATATGACGTATAATGCCAATCATAGACAATAGATCCGTCATAATTCTGTTCCGTAGATGTCCAATAATCTGCTCCACTCACATAATCATTACTTGGCATTTCATTCTCTGCCGGAAGATACCATCCGGTAATGCCGTTGGTGTTGAGAGCGTCGACAACGGCAAATGCCGGATACAGGTTTATCCAATCAGGCTGCTTCTTGACTATAGCCATATTCTCCCGTCCGTCGTCCTCGTTTGTCGCGCCAAGAAATACCGTTTCAGTCGACCATGCCGCATAAGAGTTTAAATCTTTAAAAATCCGCCCTTGTCCGTTTTCCAAATAATATACGGTGCCTTCCACCCCATTATCGCTATATGTGTCATTCAAAGCATACTTGCTCTGCCTTATCTCCAAAGTTTTTGAAAATCCGGCGAATGAAACCACTCCTTTGCGGTTTTCCGACGCGTCAGTGACACGCACTGTCAAACCGCCATCACCCGTCAATGTCGCCGTAAACCAATCGTCCGAACAAATGATGCCGCTTTGATTGAAATCTCCGGTCACCGATATGTCAACCGTTTGGGAAGAGCTTGTCCTGTCGAAAAACATAACGTCAGCCGACAATTCAACTCCCCGCCCTTTTTGCGACACCTCGACAGTCCCGACCGGAGTTCCGGAAATGTCAAGCATTTCAACCGTAGCCGTTCTTGCCTCCTCACTCTGATTTGCCGCAGCCGCCAAATTCAGCCATGTAGTTGCATCGTCTTCCGAATAGCTCAATTCGGCAACACACCATTCTTCCGAGCTTTTCACACTAAAACCGCTGAACTCAGCCGAAGATTCAAACTCAACACGGCGTTCTCCCCCTTCTTGCGGAAAAGCGACGCTTGTTTCTTTTAAATAAAAATAAAAAGCCTCCTGGCTGACTGTTGTTATATGTTGTGAGAAAGAAGGATGCCTGTCAGAGGTGATATAAACAGAGGCTGTGCGCGTGTATCTTTCCATGTTCGCAGAAGCCGACAGCACAAGGTCGTAATAATATAGCGAAGAGCCTTCATCCGGCGTTTTCGCCTTTTCAGACGCGGGCTTGCCTCCGATATATTTCAATTTGTACGGAGAGGACTTCTGCGCGCTGTTTTGAAGCTCGACAGTCAACCAATCTGAATATAATGTGGTCGCTTCCAACTCGTTCAAAGGCACATTGCCATACAGTCCGATTCTAAAAGAGTTGGCACCTCCCGCATCCAAAGACACCTCGCCAAACAACGAAGATATAAGAGCCACAAACGGGTCGGGCGTACGTGTCACGGTTATTGTCGATGTTTTTCCGTTTAAAGTGGTGAGAGTGACAGTGGCTTGCGTAGACATTGGATCGCCAACGCCATTATACACTTCAATATATACCGCATCATTAATAAAAGCATAATCAGTGGTGGAAGCCGGCGTTGCGACAACCCACTCTTCAGACGACTCTACCGTGAAAGGCACAAAATTGGAATTCATTATCTTCACGGTTGCCGCCCCTCCGTTTTCATCGAAAACCACAGTGTTGGTCTCCAACTGCAACTCCTCGTCAGGCCCTGTAAACGGTGTCTGATATTTTACGGTATACCCCAATACAGAGCCATCCACGCCCGACATCACGTCATCCACATAAATACGATAAAACCGGTCTGTCGCATCATTATAAGCCACATAGCCGCAACCCAACTCAACAGCCGCTTTTTCTGCCCAGCCTGTCTTAGGAATAAGGGTTATATTTCCCAACCCTTTCATTTCTCCCAACGATACAAACCATGCATAAGTGTAACGATAATCCTCGTCTGTGGCAAAATTATAAGCATCGTCTATCGTTATGGCATCATCCAATGTGGTAGCATTGCCATAACGCATCGACAATGTGACGGTTCCCTCCGGGTCAGCCACAAACTCATTAGTGTCTGTTCCCTCCTGTCCTCCCGGCTCCTCGTCGTCACCGCATGCCGTCAGTGCCAACGCTACTGTCGGCAGCATCAAACAATAAAATAATCTTTTCATCTTTATTCTCTTTTTATCATAATAATCGATGTATCAGCCATGCGCTGCGATAATGACAGCCGTCCTTTTTCAATTCCCTCTAAAACATGATGTTTTAATTTTCGCAAATATATATTTACATATATTACAGATAAAAAACCGCGCGTGCAAACATTCAACAGTTTCGTGGTATTAATCAACACCATCATACAGCCACATCACCGTCGGCCTCATAACATAATTTAATTTGGCCATATCGGGGTGATAGACTAATTTTGTGGTGGGCGGGGAGAAATCCGCCAAAATTGATAACAGCTTACAATTTCCTTAAAACTGGAATCTGGTAAATTCTGACTTATGCAAGGATATGTGCAGGCTGCTTGAATCGTCGTATGGTCTTCACAAATCATACCGGTCAAGTGTGGTGCAACATGTTTATTGCGTAAAGGCATACCAGGGCCTCAGTTTTAATAAACTTTGTAGCAACCACACTTTCACGTTATGGAAAAACGAAATAAAAAAGGAACGCACATAGGAGCTGCCATAGAGCGAAAGATACGTGAGCGCGGCATGACCTATGCGGAATTTGCACGAAGGCTCAATGTTGACCGCACAACCGTCTACAACATAGTACGCGGCAACAGCATCGACACAGAACGGCTTATGCGAATATCAAAAATATTGGAACATGATTTCATAAAATTATTTTATGAAACAGATGAACGCGACTTTGTGGAAATCAACCTGCCCGACGAGATTGTAGAGCGGCTGCAAAGACAAAAAATCGACAAAATAACCATACGGATAAGCGTAAAACAGCCGTCCGAAAAAGAGTCCGACTGACTCAGCCAAGCAACCATCTCAACACATTGGTACGGCGTATGCCATCGTAGTCGGCATCGGGATCGTCGTCCAACGTCAATATATATTTAGGATAATTATCCTTGATAGCACGCAACGGAGCAATTTCACGCTCTAACGTACCGGTATCCCTCACTGTAGCCGCCACTTGATAATATGCTATCCCGTGAATGTCGGAAACTACAAAATCTATTTCCAAATTATCCATTTTCCCTATATATACCTTTTTTTGCCGATGTAAAAACTCAAGATAAACAACATTTTCAAGTATACGTCCCACATTAAATGAACGTTCCCCTAACAGCACCCGACGAAGCCCCATATCCACAAAATAATATTTCTCAAGCGTTTTCAGAAGTTGCTTGCCACGCACGTTGTATCTTTTCACCTGATACAACACAAATGCCTCACATAAAGCAGAAAGATAACGTTCAACCGTCTTTTGATCGATTTTTCTGCCATCGGCACTCATCACATCCGCCATTCGCTTTGTGGAACAAACATTTCCGATATTGTCAGCGGCAAATCGAACAACACTTTCAAGCATCATCACATCCTTTATTTTACCCCTTGACATGACATCCTTCACGACAACCGTGTTATATACCCCCATAAGATAATCAACTATCTCTGCCTTCCCTTCTATATAAACAGTGTACGGAAAGCTGCTCGAAGAAATATAATCACTATAAAGACGCGATAAATCACGTCTGTCTTCCTGACATGAAACATATTCTTTAAAAGACAAAGGAAGCATCGGTATCTCAACATATCGTCCCGACAGCAGTGTGGCTATTTCACTTGAAAGCATATAAGCATTTGAGCCTGTTATATAAATATCTGTCCCCTGTTTTATATATAAACTATCGACTACATCCGAAAAATTCTCAACATGCTGTATCTCATCTAAAAAAATATAAGTCATAGCACCGTTTATCAAACGCTCTTTGACAAACGAATACAACTTATCCGGTTTTCGCAAGTCATAATAGTCGTAATCCTCAAAATTGATGCTCACAATTTGTGTTTCATCTACACCATTTTTAAGCAACCAATTCCTGTATATCTCCATCAATGTAGACTTACCGCAACGGCGTATTCCTGTTATAACTTTGATCACTTTCTTGTCTTTAAAAGCAATAAGTTTATCCAGATAAGCTCCGCGACTGATTATTTCCATAGGAATCTATTTTTTGCAAATATACAAAATTTTAGGATTGTAATCCTAAAACTTGCGACTTTTTATGAGTTTTAGGACTGCAATCCAAAAAACAATCACAGAACTTACAGCAACGGCCTTAGTCACACAGGCAGCACCGCATCTCCATTACATCAATTTTCTGATGAAACAACAGGCTTTGACATGAGAGCGGAAACAAGAATGCGGGCTTTCGCCGGACCCACGACAGACGCTATATCATCTTCCGACGCCTCACGGATGCGTTTAAGACTATGGAAATGCCGCAACAGTTCTGTCCGCGTCTTCTCCCCTATGCCCTTAATGGAATCGAGCGCAGAAACAGTCTGCCCCTTGCTCCTGCGATTACGGTGATGAGTAATTCCAAAACGGTGAGCCTCGTCGCGCAGACGCTGAATCACTTTCAGCGACTCGGAATTTTTATCGATATAAAGCGGCACGCTGTCGCCGGGAAAATAAAGCTCCTCCAATCTTTTGGCAATGCCAACCACAGCGACCTTACCGCGTATGCCGAGCCGGTCGAAAGCCTCCACCGCCGAACTGAGCTGCCCCTTGCCGCCATCGACAACCACCAACTGCGGCAACGGTTGCCCCTCCTCTATCAAGCGGCTGTAACGGCGTGTCAAAACCTCAATCATCGAGGCGAAATCATCAGGGCCCTCTACTGTCTTGATATTGAAATGCCGATAATCCCGCTTTGACGGTTTGGCATTTTTAAACACCACACACGAGGCCACAGGATTTGTGCCCTGTATATTGGAATTATCAAAACACTCAATATGCCGCGGCAACTCATTCAACCGGAAATCTTTCTGTATCTGCGTCAGCACCCTTGTGGTGCGCTGCTCCGGATTGAGCTTTTCGGCGTTCTTCAACTTGTCGAGCTTGTACTGTTTCGCATTCTTTTGCGAGATGTCGAGCAATTTTCGTTTCTCACCGCGTTGAGGAACGGTAAAAACGCAGTTATCGCTCTCATAATCAGGCACAAACGGAACGATTATCTCTTTCGTTTCATTTTTGAATTTAGACTTCGACTCGGCTATGGCAAGCGACAATATCTCCTCCGGTGTTTCATCGAGCCTCATTTTATACTCAAAAGTGACACATTGCACCACCGAGCCGTTGCGCACGTGCATATAATTAATGTAAGCGCAACCTTCGCCGGGCTCATAGGAAAACACATCGACATTCGTAATCAGATTGCTGACGACAACCGACTTGGCCTTATAACGCTCGACAAGCAGATATTTTTCTTTCAGTTCTTGCGCAGCCTCAAAATTGAGTTCAGAAGCCAATCTCGACATTTCCTCTTTCAGATAATCGGAAATCATCTGCGTATCGCCGTTGAGAATATGTTTCACCTGAGAGATATATCCGCCATATTCCTCCGCCGAGATTTCACCGACACAACACCCTTTGCAATTATGTATGTGATATTCCAAACACACCTTCGACGCGCCTTTTGATATCGACGCTTCAGTTATCGGGATACGGCATGTGCGCAACGGATACAACTCTTTCAGCATGGAAAGCATTGTACGCGCTATCGTGACATTGGCATACGGCCCGAAATATTTTCCGCCTTTAGGAGTAATGTTGCGAGTAAGAAAAACCCGCGGATAGAGTTCGTTGGTGACACATATCCACGGATACGACTTATCATCTTTCAATAGGATATTATAGCGCGGCTTATATTCCTTTATCAGCGTGTTCTCAAGATGCAAGGCATCCTCCTCGCTCCCCACAACAATATAGCGCAAATCGCGTATATTGCTGACAAGCACCCGAGTCTTTACCGAATCATGCTCACGATTGAAATACGACGACACACGCCTTTTCAGCCGCTTTGCCTTGCCGACATATATCACCGTACCCGTTTTATCGTAATATATGTAGCAACCCGGCAAATCGGGAAGCAAACTTATCTTCTCCCTCAACTCATCGATATACGACATCGAATTACGCGCTTAATACGGGGTGCAGAGCTAATCAATATTGCAAAAGCGAGTCAACCTCCACATCGTCGGCAAAGGCTGCTCTGCCATTCAAACCCGACAGTTCCACAATGGAACTGACATATATTTTTTTAGGATTCATGCTTTTGACAAGCTCATAAGCCGCCGCCATAGTCCCTCCGGTTGCGAGCAAATCATCATGGATGACAACAACATCGTCCTCCGTAATCGCGTCGCGATGAATCTCAATAGTGTCAGTGCCGTACTCCTTCGCATAGCTTTTACTAATCGTGTCGGCAGGCAATTTACCCGGCTTGCGCACCGGCACAAATCCCGCGCCTAGCTCGTATGCCAATATCGAGCCGGTAATAAAGCCCCGCGCCTCTATTCCCACGACTTTCGTAACACCTTTATTTTCATAACGGCGTTTCAACTCGCCGCTGATAGCGCAGAGCGCACTATGATTTTTCAAAGCCGTGGTCAAATCATAAAACAAAATTCCTTTGATAGGATAATCCGGAATTTCACGAATAGTTTTTTTTACATCCTCAAGTTTCATATTTATCTGATTTTATTTGTTTTTCGTCGCAAATGTTCCACGTGAAACGTTCCACACTCACCTGCTCAACAGCAGCAGCAATATGTTGATGTCACTCGGAGATATGCCCGGTATACGGGATGCCTGCGCCACCGTTTCAGGGTCGATTTTCGTAAGTTTTTGCCGTGCCTCCGTAGAAATAGCCTGTACATCCATGTATTTTATTTTACCGCGAAGTTTCACATTTTCCAGTCGGGAGATTTTCTCGGCAATCAGTTTTTCTCTTTCGATATATCCCTCATATTTTATAAGAATCTCCGCAGACTCAACAATCTCGTCGCGCCTCATCTGCTCTATCCCGTCGATATGCTTTTTAAGCTGCGGTATCTGTTCCGCAAGCATAGCGACAGACAACTGCGGGCGCAAAATCAAATCACGCAATTTCACAGACTGCTTCAAAGGAGAAAGTCCCAAACTTTCCAACCACCCGTTAATCAATGCCGCCTTAACCGTAAATTTGTTGGCAAACTCAATAAGCGCGTCACGCTGCTCACGCTTGCTCACCATCAAGTCATAACGCTCTTTCGTAGCAAGCCCTATTTCGTAGCCGCGAGGCGTAAGGCGCATATCCGCATCGTCCTGACGAAGCAGTATGCGATACTCCGCGCGCGAAGTAAACATACGATAAGGTTCATCTACACCTTTAGTGACCAAGTCGTCAATCAGCACTCCTATATAAGCCTCATCGCGTCCTAAAACAAACGGCGACTCTCCGGCTGATTTCCTATGGGCGTTAATGCCGGCCACAAGTCCCTGCCCCGCGGCTTCCTCATAACCCGTAGTACCATTTACCTGCCCAGCGAAAAACAGATTTTCCACAAGTTTGGTCTCCAAAGTATGCCGAAGTTGCGTTGGATCAAAAAAATCGTATTCTATCGCATAGCCCGGACGATAAATCTGCGCATCCGACAATGCGGGTATTTTGCTCATCGCCCTTACCTGCACATCCAACGCCAACGACGACGAGAACCCGTTCAAATAGTACTCTTGCGTCGTTTCGCCTTCCGGCTCAAGAAACAGTTGGTGAGCGTCCTTGTCGGCAAATGTCACTATTTTTGTTTCAATGCTCGGACAATAACGCGGTCCGATGCTTTTTATGGTTCCGTTATAAAGAGGAGAATCAGGCAGCCCCTCACGCAACACATCATGCACCTCAGGGCTTGTATAGACAATCCAGCACGGACGCTGCCTCAACGTGCGCCTCACTCCCGGCAAATAAGAAAATTTATGGAAATCGCATTCTCCGTCCTGACGCACAGCCTTGCTGAAATCAATGGTTCGCCCGTCGATACGCACAGGTGTGCCTGTTTTCATGCGGTCGGTGGCAAAGCCTAGCTCTTTCAGCTGTTCCGTCAATCCGTATGAGGCAGGTTCAGCAATTCTCCCTCCGCGCAACTGCACTCGCCCTATATGCATCAGTCCGTTGAGAAACGTGCCGGCAGTAAGGACTACAGCCTTTGACTTGAAAACGACACCGAGCGACGTCTTCACTCCGGCAGCCCTGCCTTCCTCGACTACAATGGATGTGACAGAGTCCTGCCACATATACAGCCTGTCGGTATTCTCTATTTTGCTGCGCCACGCCTCAATAAATTTCATGCGGTCGGCCTGCGCGCGCGGACTCCACATGGCCGGTCCTTTCGAGCGGTTAAGCATCCTAAATTGTATGGAAGCCTCGTCGGTGACAATGCCCATCTGCCCGCCCAAAGCGTCTATCTCTCTGACTATCTGCCCCTTAGCAATACCGCCAACAGCCGGATTACAACTCATTTGGGCTATCTTGTTCATATCCATTGTTATGAGCAATGTTTCCGAGCCCAAATTAGCTGCTGCACAAGCAGCCTCACAGCCGGCATGTCCGGCACCGACAACTATTACATCGTATTCAAATTTCATCTTTTGGAATTTTGCAGTTCGGAAAGAAGCGCGAGAGCTTTGTTTTCGCAGCTCTCCATTATGGCACGCTCCCCTACCCCTTTGTCGTTCACACCGCACAAATGCAACACACCGTGAATGATGACACGCATCAACTCGCCGGAGAAATCACAGCCCAAACTTTCGGCATTGCTTTTCACTGTATCCAACGAAATAAACATGTCACCCGATATTCTGTGCAAACGGCTATAGTCGAAAGTGATTATGTCAGTGTAATAATCATGCCCGAGATATTTACGGTTGACATCGATTATTTTTTCATCGTTACAGAAAATATACGAAATATCGCCCACAGATTTTTCAAAAGTCCGGGCAACCGCATCAATCCAACGACGCATCAATCCTTCATCGACGGCAGGCATGTCCACACCATCGGCAACAAACGTCAATTCAGCCATTATTACCTGATTATCACAATGCAAAGATAATGCAAATCGAGCGCAGAACAATCAAACTTGTTTGAAATTGTTATGCCGATTTTCCGGGTCGCGGCCTGCCGTATCCAAAACCGTTTGTTACCCGAAGAAGAAGTAGGCGACGGCGATTCCGGCTATCGAGCCCACCACATCGGCAAGAAGAGCGAAAGGCACGGCATAGCGCGTCTTCGTTATGCCCACACTGCCGAAATACACGGCAAGGATATAGAACGTGGTGTCAGTGCTGCCTTGAATACAGCCGGCAATACGCGCCACCAACGAATCGACTCCAAATGTATTAATCACATCAACCATCATCCCGCGGCTTCCCGTGCCGCTCAGTGGCTTCATAAGCGCCGTAGGGAGAGCTTCCACCCATTGCGAGTCAAACCCCATTGCATCAACAAGCGAAGAAACCGCGCCCGTAATCATCTCCATAGCCCCACACGCACGAAACATCCCAATGGCCACCAATATGGCCACAAGGTAAGGGATAATCATCACAGCCGTTTTAAATCCGTCTTTCGCGCCTTCAATAAAGCTGTCGTAAAGATTGATTTTTTTACGCATACCGGCTATAATAAAACCAACTATCACCGACAACAACAAAAAATTGGCGAGAAACGAGCTGTAACGCTGCATATCATCCGCCGACATAGAGGAGAAAAACCACACAATCCCCACCACAACAGCCATTATCCCTAAAAGCCACGACAAAATCACTTTGTCAAACAAATTTATGCGCTGCTTCAAGCAAAGAGCCAACAGGCCTACAATATTCGAAATAAACGACGCTATCATTATAGGTATAAACACATCTGTGGGATTTTCAGCCCCGCAACTTGCGCGGTAGGTCATAATACCTATAGGTATCAGTATCAGTCCGGAGGCGTTAAGCACAAGAAACATCAGCATGGCATCGGTCGCCGTATCCTTTTTAGTGTTCAAATCCTGCATGTGCTGCATGGCTTTCAACCCGAGAGGAGTGGCGGCATTATCCAAGCCAAGCATATTGGCCGACACATTCATAAATATTGCCCCCATCGCAGGGTGGTTTTTCGGAATGCCCGGAAACAAACGCGAGAAAAGCGGACTGACCAACCTCCCGAAAAAAGGTATCACCCCTCCTCTCTCCCCTATCTTCATTATGCCCATCCAAAGCGACAGCACACCGGTCAACCCCAACGACAGCTCGAAAGCCATTTTTGCGGAATCAAACGACGAATTCATTATTGTTGTCCAAATATCGACATTCCCGTTGAAAATTGTTTCACCTAAAGCAAAAAGAAACGCCAAAAGAAAGAAACCTATCCAAATGTAATTAAGAACCATACGAAAAACTCTATATCCGCGACAAAGATAATGCAAATCCTCATATTACATGCCTATGAACATTATCCAAAATTTTTCCGGGCAAATGCCATGCACACGCGCACACGCCATTAACACGTTATCACACAACGATTTATTCAATATTATCCCCTTTAAGAATCCAATATTTTCACCACATCCGGACAACCGCCGGGAATTTTCAAAAGAAAACAAGATAAAAAATCACATGTCGATGCAACAATTACAGCTTGTTTTGCGTCTAATAAACAAAACCCTAAAAAATCATAAAACAATGAAACTTGCAATCATCAGTCTACTGACAATCGCCCTCAACAGTTGCGGCGCGTGCTCATCGTCACTCAACACCGGAAAAGACGAAAACGGAAACATCAGGAAAATAGAAGCCTCTGAAAAAATGGCCACAAAAACAGAGAGCATAGCAAAGTTCGACAAAATAAGCACCGACATAACGGCAAAAATAGTCTTCATACAGGACAACAGCGGAAAATCACAAATCGAAATCAAAGGAAATGAAAATCTTTTGGACATCATAAAATATGAAGTTTCCGACAACACCCTGAGCTTATCCCACAAAAAAGGCTACAAAGTGGAAGGCAAAACAAACATAACAGTCACACTTACTTCTCCACAGCTCACACAACTGCGCTCCAAAGGAGTAGGAACCATCGAGATAGAGTCGCTCGAAACTCCGGCATTCTCATTGGACTCCGAAGGTGTGGGCAGCTGCGAATTAGGAACAATCAAAACCGGCATCTGCAATGTAAACAACAAGGGAGTAGGCTCTGTCGACATAAAAAAACTGACAGCAAAAGAAATTGAGTTCATCAACAGCGGAGTGGGCTCAATAAGCGCAGGCGGCTCAGCCGACAACGCAAAATACAAAAACAGCGGAGTGGGAAGCATCGAAGCCGGCGGACTTAAATGCAAAACAGTCGACGCCTCCAACAGCGGAGTAGGAAGCATCGAATGCAACGCCTCTGTCAAAGCAGTCTACAAAAAGGGAGGATTAGGCTCCATCGACATAAGCGGCGAGGGAGAGAAGATAAAAAGATAACAACCGCTGAACAAAATCACAAAGCATAGCGTTTATTTATTGTAAACATTAAACAGATTAACAAATTATGGATAAGTACGTATGCAAAGTTTGTGGCTGGGTCTACGACCCGGAAGTTGGAGACCCTGAGGGCGGAATAGCGCCTGGCACAGCATTTGAGGACATTCCTGATGATTGGGTATGCCCGCTGTGCGGAGTCGGCAAAGATGATTTTGAAAAAGAATAAATTACAAACCCGCGGCATAATAAATGCCGCTAAATTAAGCGAATAAACAGTCGGGGTGCATATCTGCAGCGATATGCGCCCCGTTGTTTATTTACGCCGGCGACATATTTATTAATCTTTGTTAATCAAACGTTTATATCAATTTATTTAAGGAAATTTTTCTGTTATGGATAACCTTAATCTGAAAAAAATATTTACATTTGCAGCGCAAAATGAAGCTTGACAAAACAAGTTTACGCGCCAACTGCCAAAAAATCAAGCAAACAGTATTGGCACATTTTTTGCAAAGTGATTAAAATGAGGTAATTATTAATAAACCATTAAATATTACAGAAATGATTAAAGTAGGTATTAACGGTTTCGGCCGTATCGGACGTTTCGTTTTCCGCGCTGCTCAAAACAGAAACGACA
>CALUMI010000040.1 GCA_944321725.1 uncultured Muribaculaceae bacterium
CAATTCGCGGCAACCCTCAAAAGCATAGTCACCGACAGCCGCAACCGTATAGCTTTCGCCTTCAATAATGACTTGCTCCGGTATCACAATGTCACCCGAATAACCTCCCGATTTCTTAGTCACTTCCACTGTTTTTTCATCTTCAGACAAAACATTATAGCAAATGCCATCCACTTCCACAGACGCCAATGCGTCGACACTGACCGACGACAATGCAGCCGACATCAAACAAACAAGTAATTTTTTTACCATCATAATGATATTGATTTTTAATTAATAATTGTCTAAACTGTAAATCTGCATACTTCACATTATTTTATTGCCGCACCCCGTATTTTTGCGCATCAATATTTTTTTAAATATACAACCAAAGATTTACCCACCCCCCGAAATAAAGTTAAATATTCATAACAACCATAAAAACACAAAAAAAGGCCGCATCGTCGGGGATGCGGCCTTTCATTATAATCAAAAACTGCAACAGATACTGCCCTATTCTATTTTCTTATACACTTTCTTGTCGATTTTCACAGGATATTGCTTTTTCAGCTGCTCTACCCATTGCTTCTCAAGCTCGTTCTGATAGTCGGAAACGACAGCTCCTCTCACATCGGCATATTCTTCGGGCTGCGGTATCACCTCGCCGCGCACCACAAAATAGTCAGTATATTTCTTGTTGTCAGGCGTAACCTTAGCACCGCCAAACACACGGGAATCGACCATCGCGTTCTCTCCTTTGGCTACAAGAACTTTCTCAATCTTCAGATACTTGCCGTAATCACGCCTCAACACTCTCGACAAAGAGTCAGTCCCGATAGAATCCAAACGGGCTTTCACGAGCCGTGAAATGGAATCGCCTGTGGTCTGAATCAAATATCCTTTATACTTCGGCTCTGTCCATTTGTATTTGTCGCGGTTGGCCTCAAAATAGGCTTTCAGCCCCTCGACATCGGTAGCGCCCTTATTCCAAACTTTACGGTTGCTTACCTCAAACAGAAGCATCCCCTCACGGTACTCATTAATCAAATTGCGATATTCGTCATTGTTTGCCTCTATGGAATCTTTCTCGCAGGCAACCACTTTTTCCGCGCCAAGCTGCTCTATGTTGGAATCTATGGTATTGTAAGCCAAATCGTCTTTCATCCGGCCCAAATTATGAATCTTGCCAATCAGCAACGACAACGGATAATCCACCCCGTTGACACTAAACAGCGTTTCCGTTGAATTCTCATATTTGGCGATAAAAGCGGAATCAAGCTGATTGGGAGAAGTTACCTCCGACTTCAAGCGGTTAACCAACTCGGTGTTAACCATAAACCTGTACTTCTTTTTAAGCTGATCCACCTTAGAGCGGTATGCGATATTGCCTTTCGGGCTGCCTTTTAGCATATTCAAGGCCTGTTGGCGCATTTCCTGATACGACCCTACTTTCTTGGAATCCAATTTTTTTACGATATGCACACCGTAAACAGTGGAAAAAGGCTTAGATATGCTGTCTTTCGGCAATTCAAAAGCAACTTTCTCGAAATCGGCAACCATTTCTCCGCGACCGAACCATGGCAACTGCCCGCCCTTTCGCGCAGAACCCGGATCTTGCGACTCCCTCTTGGCAACATCCTCGAAATCGGCTCCTGCCTTAACTACATTATAAATGCTGTCCATCAACGACGCAACTGAATCTTTTTGCGCTTGGGTAGCGTTGCGTGGATACAATTTCAAGATATGCTCCGCAAGCACTTTTCCGTCATCCGGACGACGGTCATAGACCTTAACGATGTGATAACCGTAATCGGTGGAGAAAACAGGAGAAATCTCTCCGACAGGAGTGTTGAAACAAGCGTCCTCAAACTGCCAAGGGAAACGCCCTACCGTCACATATCCCATACTGCCCTTATTACGGGAAACCGAACGGTCGACAGAATATTTAAGAGCAAGATCCTCAAAGCTCTGCCCTGCCAAAATACAGTTCCTTATACTGTCAAGACGCGCCTTGTTTTTTTTGCTGTCAGCCATGTTGGCACCCAACGGAAGCATTATGTGACTTGCCTTGACATTGTATTTCATTCTTTCATACAACTCTTTTGCGGCGTTCTCTTCCGCCACCGTGTCGAGCAAAAAAGGAGCGAGCAACTCATTACGATAGCCATGAAACTCACGAAGGAAAGCGGATGTAGTATCAATTCCCTCCGCTTTCGCGTCAGCAACTTTCAACTTATATACGGTAAACATTTCCATATATTTGTCCAACGGCTGCTTTGCTACCTGCTGCTGGTTATTTTTGTGGTACATGTATTCAAATTCCGACAAAGTCACAGGCTCCCCGTTGACAGTCATCAGCACAGGGTCTTTCTTCGATGCGGCAAAGACAGACAGGCATCCCGCCACAACAAGCACACCCACAGTCAGTTTAACTTTTCTCATATTTCTAAAATCAAACAATTTAAAAACAAAAATATAACGTCAACGCATACATAAAATTATATGCGTTGACGAAAAACCACTCATATTAACATTTTTACATATCTCCACGACTGTAATTCGGAGCCTCACTCGTAATGGTGACATCATGCGGATGGCTCTCAAGCACTCCGGCGTTGGTGATACGGGTAAATTTGGCGTTGTGAAGCTGCTCTATATTTGCGGCTCCACAATATCCCATACCGGAACGCAAGCCTCCGACCAATTGATATATCACCTCACACAAAGTCCCTTTATATGGCACACGCCCGGCTATGCCTTCCGGCACAAGTTTTTTCACATCGCTTGTGCCTGATTGGAAATAACGGTCTTTTGAACCGTTTTCCATAGCCTCCAATGATCCCATACCGCGATAAGATTTAAATTTGCGCCCGTTGAAGATAATCGTGTCGCCCGGCGCCTCCTCTGTTCCGGCCACAAGCGAGCCAATCATCACACTGTGGCCGCCGGCAGCCAAAGCTTTAACCACATCGCCGGAATAACGCAAGCCGCCATCGGCAATAAGAGGCACGCCTGTGCCTTTCAAAACTTTAGCCACATCATAAACTGCGCTCAACTGAGGCACACCCACACCGGCAACCACGCGGGTAGTGCAAATCGAGCCCGGTCCGATACCCACCTTTATCGCGTCAGCACCGGCATCGACAAGCATTTTCGCTGCCGCTCCGGTAGCCACATTTCCTACAACAATGTCAATGTCAGGGAAATTCTTTTTAGCCTCTTTCAGTTTCTCAATGACATATTTAGAATGTCCGTGCGCTGTGTCTATCACAATGGCGTCAGCACCGGCACTGACAAGCGCCGCCATTCTTTCCAACGTATCGACTGTCACACCAACACCGGCGGCCACACGCAACCGGCCTTTGGAGTCCTTGCAAGCCATCGGCTTGTCTTTGGCCTTGGTTATATCTTTATAAGTGATAAGCCCGACCAATTTATTGTCCTTATCGACAACCGGAAGTTTCTCAATCTTATGCTCCTGAAGAATCTGCGTGGCCGTTTCCATGTCAGTGTGCAACGAGGTTGTGACAAGATTGTCCTTTGTCATGACCGCGTCGATATGCTTGTCCATATTGCGCTCAAACCGCAAATCGCGGTTAGTGACAATCCCCACAAGATAGCCCTCATCGTCGACAACGGGTATTCCCCCGATTTTATATTCAGCCATCAAATCAAGAGCGTCTTTCACAGAAGAGCCGCGTTTGATAGTAACCGGATCGTAAATCATTCCGTTCTCGGCACGTTTCACAATCGCGACCTGACGAGCCTGCTCCTCAATCGGCATGTTTTTATGAATAACGCCGATACCGCCCTCACGTGCTATGGCAATAGCCATCTGCGACTCGGTGACAGTATCCATGGCAGCCGTCACAAAAGGTATTTTCAATTCAATGTTACGTGAAAATTTCGTCGAGAGCTCGACTGTTTTGGGTAATACTTCGGAATAGGCCGGAATCAACAGCACATCGTCGAAAGTCAATCCGTCCATTACTACTCTATCTGCAATAAATGACATAACGTTTAAAATTTATTGCACGCAAAGATAATATAAATCAACGCACCTGACAAAAAAATCACGGCCAAAATCTCACACGCTCCTCATCCCTGACGTTAAAAATCACAGAGGCGGCATTATTCCAATGAATAATGCCATTCCGACAAAGCTTTGCCCCAATTATCCTCCACGATTTTCACTGTGGCATCCTCATATTTGTATTTATTCTTCTTATATCCTTTCTTTTTGTCGAGATATTTGCCGATATTTCCGGCGGCGCCGTCGAAACCGCCGAGATTTAATTTGTCATAAATATCTTTTGTCATATCGTAGGCATCCTTCTCAAAATCCTCAAACTTCATCTCGTAGAGATTTCCTTCAGGAATGAGATGTTTGTCGGCCTCGTAGCGGTCATATAAACGTTTGTACGTTTCCACTATGTTTGCGACAATCTGCTCATCGCTTATATCCTGCAATTTCAACGGCTTGATAGTGTTTGTGAAGAAACTGCGGGTGCTCTCGAACACAGTATACGGATTACGCATGAGATAGATGAACTTGGCGTTCGGAAACAATTCCAACAATGTCCTGACACGTCCCGTATGGGGAGGATTTTTGCTCAAATATCGCTCTCCGCCCGTATTGGCAAGCGACACTTTCACCAAACGCAAAAAAGCGTCCTTAAAAACTGCCCTTTCTTCTTCGGTGATTTTCTCAAACGTAAGGAAACGGTCGCAATATTCCATCCACCGTTGGGGAAAAAACCAAAAATTATAGAACGTATAGGGAATCATGTTCGACAACGCAAACTCCTCCTCTTGCGGCAAGTCCGGTTTTAATTCCATGTTGTCGGTCGGACGATGGTCCGGCATCAGCACAGCCATGTTCTTCTTAAAAAACGGCTGGCATCGCAACACCAAATTAGGAAAAACGGTCTGATAAGTTGTCGTGTATCCGAACTGACTGTCACAAGCAAAGACATTGTGGACAAATGTAGTGCCGCTGCGCCAATGCCCAAGTATGAACAACGGGTCTTTTTCAAGCGGCTTCTCCGCTATTTTCTTATAGGCGGCATCCTCCAAAGGCTGCAACAGGCTCAGCAGACGGCACACAATTTTCGTCAGTCGGTATTTGCCCTTATAGTTATCTCCTATGGCTTGTCCGGCTGTCAGTTCTTTAAATGTTTTCCAATTTGCGCCGACAAGTGTATTGACAGGCAGATTATCAAACGTCAGTCCCATAAATCAATCTTTTATTTTAACAGTTAATCCTTGCCTTGCCAACTCCTCACAAATCTTATCGACCGCATCCCGATGGGATTCGCCGATTCCAAGTTTTTTCAAGTCCAATACTGCAATAGCGTCGTCGTGTACCATATCTTTTGCGTCGACACGGTCGATAATCATGCCAACGGCCGAAGTGTTGTTGGTTATCGGGTCAATCAAGATGAATGCTCCCGTCTGCTTGTTTTTATGATACGGGTCAAAAAACAGCTCTTTCCCGGTAGTAAACACAACCCGCCCAATCTCATTAAGAACAAGTTTGTCGACTTTCGACTTTTCCATCGTGTTCACATCGACTTTATACTTTATATTGTCTATGCGGGCACGGGTTGTATTGGTGGTCTGCTTCAAATAGAACTGCTTGCTGACATCCATCGGCTCCTCGTCCATCCAAACAAGCATTGCCTCGAAATTACGGTCCTCATACGGCAGATTGTCAGGCTTCACAAGCATTTCTCCACGCGATATATCAATCTCGTCTTCCAAAGTCAGTGTCACACACAATGGCGGAAAGGCCTCATCCAGCTCACCGTCATAGGTCACAATACTCTTTACTCTCGACGTTTTGCGCGACGGCAAAGCCATCACAGTATCTCCCTTGCGGATAACTCCACTTGCCACTTTTCCGCTGAAGCCGCGAAAATCAAGATTTGGGCGCAACACATATTGCACCGGATAACGGAAGTCATCGTAATTGCGGTCAAGATCGATAGGCACGGTTTCAAGATAATCAAGCAGGCATTTACCACTGTACCACGGCGTGCGCGAGCTTTTCTCCACCACATTATCGCCATCGAGAGCCGACAGCGGAATACATGTCACATCCGGAATGTTAAGTGTGGACACAAAATCGGTATAATCTTTAACTATTTTGTCAAACACGCCCTTGTCGAAATCAACAAGGTCCATTTTATTGACCGCAAGCACAACATGCTTAATTCCCAACAAAGAAATAAGGAACGTATGCCGGCGCGTTTGCGTTATAACTCCTGTCCGCGCGTCTACAAGTATGACAGCCGCATTAGCCGTCGAGCCGCCCGTAATCATATTTCTTGTATATTGCTCATGCCCCGGAGTGTCGGCAATTATGAATTTACGGTTATTGGTGCTAAAATAACGGTATGCCACATCAATGGTTATGCCTTGTTCGCGCTCGGCTTTCAATCCGTCCAAAAGCAAAGCATAGTCGATATGGTCACCGGCATTTCCCATGCGCTTGCTGTCACGCTCAAGCGCGTCAAGCTGGTCCTCATATATTTTCTTGCTGTCGAACAGCAGCCTCCCGATAAGAGTGGATTTGCCGTCGTCGACAGAGCCGGCCGTCAGAAAACGCAACAAGTCTTTCTGCTCATCCCTGTCGAGAAATTCTGTTATATTTAGTTTTGAGTTGCTTTCCATATCCTTTAAATTTTAGAAATATCCTTCACGCTTTTTCTGCTCCATGCTCGAATCCTGATCAAAGTCGATGACACGCGTCGTTCGCTCGCTCTTGGTAGTCGTCATCATCTCTTCCACAATTTTCTCGATAGTGTCGGCCTCGCTTTCCACCGCTCCGGTCAACGGCCAACAGCCAAGAGTGCGGAAACGCACTTTACGCATCTGTATCTTATCACGATACTCTTCCGGAAGACGATCATCGTCGGGCATTATCAGATTTCCGTCGATTTCCACCACCGGCCTTTCTTTAGCAAAATAAAGCGGCACAATAGGAATCTTTTCCAACCGTATGTATTGCCAAATGTCAAGTTCCGTCCAGTTGGAAAGAGGAAACACTCTCACGCTCTCCCCTTTATGCACACGGGTGTTGTAAATATCCCAAAGTTCCGGACGCTGGTTTTTAGGATCCCATTGCTGAAATTTGTCGCGGAATGAGAATATGCGCTCTTTGGCACGGCTCTTCTCCTCGTCGCGCCGAGCTCCGCCAAAAGCAGCGTCGAATTTGTATTTTTCGAGGCCATGAAGCAAAGCCTGGGTCTTCATCAGGTCGGTATGCACTTTGCTACCGTGCGTGAACGGCCCGACACCGGCCTTAAACGCTTCCATATTCGACTCAACAATCAGTTTCCAGCCGTGCTCCTTCGCATATTTGTCGCGGAACTCTATCATTTCCTTGAATTTCCATTTCGAATCAATATGCATCAACGGAAAAGGCACTTTTCCGGGATAGAAAGCTTTCTCGGCAAGATGAGTCATTACACAAGAATCTTTACCTATTGAAAAAAGCATAACCGGATTTTCAAATTCGGAGGCAGCCTCTCTTATAATATAGATAGACTCGGCCTCAAGCTCTTGCAAATGACTTAATTTATAATCTGACATATCTGATACATTTTATTTACTTTGTAACTTCAATTTTTGGAAGGATATAGTCCAAAACGGCGCCAACCGACACATCCAACGGAGCGGATGAGGTGTCAATCTTTATATCAGGGTTCTCCGGAGCCTCAAATGGAGCGGAAACTCCTGTGAAATCCTTTATTTCACCACGCCTCGCTTTGGCATACAAACCTTTCACATCGCGCTGCTCGCACACTTCAATCGGAGTATCCACATAGACCTCGACAAAATCGTCTTTTCCGATGATGCCGGCAGCCATTTTCCTAAGCTCATTGTTCGGGCTTATAAATGCCGCAATAGTTATAATGCCCGTATCGACAAACAATTTTCCTACTTCAGCAATACGGCGAATGTTCTCCACACGGTCGGCCGGCGAGAATCCGAGATTATTATTGATGCCACAACGTATGTTGTCGCCATCGAGAATGCGACACAACAGGCCGCGTTTGTGCAGCTCTCGCTCCAAAGCTATGGCTACCGTACTCTTGCCGGAGCCGCTAAGGCCTGTAAACCAAATCATCAGGCCACGCTGTCCGAGCAATTGCTCCTTATCATGCCGCGACAGCATTTTGTCGAATATAGGATATATATGATTCATAAGAAATACCTGTTATTTCATTAAGCCGGAACAAAAGGCCAGATTAACGGGATAAGTGTTATGGATATTATCATGACAATCAAATCCATGGGGACTCCGATTCTCACAAAATCCGTGAATTTATAGTTTCCGGCACCCTGCACAATCAGATTGGTCTGATAGCCTATGGGAGTGGCGAAACCTGCCGATGCCGCAATACAGATGGCTATGAAGAACGGCATGGGGTCTATCCCGAACGACTGCGCCGTTTCCAAAGCGAGCGGAAAAGCAAGCGCGGCGGCAGCGTTGTTCGTGATAAGCTCGGTAATGACGAGCGTGACAAAATAAAGCAAGGCAAGCGCACCCCATGCGCCCAACGACCCGGAAACATCTTTGATGAAATTGGCTATCAGCGCCGCCAAACCGGATTCCTCCATCGCCGCGCTGATTGCGAATGCGCAGGCGATTGTAATCAAAATATCCCAACTGATGTATTTGGTGTACTTCTTCGGGGGAAATATCTTGAGCCATGCCATCACTACCGCAGTTACGGCGGCAAAGAAAAACATGTCCATCTTCACGTTAGGGAAACTTTCTTGAAAGTAAGGAAGCTCTCCGATTGTCGCTCCTATAATCATAATGAGGAGCAGCGCCAATGCCGTCCATTTCTTCCATGCCGGAACTGGACGGGTAGGAATTTCCTTGCCGTTGGTCATCATGAGGAATATCGACGAGTCGCCCCATGTTTTTGTGAACGCGTCATCGGCAAGCAAAACAAGCGTGTCGCCCTGCTGCAATCTTACCTCACCCAAATTATCGGTGAACACCTGACCTCCCTGACGTATTTCCTTAACTTCCGCACCATATTTTCTTTTGAAGTCGAAGTCTTTCAGTTTGCGCTTCAGCCCGGGAAAACGGGACGCAAGTACCACTTCCACAACATGCAGCCCGCTCTCCACCGCAACATCGGTTTCCTCTTCCTCGAAGTTGTCCGGACGCTCCGCCGGAAGCAACTTCTTCGATGTCAATATAATGAATGCCAAACCAACGATTGTTATGGGTATGCCAATAAAGGCAAGGTCGAACATTTTTAATCCGGGCAGGCCTTTCTCTATCATCATGCCGTGTACTACCAGATTGGTCGAGGTTCCGATAAGCGTACACAGTCCTCCCAATATGGTGGCATACGACAACGGAATCAGAAATTTGGTGCACGACAGACCGATTTTCTTTGCCCAGTTCTTTACGATAGGCGCAAATATGACCACTACAGGCGTGTTGTTTAGAAATGCCGAGATTGCACTCACAAGAGGAAGAAGCCGCAACTGCGCTTTAGCCACCGTAGTTTCCTTTTCAGGCAACAGCTTCTTTACGATAGTGCTCAGCGCACCGCTCTGCCTTATCCCTTCACTGACGAGGAAGAGCAACGCAACTGTAATCATACCCCGGTTACTGAATCCGGCTACCATTTGCCTCGGAGTGATGATGCCTGCCGCCATGAATATCACCACCATTGACAACAGGACTATGCCGGGGCGCATCTTGTCCATTATAAGAGCGACCAGCATTCCTATCAAACCGAGCAATACGAAAATTATTTCAAAATTCATTGTTTTTTAATTAAACATTGACGCAAAAGTAGTAAAAAAGAGCAATGCAGTCACAAAAATTGCAATTTAATTATTGTGCTATTTATCCTTAATACAATTCTTACAGTACATTTTCTAATGGATTTGCAACAGCTTATGGACTTGCAACGACAATCTCCATTTAGGATTACGCAAACATTCCGACACGGCTTTTTCCACCAAAGTTGAATTAATCAACTTGTTTCCGCAATCACATGGCTGCAAAAAGCGGTTAGACGTTTCTATGCCATCGTATACCGACAAACCCTGCCCCTGATATACCACTTTCAACTCATCGCACTTGCAGATTGCCAGCTTTGCAGCATCGCCGGCATATTCGAATTTCGGGGAAAGCGTTATCCAATCGATATTAGCCGGCAGCGTCCGTGTGCCGTTGGTTTCTATGGCGATTCTCCTTTGCCCGACGCTTTTTAGCGAAGATACAAAATCCTCGTCGACAAAGAGTGCGGGCTCTCCACCTGTCAAAACGACATGGGAGGCAGGATATTTTGCAATTTCTTCCTTTATCTCATCCAACGTCATTTCATCAAACGACGAATGGTCTGTATCGCAAAACGGGCATTTCAGATTACAGCCAGAGAAACGTATGAAAACCGACGGAGTCCCGGTATACAGCCCCTCACCCTGCAAGCTGTAGAATATCTCGTTGATTTTATATGTTTTCATCCGCAAACTCGTCTTTTACATACGCGGCGGAATTGCCATCCGACTCCTGCACAACAACCTTATAGCATGTCGGTATTTGATCACATACCCACTTTGCAATATTTTCAGCCGTAGGATTGAACGGCAACAATTCGTTAAAATTGCCATGGTCAAGATAGCCATGCACAGAATCCTTAATATGCTTGAAATCACACACCATCCCGTTCTCGTTCAACTCTTTGGCACGACAATACACCGTGATTATCCAATTATGCCCGTGCAAACGCCTGCATTGACTTTCATAGTTAAGCTCCAGACGATGACAGCCGGCTATCTCCAATCTTTTGGTTACGTAATACATAATCATTCAAATAAATTGCTGACAAATTTAATCAAATCTGACGGAATACAGAATTTACAGCCCATTTCAGCCTAAGTTTCAGTCTGAAACAAAAAGAGGACGGGCACCCATGCCCATCCTCCTCATATCGCTCCGGCAAACCGATTATTTCAACTTTTTGCCTTCCGAGAACGCGTCACCCACTTTCTCTCCGACTTTCAGATACTCATTATTGAACGGGTCGAATATGACAGGCGCCACTTTTGCCGCGTCAACTTTCCCGTCCGTGTCAAGCACACGCTCATCGACACTGACGTTCACTATCTCGCCCCGCAAAATACAAGAATCAGAATTATAATCTATCAGTTTACACTCCAAAGCAACCGACAGCTCTTCAATCAACGGAGCATCGACAAATTGCGATTTCACAGCATGGAAACCCGCTTTCGCAAATTTGTCGTTCACCGTATTGCCCGACACTATTCCGACATAATCGCAGGCAGCCACGTAAGCGGCTTCAGCCATGCTGACGGTAAACGCGCCGCGTTTTTGAATATTCTTAACGGTCTTATGCCCCGCGCTAAGACACAGGCTTATCTCTGTCATTTCGCTGATACCGCCCCAAGCCGCATTCATCGCATTCGGCGTACCATCGTCATCATAAGTGGCGATGATAAACACAGGTTGCGGATAAGTCAGCGGTTTTGCCCCAAAATTTCTACGCATAATATAGCCTTTAATTATTCATTAAACTATAGTCATATATTATATACATCCAATTCATCGAAGCCTTTCAAAATATCATACTGCACAAAAGAGAAAATGGGCAAGTATTCACGTCCATTCCCTCTTCGCCACAAAAGCATTATTTTGATATTTGTTTCCACACGGCGGCAGAGCAAGCGGCTCCCACAAGCGGGGCAACAATGAACAGCCATAATTGCGACAACGCCACCCCACCCTCAAACAGAGCCGGGCCTATGCTGCGCGCCGGATTGACGGATGTCCCGGTAATCGGAATACAAACTATATGTATCAGCACAAGGGTCAAGCCGATAGCAAGTCCTCCAAAATTACCGGCGCCTTTCTTACTGTCAGTTGCGCCCAACACCACAAGCACAAATATGAAGGTAAACACAGCCTCCGCTATAAAAGCCTGAAGCATCATTCCGTCCTTAAAACTGTTTGAGCCTGTTTCCGTAGGGCCTCCGTTTGCCCCAATGCTCACGAGAGCAAACAGTATGGCAGAGCCTAAAACAGCCCCAACAACCTGAAATACAATATACATAACGGCATCTTTCCCTGAAATTCTGCCGCTAAGAAGCATACCGAATGTAATGGCAGGATTAATGTGGCAGCCTGAGATATTGCCAATAGTGTAGGCCATTGCGACCACCGACAGCCCGAAAGCGAACGCAACGCCCAATGTTCCGACACCTTCACCAACTATACCGGCCGCATTTCCCGCAAACACTGCGGAACCACAGCCCATAAGAACGAGCACCATCGTGCCAATCATTTCTGAAATGTACTTTTTCATATTCAAATATTTTAAGGTTTAGAATTGGCTTTATGTTTTCCTCAAAGGTAAGTAATCCGACGACAATTTACAAATCAAAACAAAAAAATAATTGCAATCTTCCGCATCAGCAGAAAATTGCAATTTATAAAATAGGAAAAATATATTCTGAGAAATTATTTCAATGCATCTTTTACCGCATCGTTAGGCACCATTTCTTCCTTAAAAACGTAAGCGCCTGTCTTCGGAGATTTCACAGCCTTGATTATTTTGCTGTATGTGCGTCCTTCTCCTGTTTGCAGTGTTGCGACGGTTTTCTTTGCCATAGTTTATGTTATTTAATTTCTTTATGTATAGTCATTCTTTTCAAGATAGGATTGTATTTTTTCAGCTCCAATCTTTCAGTAGTATTTTTGCGGTTTTTTGTAGTGACGTAGCGCGAAGTTCCCGGCATACCGCTATTTTTGTGCTCTGTACATTCCAGAATAACCTGAACTCTATTGCCTTTTGCTTTCTTTGCCATATTATTCTAATGTTTTAATGCTTGTTAAGTAACCCTTATCAGCTGCTTGCTTTAATGCTGCATCAAGACCTATTTTATTAATCGTGCGAAGCCCTGCAGCTGAAACTGTAAGGCGAATCCAAATCTGCTGCTCAACCCAAAAGAATTTCTTGCTGAACAAGTTTGCTTCAAATTTACGCTTTGTTCTTCTTTTTGAGTGAGAAACATTGTTTCCTACGGCCGCTTTTCTGCCTGTAATTTGACAAACTCTTGACATGGCTATTTTTGTTTTTTATTATTTCAATAAATATACTCCTCAAAACAGAGTGCAAAGTAAGCGCATTTTTTTATTATCTGCAAATTTTTTCACTCTTTTCTACACACAAAACATTTTGGCAGAGTTCTGGCAGAGTTTCATAACTTGATAAATTTTAAATTTATAATTTCACCATCGATAATACCTCTCACCACATAAACACCGGAATTAATTTCGCCAAGCTCATATTCTCCGGCAGACATTATATTTTTCAGCAATACACCTCCCATGTTATATACACAAAGTTTAACCGTTTCTCCCGATACTCGCAAAATATTTTCATCAGGCAAATAACGCAAATATCGGGAGAATTCTGCATTTTTCACTCCGGATTGGCTGTCAATCCTGACAGGAATATCCATACCCTGCTCGACCACACCATCTGTAGTTCTCGACAGGCTGAGGACATAATCCAAATCATAATACACGTCTTTTACTGTAAACTCATGCATCCCGGATTCCAAATAGCCGAAGCCCTCCACCACGCCTCCTACGCCCCATATGTCAAAATAGCGGATAAAACGGCCGGGCTGCGACGTGTAGAACCGGAATCCCACATCACAACAGTCTGGATTGTCAGGCTGCCGCTCAACACCGGTTATCCTCACCAAGCGGCCACCGCGTACCAATACCGGAAACAGCAGCTCTTTCGCGACTCCGCCGACAACGGCGTTAAGCCTCACGCGGCTCTCTATGTTGCCGTCGACGTCACCGTTCGACACTATGTCGTAGTACTCCGGCAGCTGAAAGCTGAACTCAGGCGACGAGGACGCGGAAACCTCGTAATATCCTCCTCCGTCGGTCCTGACCTCGTAAACCCAACTGTATTCCGACACCTCGTCGCTCATATTGCAGGCAAAACTCAAAATTAAGCCTTGACGATAATCCACGACACCACTTTCCGGCACACTGCCACTCACTATCTCAGCATCCGGATTTTTAAGCCAGCCCAACGCTGACAAAACATCGACAACCTTGTCACCGATATATAGAAACTGCGCGGCACATTCCGGATACATCAACGCTTTCTCTTCATCGTAGACAGTATCATCGAAATAGCACAACGACACGTTACGGTCGAATACCTGCGGCGTAAACAAACGATAGTCATCCTTATTGTTTATATTGAAATATGCCGGATTTTTCACAAACGACGACAACTCATCAGAATGGGGCTCCTGCTCTGAAAGCCTGTGACCGAAAGCATCGACAACAAACTTGTCATAAGCCATAGAGTACCCCTGCGGAAAACGAAAACCAATGTTGCCATCCGCACCGTTAAGCCCCGTGCCAAAGCCAAAACCTTTTGCCAAAGCGCGAAGCATGGCAGTAGTGAAATCATATTTGCCTGATGATGAATTTTCATCGAAACTCCACAACGACATGTCGGAATTATAACGAATGGAAATATCGGAACCGCTAAAATATAAGCCTTGCTGTCTCAACAAAGCTGTGGGATAAAACACTTTATCCGAAGAATCACTTTTCGTGGCATACGTCACTACAGTGTTAAAGGCAACATCGGCAGACAATGACGCGTCAGGCTGTAATTCTATGGTTATCTCACCGGTAAAAAATATCTTTTCAGACCATAATTGCAACGCCTTGTTGAGTGCTGACAACGCTGCCTCGTCTGTCCCACTGTAGACGACATTGAACAAATCATCCACGTTTTCTGTGGTTGGCTCTATAACACCATAAGATACAGAATTTACGCCGTTAGCAACGGTTTGTTCTGTTAGGAAATTTCTCTTCATAAGAAACTACATACAATGTCTGTGCATTGACGGCAACACTAAAAAGGAACAAAAAGACAGGTATCAGTTTTTTCATAGGATCAAATTTTTGCCATAAAAATAGCATTTATCCCCTACAAAAACAAACACTTAGTCGTTTTTAGAATTTATTAACAAACATATTCTTACGAAGATTTCAGCAAAGTTGTTCCCTGCCTGAAAGCAAGCCGATAAGCATTATTTCCGCAATCATTGTGGCGTGGTTGATGACTCTTTGCCTGTTGCCTGCAAAGCGGTATAACCGTGAAACAGTCCTGCCTCCCGCCGTTGCCGCAATCCAAACGGTCCCCACAGGCTTATCAGGCGTTCCGCCACCCGGTCCGGCTATTCCTGAAGTGGCGACGGCACAGTCCGTCTGCAACAGAGAAGCTACTCCTTCAGCCATTTGCCGCACCACAGGCTCGCTCACTGCGCCGTCCCTTTCCAAAACAGACGCATCCACACCTAATTGCCTTATTTTAACCTCATTGGCATAAGAAACGACCGAGCCTTTATAATAATCCGAACAACCTGCCACCGCTGTAATCTCGTGAGCGATATTGCCCCCCGTGCAACTTTCCGCCGTGGCGACAGTCAGTCCTTGCCGACGAAGAATATCACCAAGTATCTCTGCCGGCATCTTATCTTCCTCGCAAATGATATTTTCACCAACAACACTTTCAAGGCGGACGGTCAACTGCCTCATCTGTTCAGCAAGCCAATCTCTGTCACGGCTTATGCCTGTCAAACGCAACCTTATGATTCCCGGTTTGGGCAGATAAGCCAAATGAATGCCTTTTGGAATCTCTCGCTCAAAAATTTCAAGTTTTCCGGCTAAAACCGACTCGGAATATCCTGCGACTATAAAAGTGCGATGCTCTACAAACTCATCTTTCGCGAAATGTCTTTTCAATAAAGGAAACACCTCTGAATGAAGCATCTCCTCCATTTCGAACGGCACACCCGGCATAGCGACCAGCACCTTGCCATTTTTCTCAAACCACATTATCGGAGCTGTCCCTACCCTGTTTTGTATAACCTTGCACGAAGACGGGACATAAGCCTGTGCCGCCGTGAGTGGATTTATTTTCAGTCCGCGTTTTCTGACGACTTCAAGCACATTTTTTTCAACATCTTTATCATAAATCATCTCTCCGCCGAAATAGTTGGCAAGAGCCTGCTTCGTAATGTCGTCTTTTGTTGGCCCCAAGCCTCCCGTAGTTATTACCACATCTGTTTCACTCATCGCCATATCCACAGCCTTGCGGATTTCTCCGGCGTTGTCGGCAATTATACGCACGGATTTGATTGTCCACCCGTCCGGGTTCAACTCCCTTGCTATTGTCCCGGAATTAGTGTCAACCACCTGCCCGATAAGCAGCTCATCGCCTATTGCTATTACAGAAATTTCCATATCCTGCTCCTTTCTTTAAACTTCCACTCTTGCAAACGGAACAATGTCAAGCGCACAAAAATCTTTTTCCAAATACTTGAAATATCCTGCGATTGCGACCATGGCCGCATTGTCTGTCGTAAAAGCGCGTTTGGGTATAAAGGCTTTCAAACCATGCAGTTTGCAGTAGTCGGCAATAGCAGCCCGCACACCGGAATTGGCCGACACACCGCCGCCTATCGCTATCTGTTTTATCTCAGGATGCAATTTGACAGCCTTGTCAAGTTTGTCAAGCAATATATCTATGATGGTCCTTTGCAGGGATGCCGCAAGGTCAGCCTTGTTTTGCTCTATAAACTCCGGATTTTTTTTCAGCTCATCACGCAAAGTGTACAAAAACGATGTCTTTAAGCCGCTAAAACTGTAATCCAAGCCCGGTATGTGGGGCTTGCTGAATTTAAACTTTGAAGAGTCGCCCTCAGCCGCAAGCCTGTCGATATAAGGACCGCCGGGATAAGGCAGCCCCATCACTTTCGCGCACTTGTCGAAAGCCTCACCGGCAGCGTCGTCGATAGTCTGCCCTATGATACTCATTTTATTGTAATTCTCCACAATTATTATTTGGGAATTACCTCCGGAAATAAGCAGGCACATATACGGAAATTCCGGCACTTCTGTTGTCTCATCCTCTTTAATGAAATGAGAAAGCACGTGACCATGCAAATGATTCACATTAATCAACGGTATTCCCAAAGCTATCGACAAACCTTTGGCAAACGATGTGCCGACAAGCAATGAGCCTATCAAGCCCGGCCCGGCGGTAAATGCTATCGCGCTCAAGTCACTCTTTTCGATGCCGGCTCTTTTAATGGCCTCTGAAACCACAGGCACAATGTTCTGCTGGTGCGCCCTCGACGCCAACTCAGGAACCACACCGCCGTATGCCTCATGCACACTTTGCCCGGCAATGACATTCGACATGAGCATCCCGTCTTTTATCACAGCGGCAGAAGTGTCGTCGCACGAAGATTCTATACCTAATATTATATCACTCATACAAAATCTTTTCTTAATGCAAAGGTACAGCAAATCGAATGCAAAATCAAGCGACACACATAAACTCCACACCATAAAAATATCGCACTGTCTGAAATATTTTATGGCACGCCGGTTGGGATATTAGAATAAGATTGCTACTTTCGTGAACAAATTATTTTTATATGGATATTTTTGAGGCAGAAATAAAGAGCTTGCGCGACGAGCTGAACAGGCATAATTACAATTACTACGTACTGAACGCCCCGACCATATCGGACAAAGAATTCGACGAAAAAATGAAAAGGCTCGAAACTCTTGAGGCTGAACATAAAGAGTTTGCCGATCCGCTGTCGCCCACACAAAGGGTGGGTAGCGACCTTACTCCCGGTTTTGCACAAGTTGAGCATGAGCGTCCGATGCTGTCATTAAGCAACACCTACTCCATAGAAGAAGTGGAAGATTTCATTCGCCGAACCAAATCCGCGTTGCACGACGAAGGCAATTTGCAGATTGTGGGAGAAATGAAATTTGACGGCACATCAATTTCAATAATATATGAAAAAGGAAGAATGGTACGCGCAGTGACACGCGGCGACGGGATACGCGGCGACGACGTAACTGTCAATGTGAAAACCATACGCAGCATCCCATTAGTGCTGCAAGGCAATGATTATCCAGATAAATTTGAAGTGCGGGGCGAAATATTGATGCCTTGGAAATCTTTTGACGAGCTGAACAAGGAGCGGGAATACAATGAGGAGCCGCTACTCGCAAATCCGCGCAATGCGGCAGCCGGCACATTGAAGACACTTAACCCGGCAGAAGTGGCGCGCAGAGGGCTCGACGCATATTTTTATTATCTGCTTGGCGACAATCTGCCATTTACTACCCACTACGACAGTCTGTCGGCTCTAAGAAAATGGGGATTTAAAGTTTCCGATGCGGTCAGGTTGATGTCGACTGTGGAAGAGGTAAAACAATTCATAGACTATTGGGATGTAGAGCGTAAAAAATTGGAAATAGCCACCGACGGATTAGTGTTCAAAGTAAACGATTTCAGGCAGCAACGCTTTCTCGGCAATACCGCCAAATCGCCGCGCTGGGCAATAGCCTACAAATTTCAGGCTGAACGGGCATTGACAAAACTGAAGTTCGTATCATTTGAAACAGGCCGGATGGGAGTCATAACCCCTGTGGCCAACCTTGAGCCCGTATTGCTGTCAGGAACTGTCGTGAAACGCGCGTCGCTCCACAATGAAGACATAATCAGGCAGTTGGACATACACGACAATGACTATGTGTATGTAGAAAAAGGAGGAGAAATAATACCCAAAATAGTAGGTGTCGACAAGTCGAAACGCTGCGGCACAAGCAAACCAATCGAATTTGTAAAGAAATGTCCCGTATGTGGCTCCACACTTGTCCGCAACGAAGGTGAAGCGGCTTGGATATGCCCGAACCGCTATGGATGCCGCCCGCAAATCACAGGGAAAATAGAGCATTTCGTAGGACGAAAAATGATGAATATCGACGGGATAGGAGAAGAAACCGTTGAACAACTGTATTCTGTAGGATTGGTTAAAAACATCGCGGACATTTACAATCTAACTTACGACAGTCTGACCCTGAAAGGCGGAATAGGAGAGCTAACCGCCAAAAGAATTATTCGCGGAATAGAAACGTCAAAGTCTGTTCCGTTCGAAAGAGTGGTATATTCCCTCTCAATCCCTAATGTTGGCGAGACAGTAGCAAAGAAATTAGCTTTCGCCACAGGCTCGATGGACGCGCTCAGCAGCTCTACTGTTGACGAACTCGTGTCTATCGATGAAATAGGAGAAACAATAGCGGAAAGTGTTGTCTCGTTTTTCAAGGAGCAACGAAATATTGACATTGTCAACCGCCTGAAAGAAGCAGGCTTGCAAATGGCTGTCTCGGAAACGGCAAAAGCGGCCGTGTCCGACAGGCTTGCCGGAAAAAGTATCGTGATAAGCGGTGTGTTCGAGCATCATTCCAGAGATGAATACAAAAAATTAATCGAATTAAACGGAGGCAAAAACACTTCGTCCATCTCAAAAAAAACCGACTTTGTCTTTGCGGGAGCCAATATGGGACCTTCCAAATTGGAGAAAGCCAAAGCTTTAGGCATACCTGTCGTCAATGAGGATGAGTTTTTGAAAATGATAGAGCAATGAGCATCGCGTCAAACAATCTGTGTCGCACAGACCGGCTCAACAATTTAAGAGCTTTAACAGTATTAATATTGCTGATGCTTGGAGGATTGCTTTTATCCGTAGTCATCACATCTATATCAGCTTTCATTCCGCTTTTCAACGAAATATCGATAATCCGGTGCTCGATAACATTGCAAAATCTACTCGCATTTATTGCGCCTGCCATACTAATGCCTGTCATTGTATATGGCAAAAGCGCAGGAAAATTCAGCGTCGGAAACGCCCCGCATCCAAGTGCGTTAATTTGGTTCATACTGATATACGCCACAGCTACGCCGGCAATCAATTACGCGACATACATCAATGAGGCTTTGACACTTCCCGAAAGTCTGTCGTCGTTAGAACAATGGATGAGGGCAAGCGAAGAGTCGGCAAAAGCAGTCACCGACAAACTGATGGCAAACTCTTCATTAGGAAACTTGTTTACCAACATTTTATATATCGGAATAATCACAGGTATTGGCGAAGAGTTATTTTTTCGCGGAGCTTTGCAAAACGTGTTCGTGGGATTGTTCCGCAACAAGCATGTGGCAGTTTGGATTGGCGCTGTTGTTTTTAGTGCGTTCCACCTCCAATTCTATGGTTTCATACCGCGAATGCTGATGGGGGCATTATTCGGATACGCGCGGCTATGGACCGGCTCTTTTTGGGTACCGGCCGCAATTCATGCCATCAACAACTCAACGGTTGTTGTCTTAAACTATCTGGCAGAAAAAGGAATAGCCGATGACAGCTACTCGACAATAGGAGCAGAGTCGGGATTTCCGATATTGGCCATTGCAAGTATTATAATGACAATCATTCTTTTGACAACATTTCATTTAAACACAGAACACAAACAAAAATTATGGCATTGAACACACCGACAATCGAGTCCCATCCTTTCGAGCCATTTTTGCCGGCAAACGCCAAAGTATTGATGCTCGGCTCTTTTCCGCCTCCTGAAAATCGTTGGGCAATGAAATTTTATTACCCAAACAAGACCAATGACATGTGGCGCATCATGGGATTGCTCTTCTTCAACGACAAATATAAATTTGTCACACAAAACGGTTACGATGAGCCGGCAATCCGACAATTTGCTGCCGAAAAAGGAATTGCCATGTACGATGCAGCCGTAAAAGTCATAAGACAAAAAGGAAACGCATCCGACAAATTCCTGCAAATAGTAGAGCCTGTGGATTTGTTTAAGATGCTCGACAGCCTGCCGGATTGCCGTACAGTAATAACTGCCGGTGAAAAATCAGCCGACATGATAGCAAAGCTGATAAATGCCCCTGTCCCCGCGACAGGAGGCAGGGTAAGGTTTGATTTCAACAACGAAGAATACTCATTATACCGAATCGTGTCATCCTCACGCGCCTACCCTATGGCAATCGAAGAAAAAGCAAAAAAATATGCCGACGTGTTTTCCACAATATACGATGGCATATACCGACAATGACTCTATCACATAAACTAATATTTTGATTTACATTAATCTTTGCTGTTTTCACATTCATAATGTATCTTTGCGCACAAATAACACAAATTTGACGAAATGGAATCTGTAGCGTTTATTCAATGGTGTCTCGATAATCTTAATTATTGGACCATTATCCTGTTAATGACAATAGAAAGTTCTTTTATACCGTTCCCATCAGAGATAGTAGTCCCGCCTGCCGCCTACAAAGCGTCGGCAACAGGAGAGCTCAACATATATCTTGTGGTACTATTTGCGACAATAGGCGCAAACATCGGGGCAATCATCAACTACTACTTGGCTAAATGGTTAGGAAGGCCTATCGTCTACAAATTCGCGAACAGCCGTATAGGACACATGTGCCTGATTGACGAAGAGAAAGTAATACATGCCGAGAAATATTTTGACAAACACGGAGCATTATCCACATTCATCGGACGTTTAGTGCCGGCTGTCAGACAGTTAATATCCATTCCGGCCGGATTGGCACGCATGAAAATGGGTCCGTTCCTTCTTTATACCACGCTCGGAGCCGGGCTGTGGAACGCGATACTTGCCATAATAGGACATTACCTGTCAACCGTTCCAGGCATAGAAACAGAAGAGCAGTTGATTGAGAAAGTCACAGAGTACAGCCATGAGATAGGCTATTGCTTCATAGCCATAGCTATATTCATTGTTGCTTATCTTGTTTACAAAGGAATAAAGAAAAAATAAACAGTACTCGAAACCGACTAATTTTACACAGCAATGATTGTTTCTCCGTCACTCCTTTCCGCAGATTTTTGCAATCTCGCCAAAGACATCGAAATGATTAACCGCAGCGAGGCGGAACTGCTACATTTAGACATCATGGATGGTGTGTTCGTTCCCAACATATCTTTCGGCTTCCCTGTTATCAAAAATCTTAAAGAGATATGCACAAAAGGATTGGACGTGCACCTAATGATTGTTGAGCCGCAAAAATTCATCAAAGAAGTGAAAGATGCCGGAGCCGAGTATATGAACGTACACTACGAAGCATGTCTGCACTTGTCGCGTGTGATACAACAAATCAAAGAGGCAGGCATGAAAGCCGGAGTCACTTTGAACCCGGCAACGCCTGTCGCTGTATTGGAAGACGTGATTTGCGACATTGACATGGCACTGATAATGTCGGTAAATCCCGGATTCGGAGGACAAAAATTCATACCGAACTCGATAAAAAAAGTGCGGCAACTGCGCAAAATGATTGTAGAAAGCGGCTCAAAGGCATTGATAGAAGTTGATGGAGGCGTAAACGAAGAAACAGGACGACTGCTAAAAGAGGCCGGAGCCGACATCCTCGTAGCCGGAAACTACGTATTCAAGGCAGAAAATCCTCTACAACGCATATCCACGCTCAAAAACTTATAGAGATCATAATCTAACGTATTTTCAAAATAAGCTGATATGCGAATAATGCCATACGCATAATCCGTGAACGCGGTATATAAAAATGGAAACAGTCATGTAGCGAACTTTTACTACATGGCTGTTTCCATTTCTTTTATTGGTACCTGTCAAAAGACAGGATCTAATTGTGCGGAATTTATACATAAAAGCCTAATCAGGTTTTATAAAAGGCATGTTTTTCAACAATCAGTTCTGCCACAAAAAAGAGCCTCGTTGAGTTTCCGGATCGATAAAACATGCAAGAAAATCCACCGCCAGAACATAACTTGTCCGGTCAAAACATAGGCTTTCCACCAGCGATATACGCGCCAATAAACAAAAAAAGAAGTGGGGACGGACTGTGTCTGTCTCCACTTCGCTGTAAGGGGGCGGTGACCTGCTCTCCCGGTCTC
>CALUMI010000041.1 GCA_944321725.1 uncultured Muribaculaceae bacterium
CAAATCCCATGGAAAGGCAATTTCTGGAAAAAAGCGACAGCTTTCTTCTACCGCAACTATACGGCAAATCAGGAAGTGCTCACCCCCAATATGCAAAAACTGCGGCGCAAACTCAAAACAGTGTTCGGCGGTGAAGAGCCATCACAGGAATTCCGCGACACATTCCGCGCAAAAAGCAAGCCGCTGATGAAATACACAAACTGGCTGTCGTTCAATCTGCGCTCCATCGCCCTGTTCATAGCCGTACTATCCCAAATGCCGTGGCTCTATTTTGCATTTGAGATAATCGTGCTCAACACAATGATGGTCTACATGATGCGCCGTCACGAAAACATTTGCAAAACACTGACTAAAGAATTGGAGAATGGAGCGTTTAAAAGAAATTAAAGGCATTATTTTCGACTATGGCGGCACAATCGACAGTCATGGCAACCATTGGAGCGAAGTGATTTGGGAAGGCTACCTGCTTAATCATGTCCCTGTCGACAAAGAGCAATTCCGCGACAGCTATGTATACGCGGAGCGTGAATTGGCAAAAACCCGCCACATACTGCCGGAACACAATTTTTACGACCTGCTGCTGATAAAAATGCGCATCGAGCTCGGCAATCTGTCTGAACGCCAACTGCTGCCCGACAATTACGACATAGAAAACACTGCCCGGGAAATTGCCCTCTACTGCTACCAAAGCGCACGGCAGTCGATTGAGGATGCCCGGCCGACATTGGAGAACCTTCACAGCAGGTATCCGATGGTTCTTGTAAGCAACTTCTACGGAAATGTCGAAACAGTACTCAATGATTTCGACTTGCGCAAATACTTCAAATCAATAATAGAAAGCGCAGTCGTGGGCGTAAGAAAACCCGACCCGCAAATCTTCCGGCTCGGAGCAGAAGCTCTCGGCCTAAAACCGCAGGAAGTGCTGGTGGTGGGCGACAGCTATACAAAAGACATCATTCCGGCAGAAAGCATCGGATGCAAAGTTGCGTGGCTGAAAGGCAAAGGGTGGACCGACAAGGAAGACGCTGTCACGCATCCCTGCATAATCAGCAATTTAAATGAATTAGAACAAAGCCTTATTTAATTAAATTAACATATAAAACACAAATACCCATAATAATTAACCTATTTTAGCTGTCATGGGTGTTTTTTACTAACATTTCACCTTTATAGAACAGTTATTTAATTATTATTTTTTTTGTTATATAGAAAAAGGAAGTACTTTTGACGCGCCAAATGTAACAAAAAGATAACAACGAAATAATTGCAGAAAAATGGAAAATTGTAAAGTAAAAAAAGCAGAAGGCAAATTAGGCGTTCTCGTCGTAGGCCTTGGTGCCGTTTCAACGACATTCATGACCGGAGTGCTTATGATACGCAAAGGTTTGGCAAAACCTGTAGGCTCCATGACACAATACGACAAAATCCGTGTAGGACGAGGTGAGAACAAAAAATATCTGCACTACAACGAAATCGTTCCGATGGCTGATCTGAACGACATCGTATTCGGTGCATGGGACGTATATCCGGCAAACGCATACGAATCGGCAATCAACGCCGAAGTCCTTAAAGAAAAGGACATCAACCCCGTCAAAGACGAATTGGTGAAAATCGTTCCAATGAAAGCGGCTTTCGACCACAACTACGCAAAGCGTCTTGACGGCGATAACGTAAAACAGTGCAAGAATCGTTGGGACATGGTAGAACAGATAAGAGCCGACATACGCAACTTCAAGGCAGCCAACAACTGCTCACGCATAGTTGTGCTTTGGGCGGCATCAACCGAAATCTACGTGCCTGTAGACGAAAAAGTGCACGGCTCGCTTGCCACATTGGAAGCAGCGATGAAAGCCGACGACAAGGAGCACATCGCGCCCTCGATGTGCTATGCCTACGCTGCCCTCACGGAAGGCGCACCGTTCATAATGGGAGCCCCCAACACAACTGTAGACATCCCCGCGATGTGGGAGCTCGCTGAAAAGACAAAAATGCCTATCGCAGGCAAAGACTTCAAAACAGGCCAGACATTGGTTAAATCAGGGTTCGCGCCGATTATCGGCACACGCTGTCTTGGACTGTCGGGCTGGTTCTCGACCAACATTCTCGGAAACCGTGACGGCCTCGTACTCGACGAGCCGGCCAACTTCCACACAAAAGAAGTCAGCAAACTTTCTACTTTGGAATCAATACTTGTACCGGAAAACCAACCGGATCTCTACAGCAACTACTACCACAAAGTGCGCATCAACTACTATCCGCCGCGCAACGACAACAAAGAAGGATGGGACAACATAGACATTTTCGGTTGGATGGGCTACCCGATGCAAATCAAAATCAACTTCCTTTGCCGCGACTCTATCCTTGCAGCTCCGCTATGCCTCGACTTGGTTCTGTTGAGCGACCTTGCTGCCCGTGCCGGACGATATGGCACACAACGATTCTTGAGTTTCTTCCTCAAGAGCCCGATGCACGACTACACGCAAGGAGAGATACCTGTCAACCACCTGTTCCAACAATACGTGATGCTGAAAAACGCGTTGCGTGAGATGGGCGGCTACGAGGCTGATGAAGAAATAGATTAATTCCATACAAAAAGCGAAAAAGGTATGCCGGGCGTGGCATACCTTTTTTGTACAATAAAGCGACACCAAACGCCTCAAAAACCCGACAAAAGTTAAATTTTGTCAATTTACAAGATTTTATTGGCATAACACTTGCACAAGCAAATAAAACGACATACTTTTGTACAGTTTTTCATGGTATTGGATTTTAAGGTAAGAGAGGTTATTTATCGTGAGATAAGTAATCTTTTTTATTTTTATGCCATTTTAATCAAGAAACATGTTGCATAACATATATTTTTTTGCTACACACAACAAATATTCATATTACATTTGCAATATCAAAATCATTCAGTAGTGTTTTCCATTATTGTCGGATTCCTTAACCGATGATAATGTGAGAGATTTATAAAAGTTTAGTTGTTGTTAATGTAATAGTGAATTGTAAAAGAGGCAGGAAACGACGTGAAGTTGTTCCTGCCTTATATGTTTTCAGACACGCACTCCCCGCACATAGGCGCGCCAAGTCTTTGCCGTTCGGCCAATAGTCATTACTTTTGCACGAAATAATAATTTATGGCAGCAACAGAAAAATGCCCTATCGGAGTGTTCGACTCCGGATACGGAGGGCTGACAATCCTATCGGAAATAAAAAAGCTCATGCCGGAATACGATTATTTGTATCTCGGCGACAACGCCCGGGCTCCTTATGGAAGCCGCTCGTTTGAAGTGGTCTACAATTTCACCCTGCAAGCGGTGAAATATCTGTTCGGACAAGGGTGCCGATTGGTCATTCTCGCCTGCAACACAGCCTCCGCAAAAGCATTGCGCACCATACAGCAAAACGATTTGCCGAAAATCGCCCCCGACAGGAGAGTGCTCGGAGTAATTCGCCCGACGGTGGAGAAGCTCGGAGAATTGACCCGCACCGGCCAAATCGGGATACTCGGAACTCAAGGGACAATACAAAGCGAAAGCTACACGATGGAAATCGAGAAAATGTATCACGGCTACAGTGTCTACGGACAAGCCTGCCCCATGTGGGTACCGCTCGTCGAGTACAAAGAAGCCGAAAGCGACGGAGCCGATTTCTTTGTAAAAAAATACATTGATGAGCTGTTCGGGAAATCAGACGGCATCGACACTGTGATACTCGGATGCACGCACTACCCTTTGCTGTATCCCAAAATCGAGAAATATATGCCGCATGGCGTAAACATCATAAAGCAAGGCCCTATAATCGCAGAAAGTCTGAAAAACTATCTGCTGCGCCATCCGGAAATCGACAGCATGTGCTCAAAAACAAGCACATGCAAATATCTCACGACAGAGTCAGCCGGGAAATTCGCGCCAATGGCCTCAATATTTCTCAACGAGCCTGTCACAGCCGAGCAAATAACATTGAAATAACAAAACATACTTAAAATGAACATTAAAAAAACTATTTTATTGGCAGGGCTTATCCCTGTGCTGACATTGATGTCGTGCGACGACAACGAGCCCGACAACTCCATCACCACCGATTTCGCGTCTGTGGAAACCGGATACGACGAAAACGGGATATGGAACGAATACCTTAATCCTGACAGCAAAGAAATAAACTGTCAGGGCGTGACATTCTCACGAGAAGTGAATGTAACCGAATACGGGACATATTGGAGCGGATTTTGCCTCAGCCGCTCATCCGATGTAACCGACTACAGCAGCGGTAATTGGCTCGACCACCAATGCGACGTCATGAGCGGAGGCGGAGTGGCCGGAAAAGGCACACCGTTCGTGATTGCTTATTGGAACACAATGGACACACCGGAAAATCCGTCGCTGAAAATATCGCTTGCCAACGGCTCAACGTTCACTGCCGTGTCAATCTACGTCAACAACACCACCTATGGCTACTATGCAATGGCCAACGGCACCGCTTTTTCAAAGAAATTTGAGCAAGGAGATTGGTGCAAAGTGATTTTTCACGGCGTGGCAGAGAATGGTGAAGAAACAGGCACGGCAGAACACTATATCGCTGATTATCGCGGAAGTGGTGAGGCTTGGAAACTTCCCTACGAATGGGAGATGGTAAATCTTGAGCAGCTCAATGCCGGAGGAGCGTTGAAATACATTTACCTGACTATGGAATCGAGCGACAGCGGCGCGTTCGGAATGAACAATCCGTCATATTTCGCCATCGACCGCCTGAAAATACAACCGGCGGAATGATATACTGATAATCTATTTATCACGAAAGCCGGGCAAAAAGGTCCGGCTTTCGTGCATATACGCAATAAGCGAATCAACGCCGACATGCCAAACCGACAAGCGGCCACAAAAATATTTAACAGTAGGAAAAAACAATGTTTTGAAAGTTTTCCGTAAGTTTGCACTAATAAAATTCAAACTTTTACAAAGATGAAAGAAACTGTAAAAAATTTAGAGGCACTACGCGAAATGATGCGCAAATACAAAGTCGACGCCACAATCATACCGGGCACCGACCCGCATCAGAGCGAATACATAAGCAAACACTGGAAACTTCGTGACTGGGTCACAGGATTCACAGGCTCAAACGGCACAGCCGTAATTACCCTCAACGATGCCGGACTATGGACCGACTCACGCTATTTTCTGCAAGCGGAAATGGAATTGCAGGACTCAGGTGTGAAAATGTATAAAGAGGACGGCGGCAACGATTTGACCGTAAATGAGTGGCTTGCAAAAAACATGAAAGAAGGCGACGTGCTTGCTGTCAATGGCAAACTGTTCTCACTCGTGCAGGCCGGACGGCTTGAGGCATTCTGCGGAGAAAACGGTTTCCGCTTTGCCGCCGATTTCGACCCGTTTCCGGCAATCTACCACGACCGTCCGGAACTGCCGCTCGGCAAAATATTCATCCACGAAGAGCAATACTCCGGAGAAAGCACCGGCAGCAAAATCAACCGTCTGCTCGACGAATGCCGGCTCAAAGGCGCAGATGCCACCCTACTCTCCGCATTGGATGAAATAGCATGGACATTCAACATACGCTGCGACGATGTGGATTTCAATCCTGTAGCAATCTCCTACGCTTTTGTTTCCGACAAAGACAAAGTGCTGTTTATCGACGAGCGGAAAGTGGAAAGTAAGGAAAAAGAGGCATTAAAAGAATTCGGCATAAAAGTAGCGCCCTACGACTCTCTCGAACAGTTCCTTGAAAAAGCAAAAGGAATGACAATACTGCTCGACCCTAATAAAACAAGCGACACAGTGGCACGCTGGATAGTCAACTGCCCTACCGTTTACGCCGCATCCCCCGTAGCGCTGTTGAAAGCCGCAAAAAACGAGGTTGAAATAGAGGGAACAAGGAAAGCCATGGAGCGCGACGGAGCCGCACTGATAAAATTATTCATGTGGATCGAGAAAAACGTTCCGGCAGGCAACATTACAGAACTCGACGTGGCAAAAAAAGCGGTTGAATTCCGCTCGGAAAGCCCGCTCTACCGCGGCGAAAGTTTCGGGCTCATCGCAGGCTACAAAGAGCATGGCGCCATTGTCCACTATGAGCCTACCGAAGAATCAGCGTCCACACTCTCCAACGACGGGCTGCTGCTCATCGACACCGGAGCCCAATATCCCGACGGCACCACCGACATAACCCGCACCATCGCGCTCGGCACCCCGACAGAGGAAGAACGCCACGATTACACACTTGTCCTGAAAGGCCATATAGCACTCGGCTCGGCAATCTATCCAACAGGGACACGCGGCAGCCAACTCGACATTCTCGCCCGCCAATTCCTTTGGAAAGAGTGCAAAACTTATTGGCACGGGACAGGACACGGAGTAGGACATTTCCTCAACGTGCATGAGGGTCCACAGAACTTCCGATTGAACGAGAACCCCACCGTACTTGTACCGGGCATGATAACGTCGGACGAGCCCGGCATCTATCGCACGGGAAAATACGGAATACGTATCGAGAACCTTGTTTTGTCGCGCAACTACAAGCACAGCGACGAATTTGGCGACTTTATGAATTTCGAAGTGCTGACACTGTTTCCTTACGACAGCCGGCTAATCAACACCGGCATGCTTTCCGACGAGGAAATAGAATGGGTCGACAACTACCACGCGACTGTTCGCGAGCGTCTGACTCCTTATCTCGACGAAGAGCAGAGAGCATGGCTTGAAGAAAAAACAAAAAAATTAGAAAGATAAAATCATGGCACTCATAAGACCGGTAAGAGGGTTTACCCCTAAAATAGGAAAAGACTGTTTCATAGCCGAAAACGCCACGATTGTCGGCGAGGTGACAATGGGCGACGAATGCAGTGTATGGTTCAACACCGTGCTGCGCGGCGATGTCAACACAATCACAATCGGCAATCGCGTCAACATTCAGGACGGCTCGGTTCTCCACACCCTGTATCAGAAATCCACCATCGAAATAGGCAATGATGTTTCAATCGGCCACAATGTGACCATACACGGAGCAAAAATCAACGATTACGCATTGATTGGAATGGGTTCTGTGCTGCTCGACGGAGTGGAAGTGGGCGAAGGTGCGATAGTTGCCGCCGGCAGCGTAGTGGCTCCCAACACAAAAATAGGAGCCAATGAATTATGGATGGGCGTACCGGCCAAATTCAAAAAGATGGTAGATCCCGCACAAAGCAAAGAAATGAACCAAAAAATAGCGCACAATTATCTGATGTACTCAAAATGGTATGAGGAATAAAACGCTGTTTTATGATTGAGAAGTCCGGGTCGAAATTTGAAGTGACCCGGACTTTTTTATCTCACCGGCGGCATCGGAGGAATCGGCGGCCCGATAGTAGGATTTCCGCTGTTGTAGTACCGCCCGTCGTTCACCCACTCATCAATCATCACACCGAGAAGCCGCCCGACATCGAGCCCAATTTTGGCTCCATTGTTCAGCTTGACATACGGCGCGGCAATAGGCACTGTCTGCCAACGCCGGCTATAAGCGTCATATTCCCGGCTGACACCCAAATCCATTCCGAAACGCTCTCCAAACTGCATATCGGCAAACACACCGTATTTTGAAGTGCCGATATAGGGCAGCATAGCCGGAGAATAATACAACGAATTTCTGTAATACTGCCCAAACAAATTGAGAGAGAACCGCTCGTTTATTTGATAGCTCAACATGCCGCTTATGCCATAATTTGTGTCCAGCCCCCTAAACGTGCGATATTTTTCCGCCATTACACTGCCTGAGAGTGTGACATTGCCAAATCTCTGCGTCACGACCAACGCGCCCGTTTCCATTGCCAACATGCCGGGCAATGTCGAGTGTCCGGCCACAGCCGACACACTCCCCGTATCCCATGCTCTCAACTCGGCAATACCGGAAAAATCATAAGCATAAGGGTCGCGGTCAAACAGAAAACGCGGAGAACGCATTTTCTGCCACAAACCTACCTTGAAACTGTTCGCAATAAATCGCTCATCGGCGTTGTCTTCAACTCCGACTTCGGGGATTTTCAAATTCCAAGCATTATCCGCATCATAAAACTTCAAATCAGAAGCCGCTTTCTCATACGAATACACTCCGTTTTCCGGCACTTCTTGAGCAAAAGCCGAAGCACAAAACAGCATTGAAGCCAAGCCACAGCCTATTAATTTAAATATCACTTTTCTCATCCGGTTTATCTTATTTCTCAACTCGGCAGCATATTCCTCCATAGGAAATACAAATTCTTATATAAAAATGTTCAAATTTTGGCCGAAACACGATGCTTTTGCCGTAATTGATTGTAACTTTGCAAGCCACAATGTTTTAACGATTTTATAAGACTGAAAAAACGAAACACATAACAGAAATGTCAATAGACAACATTATTTCCCAAGCAACCGCCGAAGCCCTGAAATCGCTTTACGGGCTCGACATCAAGGCGGAAAGCATCACACCCCAAACCACAAAAAAAGAGTTTGAGGGCAATCTCACCATCGTGGTTTTCCCCTTTTTGAAAGCGTCAAAAAAATCGCCGGAGGCCACCGCGCAAGAAATAGGCGAATACCTTGCCTCACGGTGCGAGGCGGTAAAATCATTCAATGTGATAAAAGGTTTTCTCAACATAACAATCGAGCCAAAATTCTGGCTCGGAGTGCTGAAGCATATTGAGAACACCGACAACTACGGTTTCAAGCAAGCCACCCCCGACAGCAAATTGGTTATGATAGAATATTCATCGCCCAACACCAACAAGCCGCTGCATCTCGGACATGTACGCAACAACCTGCTCGGCTTCAGCCTCTCGCGCATAATGTCGGCCAACGGCTATAAGGTGGTAAAGACCAACATTGTCAACGACCGCGGCATCCATATCTGCAAATCAATGCTTGCGTGGCTGAAATGGGGCAACGGCGTGACACCGGAATCGTCCGGAAAAAAAGGCGACCACTTAATAGGCGATTTCTATGTGGAATTCGACAAGCACTATAAAGCCGAAGTCAAAGAGTTGGAAGCCAAAGGCATGACAAAAGAGGAGGCTGAGACAGCTTCTCCGCTGATGCAGGAAGCCCGCGAGATGCTAAGAAAATGGGAGGCCGGCGACGAGCAGGTACGCTCGCTATGGCGCACCATGAACTCTTGGGTATATGCCGGTTTTGACGAAACCTACAAGCGGCTTGGAGTGGATTTCGACAAAATCTACTATGAGAGCGAAACTTATCTCGAAGGGAAAGAGAAAGTGCTTGAAGGATTGGAAAAAGGAATCATGTACCGCAAAGACGACAATTCCGTATGGGCCGACCTGACAGCCGACGGACTTGACCACAAATTGCTTTTGCGGAGCGACGGCACTTCCGTCTACATGACGCAGGACATCGGTACAGCCAAACTGCGCTATCAGGATTACCCGATAGACAAGATGATATATGTCGTGGGCAACGAGCAGAACTACCACTTTCAGGTACTCGCACTATTGCTCGACAAATTAGGGTTCAAATGGGGCAAAGATTTGGTGCATTTCTCATACGGGATGGTTGAACTGCCCGAAGGAAAAATGAAATCGCGCGAAGGCACTGTTGTCGATGCCGACGACCTTATGGACGAAATGGTAAATACGGCCAAAGAAACATCCATGCAGCTCGGCAAACTTGACGGCTGCACAAAGGAGGAAACCGAGAAGATTTCCACCATAATCGGACTCGGCGCGTTGAAATACTTCATACTGAAAGTCGACCCTCGCAAAAACATGACATTCAACCCGAAAGAGTCAATCGACTTCAACGGCAACACCGGGCCGTTCATACAATACACCTACGCGCGTATCCGGTCCGTGCTTCGCAAGGCCGCTTCTGACAATATCAGCGAATCATTCGACAACGGCAACGTCACACCGAATGAAAAAGAAACGTCGCTGATTCAACGGCTTGCAGATTTCCCGGCGATTGTCGAGGAGGCCGGAAAAACTTACAGCCCGGCATTAATCGCCAACTACACTTACGATTTGGTGAAAGAGTACAATCAGTTCTATCACGACTATTCCATACTCAAGGAAGAAAACCCCGACGTGCGGGCATTCAGGCTGTCGCTGTCGAGAACAGTCGGCGAGACCGTAAAACGCGCCATGTGGCTGCTCGGTATAGATGTGCCCGAGCGCATGTAAACAGCCTGATTAATAATAATTAACTACAGGCAATGGCTTTGGCATAAAGTTTGTCATATCTTTGCTACGGAATATTTCCGGCAAATTATGAACTTAATTAAATAAAAATGGACAATTTCAATCAATTCGGTTATAACCAACCGACAGCAGTAATGGCCCAAAGCATCTCAAAAGTGATGCGCGGAGTTTATTTAAGGATGTGCCTTGCATTGGTTGTGACAGGCCTTACGGCGTTTCTTGTAGCCGCAGAGGGCTCGTTGGTACAACTAATGGCGACAAGCCGCCTTTTCTTTTGGGGCTTGATTATTGCGGAGTTCGGAGTAGTGATAGCAATGACAGGAGCAATGCATAAAATAAGCGCGGCTACAGCCTCTTTATTATTTTATGTGTATGCCATTCTTAACGGCATAGTGTTCTCCACACTGTTCTACGCATTCTCGTGGGGTTCGCTGGCCCAGACATTCTTTATCACGGCAGGAGTTTTCGGAGCAATGACCGTTTACGGATATTTCACTAAAAACGACTTGTCGCGCTTCGGCTCGATAATGGTCATGGCATTGTTCGGGCTGATTATCTGCACCATTGTCAACATATTTTTGGCAAACAGCACTCTCGATTGGATAATCAGTTTTGCCGGAGTGGCGATATTCATCGGACTGACAGCGTGGGACACTCAAAAAATCAAGACAATGATTGCCTACGACGGCGGTGTAAACACAGGCAAAATCGCGACATTCGGAGCGTTGAGCCTCTATCTTGATTTCATCAACCTGTTCCTTTACCTGCTCCGCTTCTTCGGCTCAAGCCGTGAATAAGCGGAGAGTTTGACCATAAAGCAAAAAAAGTCGGCGGCACAGGATTTGCTGTGCCGCCGACTTTTTTATCCACAAGAGATACCTGATTATCGACAACTTACGGTTGCAGAGTTGTGAGGCAGCAAAAAAATAACAAAATTTTCAAAAAAATTTTTTTACTCAAGAAAACATATTTATATTTGTTGACAGATATCGTTTTAATGCCTGCCGTACTGTTGTTGCTTTTAAGAACACGGCTTTCGACATCTTAAAATGACATACCATACTTTACTAACATAAAATTTAAACCTATGAGACTTAAATTTTCATTGAGGACAAAAATTCTGTCCGCACTGTTGATGTTGTTCACATCTGTGTCCTTTTCTCTGAAAGGCGCGACATTTGTCGGAGATCGTGAAGATTTTCGTGACGAAACAGTCTATTTTGTAATGACTACCCGCTTTTATGACGGCGACCCGAAAAACAATGTGCTTTGTTGGGACAACCAACAATCCCAAATCTCCACTAAAGATCCATGTTGGCGTGGCGACTTCAAGGGATTGATTGAAAAGCTCGACTACATAAAAGCCTTGGGATTTACTGCCATTTGGATTACGCCGGTGGTTCAAAACGGCTCCGGCTACGACTATCACGGCTATCATGCCATGGACTTGTCGAAAGTTGATTTGCGCTATGAAAGCCATGTGGCACAAGGTTCCGACGAGGATGTGACTTTCCAAAGCCTCATCGACGCGGCACATGCCAAAGGAATGAAAATCATTCTCGACATTGTACTCAACCACACCGGCAACTTTGGAGAGAGCCATCTATGCAAATTGTTCGACCGCGACCCTAAAATCCAGAATCAGGCCACTGCCGAAAGCGCACTTATTCCCGACTATTCAAAATTAGGAGCCGATTATCCCACAGTCGAGCCGGGTATGCAATACCAACGCCGCCTGCAATGGTTGAAGAATACAAACGGACAAAATCTCGACAACCACAACTATTGGCACCACATCGGGACAAGCTGGAATTGGGACGACCCATCCCGTTGGTGGGGACAGATTGCCGGCGACTGTGTTGATTTGAACACTGAGAATCAGGCTGTGAGCGACTATTTGGTAGAATGCTACGGCAAATTTATTGAAATGGGTGTCGACGGTTTCCGTATCGACACTACCGGCCACATATCACGCCTTACGTTCAACAAGTCGTTCATCCCGCAGTTTCTTGCCATTGCTGAAGCCAATAAAGACAAGCGTCTTAACGGCTGTCCGTTCTACATGTTCGGTGAATGCTGCGCCCGCTTCAGCGAGGTGACTTATCGCGGGCAGGCCAACCTGTCAAGCTATTTCTATACTTGGAAATCACCGCAAAATCTGCTCGACGCATGGAACACCGACCCAACATGGTGGGACAATCAAGTGCTTATGGAAGGTTGCGAGCCTGAAGGCAACATGAAGCTTTGCCTTCAGGAGCCTAACGAAATGCCAACCTCCGACAACGTTTTCATGAAAAATGGCGCATGGCATGAGCCTGACTATTCGCAGGCATCAGGATTCAACATCATTGACTTCCCGATGCACTATAACTTCAACAACGCTGGCGCGGCAGTGAATATCGCCAAATCGGGCGACCAACTCTACAACGACGCCTCGTTCAACCTCGTATATGTCGATTCCCACGACTACGGGCCACAGCCCAACGACGGGGTCCGTTTCACCGGCGGTACAAGCCAATGGGCGGAGAACCTTTCGCTAATGTTCACATTCCGCGGAATACCGTGCATCTACTACGGCTCGGAAGTTGAGTTCATGAAAGGCGCCAAAATCGACAACGGCGCAAACGGTCCGCTCTCACAAACCGGACGCGCATACTTTGGAGAATACGTCAAAGGAGAGGTCACAGCCACCGATTTCGGCGAATACACCGCGTCAGGCAATGTAGCCACTACACTCAACGGCGACCTCGCCCAGCACATACAGCGGCTTAACAAGATTCGTGCGGCAGTACCGGCATTACGCAAAGGGCAATATACCTTCGACGGCTGCACGGCTAATGGCGGTTGGGCGTTCAAACGCGCGTATAAAGACAGCTACGCTCTTGTGGCAATCAACGGCGGCGCAACATTTGATGATGTACCTGCCGGCAACTATGTCGATATTGTAACAGGACAGAAATACTCTCCCTCGAATGGCTCTATAACGGTAAGCGCTCCCAAAACACAGGGACAACTCCGTGTCATTGTCAAGGATTGGAATGGCGGCAAAGTCGGCGAAGATGGGCAATTCATCTACACAACCACTCCGGTTGCAAAAGGCGGTCAGCCTTCATTTACCGATCCCGGCGCAGATTTTTGGTATGGGCCGGAAGATGTCATTTCTAATCCGGAAGTAACTCTTTCTCCGGCCGGAGGCAGTTTCAAGAGTGAAACATTGACAATCGAAGCCACTTTGAACGAATCGTCAGCTTCAGGGTGGATAGAAGTAGGCGACGCAGCCCGCAAAGCGTTAACTCCCGGCAACACCGAAAGTTTCACCATAGGCAGCGACATGCAGTATGGCGACCGCATAGAGGTGAGATGGGGAGCATCCGACGCAGAAGGCACAGAATATACGGGCAACGCCACATACAAGAAAGTAGACCCCAACGCCACAATCACTATTTATGTGACAGGACCGCAGGCTCCCAATTTCTACGCATGGTATGTCGACGACTCAGGGAGAAGTGTAGAGGCCAACGGAGCTTGGCCGGGCAAACAGCTCACCGAATCGAAAGAAATCGACGGACGAGAATTCTACTACTTCACTTTTGCCGACGGTGAAAGCGCGAACTTCATCTTCAACAACGGCAGCGCACAGACAGACGACATCACCGGCGTGACAGAAGACAGCTACTATGAATGGGATGGCGGCTCAGGCTACACGCAGTTGTTCGACGTGACCGACACTCCGGAGCCGGGCGTAAGAGTTTCGCCCAACGGAGGCGAGTTTATAGGCACAGTAGAAGTCACGCTGACAGCCAACAACAATACAGAGTCCGCATGGTATAAGATAGGCGACAGCGAACAAGTGCCGTTCACAGAAACAGCCACTTTCGTTTTGGGAGAAGACATGCAGAACGGCGAATCAGTTACTGTAAGTTGGAGCGCGACAGGCGAAACCGGCACAAAGACAGGTGAGGCGACTTTCACTAAAGTAGCAGCGCTGTCAAAAACCACAGTGACATTCTATTTCGACAATTCCATATCAAATTGGAGCGCGGTCAACGCCTACATCTACAGCGATGCCGATGAGGAAATAATTGGCGGATGGCCGGGTCAACCGATGGTATACAACGAGGAAACAGGCTATTATGTATACTCCTTTGAAACCGACCTCGATTACGAACAGCTCAACGTGATATTCAACAACGGAGCAGGCGCACAAACTGCCGACAACGTAAGGATTAGAAACAACGGGGTATATAACGTCAACGGATTTGTCGACCTTTCCGGTGTAGATTACATCTATTCCGACAAAAATGCCGAACCGGAATATTATAACCTGCAAGGCATCAGAATCAACAGACCCGAACACGGCATTTTCATTGAAAAGGTCGGAGCGAAAGTAAGAAAAGTAGTGATTCCATAATCATCACCAACGGGTTTAGATAAAATCCATTGACAAGCAATAATAGGGCTGCCCAAAACTAAAACGAGGGCAGCCTTTTTGTTCACTAAAAAGGAAAGCACAAACTTGTATGCCCGGACAAGCGCTCGAATCACACCGACAGCATAATTATTCAACCAAACTGAATACCGCAAACCTATTATTGCAAAATTTAACAAGCAACCCCAACAATTTACACTTAATTACGAGTAACACACCCTCCATAGACAAAATCAAATTTAACAATCTAAAATTCACTGCCCGTCTTATACGATAAAAATAGCCAAACAATCAAAATACAGCAATCAACTAAAGTTAATTTTTCATTTTTATTATATAATTATTTTTTACAATAAGTCATATTTCGTATATTTGTAATCGTTATCAAAAATATACACAACATGTGGCACATAAAAGCATCTAAGTTGGGGAAAATCGTGGCGTGCGCGGTTTTTCCTTTTCTACTTCAGGCCAATCCGGCCGCGCCATGGCCCATAACCGTAGAGCAGCCGGACGGCAGCAAGCTGGCAGTCCGCCAAAGAGGCGACGAGCATTTCCACTTCACAACCACAGAAGACGGATACACAATAGCAAAATCGTCCGACGGATTTTATTATTATTTAGAAAACGAAAATTTGGAACTGTCGAAAATAAGAGCCAACAATGCCAATCTTCGCGGCACGGAAGAACTTAGTTTCCTGAACTCAATCGACAAAGAAAAACAATACTCCATATTACTGAAGCAGGCTGCACAAAAAAGGAAACAGGCACAAGCCGCATCTTCGCAAGAAACACATTTTCCAACCACAGGCAGCCCAAAAGCGTTGGTGATATTGGTAAATTTCAGAAATGAGAAATTCGAGTCCGAAAATCCTAAAGCAGATTTCACCCGCCTATTAAACGAAGAGGGATACAGCGAAAACGGTGCGCTTGGCAGTTGCCGGGATTATTACATGGAAAACTCCCGAAATATGTTCCAACCGGAATTTGACGTTTACGGCCCCGCAACTCTCGCTTACGGCTACGAGCATTATGGTGACAACAGCATAGCAACAGGCGACGACATCGCGCCGGGAGAAATGGTGATAGAAGCGTGCCGGACCCTCGACAATGAAATAGATTTCTCCGAATACGACACGGACAACGACGGCATGGTCGACAACATATATGTGTTCTACGCAGGCTACGGCGAAAGCGACAGCAATCAGGAAAAACGCATTTGGCCGCACTCCTACAATGTGGAGGAAGAGAATGTTGTTCTCGACGGCGTAAGGCTCGGAAGATATGCCTGCTCCAACGAGGTGAATTTCGCCACAAAACAAATGAACGGCATAGGAACGTTTGCCCACGAGTTCGGACATGTGCTCGGTCTGCCCGACATCTATTCCACACGATACGTGGCAGGCGCATTCACTCCCGGAGAATGGTGCCTGATGGACTACGGCTCCTACAACAACAATGGCAACACGCCACCGTATATGACAGTATTCGAGCGTTACAGTCTTGGCTGGATGCAACCGAAAGAGCTGTCAAAGCCTGCAAACATCATACTCGACACATTGGAAAACGGCGATGGCTACATCATAAAAACCAACAGGGAAGAAGAATATTTCCTATTGGAGAACAGGCAGCAATCCGGTTGGGACCAATATGTGCCGGGGCACGGTATGCTCGTATGGCATATCGACTACAATGCGGCTATATGGGCTGAAAACGCGGTAAACAACGATCCCAACCACCAATATGTCGACATTGAGGAGGCCGACGGACTTCGCTCCTACGAAACAATGGACGGCGACCCATTTCCGGGCTCAACCGGCAAAACATCCATAACAGACGACACCCAACCGAGCATGAGGACATGGGCAGGATTGGCCTTCGGAAAAGACATTACCGATATAACTGAAACCGAAGGAAAAATACATTTCAGATTTATGGGAGGAGAAACATTGCAGACTCCGCCTGTGGCCAATGAGGCGACCGACATCACAAAGACTTCATTTACGGCGCATTGGACAGCCGTAGAAAATGCCACAGGATATAATCTCGACGTATACAGCCGCGAGGAAGGCGCCATAATATATGCCGACGGCTACCAATCGCTTGCCACCGGCAACGTGACATCGTTTACCGTGACAGATCTTGAAGCCGGAAAAGACTATTACTACCGTGTACGCGCCACCGACAAATACAGCGAAACCGGCAATTCCAACGAAATAGCTGTCCGGACATTGGATCCGACATTCGACATGCTGGCACCGACGGCACTCCCGGCAGACGCAGTGACAGACAACTCTTTCACGGCGAAATGGTCGGCACTATCGGAAGCCAAGTCCTACAGCCTGTCGGTTTACACAAAAGAGAGGACCAAGCCAACCGACTATGTCGTTGTGGATTTTACAGACGGCATCGAAGCCATGCCGGAAGGCTGGACCACGACAAGCTCATCAACAATGAGCATGACAGGCTACTATGGAACGGAGGCTCCATCACTTTCAATCAACACCGACAACGGATACTTGCAGTCGCCCGTATTCAATTCGGAAATCAACACTCTGGAATTTTGGATGCGTTCACGCGGCGATATGTCGGGAAGCGCGCTGTCGGTGCTGGGCTACAATGGCAAAAAATGGGACGTACTGTCGAGCATCAACGAATTTTCATCGACTGAGGGAAAAATAATAACCGTCGATGCCGACCTGCTGCAAGGCATCTACGCCATACGCCTGCTGTTCTCCAAAGCAAGCGGAGGAAGCATTGCCATCGATGATGTGAAAATAGGCTATGGAGGCAGCGTCAATCACATTTACCTGCCCGGTTGGGACAAACAGGATGTAGGTAACACCACATCATGCAATGTCACGGGATTGCAGCCGGGAACGACATACTATTATACAGTCGGCTCCAACAATGGCGACATCGATTCCGACACATCCAATGAAATAAAAGTGACGACAACAGGCAATGCAGCCATACACCAACTGACCGCCGCCCCACGAATATGGGCATCCGGAAAAGAGCTTCATGTATGTCCGGGCAACGGCAAACCTGCCTGTCTGACCATTTACAACACAGCCGGAATGGAAGTGATGAGCAAAAACATCACCGAAGACACCTGTCTTTCGTTGCGGCATCTGCCTGCCGGAATCTATTTTGTAAGAATGTCGGCTGACGTAATCAAAATCATGCTTTAACCAAATGCAAACCATAATAACAAGACAATGAAAAGTGTAAAAACCATTTTATTCGCTCTGCTGAGCATCGCTTTCCTGTCTGCTCCAATGGGAGCGGAAGCGATATCGCACGACAAGGTCGTGTTTAAAAAAGTAGACCGCCTGAAAGATGAGCAGCCCGCTGCCCCGTCGGTTTCTGAGAAATCGCCATTTTCCCTGTCCGAGAAAATGATAAAGAGCGGCAATCTCGACATCAAACGCTCCACAACATCGTTTTTCGCCACCACAGCCGACGATGCCAACAGGCTTTATGGAAGTCTGATGGACATCGACAATGTGGAATGGGGCGACTACTACGACTTGGGAATCTATTCATTTCCTGCCGACGGCACCACCATCGACCAAATAAGGCGCGAAAAAGCCATACCGGGACTTACAACCTATTCCGGTGTGATGGCTGATGGCAAATACTACGCCTTCACAGTAATGCTTGCCTTGCCGGTGTATTACTTGGACGTATACGACGCCTACACATGGGAATATCTCTACAGTTTCTATTTGGGAGGAGTACGCTATGTCCCCAACGATTTGGCCTACGACCCGATAACAGAAAAAGGCTATGGCGTGGTTTATGACTATGACAGCTCCGGCAAATTCTCATTATTGTACCGCTACGATTTTGACAAAGGAGAATGCGAGTTTGTCGGCGAAACTCTCGAAGACGGGATTTTGGCCAACATACTGTTGCTGTCGTCCGATGTCAAAGGACAACTTTACGGCATCAGCTCCGACGGCATTCTCTATAAAGTAGACAAAGAAACCGCAAATCTGCAGCGTGTCGGCGACACAACTGTGGGACGTGTAAGCTCTTTGCAAAGTTCCACAATCGACAACAAAGACAACTTCTATTGGGCATCCTACGATACAATAAACAACAATTCCGCTTTATATAAAGTGGATTTGAAAACGGCAAAAGCCACAAAGCTGTCCGACTTTCCTAACAACGAGAACATCACCGGCCTGTTCAGCTACTCACCGTTGGCTCTTGACGAGGCTCCGGCAAAAGTACAGAGCCTGCAAGCCAACATTCAGCCCGGAGCGTTAAGCGGCACAATAAGTTTTACAGCACCCTCAACCTCTGTCGACGGTAATCCAATCAGCGGTCCGCTGGACATAACCATTAAGTTGGTTTGGAAAGACGAGGGCGACCGCGACGTAATAATCGACGACGTGTATTCTGAAAAAGTGATTACCGCCACCGTCAATGCCGGTGAGGCATACGAGTCAGAAAACATTGCATTCGAGCAGGCGTCATATATGGTTTCAGCCGTTGCCTCCTCCGATGCCGGAAAAGGCGTGAAATCAGTAATTGAGTTTTGGGCAGGACAAGATGTTCCGGCAACTATAAACGACTTGAAAATCGAAAAAACGGAAGAGGGCTATGGACGGCTCACTTGGACAGTTCCGACAAAAGGCTATCATGGCGGATACTTGGACGCATCGTCCATTACCTACACTATCGTCCGGCTTCCTGATGAGGTGACAGTGGCTACAAATTACCAAACTGAAACCGGAGAATTTATCGATACAAGCATACCGACAGTAGGAATGTACCGGTATCGGCTGACTCCTTCGTCGGCAGGCGGTGCGGGCGACTCTGTGCTGTCCGATGAAATCTCGCTCGGCAATGTCAGCCAAGTGCCCTACTCCGAAGATTTCCCAAATCACGCCGCATACGACTTATGGACGGTGGTGAATGTCAATGAGGCAACAGGACCGATGACTTGGGGGTATCTCGACGGAAAAGCATGTTACGCATACGACTATGTGCCCGCCGACGATTGGCTTATATCACCGCCTATCGCCATGAAAGCCGGCATCGTTTACCAAGTGAAATTCAAAGCGTGGGTGGAAAGCTCCAACTATCCCGAGAATCTGAAAGCCACAATCGGCACATCCACCGATCCGGCCACCCACACCATAATAGTGAAAGATTTGCCTAATTTGAGCAGCCAGACGGAAACAGTCTACGACGGAACTTTCACCGTGCAGGAAGACGGCAACTATCATCTTGGTTTCCAATGCTACAGCGATGCCGAAATGAACAGAATATATCTGACACAAATCTCTATCGACATCATCTCAGGCATAGCCACTCCGGGCGCAGTAAGCGATTTGAAAGCGGTTGCCGGAGCCAATGGCGAGGTAAAGGCCACAATATCGTTTAAAGCTCCTGAAAAGACAGGAAGCGACGGCGAGCTTGACGAAATCACAAAAATCGAGATATTCAAAAACGGCTCTACGGTAGCGGCTGAAACTATCACACCCGTAAATAAGGGACAGGCATACGAATGGACCGACGCGACGCCGATAGAGTCAGCCATCAACACATATAAAGTGGTTCCTTCGAATTCCAACGGCACAGGATATCCGGCAGAAGTGTCAGTATATGTCGGAATCGACATACCCGATGTAGTTCAGAACCTCTACCTGACCAATGTCGACGGCAACGGAGTGCTGACATGGGAACCGCCAACAAGAGGCGCCAACGACGGATACATCGACTATGACGCTCTTATTTACAGCGTAACACGCAGCGATGGCGAGGTATTGAACAGTCAGGTCAAAGGTCTGACTTACACGGATGAAACTATTTCTCAAAGCAAACAAAACTTCTACTACTACACTGTACGTGCCCGCAGCGATGCCGGCTCCGGAGAAGGAACCAACTCAAACGGCATTGTGTTCGGCAACCCGTATCAGCTCCCGTTCAATGAGTCGTTTGCGGGAACAACCACTTTCACAAGTCCGTGGACTGTTTCCGGACTCACAAGCGTAGGGTTTGACTGGAGAATAGTTGCAGAATCAGAGACTCCGGTCGCAATCTCCCAAGACGGCGACAGCGGAATGGCACAATTCAGCTCATACAACATCCCTTCAGGCGACGAGGCTATACTGGTTTCTCCGCAAATCAACGTAAGCACAGTCGTTAGCCCCGAGCTCAGCTTCTGGTTCTACCATTATAAATCCGACGCGACCGACACACGCCAAGACAGGCTGCAAGTGATGGTATCGGCCGATGATGCCGAGTTTGAGAATTTAGGAGAGGAAATTGTACGCTCCGACAACAATAACGGATGGACAAACTACCGGTTGAGCTTGGCTGACTATTTATCCGCGTCGAGAATAAGAATCGGGTTCAAAGGTATTGCCGATTATGGCTACAACCTGCTGATTGACAACATCACAATCGACGGCTCGGCATATCCAGGCGTGACAGACTTGCAAGGCACGGTATCAGGCAACACCGTGACACTGACTTGGAGCGACCCGGAAAATGCCGGAGGAGAGGCTTTGGAGCTTTTGGGATACAACATTTATCGCAACGGCGAAAGAATCAATCAGGAGCCGGTAGGCGACTTGACCTATGTAGACGAAAATCTGGAAAACGGCAACTACATCTACAAAGTGACAGCCATTTACGACAAAGGAGAGTCCGGATACTCCAACAGCGTGACCCTGACAGTCGGCGATGGCGGAATAAACGGCGTTGAAACCGGATTAAAAATTTATTCCGTAAAACAGTCCATCGTAATCGAGGGAGCAAAAGACAAAAACATCTCCATAATTTCGCTTGACGGAAGGATTATGCGCCAAGAGAAAATTACGGAAGACAAGGCAGTCATCGAAATCAGCACCTCAGGCATTTATTTTGTAAAAGCAAATGAGGAAGTAGAGAAAGTGATTGTGAGATAAAAACAGCGACCGGAATTTATTTCTAAAACAGAAAAAGAGGCAATCAAACAGTGTTTTGGTTGCCCCTTTTTCATATCTTTACACTCAACTTCTCGGAAACAAATCCTGTAACATTACGTTTCATTATCGGCAAAAAGACAAATGACAAAAGACACATCGACTACCAAATGCCTCATACCACAGGCGTGGCCGGAATCCTACACGAAATCCGGCCAGACACGAATAATATCAGTCATTAAAAACAAGAAACGCTATCTGCCTCTCCTCCTCATCGGCGACGAGCAAGAAAACATGATAGACAAATATTTGGAACGGGGCGAAATGTTGGTAATGGAGGACGCCAACGGAGCTACACTGTCGACAGCCGTCGTCACAAACGAAGGAAACGGGATATTGGAATTGAAGAATTTAGCGGTAGAGCCGCGCTTTCAACGCAAAGGATACGGGAGAAAAATGATAGCCTGCCTGCGCGAGCGTTATAAAGACAACTTCCACACACTCATAGCAGGCACAGGCGACAGCAATCAAACCGTTTCTTTCTACAAAAATTGCGGTTTTGAGTATTCCCACACAATAAAAAATTTCTTTGTCGACAATTACGATCATCCAATAATCGAGGATGGCAAAACACTTAAAGACATGATTTATTTCAAGCTAAGACTATCATGCAAAACATAACCCACACACAAGCGCAAAGCGGATTGTGACAAAACAAATTGATAACGAAAAAAGCCATGAGTAAATACAGACCTTTGATTACGCACCTGTCCTTGTCCGGAATTAGCGAAAGAGAAGCGCTTTATGTCGGCGATACCGCTTACAACAGTTTGTGCGCAAGAGGCGCGAATGTGGATTTTGGCATTGCATTATGGGGAAATTCGGCAAAAAGTGATGTCGATGCAGATTATGTATGTATTCCATACCCCGTCTCAGATTTGCTTGGAGGATTATAGCACTGCCGAATAACAAAAAACACCCGGCTTTACACATTCTTAATGTAAAATCGGGTGCTTATTTTGTAAGACATTGATTTTCAATGCTTATTGCGGAGAGAGAGGGATTCGAACCCCCGGAGGTGTTACCCTCAACGGTTTTCAAGACCGCCGCAATCGACCAC
>CALUMI010000042.1 GCA_944321725.1 uncultured Muribaculaceae bacterium
GTGAAGCCGGTATTGAAGAAATCGCTTACGTTGTCGTGTATCGTAGGACGTACCCATCCCGTGCCGTCGCCATATCCAGCGCTGGCGTATGTCGGGTTATAGTACATTCCATCGTGTCCGTTGCCGTTGCCGCCGTAATTAGGGTCATTGGGCAGCTCGCTGATTTTCGGACCCCAAGTAGCGGAGTTGGAGGGGCTGTATGAGCCGCCCGAACCCTGCGCGTAGGTGGTCTGGCGCTCGAAAGGACGCGAAACAAGGTCGGCGCTGAAGCTCGTGGTGAGCGTCACGCGAGGCTTGCCCACTTCGCCGGAGCCGCGTTTGGTGGTGATGAGAATCACGCCGTTGGAAGCGCGGATACCGTAAAGAGCGGAAGCCGCCTGTCCTTTCAATATATTGATAGACTCGATATCCTCCGGATTAATATCAATGGAACGCTGCGAATAGGTAGTACCCGATGTGGCATCGTTGCTGTAGTTGCGGAAATCGGACTCGGTGCTGACCGGCATACCGTCAATCACATACAGCGGCTGGTTGGTCTGCTCAAAAGAGCGCGCGCCGCGTATTACGATGTTGGTAGATGCGCCCGGCATACCTGAAGAAGGACGGATGTCGACACCGGAAACCTTACCTTGAATGGCATTCGCAAGGTCAGTAGTCCCCTTTGTGTTCAAATCCTCTGATTTCAAGTCCTGAACAGCATAACCAAGAGCTTTGCGCTCGCGCTTCATGCCGAAAGCTGTAACGACCACCTCGTCAAGCTCATTGGCCGCGTCTTTCATCTTGACTACCATGCCATCAACAGCATCGAGAGTCTGAGGCTCCATTCCGATGTAAGAAACAGTAACCTGCTTAACATTGTCGGGAAGCACAATAGCGAAATTGCCATCGAAGTCGGTGGCACTTCCGTTACCCCCCCCTACAGGCAAAACGGTGGCGCCAATCAGCGGCTCGCCGTCAGCCTCATACACAACCTGCCCTTTTATTTCGCGTTCTGCCAACGCATTTAAAGAAATGAAACAGGTTGCAAGCAAACACAAAACAATCTTTTTCATCTTAAAAAATTAAATTAATAATCCGCTTTTATCTATTTGGGTGGCAAAATTACTTTATAGTGGCAATAAGTTGCAAATTTATCGAAAACATTAACTTTTTGCTTGCGGAAAGCTATATTTATCAGCATTTAAATTATTTACCCGTCCTTTTTAAACTAATAATTCCGAATACTGCTTTTTTACTTCATTTAACCGGACAGAAAAGTGCTATAAGTACATATAATGCTGAAATCAAATATGTTACCACACTTAAACCAACCTTGTTACAATTTTAAACCAATACGCAGGATAAGGGTTAAATTTTAACATATTGATATGTTAATTTTAATCCCAAAATATGTTGTAAAACATAGTTTTGCAACATAACCGACATCAAAAAACCATATATTAACACAATTTAATAATAATGATGACAGCTTAAATCATCAAACCACGGCACCATCGTATCGTACCCTTTCGGGTCTGTGATCCATTGCCTTGACACGGGAGGCCGCACAAAAGTACCGGCCGCATAGAGGCCGCACTCACACACAGTCGTTTCAAGTGCGACCTCTACGAGGCCGGATTTCATAGTCACATCTACCCCAAGCTGCGCTTCGCTTGCGTGGGGTTATAGCTGTGCAGCCTCTACGAGGCTCTGTATTAAATCTCACAGTGGCATCCCCCTAAGCTGCTTTGCCGCAGGCTTCGCTTGCATTAGTTGCGCTTTGGAGTTTCCATTAAACTCTGCATTGGTTCCGGAGCAGGCTATATGTTCTATTTCAACCGCGCTTGGATAGCCTTGCTTTCCTCCTCATAGCCCGGTTTGTTGAGAAGAGCAAACATATTCTTCTTGTACGCCTCCACACCCGGCTGATTGAAAGGATTTACACCAAGTATGTATCCGCTTATTCCACAAGCCTTCTCGAAGAAATAGATTATCTCGCCAAGACAATATTCCGACAATTCCGGAAGAGTGATGTGCATATTAGGCACACCGCCGTCGGTATGCGCTATCACAGTGCCGAGCTCGGCCATTTTGTTGACCTCATCGATGCGCTTTCCCGCAATATAGTTCAAACCGTCGAGATTGGCGTCGTCGGACGGGATGACCACCTCACGCTGCTGCTTAGCGACAGAAATTACAGTTTCGAAAATCGAACGCTCGCCCTCTTGAATCCATTGTCCCATAGAGTGAAGGTCGGTAGAGTTGTCGACAGCCGCCGGAAAAATGCCTTTATGCTCTTTTCCCTCGCTTTCGCCATAAAGCTGCTTCCACCATTCTCCGAGATAATGGAGCTTAGGATTGTAGTTAACAAGAATCTCAATCTTCTTGCCTGAATTATAAAGGGCGTTGCGCGTTTTTGCATAGAGCAACGACAGATTAGAGTTGTCGGCTTTTGCGGTAGAAGCCTCCATAGCTTTCGCGCCGGCAAGGAGCTTGCGGATATCGAAACCTGCAACCGCTATCGGAAGCAAGCCGACCGGTGTAAGAACGGAGAAGCGTCCGCCAACGTTGTCGGCAATCACGTATGTAGCATATCCCTCCTCTGTGGCAAGTTTGCGAAGGGCGCCTTTATGCTCGTCGGTGACAGCCACTATGTGTTTCGACGCGAACTCTTTGCCTTCCTGAGCCTCAAGCATCTCTTTCAAAATACGGAAAGCGATAGCCGGCTCGGTGGTAGTGCCTGATTTTGAAATTACAATGATGCCGAATTTCTTGCCTTTCAGCAAATCGACAAGCTCGTAAGTATAGTCCTCGCCAATGTTTTGGCCGGCAAACAGCACGCGCGGCCCCTCAGCCGGCTTATAAGCCGCAAACGAGTCGCTCAAAGCCTCGATGACCGCCTTGGCGCCAAGATAACTGCCGCCGATACCGATAGCCACCACATACTCACAATCCTTGCGCAGCAAAGCGGCAGTGTTCTCTATATCGGAAATCAGACTCTCAGAAACAGCGCCCGGCAAATGGAGCCATCCGAGAAAATCACTTCCCGCGCCCGTACCTTTTTCAAGTTTCTCAAGCGCGTCCGCCCCTTTAGCTTGCAAAGACTCGATTTCAACGTCGGAAACCGTGTTTTTCACATTGCGATTGTCAAATTTCAATGTATCCATGTTCTATTTGGTTTTATATATTAATGTCCTACTATATATGATTTTGCAAAGTTAGTCATATCGCGCAACCGAAGCAAGTTAAATTTTCATTACAGACAGTCAGTCTGCCAAGCCTGTCAATTTCCGGATTTTCTGCGGTATCTCAATATTATTGTTAAGATCACTGAAAGCCCCGCACCCCACGCCAACGGCAAAGACCGGCACGGGATTGCCCGTGTGGGAGAATGTGGTGAATCCAAGCCCCGTCTTATGGTTCAGAATATCAAACACCACAGCCGTAAACTCATTAAAATCCTTATAAAGCGTCTTTTGCGTACCGGCGGCCTTTGCTTTCATCCTGCCATAGCATTCAAGCATACGCGCCTCCTCAACCTCATCGACAGGGATATGCGACCAAAATCCCAACTTTTCGGAAAGCAAACTTTTCATTTCCTGCCAAGTGTTTCCGCCCTCAGCCACACACACATCGCTAAAACGCTCTTTCGAAATACGCTGATAATCAATATTCTTCAGCACCGGCCGCGACGGGCCTTTGTCAACACCGACAGTCATGCCGCCGGTATCGTGGTCGGCGGTGACGACAATCAATGTCTCTTTCGGATGCCTCAGATAAAAATCGTAGGCCACCTGTATGGCCTCCTGAAAATTCAGAATTTCCTTTACCACAGCTCCGCCGTCATTGCCATGCGCTGCATGGTCGATATTTCCGGCCTCCACCATCATGAAGAATTTATCGGGCGACACTTTCATCAGGTGTCCAAGACAAAGCCGGGTCAGTTGCGGCAATGTGGCCGCGCCCTGTATGCTGTCGATTGTATAGCCTATTTGAGCCGCCTTATCTTCATAGGGGGCAGTCAGCAATATTTTATCGCCCGCCTCCAACTCATTCCGGCTTCCAAGTCCGTTAATGACGGTATAGCCGTTTTTCCGGTATTCATCGAAAATCCGCCCGGCTTTCTCCCCATCATTGCGCGCCGATGTATTTGCGCCGGCAATAAAGTCGAATCCGCTGCAAGCCCCGTCACGATTTATCTCCTCGTACATCCCCCGATTCGCCTGATGGGCAAAATGTGTGGCCGGAGTGGCGTCGTCGTAACAAACAGAGGTGACAATACCCACACCATATCCGAATTTCTCTTTAAGCTCATGTGAAACGCTTTCCACAGCCACCGTGTCGGGACTCATCCCCACCATGCTGTTTTTGGTCTTGAAGCCTGTAGCAAGAGCCGTGCCTGCCGCCGCCGAATCAGTGACAGGAGAATCAGCCGAATAAGTCATGGCCAACGAGGCCACAGGAAAACGCATCATCAGAATATTCTCATCATTGCCAAGCACCGTGCGGTTGTAGGTTTCCGCCGCCATGACATGCCCCATACCCATACCGTCACCCACAAACACAAACACATATTTCGGCTTCGCCGCATAGGACAAAGCAATAGCGGACAAAGCCATCAAAGTAAAAAATAAACGCTTCATATTATTATTTTTCATTCAATTCAAGCAAACTGTCGATTATCTCACGGGTATTGTAAAGGCGCGGGATTTTGCGCTGCCCTCCCAATTTTCCGCCGCGAAGCATCAGCCAATCATCAAACAGTCCCCGGCGAGCCTCGACAACCGAAAGCCTGTCAATGAAAATGTCTTTATAGCGTTTTGCCTCATAGTCAGAATTGATTTTCTGCAATTCGCAATCGAGCACCGAGACAAACCTCTCCATATCGTCAGGACGGCGCTCAAACTCAATGAGCCACTCATGCCGGCCTTTCGACACAGTCGTGGCATATACAGGAGCCGCCGTGTAATTGCTTATCGCCGCGCCACATATACGGCAAGCCGCCTCTATGGCCTTATCGGCGTTATAGACCATCAGCTCTTCGCCAAAAGCGTTGATGAAATGCTTGGTGCGTCCGGCGACAGTGATTTTCACCGGCTCTGTCCGCTCTATTCTCACAGTGTCGCCTATCCGGTAACGCCACAGTCCGTTGCAAGCGGAAATCACAAGCTCGTAGGTCTTGCCGGGCATAACATCATCTATGGAAACCGCCTCCGGATTTTCTTTTCCGGATTCCGACAACGGTATAAACTCATAGAAAATCCCCAAATCCAACAGCAACAGCATGGCTTGGGTGTCCCACGACGACTGCACGGCAAAAAATCCTTCTGAGGCGTTGTAGGTTTCAACATAGTGCATCTTGCCGCTGTCGGTTATGGCACGATATTGCTCTCTATACGGCGCAAAACTGATACCGCCATGGAAAAACACCTCAAGTCCGGGCCACACTTTATGAATGCAGTCCACGCCCTCACGCCTCATCACCTCCTTTATCACCGACAAGAACCATGATGGAACCCCTGAGATGTTGGTTATGTTTTTATTGCGGCTTGCCTCGACAAGCGCAGGCAACTTATCGTCCCAACTCTCCATAAGGGCGATTTTCTTTGAGGGGACGCGCAACAAGTTGACCACAGGATTTATATTGTCAATCAAATTTGCCGACAAATCGCCTATCACCACATTTTTTCTATGCAGCTCATTGGCGAAACTGCCGCCGAGAATGAAAGCCCTGCCATCAAAGATACGGCTCTTGGGGTTCATGCTCAAATAAAACGCCACGCAGTCTGCTCCGCCGCGATAATGGCAACGGGTGAAAGACTCTTTTGTCACGGGGATATATTTGCTTTTTCCGTCGGATGTGCCCGACGACTGCGCATAATTGCGCACTTTGCCTTTCCAAAGCACGTCGCTGCCGCCGTCAATCATCCGCATGACAAACGGCCGTATGTCCTCATACCTGACCAAAGGCACTGCCTGCTTATATTCCTGATAACCGCTGATTTCGCCAAAATGATATTTCCGGCCATATTCCGTAGAAGCGGCCTCTTTGAGCAATGAAAACAGCTGCTGCCGCTGTATCTCGCCGGCACGGCAGGCAAATTTTGCGCACTCCGCCACCCGTCTTAAGAAAAAGGGTCGTATCAAACTTGTAATTCCAGCCATACAGCCATTACCGTTTATTTCAACTCCTCAAATTCCACATCTGTAATTTGTGATTCCACTTTTATGTCGCGATAAGCTCCGGCAGCGGCACTGCGGTGCGAGGCCTCGCTCTCGTCAACCTTTATCTCCTCGAATGCCACATACTCACCGACATCTTTAGTGAAGATTTTTTCTTTTTGCCGGGCGGTGGCGCGAGTGTTTCCGCCACTGTTGCGCCTCCCGCGGAATTCTTTTGTGGCGTTATTGAAACGGCGGCGCAAATTATAGGCGGCAATGAGTATCCGCGCAAGCGGAAACAAAATCACCACCAACAACAGTATAAACAAGAAACCTAAAAAACCTCCCACTTCGTTTTCTGTTTTTATTTACATAAACACCGGACGCTCAATATTGTTCATTTTTCCGGGCAGTGGCGGAAAGCACTATGTAGAGCACAACCGACCATGCAAGACCGGAAAGCTGCTGCATTATCAAAAAAAGCACAGCTCCTAATACAAGCGCGTAACGCCTGACGTTGCTCCTCCATTCCAAAGTTTTCACTTTCAATGAAAACATCCTTATGCGGCTGACCATAAGCAGAGAAAGAGCCAAAACAAGCAAAATCATTACGGCGTGACCCGGATAGCCGTATTGATTCACCCACGCTATCCAGCCAATCCAAAATATCGCGTTCGACGGAATAGGCAGACCTATAAACGATGATGTCTGCCTGTCGTCGATATTGAACTTCGCAAGCCTCAAAGCTCCAAACACGGTGACAACAAACGCCAAATAAGCAAGCCACCCGGCATCATTGTGAGCCATTGTGCTATATATTAATGTGGCAGGAGCCAACCCGAAACTGACAAGGTCGGAAAGCGAGTCAAGCTCTTTGCCCAAAGCGGAATAGGCGTGCAGCAACCGGGCAGACAGGCCGTCGCAAAAATCGAACAGTGTCGCCGCCCCAATAAATATGAAAGCCATTTGGTAGCCCGTCAATCCGCCGTACATCGCGTCATAGTGGAAAGCGAACACAACGGCCATGCAGCCGCTCAACAGATTGAGGCACGTAATCGTATTGGGAATGTTACTTCTTATCAGACGGAGAATTTTCATTTTCATTCAGATTTTTAAGATATGCTATAGGTGTGACGCCTCCCATCGTCTTATCGCCTATTTTTACAAGTATTTCCGCGTCGAGAGGCAAAAAAATATCAACTCGCGAGCCAAATTTTATAAATCCCAAATGTTTCGACAAATTGGCTTTTCCCCCTTTGTGAGCATAAGTCACTATGCGCCGGGCAATGGCTCCGGCAATTTGGCGCACAAGCACGCGATGGCCGCTATCGGTGTCGATAAGTATCGACGAATGCTCGTTCTCCAAACTCGACTTCGGGAGATAGGCGGCGCGAAAACGCCCGGCATGGTGCTTGCTCTCAACCACTTTGCCGTCCACAGGAAACCAGTTGGCGTGCACGTTGAAAACCGACATGAACACCGACAACTGTATCGCACGGCCATGAAGGAACTCATCCTCGTAGACTTCCTCCAACGCCACCACTTTTCCGTCGGCCGACGAAACGACAACATTATCCCTCTTGCCTTTGAAATTGCGGCGCGGCGAACGAAAAAAATTCAGCACGAGGGCGAACATGACAAACGACACCACCGTCAACACCCATGGAATAGTTATCGGACGCACGAAAAGAAACGCCGACATACATATCACCACGAGAATCAACAGCAGCGCAAAAATAATATTTGCCCCTTCTCTGTGAATCTTCACTCCCATTTTGCACGTTTTGTCAAACAAAAGTATAATAAATAATTGAAATATGAAACAACAAACCCCCAACCGGCGTAACTTTTGCCAAAGGGAATTGGCGGAATGCTGAAGTTTTGATTAATTTTGTGGTTGAAACAAAACAAAAAACACAAGAAAAAAATGGAAAGTACAAGACAAGCCAAAATAGCAAGATTGCTCCAAAAAGAATTAAGCGAGATGTTCCGCCGCCAGACAGCGGCAATGGGAGGCGTGCTGGTGTCGGTCAGCGCGGTGCGCATATCGCCCGATTTGAGCGTGGCCCGCGGCTATCTGAGTATTTTTCCGTCGGAACGCTCGCAGGAAATACTGAAAAACATCAACAGCAATGCCCGCACAATACGCTATGAGCTTGGAAAAATCGTGCGCTTCCAACTGCGTAAGATTCCGGAACTGACGTTTTTCATCGACGACTCATTGGACTATATAGAGCACATCGACAACATTCTGAAACAAGACACAGCCTTACACCGCGAAGAAACAGAAGACCGATGAGCAGGCTGCCGTTGAAAATAGCTCTACGCTACCTAAAGTCAAAAAAATCGCATACCGCAGTAAGCGTAATATCCTTTATCTCGGTATGCGCCGTAGCGGTAACCGCAATGGCGATGATATGCGTATTATCGGTTTTCAACGGATTCTCAGATTTAGTCAACGACAAGCTGTCGCGGTTTGATCCGGAATTAAAGATTGTGGCGTCGAAAGGGAAAGCTATTGAAAACGCCGACAGCATAATCGAAATCGCAAGAAACACACCGGGAGTAGCGGCGACAGTCCCTACCATTACCGACAACGCACTCGCCGTATATGGTGACAAGCAGCTCCCCGTCACGCTGAAAGGAGTAACCGGCGAATACGAGAAAATAACGGAAATATCATCGCTCGTAAAATCCGACGGCACTTACACTCTCGACATACAAGGCAACCCTCTCGCCGTAGTGAGCGTAGGCACGGCTGTGGCTCTCGGAGCCCATCCGGGTTACTATATGCCACTGCAATTATACACGCCCAAACGCAAAGGCGCAGTAAATCCGGCCATACCAATGACCTCGTTCCGCAGCGGCAGGACTTTTATTTCCGGAGTGTTCGAGGTGGAGCAGACGGAATACGACATGAACTACGTAGTCGTACCCATCGAATTGGCACGCAAACTGTTTGATTATCCGCATCAGGCAACCGCAATCGAATTGTCGACTGACGGCAATGCTGACGCAATCGCCGTCCGCGACGGCCTGCAGTCTGTTTTGGGCGACAATTACATCGTGCAAGACCGACTCATGCAGCACAGCACATCACTGAAAATGATAAGCATAGAGAAATGGATAGCGTTTTTGCTTTTAGGCTTCATCCTCATCATCGCGTCATTCAATATCATAAGCACACTTTCCATACTCATCATAGAAAAAAATGAAAGCATCAGCACGCTGCGCGCGTTGGGAGCCGACAATCGCCTTATAACCAACATATTCGCGACAGAAGGTTGGCTCATATCGCTCACAGGGGCAATAACGGGCATTGTCGTCGGGGTGTTGCTGTGCCTTGCGCAACAGCATTTCGGCATCATAAAAATGAGCTCCGATTCCGGCACGCTGCTTATCGACAGCTACCCCGTAGCGGTGGAGCCGGTCGATGTGGTATGCGTATTGGCGGCAGTGGCGCTAATCGGCATCCTGACTTCGGCAGTGACAACCATCGCCATGCGCAAACGCCTCCGCACCTGAACATACCACCGCCAGACAGTAATTACGATTCAACAATCCCTAAGGGGCTGACATTACCGGAATACGGGCACTTTAATTTCCATGCCTCCTCCGTACTGTTATAAATTTTAATTTAAAAGATGGCGCGGTAAACACGTTCTGTGGCTCCGATGTTGTCACGGATATAGTTGCCGGCGATTTTGCCGTGCTCCGTAAGGAATACCCCATCACCCAAAAATTTGTTCATCACATCGGAAAACTCTTTATCGCCGTTCACCGTAAACGCCCCGCCAAGGCGCAACAAGTCGTGCGCCTCCTTGAATTTGCGGTAATTCGGACCGAACACAACAGGGATTCCGTAAACGGCAGCCTCGTTGATATTATGGATACCAACTCCAAATCCGCCTCCTATATAGGCCACAGAGGCAAACCGGTAGCACTTCGACAAGATGCCGTAGCAATCGATTATCAGGCAATCGGCCTCAGCAGCTGTGGCCTCGCTTGCTTCGGAATAAAGCGCCGTCTTGCGTTTCAGCCTTGCCCTTATGCCGGCGATTCTCTCCGGCGTGATTTCATGTGGGGCGATTATCATTTTCATTTCCGGAGTTGTGTTGAAATACGGTATAAGCAAATCCTCATCCGGCTCCCATGAGCTGCCGGCAATAAGCGTGAACTGTCCGCGCGAGAACGACTCAACCACAGGCAGGTCAATTTTATTGTCGAGGATGTCGGTCACGCGGTCGAAGCGAGTATCTCCCGCAATGGCGACATTCGTCACTCCTATCGACTCCAACAAGTCGGCTGAGGCTTTATCCTGAACAAACAATTTATCATAGCAGTGCAACATTTTGCGAAACATGCCGCCGTATGGCTTGAAAAAAGCCTGCGTAGGACGGAATATCGCCGATATTATGTATGTGGGGATGCCGTGTTTCTTCAGCTGCGTGAGATAATTGCCCCAAAACTCATATTTCACGAATATGGCCTTTTCGATGCGCACAGCACCCAAAAAACGCTTTACATTGCGAGGCAAATCAAATGGCAGATAGCATATCACATCCGCAAGCCCGTAATTCTTGCAAACCTTATATCCGGAAGGCGAAAAAAATGTAAGCAGTATTTTTTTGTCCGGAGTCTGCTGCTTTATCATTTCTATCAGGGGCCTTCCCTGCTCGAACTCGCCAAGCGACGAAACGTGTATCCACACATATTTCTCTTCCGGATTTATCCGGCTGTCAAGGATGCCGAAAGTACGCTTTTGCCCCTCAATCATCAATTTGGCTTTTTTATTCCGCAAAGCCACGATTCTTGCGGCCAAAGCATAGAGCGACACAGCCGTGTTATATATAACGTTCATTCCCCTGCCGGTTGTTTTGTCAACAAGATTTTATTTCCTCTATGCCTTTTCTTATGCGGCGTATGGTTTCCGCCTTTCCGAGTATCTCCGTTATATCGAACATGTGCGGCCCTTTGCATTCGCCAACCACCGTGAGGCGGAACGCGTTCATCACATTTCCCAAATGATAACCTTTTTCGGCTATCCAGCCAAGCACTATCGGCTCCGACGCGGCAGACGAGAAATCACTGATACCGTCGAGCACTCCGATAAGCTCTTCCATGATTTGCGGCATACCGTCTTTCCAACGTTTGCGCACATCTTTCTCCGCATATTCTGTCGGAGCCTCGAAGAAGAATTTTGACTGTTCCCACAAGTCGCGCACGAAATTAATACGCCCCTTCACCAACGAAACCACCCGCGTCACCATTGCCGGGTCGGCGTCGCCATGCCCGTGGGCTGAAAGCAGCGGCATATACATCTCCGCGAGTTTGTCATCAGGAAGCTCCTGCAAATATTTATGGTTAAACCATTTGCCTTTCTCAAAATCGAATTTTGCGCCTGATTTCGAGCAATGCCCAAAAGAGAATTGCGAAATAAGCTCATCCATCGACATTATTTCCTTGTCTGTGCCCGGATTCCAGCCAAGCAACGCAAGAAAGTTAATCACCGCCTCCGGCAAATATCCCGACTCGCGGTATCCGGACGATATTTCACCCGTCTTGGGGTCTTTCCACTCCAACGGAAATACGGGGAAACCGAGCCTGTCACCGTCACGCTTGCTCAGCTTGCCTTTTCCATCCGGCTTGAGCAACAACGGCAAATGCACAAACTGCGGCATCGTATCCGTCCAACCGAACGCCTCGTAAAGCAAGACATGCAGAGGTGCCGACGGGAGCCATTCCTCACCGCGTATCACATGCGTAATCTTCATCAAATGGTCATCGACTATGTTAGCGAGATGATATGTCGGGAGATCGTCAGCCGATTTGTAAAGCACTTTATCATCAAGCACCGACGAGTTTACAGTCACCTCACCGCGCACCAAATCGTTGACCACCACCTTGCAATCAGGCTCGACCAAAAAGCGAACCACGTATTTTTCGCCGCTATCAATCAGAGATTTAACCTCATCGGCACTCAACGTCAGCGAATTGCGCATTCCGCCCCGAGTTTTGGCGTCGTATTGAAAATTCGGAATTTCAGAGCGCTTGGCCTCAAGCTCCTGCGGAGTGTCGAACGCTATGTACGCTTTGCCCGCATCCAAAAGCCGCTTTACGTAGTCACGATAAATGTCACGCCGTTCCGACTGCCTGTACGGGCCGTAAGCGCCTCCCTCGCGCACACCCTCGTCGAACTTTATTCCAAGCCATGCGAAAGCCTCATTTATATAATCCTCAGCTCCCGGCACGAATCTGTTGGAATCTGTATCCTCTATCCTAAGAATAATTTCTCCACCGTTTCGCTTGGCATAAAGATAATTGAACAACGCTGTACGGACACCGCCGATATGCAACGGACCGGTAGGCGACGGCGCAAAACGCACTCTTACTTTTCTTTCCATTGGTTGCTTTTGTTAAAAAATCTTTGCAAAGATAACACCTTTTAATAACATAACCTCATATCCCGGCAATATTTCCAATCCAAGAGGCAGCCTCACGCCTCCACAATTTCCCACCGGCCTGTCTTGTTGCTCCCTGTCCGCTTTATTATTCCCATGCGCCTCAACTGCATTATATAGTTTCGCACCTGCCGCTCTTTCAGCCCTGTCCGCAAGCCAATTTCTTTGGCAGTGATTGACGCGTCGGAGGCGATACACAGCAGCACAGCCAATGCCGTTTCCTGCAAATCCGGATACCGTCCTTTCAATTTATCGTGCAATTTATCGTGCAATTTATCGTGCAATTTATCGTGCAGTCTTACCGTGTCTTGCCGCTCTTTCAAAGCATTGAATATTTCGCCAAGCATAAAATCAATAAAAGGTCCAGACTGTCCGGCCATAGTACTTTTGGCTATGGCATCGTAGTAAGCCTGTTGATTAGAATACACCATGTTCTCCACAGGCAAATCCCTGAACAACGGATTTAACCTGCCAAGTATCAGAGATTGCCACAATCTTCCCATGCGTCCGTTTCCATCACTGAATGGATGAATAATCTCAAATTCATAATGAAACACACAAGAGCGAATCAGCAAATGGTCACCGGACGACGCAAGCCACTCAAAAAGACCAGAAATCAATTCCGGCACACGACTTGCCGGCGTAGCAAGATGAACCAACCCTTTTTCTCCAACCACACCGACTCCGCCTTTTCTGAAGAGCCCGGCATCTTCGGCCAAATTCTCCATGAGCACTCCATGAGCGCGAAGCAAATCCCTAAAATCAAAAGGATTAAGGCTTTCATACATGTTGTAGGCTCTAATTGCGTTCTTAACCTCTTGAATTTCTTTTGCCGGGGCAACAATTTCTTTACCTTCTATGATGTCGCGCACCTCATTTTCGCTCAACGTGTTGCCCTCAATGGCCAACGAACCGTGTATAGTCCTAATACGGTTCACTTTACGCAACAGCAATCCGTCTTTTTGCTCCAAGCGAATAGCATAACGCTCTATTTGGGCAGAAATATCGGCAATAAGATTAACTGCCGCCGAAGATATTTCAAATGGAGGTATATACATTTCACAAATATTCTTTTATCGCAAATTTAAACAAATTCTGTGAAAACAGTATATGTTTTCATTATCTTTGCAGTCTGAATTGAAATGTAAGTAATTATGGCAAAACTAACCAATCAAAACACAGCGTCACGGGGCCGGAAACCGGACAGTGTTTTGTCGTGGACGGCCGATTCCGACAGCACATTGTTGGAATGCGTGTCAAAAAAGCTGGCCGACCACAAACGCAACTCAATAAAAACGCTCTTAAAATACGGACACATAGCCATTAACGACACACCTACGAAACAGTTCGACACACCCGTGCATAAAGGCGACCGCATGGCTGTCAACTTTACCCGTCCGTTTGTCGTATTCTACCACCGCCGTATAAAGCTCGTCTACGAGGACGACGACATACTGATAATCAACAAAAGCAACGGCATACTCTCCGTGTCGACCGACAATCAAAAAGACGGTACGGCCTACAGCATCATGCGCGACTATCTGAAACAAAAAAATCCGGAGCTGAAACTGTTTATCATCCACAGGCTCGACCGCGACACCTCCGGACTGATGATGTTCGCAAAAAACATCGAGGCAAAAGAAACCATGCAGCATAATTGGAACAACATGGTGATAAACCGTAAATACGTGGCCGTAGTAGAGGGAAAAGTGGATCGGCAAGAAGGCGTAGTGCGAAGCTATCTTGCAGAAACCTCGCAGCACGAGATGTATTCCACCGACAACCCTGAAGAAGGCCAACTCGCCATAACGCGATACAAACGGCTGAAAACCGGCAACGGCTACTCATTGATGGAATTGGAGCTCGACACCGGAAGAAAAAACCAGATACGCGTGCACATGAAAGATTTGGGGCATCCGATTGCCGGCGACCGGAAATACGGGGCAAAGACAAGCCCAATACACAGGCTCGCCCTCCACGCGCGCACGCTGCATTTCGTTCATCCGGCAACACGCAAAGAGATGCTGTTCGAAACGCCGGTTCCGGCCCGGTTTCTGTCGGCTGTGTCGGCCCGATAGGTTTTTCTCTTTCAATGGCTTGTTTTCAGTATTTTATTTGTAAATTTGCAAGATTTTTGGAAGAAATTCCTCTTTTAAAGAAAAAACATTTATCATGAACATATCTTACAACTGGCTGAAAGAATACATCGATTTCGACCTTACTCCGGAAGAAGTGTCGGCTGCATTGACCTCACTCGGCCTTGAAACCGACGGTGTAGAGAAAGTGGAGACCATAAAAGGCGGATTGGAAGGTTTGGTAATAGGGAAAGTGCTTACATGCAAAGACCATCCCGACAGCGACCATCTGCACATTACCACCGTGGATCTCGGCGACGGAACGCCGACACAGATAGTCTGCGGAGCGCCCAACGTAGCCGCCGGACAACATGTGGTTGTGGCCACTATAGGCACAAAACTCTACGACGGCGACAAAGAATTCACGATTAAAAAATCGAAAATACGCGGCGTGGAGTCGTTCGGCATGATTTGTGCCGAAGACGAGATAGGCGTAGGCACGTCGCACGACGGAATAATCGTGCTGCCTGAATCAGCCGTGCCCGGCACTCCCGCAAAAGAATACTACAACATAAAGGATGATTACGTCTTTGAGGTTGACCTCACACCAAACCGCATCGACGCCGCATCGCACTACGGAGTGGCGCGCGACCTTGCCGCATGGCTGTCGCGACAAGGCAAACAGCCCAATTTACGCCGTCCGTCGGTCGACGCATTCAAGCCCGACAGGGAAGATGGGGCTGTTGACGTGACAGTAGTAGCCGAAGAGGCATGTACGCGCTATTCCGGTGTCACAATACGCAACGTGAAAGTGGCGGAAAGCCCCGAATGGCTGCGCAACTACCTCAACGCCATCGGGCAACGCCCAATCAACAACATAGTCGACATTACGAATTACATTCTCAACGCTTTATGCCAGCCTCTGCACTGCTTCGACTTGGCAAAAGTGAAAGGCGGAAAGATTGTTGTGAGAACCGTCGACAACGGCACGAAATTCACCACGCTCGACAATGTGGAGCGCACACTTACCGACAACGACCTGATGATATGCAACGCCGAAGAGCCGATGTGCATTGCCGGCGTGTTCGGCGGACTTGACTCCGGCGTGACAGAAACAACTACCGACATTTTCCTCGAATCGGCATGTTTCCACCCGACATGGGTGAGAAAGACAGCGCGCCGGCAAGGGCTTAACACCGACTCGTCATTCAGGTTTGAGCGCGGGGTTGACCCAAACAACACGGTTTACGCCGTGAAACTTGCTGCTTTGCTCGTCAAAGAGCTTGCCGGAGGCGAAATCTGCGGCGACGTGTTCGACCACTATCCTGTAGAGGTGAAACGCCCGGCTGTTTCCCTGTCATACGACTACATAAACCGCCTGACAGGTAAAACAATCGAAGAGAAAACAGTAAAAAGCATACTTAAATCGCTTGAAATGGAAATCACCGGAGAGCACGACGGCACACTTGAGCTACTCGTACCAACCTATCGTGTCGACGTAACCCGTCCGTGCGATGTGGTGGAGGATTTGCTGCGTGTCTACGGCTACAACAACATCGAGTTCGGCGAAAGTCTGAAATCGAGCCTTTCATACCGCCAGCCGACCGACGAGTCGAGCCACGTGCAGTCGCTTGTTTCCGAGCAACTGACGGCTGAAGGATTCTATGAGATAATGAATAACTCGCTGTCGGCAGTGTCCTACTATGAGCCATTCGAGCATACATACCCGCTTGCGCATTGCGTGCGGCTGCTCAACCCGTTGAGCAACGACCTCGCCGTACTGCGCCAGACAATGCTGTTCGGAGGATTGGAAAGCCTCGCCCACAACATTAACCGCAAAAATCCCGATTTGATGATGTATGAGTTTGGCAACTGCTATTTCCTCAATCCGGACAAAGAATCGACTGCGGAAGCACCGCTCGCGCCTTATTCCGAAACCTACCGGTTGGCAATGTGGATTACAGGCGACGCCACCGACGGCAATTGGGCGGTAAAATCGCGGAAAGCCACTGTATTCGACTTAAAAGCCGCTGTCGAGAAGGTTTTCGCAAGGCTTGGCGTCGCAAACGACATGACAGCCACACAGACAAGCAATGAGCTTTTCTCAGCAGCCCTCGAATACAAGACACGCGGAGGAAAGACCATCGGCCACGCCGGCATCGTGGATCACCGCCTGTGCAAAAAACTGGGAATAGAGCAGGAAGTGTACTTTGCCGAGCTTGATTGGATGCCGCTGCTGAAACTGTCGATGAAGAAAAAAATCGAGTACACCGAGCTCCCGAAAACGATGCCCGTCAAGCGCGACCTTGCCCTGCTTGTCGACAAAACAGTAACGTTCGCCGACATCGAGAACGTGGTGCGTGGCACGGAAAAACGCCTGCTGAAGGGCGTATCGCTGTTCGATGTCTACGAAGGCAAAAATCTCGAGGCCGGGAAAAAGTCGTATGCAATCAGCCTTGTGCTGCAAGACGAGGAAAAAACGCTGACCGACAAGCAAATCGACGCGGTTATGTCGAAAATCGTGGCAAATCTGCAAAACCGGCTCGACGCGAAACTACGCTAACGACAACATAATCATAATAAAACATAGAACAACAATTATATGGGAAGAGCTTTTGAATATCGTAAAGCAAGAAAATTGAAACGCTGGGGCAACATGTCGCGGACGTTCACTAAAATCGGTAAGGAAATCACCATCGCGGTAAAGGCCGCCGGGCCTGATCCGGCAGGCAACTCGCGCCTGCGCGTGCTTCTGCAAAACGCCAAAGCAGCCAACATGCCAAAGGACACTGTGGAGCGCGCCATAAAAAAGGCCACCGACAAAGACGCAAGCGACTACAAGGAAATCGTATATGAAGGCTACGGCCCCTATGGAATAGCAATCGTTGTGGAGGCGGCAACCGACAACAACACCCGCACCGTGGCCAACGTGCGCAGCTACTTCAACAAATTCGGCGGCTCACTCGGCACGTCAGGCAGCCTGTCGTTCCTGTTCGACCACAAATGCGTCTTCAAAGTGGCGCACAAGGACGGCGTATCGTTGGAAGACCTTGAGCTGGAGCTTATAGACTACGGAGTTGACGAGGTCGACGATGAGGACGACGCAATAGTGATTTACGGCGCGTTCGACTCCTTTGCCGACATCCAAAAATATTTGGAGGACAACGGATTCGAAATCCTGAGCGCAGAGTTCGAGCGCATCCCCAACGACTACAAAGAAGTCACCCCCGAGCAGCGCGAGCAAATCGAGAAACTGCTTGAGAAGTTTGAGGACGACGACGATGTGCAAAACGTTTTCCACAACATGAAGGAAGACGACGAAGAGGAATAATATCATTACTTCATTTCAATATCCGATGCCGTGGATGTGAATCCGCAGCATTTGAAGGCGTGGCTCTCCGCACTGAGCCGCGCCTATTTTTTCACGCCAAAATGTTCCCTCATCAAATTCCAATGGCTTATTGTTAGGAGGATAATAGCCACGCAGTGGCGACACTTCAAAGAACCTCATGCAAGCGAAGCGCAGCTTGAGGGGAAGCCGCAGTATGCTATCCGGCCTCGTAGAGGTCGCACTTATGGCAGATGTGTTTCATGTGCGACCTCTGCGAGGCCGATAAGATGCTTTCCTGTCCCAAAATTAGTTATCTCTGTTGCCCTATATGCAGCCAACTACAAATCCGAACCGTCAGCTTGATTATAATCATTGTCATAGTACATTGCTATATAATATTTGCCATAAGATTCGATAATCCTAAACCACACTATTCGGTTATAACAATTAGATAGTGTATCGGAATAAGTTTTAACCTTTGTTTGGAAAATATCAAGTTCTATCTCTTCTGTTGGATTCGCCAATTGTTCTGGAGTGTATTTTTCTGATAAAATAGCATTTGCTTTATTTTCCGCCTCAATGGAATCTGCCGGCAGTTTCTGGAAAAAAATTGCTTCGTAAGTTTTTGAGTTTACCGACATCTCATAAGAAATATCCTCGTCTTCCGGTATCGTTTGATCTCGGCCTGTTAAGTATTTTCCATTATTATTATTAAATTGGTAACATAGATTGTTGAATCGTATTTTAATTAGGGCTTCATTTGTAGGATTTGCATCAAGAATAAAAATTCTATATACCTTATTATTGTTAGTTACAACATTTACTTGTACATCTTGTCCGTTGAATTCGCCTTCCAGTAAATCTTTATCATAGAGATTGCTTTCGAAGCCTTTGGCTTTTAGCTTGCGGATCATTTCGGATTTTGTCCCGTCAACCGGGATGCCGAGAAATTCTGTTACACTTTTTTGCGCATGCAATGCCACCGACACTGCGAGCAACACTACGATTGACATTAGCTTTTTCATTGTATCTGTATTTTTGCTTTCCGGTGCCCAAAAAGCCATTATAAAAAAGAAGAAGCGTGGCACTGTTATGAACCACGTCCTAAAGTGCAGGCCCTGAGAAAACCCAAAATAAACAGATATGGTAAGAACAGCCCACGCTTAGCGCGGGAACTGCCATGCCGTGTCTTGTCTATTTTAGTGGTAAAGTTTCTCAGGCTTCGCACTTACAAGATGCGGGCATAACGCTCCGTATTTCCTAAAAGTCACGACCTAAGATCATTAGGCCGTGCCACAAAGTTAACAAAAATAATTGGCAAATAATATTTTGACAACGTTTTTACTCACAAAAAACGTATTATAAAACAATATGCTGCCATAGGTATCACATTAGTTTTAACTCTTAGCCAAAACGCTGTAATCGCAAAATTCGGCTAAAATTGTAGAATACAATCGCAAAATTTAGCTAAATTTTGCGATTACGGACACAAGAAAGCCATGCACGGCTGTTTTTTAGGATATGCAGTTATGGGCAATGCGGGCGACTTACTTGTCGAGGATGCCGTTCTCGATGAGTTTTTCGGCGACGAGCCAATCGATTTCGGTGTCGAGATCGACGGAGCGGAGCGCGTCCATCTCGCACATCACCCGCCGGCTGAACCGGCTGAGTGGCATCCGGCGCAAAGAATCCACATTGATTACATATACCGCGCCGTTGTATTCCCACACTTTCGGCGCGTCCTGACGGCGCGTGTAGCCGCCGTCACCCTTCGAGATTTGCAGGAAGCCGTCAGCATCGGCCTCGTAACAGTTGTAGTAAGGATTGCTTGCAGCCTCTTTCACAGTAACCACCATATCGATGTCGGGCGTGTAGAGAGCCATGGCGCGGCGCACATCGGCGGAACGGCGAAACGGCGATGTGGGTTGGAGCAATACGAGAGTGTCGTAGCCGATGCCTTGCGACGCATAAAAATCCAACGCATGGAGCAGCACCTCGTAGGTTCCGCTCCTGTCGGTGGCAAGTGCCTCCGGACGCAGAAACGGCACTCTTAATCCCATTTTTTCCGCCACTGCCGCTATTTCCGGATCGTCGGTCGACAGGCAAATGTCGCGGTCGTCGGCAAGCTCGCGGGCCACGTTTATGGAATAGCCTATCAGCGGCAGGCCTCCGAGCGGACGGATGTTTTTGTGCGGTATGCCTTTGCTCCCGCCGCGTGCCGGGATTACGTATAAAGTTCTCATTGTTTCAGGTCGTAAAAAGGTTTTATGGTTATACCCTCCAACGGTGTTTCCGTTACGGCTTTCACTATTTTCTCAAGTGTGTCGGGCCGGTAATAGGGGTTGACTGTGTGCCGCGCTTTTTCGCGCATCTCTTCTGAGAGAGCGATGTCAAGCCCTCTGCTTATCTCTTCTTCGCTGACCCCGCAATTCACCACCGAGTCGGCCGCCGTGCGCCCTTCCTGCCGTATTCCGATGTTGAGCGTGGGTATTCCCATCGACGGCACTTCCACTATTCCGCTCGACGAGTTGCCAACGACTGCGGCTACGCAGCGCAACGCCGACAAGTAGCGGCGCATCCCCAACGACGGGTACACAGCGCAGCGGTCAGGATGCCGACGAGCATAGTCCTCTATCAGTCCGATTATCACCTTTCCGTCAGTGTCGTTGTTAGGATATGTGAATATGGTCTTGTAGTCGGGATGCAGGTCGAGTGCCGCAAGCAGGTTTTCACACTGAACGCGCGGCGCGACGCTGTCCAATGTCGCCGGATGAAACGTGGCAAGCAACGATTTTTCGGGAATCGCAGTGCCTATCTCTTTTTCAAGCTCTTCGCGCGGGATATAGTCGGTGTGCATTATGTTATACACGCCAATGGCGCCTGTGTTAATCACAAGTCGGGGATTCTCGCCAAGCTGTATCACCCTCCGGCGGTACTCTTCAGTTTCCGTCAGGTGGATATGGCTCATCTTGGTTATGGCATGGCGTATGCTCTCGTCGTAAGCCCCGCGGCTGACGGCGCCTCCGGCTATGTGGGCTATGGGTATGCGGAATATGAGCGCCGCGCTCGCCGTTGCGAGCATTTCGTAGCGGTCGCCGAGTATCAGCAGCAGGTCAGGCCTCAGCTCGTCGAAAGCCTGAGCCATGCCCGCCATGCACTCGCTCATAGCCGTCACTGTGCCACGCGGAGTGTCGGTGTCTGATGCCATTGGCACACGCCGTGTGATGCGCAGCCCGTCGCGCTCTATTTCACGCCATGTGCCGCCATATCGCTCGGAAAGGTGCATATTGGTGGCTATGATTTGCAGCTCCACGTCGCTGCGGGCGTTCAAAGCACGGGCTATGCCGCTGAGCAGCCCCCAGTCGGCGCGTGTGCCTGTCGCTATACATATTTTCCGCTTCATTGTAGTTGTTTGTATGCAAAGATAATGCAAATCAAGAGCAGAACCACCAAGCTCGCTTGAGTGTTATGCCAAGATGCAGCTTATCTTATGCAAAGATAACGCAAATCGAGAGCAAAGCAAAGAGCTTGCTCAATCTGCTTTGCCGACTTACGACGATCAAGCTCAATAAATGAGCGGTTAGGCACTACAAACTTGTAGTAGAATGCCGTAAATTGATCCGCAATTTTGTATAAACTTTTTTGCGTTTTTTCATCGACACCAAATGATATATCTTTTTCCAAGAATCCGAGATCTATAAGTTTTTTAAAGGGCGCGACAGATTGGTGACAGGCTCGTTACACCGCGCTGCTATTTCAGAAAGGCGGTTGGCGCCCATGCCGATATACGACATGTTCCCAATATCGAGGAACACCGCCCCATACCGCATATTCCTCTATGGCCTTCTCAGGGTTAAGATTCAGCGCTTCCATGATATAAGGCAATTTTATCGGCGATAGTTTTATGATTTCATCCGCACGGCCATAAAGCGGTGCGGAATAGCAACGACATACTGCAAAAATAAAAAAGGTCGCCGAAAAGCGACCTTGTGTGTGGGCGTTGACGGATTCGAACCGCCGACCCTCTGCTTGTAAGGCAGATGCTCTGAACCAGCTGAGCTAAACG
>CALUMI010000043.1 GCA_944321725.1 uncultured Muribaculaceae bacterium
TTGAACGAGAAGTTGAGCATCACCATGTGGTTGAACGAGTTGCTGAAAGCGTGGGTGGTATAGGGCGCGGCTTTCGACAGGTTGACCACATCTTGGCTGTAGTGCTTCGAGAAAGGATTCACCACCATTGCCTGCAACGACCATTTGCCGCCGTTGTAGCCTGCGGCTATGGTGTGCAGCCGCTCGCCCTTGCTGATTGTTTCGCCCCACAGCTCGTGGTAACTTGTATTCATTTCCGCCATTACCATCCAATTCTTGTACATGCCGATTATGCTTCCGCGAAATCCGGGATTGGAATGGGTGTGCAGATAATCGTTTCCAACGCTTATGTAGCGGTTGAAATACGGAGTCAGCGATATTCTGATATATTCCTTGAACGGCATTATCTGCACGTTGGCCGCAAGATTTATCCTGTGGAAACCTTTTTGGTTGGCGGTGGTGCGGATAAACTTGCCGCAATCAAAAAATGTCTGCTCCATAATAGGCTTGTCATCGTAGCTGTAGCGTCCCGACAATTCCACATTGACATACCTGCTGCGCCAGCTTGCCGTTATGGAACTGCTGTAGAACGTAACGCTTTTCAACGCAGGATTTCCGCGCCTTGTCTGGTAAACATCCATTTCCTGCTCCACGTCGCTCAAGTCAGACAATGACGGGGCATATCCTGAAATGTAAGCATTATAGCGCAGGAAAATGTTGTGCAGAGCATTGTATGAGAGCGTTATAGTCGGACGAAGAATATATTTCTCCTGTTCCGCCGCTCCCTGTTTGTAATATGTGCGCATCGCGCCAAGCCCGACAGAATAGTTGAACAGGCCCACACCGTGCTTCCACTCGGCGAAAGCGTATGTCTCGGCGTTGTCCATGCGCACTTTGCTGCTGATGTCGCCGTCATATACGTTGTCCATCCACGACTGCGTGTGCTTCAGTCCGGCTGTCATCCGCCCCTTGCCAAGCCGCTGCTCGTATATCATCTCGCCTATCACCGAATATTTTCTGCCGTCGGTTTCCGAGTATATCGATGACGGCTCTTTTCCGGCAGCAGTCATCTCATAATTGCGGGAATTGCGGCTGTCCAAATACGTGCCGACAACATCAAAATACAGATGCCGGTCGTTTTTTAGGTTCAACTGATAGTAAACGTCCAACGAGGGGATGATGGATTTCGAACTGGATCGGTCGTACACGGCATATTCCGTGCCGTTCTGATACAAAGTACTGTTGCGGTCGAGAAACGAATTGGGAGTATTGTTGTACCGGTTGCGCAAGGCAATGTTCAGCAGATGATTTTCGCCGTCGTTGTAATTGTAGGCAACAGAAGCGTTCATCATGTCGTATTTGAACTTGACAGGCTGTCCTATCTCAGTGTTGGCGATTATTTTGTCAGGATAATTGAATGCTTCGTAGTTCTCACGGTTCCATTTTAAATTGCGGCGTTCCCAATAAGCCACAGCCGCCACCGCTGACCGGCCTTTATTGTATTTTGCCGAAAAATTATATTCGCCATAATTAGGGACAGTAACGCCATTTGTAAAATCGCCCGCAACATTTCCGCCGTTATCCTTGCGCTTGACTATGTAATCCACCACAGCCGCCGCTCCCCCATATCGCAATCCCGGGTTGTCATGGTATTCTATGCGTATCACGTCTGCCGGGCGTATGGCCATTACCTCCTCTTTCGATGACTGCACGCCGTTTATCCTCAGTTGCACACCGCCGCCATAGATAGTGGAAATTGTTTTGTCGACAGGATTTATCGACAGTCCCGGCAGTTGCATGTTTTGGAGAAGAGATATTCCGTTGGTTGCCGCACGCTGTTGCGCATCTGTAGGAAGAACTATCTGCCTGTCGATTTTCTTTATCACGGGGTCGGCTTCAACCACAACCTCGTCCAACGCCGCGGCAACCGAACGCAATTCCACAACGCCGAGGTCGATATCGCCCGACAGGTTTGTCAATACGATTTCCGACTGCCCGTAACCTATATATTGCAGTCTGACGATGTAATCGCCTTTTTTATCTGCCACGACTTTAAAACGTCCATCAGTGTCAGTCGTCGTTCCGTCCACCATCGTGCTGTCGGATGAGGCAAGCGCAACCGTCGCCGCCACCAACGGCTCGTTGCTTTCACCGTCGGTCACCGTCCCTTTAATCTCATAATCTGCGGCGTTCGCATACAGCGAAACCAACAATACCGCTGACAATAAAAACTGTTTCATATTCGATAATTCTGATTGTTTTCGTTGATGCAAAATTATGCCGAAAACAGCCGGAAACAGGTTTATATCGCCAACAATTTAAACTGCATATTCTTTTGCAACATATTATTAATCAAATTGTTAAATCTGAATATTACTCAAAAAGTTTATATTTGCGTCTTGCGGGTTTATATCGCTCTTTTTCCATGAAAAACAGCGCAGAAAAAGTTGTATATTTATATAACTTGCGATATCTTTGCATTGTGAGAAAAATAATAACATACAAGCATTATTTCGACGAATTTCTGCAAAAGTTGTCATGGCAAGAAAAAGAAAAGTTTCTGCGTTCTTTGGATTTGCTTACGACAGAGGACAGAATACCACGCCATTATATAAAATTCATTAGGGACGGTATTTTCGAATTCCGTTCCAACTATGGAAATACAGAATTTCGTGTATTCTTTATTTATGACGGAAACACCATTGTGGTTCTATTTAACGCTTTCAAGAAGAATACACAAAAAACACCTGAGAAAGAAATAAAGAAAGCAATAAAATTAAAGGAGGAATATTATGCAACTAAAGGAAATAAGTAAAGACATATATGATGTAAGCGCACTTCTTGATGAAGTGTTGGGCAAAGAAGGTACCCCGGAACGGGAAAGAAATCGCGAGAAGGCATGGGAAGAATACAACGCCCAAATTCTGCTTGACGCACGAAAAAACGCGCACCTGACACAGGCAGAGCTTGCCAAGCGCATCGGTGCCGACAAAGGCTACATATCAAGGATAGAGCGCGGGCTTACTGTCCCTACAGTAGCCACTCTCTACAAAATTGCCGCGGCAATGGGGCTTACTGTGGAATTGCGTCCCATGTAGTGCCGTCTATGATTGACAAAACCAAGTATATCGCCGTTGTTTTGGCAGCAGCCGTATTATTTGCCTGCGGCGATTCCGACAGAGAAATTATCGACAAGGCGAAAGATGCTCTGACGGTAAGCGCCGACAGCGCTTTGAATGTGCTTTCCGGCTTGTTGGAACCGGAAAAGCTCAATGACCCGGAGCTGTCCGACTATTGGATTGTGACCGGACAGGCACATTCAAACAACGGAACGGCAATGACCGGCGACTCCATGCTTTGCCATGCGTTGGAATACTATTCACGCATCGCGCCCGACAGCGCAAAACGCCTGCGTGCGCTTCACCTAACGGCAAAACACTATTGGTGGAAAGGCGGCACAGAAAAAGCGTACAATATGCTCGACACCGCTTTAAAAGAATGCCGCGACGACAAATACCGCAAACAGATACTGCTCACCTTGAGCGAGATGGCCGCATCGAACGGCGATTTAAAAAAATCGGCTGAATATACCGCCGCGCTGATAAGCTCCTACCCCGACGACGGACGAATGCTGATGTACCGCTCCAACATCGCCACCATAAAATATTATGGCGGTGACACCGGCTCTGCCATCAAAGAACTTGAAAGCATCGGGCAATACGCGAAAAACGCGCAGGACTCCGCTTTTATGTGGAAATATTCGAAAAGGGCACTTGCCGACATCCAAAGCGACGCCGGACGGCAGACAGACGCAATAAAAACGCAAAACGAAATACTTTCCCACTACCGGCATACCGGCGACAGCACGGAAATATCAGTGTCATACGCGTCTTTGGCCCGCTATCATCTACTGCTCGGCGACATTGCATCTGCAAAACGCTGCATGGCTATGGCCGACAGCACAAAGACTCCCGTGATAAGCAGCGATTTGTCATGGGCAGGCTACTACAACCTGATGCACGCCGTACTCGATTATGCCGGCAACCGGAATATAAAATTCAAGGATTGGGCTTTGTTTGTCAACGGATTGCAGGACAACAACGAGCGAAGACAGAAAATCGGCAGCGCCAACGACGAAGCACGCCGCCTGTTGGCCGAGCGCAACTTGCGCCTTGCTATATCGCGCCAACGAAGCCAAAATCTTGCCACTTGGATTGGCCTCGCCGCCATCGTTTCCGTCGCGGTTTTCGTTGTTGTCGGCAGGCGCAGAAAACAAATCTTGGAAAACCGGACAGAAGAGCTTGACGCTTTGCGGCGCATGGTAGCCGAAGCACGGGAATCAGGCGACGCAAAAGACGACCGCTTCTTCAAAAAAGTGCTGCTGCGGCAGTTGGGTGTGATACGCATGGCCGCAGCAAATCCCACTGTGGCAAATCAGGAGATGTTGCGGCAGATGACGGAAATCGCCAACAACGATGCTGCTGTCGACTCCCTGCTCGATTGGGACACTCTATACCGCACAATCGACTATATATATGACAATTATTACAGTTCGCTGAAAGAAAAATACGGCGATGTCCTCAACGAAAAGGAAATGCAACTTTGCTGTCTTCTGCGCGCAAATTTCTCGACAAAAGAAATAAGCATCGTCACCCGGCAGGGAGTGCGTACCGTCTATCAGCGCAAGACGGTAATCCGGCAAAAACTCGGCATCGAAGAGAAAGGCGACATCGTCGCCGCCACCTTGCAGTGACATCCCGATTTCACAACATTTTTGTACGCCAATGGAAAAATTCAAACGACTGCTCACCGATAATTTCCTGCCGATAGGCACTTTTTGCTGCTTTGTCTGCGCATTGGAACTGCTGCGTGTGCCTATCTACGGAGCCACATTCATCACCATGCTTACGCAGCCGCCCGGCAATTACGACCTCACAGCCACGTTGGTAAAAATGCTCATCGTGCTGGCCGACGCGGCTGTACTCTCTCTGCCGGCCATGTTTGTCACAAAACGGCGGTGGATTGTCTACCTGTGGATATTCCTGTTCGACGCATACTGCCTTGTGCAGACATGGTACATATCCGTCTATCAAGACATTATGCCTTTCTCGCATTTCCTGCTTTTCGAGAATGTCAACGGTGTGCTGCTGCGAAGCGTCGGAGGACTGATGAGTTGGTGCGACCTGCTGCTGTTCCTGCCGTTGGCGGCATTCATGGCAATCGGGCGGTTAGCAATAAAGAATACCGGGGGAAAGAGGTACAGCCGGAAACACTTCCTCTGCATAACCGTGGCGACACTGTCGCTCTACGCCGTTTCGGTCGTCTACAACCTGCGGAACAACGAGTCCGACCGCTACAGCCCTTTCCACCCCTACCTGACAGTCTACGAGCTTCGGGGCTACGTGACCGACAACGGATTCATCCCGTTCGTAATTTACTCGATAGCCAATTCGATGGCCGACCGTCAGCTTTCCGATGAAGAGATTGCAGCCATATCCGATTTCCTGCAAAGAGAGGACTACAACGACAACCGTTTTGCCCCGCCTACACGCAAAAACCTCATACTCATAATCGTCGAATCCTTCAACTCATGGTATCTCAACCGCACGGTCTGCGGTGTAGAGATAATGCCGCGGCTCAATGCCATGCTCAAAGAGGAAGGCACGATAGCGGCGTTGAACGTACTGCCGCAAGTGAAAGACGGACGGTCGAGCGACGCACATTTCACCTACAACACCGGCTTGCTGCCGCTACGCACCGGCTCAGTGGCAATGTCGTTCGCCGACAACGAGTACCCATCATTGGCAAAAGCCCTGAAAGCACACGGCTACCGCTCTTTCGACATGGTTTGCGACAAAGCGTCGGCATGGAATCAGGAAGAACTGATGAAATCATTGGGCTTCGACGAGGTAATCGACAGAAACAAATACACAACCACCGACGACTATATCGACGATGCCCAACTCTTCACAAACGCAGTCGAAAAAATCAAGACAATGCGACAGCCATTTTTCGCGCAGATAGTGACGATGTCGACACATCAGCCCGGCTACAAGCCTGACACCGCAACCCGGCTCTCCGACTATCCCAAAGGCTCGGAAATGCTGCGAAACTATATGGAGGATTTCCATATCCTCGACAGTCAGCTGCATGAATTCGTCACCGAGTTGAAGCAGTCAGGCATCTACGACAATTCCATCATCGTAATCGTGGGCGACCATGACGAGGTGGGATACAACGTGTTCGAGGGGAGAAAAGAGCAAGAGCTGTCCGACAAGCAGATTGCGTTCATAGCCCTCAACACCGAATGCACGTTGAGCTATAGCGGCCACATCAACCAGACCGACGTCTACACAACAATCTTGGACATTGCCGGCTGCAACGATTACAAATGGAAAGGGCTGGGGCACAGCATACTGCGCTCTCCCGCGCCCGATTATGCCGTATATTGGGACGGAAGGGCTATAGGCGACAGCCTTTCACCGCTGTCAGGCTACTACCGCCGGGCGTGGGACATATCGTCGATGATAATACGCGGCAACTATTTTTCCAAACACCGTCAACAATGGATAGACTGATACTTCGCATCGCGCTGCCTTCGATTGTTTCAAATATCGTCGTGCCGCTGTTGGGACTGATTGACCTCGCAATAGCGGGGCATCTCGGGGCAACGGCTTTCATCGGTGCCGTAGCGGTTGGAGCGACAATGTTCAATCTAACATATTGGAATTTCGGATTTCTGCGCATGGGCACAAGCGGACTTACGGCACAGGCCTTCGGAGCGGCCGACTTCGCTGAGGCGTTCCGCATTCTGCTGCGTGCCATAATCCTCGCACTGATAATCGGAACCGCCATAATCCTGCTGCAATACCCTCTGAAATGGCTGCTGCTCCGCGCCATATCGCCCGGCAATGAGGTGCGCGGCCTCGCCTCCGCCTACTTCGACATTTGCGTGTGGGGCGCACCCGCTTTATTGGCCACATTGGGCATATCCGGCTGGTTCATCGGTATGCAAAACTCGTTTTATCCTATGGCCGTGTCGATTGCCGTCAACATTGTCAACATCGCCGCAAGCCTTATATACGTGTTCACTCTCGGCATGGGATTTACAGGGATAGCCGCCGGAACGCTCATTGCGCAATGGACGGGATTTGCCATTTCGCTGTTTCTGCTCGCAAAGACCATCCGCGCCAACAACATCCCGGCCAATATCGGCAAAAAGGAGCTGTTCAGCCGTTTGGGCAAATTTTTCCGCATAAACGGCGACATATTCCTGCGCAGCGTGTGCCTGATGCTCGTAACCCTCTTCTTCACCTCCGCCGGGGCGCGTTCAGGCGACCTTGTCCTCGCCGTAAACGCGCTGATAATGCAGCTGTTCATGCTCTATTCCTACTTTATGGACGGCTTTGCTTTTGCCGGAGAGGCTCTGTCGGGCAGGTTTGCCGGAGGACGCGACGGCGCGGCACTGAAACTGAGTGTCCGCCGGCTGTTTCTTTGGGGATGCGCGGTAATGACACTCTTTGCAGCCGCCTACGGAGCAGCCGGAAGCTCCATAATGCGTCTGCTCACCGACAACACCGATGTGGTGGAGGCAGCTGCGCAATACCGTTGGTGGGCTGCCGTAATCCCCGTGTCCGGCATGGCAGCGTTCATTTGGGACGGCATCTACATCGGACTGACCGCCACACGGGAAATGCTCGTTGCGCTGTTGGCCGCCACCGGATTGTTCTTCCTGACCTACTACGGATTAGAGTACGTCCTGCCGCAAACCGCTGCCAACTACCGGCTTTGGGCGGCGTTTATCACCTATCTTGCCTCGCGCGGAATCATTCAGACAGTCATCGCCCGCGTCAGGCTGCTGCCATCACAACGACTAAAGTCGTAACCGCCGCCCAAAAGGCGTAAACACTCTTTAACAACCACCATTGACATTGTTTTTGCTAACTTTGCACAAGATTTTCTATGTGTAAGCAATATATGAACATTTACATTCTACGCCGTTATCTGCTGTTTTTGGTTTCATTGTTTGTCAATGCGTTAGGAGTTGCATTCATCACAAAAGCCTCGCTCGGCACTTCGCCAATCACCGGCATCAACTACGTGCTCAGCATGTTCACACCCCTGACAATGGGAGAATGGACAATGATTGTCAACATCCTGTTTGTCATATTTGAGCTGCCGCTGATGTCACGCGCTTTACTGAAAAGCGATTTGCGCACATTCCTGTCGCAAATTCCAATCTCTCTGTGCTTCGGTTTTTTCATCGATCTGTCAATGAACCTGCTCTATTGGCTCGAACCGTATGCCTATATTGGCAAAGTGGCCGCGCTGATTGCCGGATGCATGATATTGGCTGCGGGAATAGCGTTGGAGGTGAAAGCCAACATAGCGATGATGGCCGGAGAATATTTCGTGAAAGTCATTTCATTGCGATTCAAAAAAGACTTCGGATATGTGAAATTAGGGTTCGACATCACGCTGGTGGCTTTAGCCTGCATAGTGTCGATAATGGCAATGTCGGAAATACGCGGCATCAGGGAAGGAACAGTGACAGCGGCTTTAATCGTAGGCCCGATAGTGCATTTCATCAGTCCCTATTACAGGAAGCTCGACAAATGGATTGCCGGAGAAGAGAACCGGCAAGAGCAACTGCCGGTAAGCGGCAAGGCTGCAAACATCATAATCACATTGGCCCGCGAATACGGCAGCGGCGGGCATCTGCTCGGCGAACAGCTTTCAAAAGAGCTCGGAATCAAGCTCTACGACAAGGAATTGATTACCCTTGCCGCTCAGGAAAGCGGAATAAACCGCGACTACATATTGAAAAACGAGCAGTCCATCCCGTCGTTTTGGCTGAAGTGCATCACCTCTCACAACGGCGGAAACCTCGCGGAGCGGAATCTTTCGCGCGACGATGTGCTGTTTCTCTCCGAAAGCCGCGTAATCCAAAAAATAGCGGGCAAAGAATCCTGCATAATTGTGGGACGGTGTGCCGACTTCGTGCTTAACGATTACCCGAATGCCATAAAAGTGTTTTGCCATTCCGATTTCAAAAGCGCTCTCGAAAGGTGCGTAAACCAATACGGCGTGCCGGCAGGCTCTGCCGGACACGAGATTAAGCGCGTCAACCGGAACCGAATAGCCCACTACGAATACTATACAGGCAGGAAATGGGGTGACTCTCACAACTACGACATAACCGTCAACACAGGGCAATTAGGATTGGATACAGCCTGCAAAATAATAAAAGATATTTATGAGGCCCGGTTAAAATCTTAAGTTTCACAATTTTTAGCCGTTCCGCGTCAGCCGTTTGTCCCCGCCGTTTGTTATTACAGAAAAAGAGCGTGATGGACATAAAACTGCCAAAAGGAGCCGACGGTCAGGAAACCACCCTGCAAAACAGCCGTCGCCAAATCACTGTGGTAGGAGCCAACGGCTCCGGAAAAACCCGCTTCGTAAACCGTATGATGGAATATGCCGACGACAAAGCATTCTGCTTCTCGGCACTCGACGCGCTATACAGCACCAACGACGAGAAGCCGGCAAACTGCATCACACGGCTTTACCGCCGGGCTGTGCAGGACGCGCAATTCGTCAGGCCTGTGGCAGAAACGGAATTCGACATGTTGCTCTACATGCTCGTGACAGACGAGATGACCGACCTGCTGTCCTACAAATTGCAAAACGCCGGCACCGACAGTCATTTGACGACAATCCCGAAAACAAAAATCGACACCGTAATACGACTTTGGAAAAAAGTTTTTCCGAAAAACGACGTGTTGCGCGGAAGCGGCCTGATACGGTTCAAAAACGACAGCGGCGACGGAGCATTCAAGCCGTTGCAACTGTCGCAAGGCGAAAAAGCCGTGTTCTTCTATATCGGAGCCTCGCTCTACGCCCCGCAGGGCAGCATTATTTTCGTGGACTCGCCGACAATGTTTCTCCATCAGTCGATAACGCAAAGCCTGTGGTCGGCTATCGAGGAATTGCGCTCCGACTGCATGTTTGTCTATCAGACCCACGATCTTGAGTTTCCGGCGTCGCGAACCGACAATCTCACAATATGGGTGCGCAGTTGCGACATCGCCAACGACAAATGGGACTACGAGATAGTGCATCCCCACGAGAAACTCTCCGAGCAGCTTATCCTCGACATCATCGGCTCGCGCAAGCCGGTGCTGTTTGTCGAGGGCGACGACTCACACAGCATCGACATCCGCCTGTACTCGCTGATATTCCCCGACTACACTGTCAAGCCAATGGGCAGTTGCAGCAAAGTAATCGAAACAGTGCGCTCGTTCAACGACATGCAAAGTTTCCACCACCTCGACTCGCGCGGAATAGTCGACCGCGACCGCCGCAATGAGGTAGAGGTGAAATATCTGCGCGAAAAACGCATTTATGTACCCGACGTGGCGGAAGTGGAAAACATTTTCATGCTCGAGGGAGTGATACGCGCCATAGCCTCCATGCGAGGGAAAAAAGACCTCGACGTGTTCATGAAAGTGCGCTCAAGCGTCATTGCCATGTTCAAGGCCGAGCTGCGGCAACAGGCACTGATGCACACACGCCACCGCGTGAAGCACACGGTGGAAATCATCGTCGACCAAAAGTTCCCCAACATCACGGCGTTGGAGCGTCATCTTGAGAACCTTGTCGACAAAATAAAGCCGCATACGATCTACGACCAGCTTTGCCGCGAGTTCAACAACTACGTGCAGCATTCCGACTACAACGCCGTTTTGCGCGTGTTCAACCGCAAGTCCATGCTCATAGACTCCAACGTGGCGCAACTCTGCGGACTGCGCTCCAAAGACGAATACATAAAAACGGTGCTCAACGTGCTCAGGCACGATGGCAAAGAGGCCGACAAAATACGGGCGACAATCAAAAAATGCCTTGAGATTACCGATAATAATTAGCGGGATTGCACTAATTTTACGGCATGAAACCGAATATCATCAATCTTGAGGAAACGACCTCGACCAACAGCTACCTTGCCCGGATAGCGGCCGAGTCGCCGCACGGCACGGTGGTAAACGCTTACCGCCAGACTGCCGGGCGCGGACAACGGGGCAATTCGTGGGAATCGGAGCCCGGCAAAAACCTTACATTCAGCATCCTGCTGAAAAACACGGGAGTCGCCCCCTCCGCACAGTTCTCGCTGTCAGAGGCCTGCGCGTTGGGAATCGCCCGCACATTGGAAAGATATGTCGGCGGCGTGTCGGTAAAATGGCCCAACGACATATACTGCGGCGACTTCAAAATCTGCGGTATGCTCATAGAGCATTCGCTCTCTGCCGGAAAAATCGACTACACAATAGCCGGTATCGGCCTGAATGTCAACCAAACATTGTTCCGCTCCGACGCGCCAAACCCAATCTCAATGGCGTTGGCGGCAAAACAGGAGTTTGACACGAAAACGGTGCTTGAATCGTCATGCCGTGAAATCTTACGGTTATGCACCACACTACCCGCGCAGTCTGCCCAGCTCCACAAAGAGTTTCTCGGCAATCTCTACCGTCGCGACGACTTCTACCCCTACCGCTCGGCCGTCAACTCAGTTTCCGCCGATGGCAAAGAAACCATCCCTGCCGGGTCTGAATTCGAGGCCGCAATTATCGATGTTGCCCCCGACGGCATATTGTCACTGCAGACACGGCAAGAATGCGTGCACCGCTTCGCGTTCAAAGAAGTGGCGTTCTTAATCAGGCGTTAGCACCCGCCACAGGCTCAAAACCTGTAGCCCACCACAAACTGCGCTGACAAATTGTGGGTTTTCACATCCTCAAACGGCTTCGCGAGTCCGAACCGAGTGTCTAATCCGAAGATTATCCGCTTGACCTCGAAATTCAAATCCACACCCAAGCCGGCATCAAAACGCCTCATGCCGCCTTCATCCTCACCGTCGCCAAACACATTGTAGCTCTCGTCAATCGAGTTGCCTCTGCCGCCATCGACCGACGCTGTGACTTTTCCGCCGACACCGACCGCCAAGTACGGGCCTACACCTATGCTCATCTTGAAATCGCCGGGAAGCGGCACGGTCGCTGTAGCCATAAGCGGCAGCTCAAGATATATGGGCTTGATTTTCGCCTCAGCCTTTATGCCATAGGCCTCCTCCGAGTTTTTTGTGCCAAGTCCCGTGAGATACAGCCCCGTGCGGAATCCCCAGACATCCTTCGTAGGCACATCGAGCCCCACACCCAGCCTGTAAGAGAATTTCACATTGCAGTACTCACTATCGGCTCCGATAAAATTCGACATGCCGACGCCTGCTTTTACCGACACATCCACCTTACTTTGGGCGTTAACGCTAACCATCGACAGTAACACTGCCGCAATGACAAAAAGTCGCTTCATCTTTCTGTAATTTAAAGTCCACAACCGCTTAACACCCGCAGCCCCGCAAAAGTTCATACCCACCTGCCCCATAACCATCGATTTTTCTTGTTTTAAACACTGCAACTGAAAATTATGGTGAAGTGCCCAAATATAAATAACTGAAAAAATTTGTCGTCACAAAAAATAATACTTACCTTTGCACAGCAAAATCGGGGCGTAGCTCAGTCCGGTTAGAGTACACGTCTGGGGGGCGTGTGGTCGCTGGTTCGAATCCAGTCACCCCGACGAATGAGGGTTCAGATTGCCTGCTGACGGCGGTTTGAGCCCTCGTCGCTTTCAGAAGCCGGGACAAATCCGGGCCAGCCGCTTAGCTCTTTTTGATTTATGCAATCAATTCCTAAAGCAAACTATACTTTTAGGAGCAGCATTTTCATACAAGGTTTATTCTCATGCCCTCTGTCCCTGCATTTTTCATAAGAATGCCGCGCCCCGGCAATACAAATATAGAAAGCTCTTTGCTGTGCTATCGATTTACTGTATCTTTGTGGAAATTTTTCAGTAATGAACGTCACAGTGTATTTATCATCACGATCCGAAATCGACAAGGCATTCATCCGCGCCACTATTGAATTGGCGCACGGTTTGGGAGCAATAGGGGCAACTCTCGTCTACGGAGGTTCTAATGCAGGGCAGATGCACACTCTTGCCTATGAGGCCAAGACGGCAGGCGCAAAAATTATCGGGATAATTCCGGAAGTGTTCCGCAACCTTGCCGACCCTTTGGCTGACAAAATGATATACACGAAAAATCTCGGCGAACGAAAAACAAAACTCCGTGAGCTCGGCGATGTGTATGTCGCCCTACCCGGCGGAATAGGAACAGCCGACGAGGTGATGAGCACATTGGCAGACATGACTGTAAACCGGGATTTCAGCAAGAAAATATTGCTTGTCAACATCAACGGCATATTCAATCCGCTAATCCAACAGTTGAAAACGTTTGCTGAACTGAACCTTGCAAGTCCGGAGGCTGTTAATGTGACAGAAGCGGTAGCGACAGCCGAAGAATGCATAAAAAAATTAAAACAACTCAAAATAAAGGAATAACAAACATGATAAAGAAAAGCAATGTTTACACAATGACCGGCGACAAAGGCGAAACCTCATTGGCCGGAGGAAGAAGAGTACCGAAAGACGACATACGCATCGAGGCATACGGCACGGTCGACGAGCTCAACTCGTTCATAGGAGTACTCGACAACCTGCACAATATTCCGAGTGACATTAAAGAGTATTTGCGCGTAATACAGAACAAACTGTTCTGCATCGGGGCTTATCTCGCTACCGACCATCCTGCCAACACCACATCAAAAGCGGCAGGATTGACAGACAGCGACATAGCAAGAATAGAACAGGTAATCGACATGCTCGACTCCGAGCTGCCACCGCTCAACGCTTTTGTACTGCCCGGAGGCAGCCGCATATCGTCATTCGCGCACGTATGCCGGACAGTTACCCGCCGCTGCGAGCGCCGTGTGGTGTCGCTTGCCAACGACAGCTACATCGACCCGAACGTGTTGACTTACCTGAACCGGCTGAGCGACTTTTTCTTTGTTTTAGCGCGATTTAACAACATTCACAACCAAATCGAAGAAATTTTCTGGAATAAAGATTGCTAATATCTATTTTGGTATTATTTTTGCGAAACTTTTCAAGACAGTAAAATTTTAAGATTATGTATTGGACTCTTGAACTTGCATCAAAATTGGAAGATGCGCCATGGCCTGCCACCAAAGAAGAACTCATAGACTATGCCATGCGTTCGGGCGCACCTCTCGAAGTCATAGAGAATCTTCAGGAAATGGAAGATGAAGGTGATGTCTACGAGTGCATCGAGGACATTTGGCCCGACTATCCAAGCAAGGAGGACTTCTTCTTCAACGAGGACGAGTATTGACACTCTTTGAATAGATTAAAAGAATGAAAACCAGCGCGATGAACAAACTTCTTTGTTTGTCGCGCTGGTTGTTTTTTATAGACTTTGATGGTGCGGTTGCCTAAAATAAGCAAGCCAGACTAAAAATGCAACTCAAAAAGTTTAGATTCAAGAACGAAGGATGAAAAAGGGGGTTATGAGTTTTCTTTGATGAGGCCGAGCCGGTATGCCGAGAGGAGCTTGTTGAGGTCGTCGATCTGTGTCTGCAGCTCTTTGCCTTTGTCAGTGTCCTTCACAAGCAGACGGTGGCTGTTGAACTCCACAAGAAATGTGTTTGACTTGATGTCTTTCCCCTCCTCAATGGCTTTCTGCCGCGACTCGAAAGGCTCGTGCTGCACAAGCTGCAAAGCGCGTGAATGAAATACAAGCGTATAGCCGGCGATACCGGTTTCGGGCTGATATGCTCTTGAGAAACCGCCGTCGATCACAAGTAATTTTCCGTTGGCTTTTATCGGCTGCTCGCCTTTTCTGATTTTCACGGGGACATGCCCGTTGATGATATGCGAGTGGTCGGAATGGATGCCAAACTCCATAAGGATGTTGTCGCAAATGTCCTCGCGGTCGCGCAGCTTGTAGTACATTCCTTTTTCTTCCTTGTGCAATTCTTTGTCGGCTATGAAATAACGCTCGAAAGTGGCCATTTTGTCTTTGTCGAACGAAGGAGAGTCAGGCCCGCACCACAAGTACCACAGATAGTCCAAAGCGCAGTCTTTCAGGTTTCCGTCATCGCCGAAATAGGCTGTACGCACCACTTTGTCGACTTGGTCGAGCAGACGCTTTCCGGAATATTTTCTGCCGCAGACATCGACATCCTTAAACGTGCCGTCGGCATTCAACGGCAACGAGGCATGGAAAAGCAAATTGCCGTTACACACAAGGTACATGCCGCCATGCGAGTAAAGACAGTGCATGTGTTTCTGCAATTTTTCGCTTCTGACAAAAGAGGCGTGCAATTTGCCGACAAGCTCTTTCTCCTCTGCCGTCAGCCTGTAGGGGTCGCACGGGTCGACCGTCGGGAACACATTGTCGAGCAAAGCGTACTCTTTGCCGCCATACACGACAGTGCCGCGCCGATAGTCGATTTTGTCGAGCAAAAGCCTGTCATTCATGTCATACTCCGGATGCCTCTTGATAGCAGCCGCCTCCAATTTGAACTGAATCACGGCTATAGCCTTGTGCATTTGCGAAATAAGGCGCAATGTTTTTTCCGTGTAAGCGTTATCCGCGAATTTCTGCTTCGCGGCAAACATGGTGCAGGGGTCAGAGGCATAAGTTTCCATTGCGAACGTGGCCAACGGCAGCAGATTTATGCCGTATCCTTCCTCAAGAGTGGTAAGGTTGCCATATCGCATACATATACGTATCACGTTGGCTATGCAGCAGTCATTGCCCGCGGCCGCTCCCATCCAGAGCAAATCATGATTGCCCCACTGTATGTCAAAATTATGATAACCGCAAAGAGTGTCCATTATGATATGCGCACCCGGCCCGCGGTCGTAGATGTCGCCCACTATATGCAAAGAGTCGATGGTCAATCTTTGTATGAGATTACACATCGCTATAATAAAATCATCGGCACGGTGAGTAGAAATGATGGTGGTGATGATTTTTGTGATATACCCCTGCTTGTTAGGGTCGCTTTCCGTCTCATGCAGCAGTTCCTGTATGATATAAGAGAAATCCGGCGGCAAGGCCTTACGCACTTTAGAGCGGGTGTACTTCGACGACACGTTGCGGCACACTTTGACAAGCTGATGCAGGGTGATAAGATACCAGTCGTCGATGTCGCTCTCTTTTTCTTTCACAAGTTGGAGTTTCTCCTCCGGATAGTAGATAAGCGTACACAACTCTTTCTTTTCAGACTCGCGGAGGCTGTTGCCAAATATTTCGTTCACTTTGCGCTTCACGGTGCCCGACGCGTTTTTAAGCACATGCTGAAAAGCCTCATACTCGCCGTGTATGTCAGTCAGGAAATGCTCCGTGCCTTTCGGCAGATTAAGTATGGCCTCAAGATTGATTATCTCGGTGCTCGCGGAAGCTATCGTAGGAAACAGTCGCGACAGCAGCTGCAAATACCGCAAATCGTTCTCCACATTCATCTCATATATGCTATTTCTCGGCTCAGCCATAAATATATATCTTTTTAATCATCAATTTCAAATATGGAGAAATTCACACTCCCGTAAACACGATGGTCGGAAAAATACGGCAACGATGAGAAATCGTAGTTTTTGGAATGCTCGATTATAAAAGTTGCTCCTTGTGCAAGTAATCCAGATCCGAGAACCAGACCTGGTATCTCACCGAAACGCGGCAAGTCGTAAGGGGGATCGGCAAATATGAAATCATACTTCACATGAGCCGCCGCAACAAACTTAAACACATCGCCCCTGACAAGAAACAAATTGGTTTCGCCAAGCAGCCCCGCCACTTTCTTGATAAAATCGCATTGTATGCGGTTTTTCTCGACGGCCGTCACCGAGCGGCATCCGCGCGACAACAGCTCAAAGCTGACAGCACCCGTACCGGCAAACAGGTCAAGAGCATTCAGCCCCTCCAAATCCATACGGTTCTCTATGACATTGAAAATGTTCTCACGCGCGAAATCAGTAGTAGGCCGTGCCGTTATGTTTCTCGGCACGTCAAACCTGCGCTTTCCGTATTTCCCCCTGATTATTCGCATAACGGCAAAACAATTAAATCAAACGGCGCCTCCATCGCGTTTTTTCCCATGCGAAGCAACCGCGCCGGAAATATGGATTGGACAACAGTCGGGACGTATCGCCGCAACTCCGGGAGCAACGCTTTCCTACAGCGTTTCTCACCAAGTATGTGTATCTCGGCATCCGACCGGTCGAAACCGTTTACATGCCACGCGTTCATTATATAATAAAAGGCATCCTCGATTGCATCAAACGAAAAGAAATTGGAGAACAACAATTTGCCCCCCTTAAACGCGATTATCTCCACTTTTCCGTCATTAACATACACATACATCCGCTCAGCCGAGCCGAAATTTTCTTTCGACTTGAGGAACCGAATCATCGGCGTCAGACAGTGCATAACCGGAGGATTGTCGAAAGTGCGCCTCAAAAACGAGTCAAGAGCATGGTCGATGCCGAAAGCCAACGTCACACCGCAACTCTCAATACGGTCTGTTCTAACCGCAAGATTGTCGTCGGGATAAAGATGGCGATAATATCCGCAACATTCGGAATAATCGCCGCCTGCCGAGAACTCATCGGGGATCAGCAAAAAATGCGATGATTCGGAAAGGAAATGCCGGGTTTCGTAATCGTAAAGGAAAAAACGGTTGTCGTAGACGATTGACTCTATTTCCTTTACATCGTTCTCTTCCGTTCCGCTGAAAGGAATATCTCCGTATATAAGAGAATTATCTTCCATACGGCTGTGTACGGCATACACCAATTTCCCGGAAGAGAGCCGCACGGCAAGCGACCATACTTCCGGATGAAGTATCTCTATCGTATTATGTTTTTTCTCCGCATGTTCCATTTCGCCGTATTTCTTGCAAAAATACAAAAAACGCACTAATTTACAGTCTCCGCAGCAACTCTAAAATTTACAATTCGCGAGATTGCCTTTTTAATGATTTTTTTATCAATAAATTATTCTATAAAATCAGAATAGCATACCTTTGCAACTTGGAAACGAAAAAGAGTATTACATTATATATGGACAAATTAAGCTATGCTTTAGGCATGAGTATGGGGCATAATTTCAAAAGCTCCGGGATAAAAACGATAAGCGTATCGGATTTCGCCAATGGTGTGGCAGCCGTTTACGACGGCGTCAAGCCGGAAATGACCTACGAGGAGGCCAAACGCACCGTACAGGAATTTTTCATGAAATTAGAAGCCGAAATGCAGGAAGAGGCTAAGAAAAATGCCGCCGCAAACCGTCAGGCGGGAGAGGCTTTCCTCGCTGAAAACGCAAAACGCGACGGAGTACACACCACAGCGAGCGGCCTGCAATATGAGATATTGACGACAGGCAACGGAGCACATCCAACAGCAAACGACCGCGTGGAAGTGCACTATACCGGAAAATTAATCGACGGCACGGTATTTGACAGCTCTGTTGAGCGCGGCGTACCGGCAATGTTCGGAGTGACACAGGTAATACCCGGATGGGTAGAGGCGTTGCAACTAATGCGCGAAGGCGACAGTTGGCGTCTGTACATTCCTTCCGACCTTGCCTACGGTCCCAACGGAGCGGGCGGATTAATCGGACCTGACACGACACTGATATTTGACGTGCAACTTCTGAGAGTAATCAAATAAACAAACTAAACAACCATAAAAATGAAGAAACTATTTCTTGCAAGCGCAGCAACGCTAATGATAATTGGAGCAAGCTGCAAAGGAGGCGTTGCCAATGAAGGCTTGGCAACACAAGAGGACTCATTGGCCTATTATTTCGGACAAATGTGGGGTAAAGGCGTAGGCTCTGAAATGCAAAGCAATCCTTCAGTGAAAAATCTTGACAAAAACGAGATACTGAAAGGTATACAAGTGGCACTTGCAGCTGACACGACAGAAAAAGCCTACATACAGGGCCTGCAAATCGGTCTGTCGCTCTACGGCGTTACAGAAAGCCTGCAACAGCGCGACAGCATCAGCGTAGACAAACAAAAAGTATATGCCGCATTCAAAGAATCATTCCTTGCTGACTCTGTAGGCTCGCCGGAAGAGGCACAAGCCATCGTGATGAGTCTTATCGACAAAATCAAAAACGAGCGTCTTGCGAAATCACCGGAAGCGATAGCCAACAAAAACGCCGGAGAGGCTTTCATAGCAAACGAGATGAAAAAGGATCCGTCACTCAAGAAGACAGAATCAGGTTTGGTCTACAAAGTAATCAAAGAAGGTGAAGGAGTAACAATCAAGGCTTCCGACCGCGTAAAAGTAAAATACACCGGTAAACATATCGACGGAAAAGAATTTGACAAGAGCGGCGACGAGCCACGCGTATTCTCTCCTTCAGGCGTTGTACCGGGATTTGGAGAAGGCTTGAAAATGATGAAACCGGGAGCTCACTATATTCTTTACATCCCTGCTGAGCTCGGCTATGGCGTACAAGGCCAGCCTTATGCAGGAATCAAATCAAACGAAACACTTGTATTCGATGTTGAAGTTGTAGGGATAGAAGAATAATCCGCCCCGCGGCTATAAATAAGAGCATAAACTCACCTCGACAGTCAGACTGTCGAGGTGAGTTGTTTTTATATGAGTTCAAAAAAATGGCCAATGACGCAGAATGGAGAGCCACGTGGAAGTCACACTTGAGGCAACTACGCTACGAATGTTACCACTTCTTTACACCGCTCATTTCACAGTCTTGCGGTGGGAGGTGTGGTGAATAAAGAAATCGGGTCTGCAGGGAGTGATTTGCTGCGTTGTCATGTGACCTGAAACCAACAGGGAGAGTGCAGCCATACTCCAAACCGCGCTCCATAAAGCTACGCTTGCATAGGGATCTTTGGAGTGCAGCTGAGCGTTTTCTTTTGCTGCCGGCTCTTTTTATAGGCGATATATGCGCAATAAACAGCACAACAGACAATAAACAATATTCGCAACAAGCAACAAGGAAGCGGGATGAGGGATTGACAAAAAAAAGAAGTGGGGACGGACTGTGTCTGTCTCCACTTCGCTGTAAGGGGGCGGTGACCTGCTCTCCCGGTCTCCC
>CALUMI010000044.1 GCA_944321725.1 uncultured Muribaculaceae bacterium
GAGACCGGGAGAGCAGGTCACCGCCCCCTTACAGCGAAGTGGAGACAGACACAGTCCGTCCCCACTTCTTTTTTTGTCAATCCCTATCCCGCTTCCTTGTTGCTTGTTGCGAATATTGTTTATTGCGAATATATCGCCGCCAAATATAATCTACAGCTAAAGGAAACATACGCCTTCACGAGGCTCTCTATTCCGGTCAGCGCGGCGGTTGAACAGACCTTTCTTCTAAAACCGGATTAAGTTGTTTCGTATTTCATGGATTTTACTTAAGTTTGCAATTGATAGCTAACAACAAAGAATGGGACGAATCCTTTTACACATTATCGTGGTGTCAGTATTCTTGTCAGGATTGATTTCATGTGAAAATTATTATGACAACAGGACTCAATCTGCTCTTGCCGAGCTTGATTGTGAGCTGTCGAACCGTAGAGCCATAGAGCAGCGTAAAGAGGATGAAATCGGTAGATTGCGCAAACTGTTGGAAAATGCAGGAGGAATTGACGGCAAGTATGCGGCGATGGATAGTATATTCGATGCTTACAGACTTTATAACATCGACTCTACAATGTATTATGCCTATCGTAAGGAAAGTGTGGCAAAGGCAAGCCGTGACAGTGATTTGATAATTGACGCGGAACTTGATATTATAAGGATGAATGCAATTTCCGGGTTATATGACGAAGCATTGGCCGGATTGTCGGAAATAGATACGATGACGCTGTCCGCTGCGTCGCGTTATCAGTTTGCCGAAACGGCAGTGTCGCTGTATGAGTCGATGGCTGAAATTTATTCTACTCATCCGTTAAGCGGATATTATAATGACAAGCTACGGCAAAGCAGGCTGTCGCTGATGAATTTATGCGATAGCAATGATGTTAATCTGTTGTATCAAAGGGTGTCGTTGGCATTGAGCAACCGTGATGATTTAAGTCCTTATATCGATGAAATAAATGACAGGCTCAAGAATGATGCCTCTTTGACAACTCATAACAAGGCGATATTGTCGTATTTGCTGTCACTTGCCTATAAGGAGGAGGGTGATGGTGAGAACGCTCTGTATTCGATGATTAAGAGCTCGGAATACGACATATCTACTCCTGTGAGGGAGCACAAATCGCTTTATGAGCTGTCGGCTATGCTTTATGAAAAAGGCGATATAGAGCGCGCGTACAAATATCTTTCTCGCTCGGTGGATGATTTGTTCATGACCAAAGCCCGTGTGCAAATGCAGTCGCTTGAGCGTTTGCTTCCTGTGATTACGTCTGCTTACAATGCAAAAAAGGAGAGCGACCGCAGAAAGTTGGAATATTTGCTTATTGCCACGGCTGTCGTTTCTGTTTTGCTTGTTGTGGCTATTGTGTTTGTCTACAGGGAAAAGAGAAAGTCAGACAAATTGAAAGTGGAGGCGCAAGAGGCGAATAAGAGCCTCAATGAGTCAAACAGCCGTCTCAATCGTTTGAACAACAAACTTATAGAGTCTGATAAAATTAAAGAGATTTATATAGGGCAGTATATAAACATGTGCTCCTCCAATATAGACAGGGTTGATAAATACCGCAACAATTTGCTCAATATTGCCCGTACCAAAAGCGCAAAAGAATTGATAGAGGCTTTAAAGTCGTCGGCTTTGGTTTCTTCTGAACTGTCGGATTTTTATGAGGGTTTTGATAAGTCTTTCCTGCATCTTTATCCTGATTTCGTTGATAAATTCAACGGGTTGATAAAAGAAGAATATCGTTTTGACATCAAACCCGGCAAGCCGCTTAACACGGAATTGAGAGTTTTCGCCCTTATCCGTTTGGGGATAACTGATTCCGGCCGTATAGCGGAGTTCTTGCGGAGGTCGGTTTCTACGGTGTATAATTACAGGGTAAAAATGCGGAATGCGGCCATCGACAGCCGCGACGATTTTGAGCAACGGGTGCAAAATATTGGCAGGGAAGACTGAAAAACGACTACTATTTTATAGGTAGTTTAAATGTGTATATGGTTGATATATAATGTTATAATTATTTAATTGCGCTACTATTTCTTTATAATTCCATGTTTCGCTTGCATAGATGTGCTAAATTTGAAAAACCTTTGTGACGGATATAATATTAACTATCATAAAATTTTTTACTATGAGAAAGATTTTCTTGACCGCGTTTGCGGCTTTTGCTGTTACGGCAGCGGCGTCTGAGGTGGTTAAATCACCTGATGGTAATTTGTCGTTGACATTCGATTTGAATGAACAAGGCACTCCTGTATATTCTATGGAGTATAAAGGAAAAGCAGTTGTAAATCCAAGTAAATTGGGTGTGGAGTTGAAAACAGGAAAATCGTTGACAGACGGTTTTAGGCTGTTGCGTACAACTCGTGACACTTTTGATGAAACTTGGACTCCTGTATGGGGAGAAACCAAAACCATACGCAATAATTATAATGAAATGGCTGTGCGTCTTGCTCAGGACGACAACGGCAAGGAACGCTACATGATAATCCGGTTCCGCATGTACAATGACGGTATGGGATTGCGCTATGAATGGCCAAAGCAGGAAAACCTCACGTATTTTGTGATAAAAGAGGAGCATACGCAATTCGCAATGACAGGCGACCACAAGGCATATTGGATACCGGGCGACTATGACACGCAGGAGTATGATTATTGTGTGTGCCGTTTGAGCGAGATTCGCGATGAGATGCATAAATATCTCAATCCGGAAAACGCCTCCACTACAGTGTTCTCGCCGACCGGTGTGCAAACAGCCTTGCAGTTGAAAACGGACGACGGCATATATCTTAACATACATGAGGCTGCATGTGTGAATTACTCGACAATGAGTTTGAACCTCGATGACAAAAACTTGGTGTTTGAGTCGTGGCTTACTCCCGACGCTGTCGGCGACAAGGGATACATGATGGCTCCCTGCAAATCTCCGTGGCGCACAGTAATGGTTGTTGACAACGCCTGCAAGGCATTGGATTCCAAATTGATACTTAACCTGAACGAGCCATGCAAGATTGAGGACACCTCGTGGATACACCCGACGAAATATATGGGCGTATGGTGGGAGATGATTACAGGCAAAGGCTCGTGGGCATATACCAACGCCACGGCGGTAAACCTTGACAGCATCAATTACGCGGCAATGAAGCCGAATGGCATACACAGCGCAAACAATGAGAATGTGAAACGCTATATAGATTTTGCGTCCAAGCATGGATTCGACGAATTGCTTGTTGAAGGCTGGAACATAGGCTGGGAGGACTGGATTGGCAATATGAAGGATTATGTGTTTGATTTTGTCACTCCAAATCCCGATTTTGATATTGAGGCGCTTAATAAGTATGCCCATGAAAAAGGCATAAAATTGATGATGCACCATGAAACTTCAGGCTCGCTTCGCAACTATGAGCGCCACATGGAGGCTGCTTATGATTTGATGAACAAATACGGTTACGATGCGGTAAAGAGCGGCTATGTTGGTCCGATTATTCCACGTGGCGAGCATCATTACGGGCAATGGGCCAACAATCATTATCTGTATGCCATAAAGCAGGCTGCCAAACACAAGATTATGGTGAATGCTCATGAGGCTACACGTCCTACCGGTTTGTGCCGCACGTATCCTAACCTTGTTGGCAATGAAAGTGCGCGGGGTACGGAGTATCAGGCATTCGGAGGAACATTGCCGCATCATGTGACAATCTTGCCGTTCACTCGTTTGCAAGGCGGTCCGATGGACTATACTCCGGGTATATTCTGCATGGATATTTCAAAATTTGCGCCGAATAATACATCGAAAGTAAACTCCACGCTTTGCAACCAGCTTGCGTTGTATGTCACCTTGTATTCTCCTTTGCAGATGGCGGCAGATATGCCGGAAAATTATGAGCGTTACATGGACGCTTTCCAATTTATAAAGGATGTTGCCGTAGATTGGGACGACAGCAAGTATCTTGCCGCCGAACCGGGTGAGTACATTATAGCGGCGCGTAAAGCAAAAGGAACGGATAATTGGTTTGTTGGCGGAGTTACAAACGGAGATGCCCGCACCATGCCTGTAGCTTTTGATTTTCTCGACAAGGACCGGAAATATGTGGTAACGGTTTATGCCGACGCAAAAGACGCGGACTATGAAACAAATCCTGAGAAATATGTTATCACAAAAGGTACAGTGACATCGAAAGACGCTGTGAAGATGTACATGGCACGCGGCGGCGGTTTCGCAATGAGCATTTATCCGGCCACCGACGCTGACAAAGGGTTGAAAAAGTTGAAAATCAAATAAATCCCGGTTGGCCGAGAATATTGGCGCTGTTTTATTGATACGAAAGAGCATGTCTGCCACGACATGCTCTTTTTGTTTTGCCTTAATATTTGTTGCTATTCGGGATAAATGAGTAAATTTGTGATTGACTAAGCAGTTTTTGAAATGGATGAAAAGAAAATAAAAGCGGAACAGGATATAGCGGCGGAGGATATTCCACGCGGCAAAAAGACATCGAATAAGCGTAGAGCATTTAAAATATTTCGGCGAACTGTCAAGGCGATATTTTGGACTATATTCTCGATTGTGGCGATCGTGGCGTTGGCTTTAGGTTTGGTGGTATGGATTCTTACTCCGGAAAAACTTACCCCGATAGTGGAGCGCATAGCTAATGAGAATCTTAATGCTGAAGTGAAAATCGGGCGGGTTGAGCTGACCGTATGGAAAACTTTCCCTATGGCTTCTGTGGAAATAGACGGATTGCAAGTGAAAAGCAATGTGTTGGATAAATACGGCGACACCATCCCCTCGTATGCCGACTCCTTGCTTTGCGTCGGCAAATTGCGCACTGAGCTCAATATCGCGAAAATACCGTTGATGCGTTTCGATATAAAAGAAATACTTATCGACGCACCGAAAATCAATGTGGTGCTGTTGAATGACACCGTGTCGAATTTTATGATATTCCCGCCATCGGAACCCGACACCGCGCAGTCGCAAATTACAATCATGCCTGATGTCGTGCTGCATAAATTCCGTATAATCAATAACGGAGGCATACGCTTTGTGGATTTGTCGAAACAGATGGATGTGACCCTCAACACCGACAGCGTTGAGCTTGACTATAACAGAAAGGACAGGTTTTACAGCCTGTTGCTGAAAGGCGGAATTTTTGCCGATTTGTCGGAATATCATTTGTCGCAAAACATTCCGTTTTATTTTAAGGGGGATGTGAATTGGAACACGAGAAATCCTTATAAATGCACTTTGCGCGATTTTCGCGCGGAGGTGGCACGGGTGCCTGTCAGCATAGACGCCGATGTCGCCCTATCGGACACTACCGTTTCGGTTAAATCGATGGAGATGGCATTGGGACCGATAAAATATTCGGATTTGACGGAACAGATACCCGACGAGTATCTGCACGGGCTGGAACGTATAAAGACAAATTTTGCTGTCGCTGTCAATCTTAAATTGGACAAGCCTTTTGTAATGGGTAAGGATAAAGAGCCTACATTCCATGCAGAGATAAATATTCCGAACTGCTATATACAGCCCGGCAAATATGCCGATTATCGTATAAATAAATTGAATTTGGCGGCTAAACTCGCATACAACGGCGATAATCCCGACCGCAGCACGCTGTCGCTTAACAGGCTGCTTCTCGACGGATTTGGCATAAACTTGTCGGTAAACGGAACGGCTTCCAATTTATTGAAAGACCCGAATGTGGATGGAAAGGTGAGCGGAGGCGTCGACTTCGCGAAATTGCTGAAACTCGTGCCGGAAGAGTTGCCGATGCGTCTTTCAGGCAGAATGGACTTGAATACAGAGATGAAGTTTGCTTTAAGCGATTTGGACATCACCACTTTCCATCGTATGCAAGTTAATGGAGAGGTCGACTTTTCCAATGTAAGATACAGTGTGCCTAAAGACTCGATGCTTGTCTTCTTGAAGCGCGCCAAAATAAAATTTGGGACTAACAGCGAGTTTAAGAATCAGGCAAATGAGATTAAGAATGTGTTGATGGCATCGGTGTCGTTGGATTCGACTATGGCGGCTGTGCCCGGCTTGATGGTGGCGGCCAATGGCGTGCGCTTTGGCGCGGGGAGTCTTGGCACGGCGGCAGATCTCATGGATACTACCAATATCACCCCCATAGGGGCGCGTTTCAAAATAGGCAGGTTGACAATGCTCAACCGCAATGACTCTTCTGTTTTCCGTATGCGCGGATTGGAAAGCAACGGCTCGATAAAGCGTTTCCGCAACGCGGAGAAATTGCCATTGTTTGATTTCGGGATCAAGGCGGATATGATGCGGTATCGCGACCGTACAACTTTGTTTAGCTTGCGTAACGGCGACATAGATTTGCAGGCAAACATGAAGCCGAAACGGGAGAGCAGGATGATGAAACGCATCAGGGCGCGTATAGATTCGCTATGCGCTGTTTATCCTTCATTGTCGCGCGACTCGGTTGTGGCCATGTATGTGGCTAAATTCGCGGCACGCAGGCAGGCTAATCAGATAAGCGATGATGAATTTTTGGATTTGTCGGTAGACAATAAATTGAAGCGGTTGCTCAACCGTTGGAATTTCAAAGGCTCATTGTCGGCTAAACGCGGAATGCTGTTTACCCCTTATTTCCCACTGCGCAACACATTGCGTGATGTGGATATGGATTTTAATCTCAATGAGTTCAATATCAACAGCCTGAAATACAGAGTGGGCAACAGCGATTTGGCGATGTCGGGGAAAGTGTCGAACATAAAAAGCACGTTGATGGGCGTTAAGCGTCGCCCACTGACAATAGATTTTGATGTGTATTCCGACACTCTTGATGTCAACCAACTGATGAAAGCCATGTATCGCGGAACAGCCTTTACCGCTGACACGACGGCATCAGCATCGTTTAATTTCGCGTCGACCGACGAGGACAATGAGGCGAAGATGCAGGCAATGGTGGAAGATTCTACGGAAGATGTCGACACGACTGTGAAAAACGCCATAATAATACCCAAGAATGTGGCTCTCAGTTTCAAAGTGAGAGATAAGTTCGCGCGTTATTCCACCCTCGATTTAAGCGATTTGCGCGGTGATTTGAACATCAACAAGGGTGTTCTCAGCCTGCGTAATCTTTCAGGTAAAACACAGGGAGGACAGTTGAGGCTTGATTTGGTGTATGCGTCAGCCGATAAAAAAGACATTGGCATGGGGCTTTATTTGGATTTGAGCGACATACAAGTAGGGCGTTTCTTGAACATGATGCCGGGCTTGGATACCATTATGCCGATGTTGAAAGGTGTGGACGGCGTGATTAACGCCCGGCTTGGAGTGACAACAAAAGTCGATTCTCTGATGAATATAATAGCGCCTACCACCAATGCGGCGTTGCATATAGATGGCAAGGACCTCGTGTTGCTCGATTCTGAAACTTTCCGCAAAATCTCCAAGATATTGCTTTTCAAGAACAAAGAGAAGAATATGATTGACAGCCTTTCGGTTGAGGTGGCCGCTTACGATTCGCAAATCGACATTTATCCGTTTATCCTGAATATGGACCGTTATAAACTCGGAGTGATGGGTACGAATGACTTTAATATGAATTACGATTTTCATGTGTCGATTCTGAAGTCGCCTATTCCTTTTAAATTCGGAGTTAACATAAGCGGCAATGCCGACGACATGAAGATAAGGCTCGGAAAGGCAAAGCTGAAAGAAAATGAAGTGGCACGCACCACTATGATTACGGATACCACGAAAGTGAATTTGTTCAGGCAGATGAATGAGATGTTCCGCAAGGGTGCGGAGGCTGCTTTAAAGGGTGAGAGCCTTAATATGTACGGAGGCCGCGACCGCGACAGGATGCGCCGGCAGAGGCGAACCATGACAGATACGGATGTGAGGGGTGACACAATAAGCCGTGCCGACAGTCTGCGCCTGATAGAAGAGGGCATAATAGCTCGTCCCGACACTGTCGCTGTGGGCGAGAAGAATGTTCAGCAAACGGAAGAGCAACCTTTAAAGAAAACGAAGAAAAAGAGAAGAAGTACTCGGCTGGAAAACCGTAAAGAAGCGATTAAGCCGGAAAATAATGAATAAATATGGCAAAAAGGAAGACAAAAGAGCAGGAAGCATATAGCCGCTATTTGGAGCGTACAGGATTTGGCGAGGCTCCGATAACCGCGGCGCTGATAGATATGGACGGTGTGCTCTACGATTCAATGAAAAATCATTCGAAAGCGTGGATAAGGCTTTCAGAGGAGTTGGGTTGGAATTATTCGCCGGATGAGTTTTATTTGTATGAGGGCATGACGGGCGCAGCCATAATCAGATTGATGATGAAGCGCGAAACGGGACGGGAGGATGTTTCGGACGAGGAGGCAAAAGAAATATATTCCCGGAAAGCCAAATATTTCATAGAACTTGGCCGTGTCGATAAAATAGAGGGTGCGGACATGATGCTCAACACGTTGCGCTCTGCCGGGATAACACGTGTGCTTGTCACAGGGTCAGGGCAGAACTCTCTTCTTGGACGTTTGAATGACGATTATCCGGGTATATTCAATGATGAGCTAAAGGTTACTGCCTTGGATGTGAAACGCGGGAAACCCGACCCTGAGCCATATTTGATGGGATTGGAGAAAGCCGGTGTGCAGGCCGCCAACGCAATAGTGATAGAGAACGCCCCGCTTGGTGTCAGGGCAGGGAGCGCGTCCGGATGTTTTACGGTGGGAATAACCACAGGCCCTATTCCTGAAGATGTGATGCTTGATAACGGGGCCGACATCGTTTATCCCACCATGACAGCGTTTGCCGACGCTTTGACTAATATAATAGCTGCCCGCAATTATTCTTTTTAAATATGGGTATGGTTGGAAAACAAGATGTGTTTTTTACGAATGACGTTGTAGCCGCGTTGGATTCGTGCCTTGCGGAAACCGGACTGTCGGCTGTGTTTTTCCTGTGCGATGAGAATACGGAAAGACTTGTCATGCCCGAGTTTGCAAAATCAGCGTTTTATAAAGCCGGAAATTGTATAACGGTTTTACCGGGTGATGAGCATAAGACTGTCGAAACACTGATGAGTGTGTGGACCGCTTTGCAGGATAAAGGCGCAACCCGTCATTCGGCTCTTGTCAATGTGGGCGGCGGTGTGGTCACTGATCTCGGAGGGTTTGCGGCGGCAACATTTAAGCGGGGGATACGTTTCATCAATGTCCCTACAACTTTGCTTGGCGCTGTCGATGCTGCCGTAGGAGGAAAAACGGGTATAAATTTCAATGGCTATAAAAATGAGATAGGAGCATTTCGCGAGGCTTCATCTGTGATTATTTCAACGCGGTTTTTTAAGACTTTGCCCGATATGGAGCTGAAATCAGGTTATGCCGAAATGTTGAAGCACGGGTTGCTTAGTGGGATTGAGGCGTATAACCGTTTGCTTGATTTTGACCTTGCCTGCGCGGATATGGACGGGCTGCTTTTGCTGCTCAAAGAGTCGGTTGAGGTGAAACGCCGCATAGTGGAAAAAGACCCGGAGGAAAAAGGTCTGCGTAAATCGTTGAATTTGGGGCATACCGCCGGTCATGCTTTTGAAAGTTTCGCTTTGCGCCGCAACCGGCCTGTTCCGCACGGCTATGCTGTGGCGTGGGGGCTTGTCGCTGAGGCTGTCGTTTCGAAATTGCGTGAAAATCTTGACAGTGCTGTGTTGTACAGTTTGGCTGACTACATTTATTCGCATTATGGGGCAATGGCTGTCACATGCGATGACTACGACGAGCTGCTCGGATATATGCGCCATGATAAAAAAAGCATATCGGGCGAATTCAATTTTTCTTTGCTGCGAAAGCCGGGCGATGTCGTTGTGGATTGTGCGGTAGATGAGGAAACGGTAAGAGCCGCGTTGGACATATACAGGGACTTAATGCATATATAAAAAACATTTTTTATTCTACGGTTATCGCAACATCGTAGCGCAGAAGTTTGTATTTTACGTGGTATGGCACCGCGCTGCGGCGCGGCTTGCGCGACTTGTAATAATAGTGGTTGTGCTGTTTGTCCCATGTCCTGACAGAGAGCTGTCTTGTTGTGCCTGCTGGAATCAGGCATTGTATGTCATATTCTTCCTCGTGCAGCACTTCTCCTTTTATGTTGGTATAGGAAAATCGTATAATGAGGCGTGATATGTAGAAAGGCGTATTGTTGGTTACATAGAATGTTTCGTAGCTGTCGTTGAGCGACTTATTGTATCCGGAGAATACAATCGAGTCGGCATAGGTGCCGGTGTCTTTGTTGCCGAGCCGTTCAATCAGCTCGATTTGTGTGGTCGCCGACAATCCTTTGCGCAGTGTGTCGGTTTTTGCGTATGATGCGGTGAATGAGGCTGTTATTATCAGTGATAAAAATGTCAAACGTTTCAGAAAGGCCATAATGTCAGAAATAAATTGGAGTTGATTGCTCTTTTGTGTCTATTTTTATGAAACCGGGTTTTATTTCCGGTTTTTCCATTCGCGGATATATGCGTATTCTTCCGAATATTGAGGGAAGAAATTGTGCAATGTTCATCGACATCCGTATTTTCACGGTCGGTTTGTCGATGGTAATGTTGGAATAATTGTTTTCAATATTTGCGACGCATTCCACAGGTCTGACTAACTGGTCGCCGGTGATTCCGCTGTACAGCCACAAACGTAGTTTGTCGTTTTCCGCCGATTCTTCCATGTAGCCTAATACGCATCCGCAATCTATGGCTGTGTCTTCTGCTTCTACAGCGACAAGACGGTAGTAGCCTGCTGCCTCTTCCATTCGTTCTATCGCGAGTGTGATATGCTCGTCGGGGTAATACCACAGTCCCTCAAGTTTGTCGTTGATGTTTTTTGATAGCCGTTCTTTTACGGATTTTGTGTCATATCCTTTCAGCACCTCGGCTTTCTCCGGAATGGAAAAAGACTGTAGCAGTGCCGGTAAGATAAGGATGGCAAATATGTAAAGGCTTTTCATTGACATGCGGTTTACATTCTGAACTGGTATTGCAGTCCGAAACTCAAAGTTTCTTTAAATTGCCAATATCTCCAACTCAGGTTTATCGGAGCGGAGTCGTCGTAGCGCAGATGCGCATAAATTTGGGTTGACAGGAATTTGTTGATTGAGAAACTCAGTGTCGTTTCCAAATCGCCTTGCAGGTATGAATAGTTGGAGAATACAAACAGCCGTGACGAAATGGATACTGAAGGGTGGGGAGTCCACGTCACTTTGCATTCTCCGCTCGAACCTATCTCGTGGCCTATTTTTTTGCCGGGGTCTATGCCATAGGATGTAGGATCCATTTTGTGGATTGCCCGGCATATTTTCATGTTGTAGGAAAGCGGCGACAGCGACGCGTCGAACGCGAATTTATTGTTGTTGCTCGTGCTGTATGTCATACCGATACCGGCATTCAGCTCACCCGGTGTGAGGAATGACGCGGCGAGGTCGTAGGTGTTGGTGTTGAAGTTCTGCAGTAGCTGTGTCCGGAATTGGAATGTGGTACTGTAGTAGAACTTTTTGGTGGCTTGCAAACCGAATTTTGCGTTTATCTGGAATAAATCTTCTGTGACGCTGTAGTTCCTTAACGTGTCGTCAGGGGCTGAATTGATTCCTAATTTGTACTGCGCTGTCAATTCAAACAATTTGTTGGGAAATTTTGCCTGATTTAATTTCAGGTTATAGACAGCGTTGGCTATCATGTTTAAATTGTTTTTGCCGCCCTGATACCAATTCTCTGACAAATAGGCTTGTGAGAACTGCAGGGATGCGTCGAACTGTTGTATCCAATTATATGTTTTAATTTTTTTTGTAGGTGCTTTTTTTGGTAAGGTCACTTTGAACTCGTTGATTACAAGTATGTTTTTTTTAGGATCAGGCTTGATTTCATATTTTTTTGGAGGCTCCGGCATGTCGGCTATGTTGTAGGGCACAAGCCACGGTTTGTTGACTATGATTTGATAGATATGATAGTTCTCAAACCAACTGTCCCACATTGCTTGGTCGAGCCATTCTTTATCGAAATCGAGCTTAAATGAATCTGTCTTTGGGGTGAGTCTGGCGGAATCGGCATTGATGCTTCTTTCGTCGATGTCTTTGTATTCAAAGAACACAATCGGCAGAAACATCACCTTTTGGTGATTGTATTCTCTGTATAGTCTTGATAGGGAATCGGCTTCGAGCAGCAGTTTTTGTGAATTGTCGGTCGCTGTCATGGATTCTTGCTCCGCATTTTTTTTAGGGCGTTTTCTGCCTTTGATGTTTTTTTTGTTGATATCGCCTGCTGAGGTGTTGCTTTTATATATGGCGGAGGACTGGTTGGCGACAGAATCGGTTGCTTCGGCATTTTGCGCTTTTGCGGAAACAGCGATTGCCGAAATCAAAAAGAGTATGATTAAATAGCGTTTCATTCTTATTTGACTGTAAAATCATTTGTCGTCATCATTGCATGGCGCTGATGACATTATTTTATTGGCAAGTTCCAAATCTTTTTTAAAGACAAGAATGTTTACCTGTCCGATAGGAAGATCAGGCAATGGGAATATCCCTGACATTCGTTCGTTGGTAATAACACATTCGATGCCGTTTGTGTTCAGAACTCCTTTGACTATGTATGCGGAAACTGCATCCGGATAAGTGCCGAATGTGACCAATTCTTCCGGGTTGTTCATTTTCAGGTTGTTTTTAACGGTTTACTATGCAAAGATAAGGTAAATCAGGGGCAGAACAATTAAATCTGAAAACTTTGTTTTCATTTGTTTCTGCTCTCGCCTTTCACTATCTTTGTCAGAAGATGAAACTTAAAGGCAATGTTGGCATATTCGTATATCGGAAAAGGCGATTTCAGGCTTGTGGAAAAACCGAAACCTGTCGTTGTGGATACTCGTGACGCTATTGTCCGCGTCACGCTTGGGAGTATCTGTACAAGTGATTTGCATATAAAGCATGGCAGCGTTCCGCGGGCTGTGCCGGGTATAACTGTGGGGCACGAAATGGTTGGAATTGTGGAAGAGGTCGGCTCTGATGTTGTTTCGGTGAAGCGCGGCGACCGGGTGGCAGTCAATGTGGAAACTTTTTGCGGCAAATGCTTTTTTTGCCGGCACGGGTATGTGAATAACTGCACCGACCCGGATGGAGGTTGGGCTTTAGGATGCCGTATAGATGGCGGTCAGGCTGAGTATGTCAGGGTGCCTTATGCCGATAATTGCCTTACGCGGATTCCCGGCGGAGTGAGCGACGAGCAGGCATTGTTTGTCGGTGATATTCTTGCCACGGGATTTTGGGCTGTGCGCATATCTGAAATTTGTGAGGACGATACGGTGCTGATTATCGGTGCCGGCCCCACGGGGATATGTTCGCTGCTATGTGCCATGCTGAAAAATCCAAAGCGCATTATAGTGTGTGAAAAATCGGAAGAGAGGATAGATTTCGTGAGGCGGCATTATCCGGATGTGCTGGTAACAAAACCTGAGGATTGCAAGAGCTTTGTTGCCGCCAACAGCGACAACGGAGGGGCAGATGTGGTGCTTGAGGTAGCCGGCGGTGACGACACGTTCAGGTTGGCGTGGGATTGTGCCCGGCCTAATGCCATTGTTACTGTTGTGGCACTTTACGACAAGCCGCAGATTTTGCCGTTGCCCGATATGTATGGCAAAAATCTTGTGTTTAAAACAGGTGGGGTGGACGGATGCGACTGTGAGGAAATACTTAGACTGATAAAAGAGGGACGCATCGACACGACACCGCTGATTACCCATCGTATGGCATTGAGAAACATAGAGGAAGGATATCGGATTTTTGAGAATAAATTGGATGGGGTGATAAAAGTAGCTGTCGATTGCGCTTCCTGAAATGAAGAGGATTAAATATAACAAACTTAACTAAATAAAGAACCGGTCTTATGAAGAATTATTTTGTATTATTGTTTTGCATGTTTGCATTTTCCTTACATGTTTACTCGGATGATTATGTGCCGCAAGTTATTCCTGCCCTCCAACAGTGGGAATGTTCCAACGGCAAACTAAAATTGCCGGAGCGGGGGCGTATTGTCATAGACCCTTCGGCAGCCGGCAGATTGGCTGACGCTGCCGCCATTCTTTCCGATGACATGGATGAAATGTTCGGTATGAAGTATGAGATAGTTGAGGGAAAAGCGGGTAAAGGCGACATTCTTTTGTCGTTGGGCGATAAAGACGCGGCTTACGGCACGGAAAGTTACCGTATGCGGATAGAAAACAATGTGGCGATAACGGCATCTGACCCCAAAGGAGCGTTTTGGGGGACACGCACTTTGCTGCAAATGCTCTACAACCAGCCGGACGGTCTGCGGAAAGGTGAGGCGTTGGACTACCCCTCTTATGGCAGGCGTGGATTTATGCTTGATGTGGCGAGAAAATTTTTTTCAATGGACTATCTGCGGCAGTATGTGAAAATAATGTCGTTTTATAAGATGAATGTGTTGCAAGTGCATTTAAACGATAATGGCAGTGTGGAGTTTTTCGATAATGATTGGGACAAGACCTATGCTGCATTCCGGCTTGAGTGTGAGAGCTTTCCGGGCTTGACGGCCAAAGATGGCTCCTATACGAAAGACGAGTTCCGTGATTTCCAGAAAATGGCGTTGCGCTATGGGATAGAGATTGTTCCGGAAATCGATGTCCCGGCCCACTCTCTTGCGTTTACTCATTACAATCCGCGTCTTGCGGCTGACAAAAAGGAGTACGGCATGGACCATCTTGATTTGTACAAGAAAGAGGTGTATGAGTTTCTCGACACTTTGTTTGCCGAGTATGCCGGTGGGGAAGATCCTGTGTTTGTCGGCCCTTATGTGCATATAGGCACGGATGAGTATAATTTGAAAGAGGCCGAGCAGTTCCGTTATTTCACGAATTATTATCTCGACTACATAAAAAAATTGGGCAAAACTCCAATAATTTGGGGCAGCCTTAAAAAGATGAAAGGCACGACTCCTGTCGATGTGAAAGATTGTTATGTTAATGCTTGGAATTATCACTGGCTTGATGTGGAAATGGCCTTGAATGAAGGGTATAAAGTGATGAATATGTGTGATGTCTATCTTTACATAGTCCCTTCCGTGAATTATTATCATGATTTTTTGGACACGAAAATGCTGTATGAGGAGTGGGAGCCTGAATGGATGAACCGTGGCAATAAAGTTGCCGCCGGAAATAAAAATTTTCTTGGTGCTATGTTTGCCGAATGGAATGACCGTGTTGGCAACGGGATAACGCAGCAGGATGTGCATTACCGCACGTTCCCGGCCTTACAGGTGATGTCCGACAAACTTTGGAGGGGCACAAATGTAAAGAATGTGCCGTTTGCTGAGTTTGACGCGCTTTGCAAGAGGATGCCGGAGGCTCCGGGCGTAAATCTTTTGGCTAAAGTAAAAGGAAATGTCAATGTCACTCCTGCCGATTCGGTCTTGACTTTGGACGGCAGTAATATGATTTCTACGGATGTGGCTGAAATCGGCTACCCTTATGGCGTGGAGTTTGAAATTTGTCCGGACGAGAAGCAGGCAATCGGCGGTGTGCTGTTCAAGGGGCCGCATTCGGTTTTTGTTAGTAATTGGAACAATACCGGAAAATTCGCGTTTAGCCGTGACGGTTATGAGTTTGTGTTCCATAATTATAAGTTGCCGGCAGGGCAGTGGACGAAAGTGCGGGTGGAAGGCGATTACAAAGGCACATCTCTTTACATCGGCGGCAAGTTGGTGGAGCGTCTTGAGGGGCGTGTGCGTGAGGTATATAATTACGTGCAGAAAACGAAAAATTGGATATGGTATCAGGAAACTTTGATATTCCCGCTTCAGACAATAGGCGACGGGCTTTTGGGCTTTAAAGGCAAGATAAGGAATGTCACAGCCGGGCATCGTTGACGCTCTTTGCGTTGGCGGATAAAAAGCGAGAGGATATGCTTTGCGGCATGTCCTCTCGTTATTTTTGCGGAAAGAGAGGGATTCGAACCCTCGGTACGGTTACCCGTACAACGGTTTTCGAGACCGTCCCGATCGGCCACTCCGGCATCTTTCCTTTTTTGACGGTGCAAAGATACGCTTTTTTTCGTCTTGATGTGTAATTTGGGGATAATTTTTTTGGAATGGTCAGGTTTTGTGGATTTTGTCGGGATTGCGGGCGATAAATTCTTTCCACGACTTGCATCCCGACGGGATTTTCGGGCGCGATGATTCGTAGAAATGGCATAATGCCACTGCAAGGGCGTCGGTGGCATCCAAATGCGGGTCGATTGACTCTCTCGGTATGTTGAGGATGCGCCGCAGCATCTCCGCCACTTGGTCTTTCGACGCGCCTCCGTTGCCTGTAATCGATTGCTTGACTTTCAGCGGGGCATATTCCGCAATGGGGATGTCACGAACCAGCGCGGCTGCCATTGCCACTCCTTGCGCCCTGCCCAATTTCAGCATCGATTGCACATTTTTGCCGTAGAAAGGGGCTTCAATGGCCATTTCGTCGGGCAGATATTGCTCCACCAACCCGGTGACACGCTCGGAAATGCGGCGCAGCCGCAGATAATGGTCGTCGAACTTGTTGAGCATCAGCACACCCATAGCTATCATGGCGGGCTTGTGGTGCTTGATGCCGAGAATGCCGTATCCCATGACGTTTGTGCCCGGGTCGATGCCGATTATTATGCGGTCCCATTCCAATTCTTTTCCCGTCATAGCTCTATTTCATCCAAAAGCGTCGAGAATCCGGCCACGGCCTCTCCGAATTGTTTTTCGATTGCTTCTATAAGGCTGTTTCCCGTCGTTTCATACCACTGCGACAATCTGTCTAACGATTCTGTGCGGAATTGCAGCGAATAGCTTTGGCCGCTGTCATTGTTGTGGTTGAATACGCGTGTCAGCCGCGGCTCTGTCAGAATGCCGTTCTCCAATGCTCTCGGAATAAATTCTCCTTTCAACCATTCCAAGAATCTTTCCTCTGCCGTGTCGTCGGTGTGGAATGTTGTGTTGTAGATAATCATTTTATCGGTGTTTACAAAGTGAATGAGGCTGTCAGGCCGAAATGCTCTCCGTCCGACACGGGCGCGATTGACAGATTGTGCTTTTTTGCGAACGGGCGGGTGAAAATGTATGCGCTGCCGGCACCGATTGCCGCTCCTGCCGCCACATCCCACCAATCGTGCTTCTTTCCGTAGGTGCGGCTCCAACCTACGTATGTTGCTATTATATAGGCCGGCGCGCCGAATTTCCAGCCGTAGCGTCGCTGTACGAATCCCGCGTTGGCAAACAGTATGCTTGTGTGGGCCGACGGGAAAGAGTGGTTGTCGCTTCCGTCGGGACGCTGTTTTTTTACGGTGTATTTCAGCAAATATGTCGCTCCGAGTGTGGTGGCAGTAGTAAAAGCCGCTTGTTTCAGTCCTGTCCAATCTTTTTCTATGAGCACTCCTGTAAGGGTGGCCAATGGCATGGCAACGAGGAGTACGTCGCCCGACGTTTTCACCCCTTTTCGTGCGCCGCTAAGCTCCATTTCTTGCGCTTTTGCCGGTAATGAAAACAAAAGAATGAAAGAAATCAGTATGGTTAATGCCTGTTTCATTTTCAGAACAGATTGATGAGTTTCGGTACAAATATAATCAAACCTGCGGTTGCCGCCGCCGCTGCCGTGAGCAAAACAGCCGCCGCCGCAAGGTCTTTGGCGCGTTTTATGGCCTCGTCGTATTCCGGCGACACGCGGTCGGCTATCGCTTCTATGGCGGAGTTGAACGCTTCTGCGGCAAGCACTCCTCCTATGCAAAGGATTACGATAATCCATTCGGTGGGGGATATGCGTAAAACCGCACCGGCTGCGATGGCGCATACTGCCGCAGCGCAATGTATCCACGCATTGTGTTCGGTTGCTATCAGCGACCGTATTCCCGCAAACGCGTAGCGAAAACTTCTCGCCCGCTTTTTCCAACTGAATTTCTTTTTTTTCATCGTGGCAAAGATAATGCAAATCGAGCGCAAAAGCAAAGAGCTTGCTCAATTTGCTCTGCCGAGCCGCATTCTGTCTTATGGTTAAATTTGCGGATATTGCGGATTTGATACTGTCACGTCGGAATATTTGCACAGAATAAAAATTGTTGTGCTGCGTGTATGGCGTGTTTTTTGTATTTTTGCAGAATAAGTGCAAAATATTATAGTATTTATGGCAGCAGACAAAAAAAATATAGAGAAGACGGTTCGCTCGTGGGTGTGGATTTTCATAGGCTGTACGATTATGGCGGCCGGTTTCGTCTATTTTATCAATCCTTACAATATTGTGCCCGGCGGTGTGTATGGAGCAAGCATAGTGCTGCATAACCTGTTTCCGTCGTTGCAGGTCGGCACATTCGGCTACATGCTCGACATCCCGCTGATGATAATTTCAGTGTTGGTGTTGGGCGGAAAATTGGGCGGACGCACGATAGCGGCGGCTCTCACTACACCGTTTATAATGAACGCGCTTTCGAAAATGGCTTATCCGTCGCAGGACGCTCTGGAAAAACTTGATCCCGCGCAGCTGTTGGGCGGAATACTCGATTTGTCCGACCATTTGCTGCTTACCACGGTCTTTGGAGCGGTGCTAATCGGTATAGGTTGCGGAATTGTGATACGCAATCAGGCCACTACGGGTGGAAGCGACATTGTGGCGATGATAATACAAAAATATATCGGTATTCCGTTTTCGCGCGGCATATTCTTGGTCGACGGTATGGTGGTGTGCTTCGGATTGGTTGTGATAGGGTTCGGCGTAGGTAGCGCGAAAGATGTCACCACTCCGTCGCTCCACCTGATGCTGTACTCACTCATTTCAATTTTCATCACATCGAGGGTGCTGGCGTTCACTATCAACGGAGCTAAAAATGATAAGCTGATTTTCATAATCAGCGACAACAAAATGGAAATGCTGCGTCAGTACATATTGAAAGACCTTGACCGCTCTGCAACATATATGGAAAGCACCGGTTTGTATTCCGGAGCTGAAAAGCAGATACTTATGGTGGTGCTGAGCAATAAGGAGGCTACCAAGTTGAAAGTGAAAATACAGGAGGAGGATCCGAGAGCCTTTGTTATCGTGACCGACGCTTACGACGCGTTCGGGGAGGGGTGGAAGCAACTGCCCACTTCTGCTGCCGATATACAGCCGGAGTGATTTTATCAGAAGGCTTGTACACAAAAGTTTAGCTGCAGTAAAAGTTGCGTGATGAGAAAATTGTTCCAAAAAAACATGCCGATATTTTGCAAAGTTGATTTTTTGGACTATCTTTGCACTCGCTAAAGCTAATTGGCAAACCGAAGGAGAGGTGGGTGAGTGGCTGAAACCACCAGTTTGCTAAACTGACGTAGGAGCAATCCTACCAC
>CALUMI010000045.1 GCA_944321725.1 uncultured Muribaculaceae bacterium
TGTATGCGCGTTCATCACGCGGCACACTTCCGTACTGTTCTCGCCAATCCAGCCGTTTGCCTGATTGACACCTGTATATATTCTTATGAAATCCACTCCCGGAAGTTTGACAGAATTACCCTTGGAATCTACAGCCCAGTCAATGTCGATTTTTGCGCCGTCATTGTATTCATCGCCATCTATATTCGGCAAATTGTCGGCATACCCCCAATCGAAAGGAGTGAGTACATAGTAAGGGCTATCGGAATCGCCTTGATTTTTCCCATTATCAGGCAAGCGGGAGCCTTTGAACGTAAGGGTTTCACAATCGTTCAACCATTGTGGCCAATATGATTGCATATGAAATTGATTTTTAAATACATATCCCGAATTTCCTTGGTCGTCGGTCCAACGTATGTCTTCGTCATCTGTTGCCGGGCGGTAGTATGTAATCTCATAATTATGAATAGAGTTGCTGTATTCGCTTCCGGCTATTTCGAACCATTCGTTATCGTCAGGCATTCCGTTATCATTAATATCGTATGCCACCATCACCACTCCCGGCTCGCTGCTACCGCCAGTAGCGAAGGTGGAAACGCCGCCTTCCGCATCAAAAGCGTTACCCTCTATGTATATGTCGCGTTTGCCATCTGCATTAACGATTGTAGTCTCGAATCCGACAGTGATATATCCGCCCCATGCGCCGAGCGAAATCATGGCACCGTCTTCTGCCGTATAATAATACGCTTTTTCCGCCATTGCGGCGGCATCGTCGCCTTCTTCCCATTCAGGAATGGCATTGACAAACTGTCCCGGCGCAGGGACAAAATCAATTACCCTGTTGTGGACGGGACTTATGGCATTCGCCACAGTCACACCACACAACACCACACCAAAAAACATGCAAAAATTTCTCATATACTATTTTCCATTTTTTAATATTCCTTTAAAAGCAAAATGTGCCGGAATTTGTCCTGCCGTTTTCTTCCATTTCATCACCCCATCACTTCCGAAACAATAAAGCGTGCCAGAAACTACATACGACTTGGCATCCGTGACATAGAAATCCTTGGTTATGGGGTTGACGGCAATGCCATACGGTATTTTTATTTTTCCGTCAGTTCCGTCCTTTATGATATTACGGTCAAGCACCTCCATTGTCAGCATATCCACTTTCGCATAAGAAACGGTGGTTTTACCTGTGGTGTAGCTCCATTCTGCACTTATTATGTAGGCATAGTCCCAGTCGACCCACATATCAGAGACAGGAATGTGCATATCTTTGACAATTTGTTTGCCTTTAGGGTCAACAACATACAAATCAGAGTTTATATCGCCATAGTAGTCACCGCGTGAACTCAACCACAAACGCCCATAGCCGTCATGGTCAAGCCGTTCGAAATTAGCAGACTTGTCAAGCACAATCACATCGCACAATCTGAACTCATCCAAATCGATGACCGAAATGGTGTTGTCATAATCAGGCACACGATATCCTCCGGAATTAGCCACATACAACCGATTGCCGATTATCGTCATCTCCTCAGGCTGATAGCCTACCTCAACATTCCCGACAATTTTCATCGACAATGTATCGACTTTAAACACCGCACCTTTTGGAGCCGTCGGATCTATCTGCACAGGAGCAACATAACTGCTCACATATACATATCCTTTATCGCCCACAATATAACGGCAATTAGGAATGTCGATTTTTGTAATGCGGGTAGCGTCTGAGGCATTCATCACTTCAACTTTATGGGAGCAGTTAATTACAGCATAAAGTTTACTGCCATAAATAAGCAAATCGTTGCCGACATCTCCCAACTCTTTCACTACTGTAGGATTTCGTTCCGCATAAATATTTTTATAATATGTGCCTTCCTTGTAATCGAAATAGTCAAGAGTCGACTTATTATTGCCCATATTACCCTCATTAAGCAAATAGAAGCCATCAATGTCGGTAAATTCCGGTGCTGTGACGACAGTTTCCTCTATATCGACAAGCACCTCATCCTCCCGGCAGGCTGTAATTAATATGACGATTATACCTACGATAGGCAGCAACTTATGTTTCATAATCTCTCTTTTTTACTACAACATTACTTTCAACGACACCTTGAAATTACGTCCCGGCATAGGATAATTGTGTATCACCTCATACGCCTGATTAAATATATTGTTCAACTCTCCTGTGATTTTCAAGTCACATGATTTCACACGAAAAATTTTCGACAACGACATGTCATGGGTGTACCACGGCTGCTCATAGTTATAGCGGGTATTCTCCTGCTCATTGTACCGCTCCCCTGTATAGATAAAGCAATATCCCAACTCCCATCCTCTCCATCCGCTAAAGAACGACACCGAGCCGCTATGCAACGGAGTGTAAGGTATCTGGTCGCCGTAGAACGTATCTTCCCGGTCGGTGTAATCGCAGGCTTTCTGATAAGTGTATTGCAAATTCAATCCAAATTTTGCATTCTTGACATGCGCCGCCAAATGTGCCGTCACATCTGAGCCTCCTATTCTGACCTTTCCAAGATTCAGCATCGTCCAACGGAACTGTTGCCCTGTAGGATATGCTATGATTTTATCAGTAACCTCATTGTAGTAACCGTCGATTTTCAACGAAACGGCATCGAAAAAAGGATGGCTAAATTCTTTGTCATAAGTCACTCCCAAATCGTATTGACAAGTCTTTTCCGGTCGCAGATTGGCATTGCCTATCTCCGTATAGTACAAATCATTGAACGTAGGCATACGGAAAATGCGTTTGAAAAATCCGTTTATGCTAAACTCCCCGTTACCGAAAGGCCTGTAGCTGAAAAATACGGCAGGCGACAACTCCCGACGGTTTGGCGATGCAGTATAAATCTTTCGCGAGCGTGTATTCTCCTGAATAAACGTGCCAAGCAAATTAGCCTGAAAACTTATCTTTTCAAAGTCGAACGATGTAGCCACAGACACAAGCTCTGTCCACCTTACAGGATAAGCAAAATCAACCAAATCGGCATTCATCTTATTCATTTGGCCGTCGACCGACGCTGAGATTTTCCACCACTCGGCAATGTTAAAAAGATTTGCCGCCGACAAATATACTTTCTGTTGATAGTAATGGTTGTTCAAATAAAGCTCTTTTGGATCGTCACGCAGAAAATTGGAATAATCCCAAGCAAATTTTCCGGATATTTTAATCTCATATAAATCTGAGAACTTTTTCACAAAAGCGCCCTGCCCGAAAGCGGCTTTGTCCCATTGCCGTTCCCCATGCCGGAACACATTGTTGACAATCGCACCGGGGATTCCCCTGTCCGACGTGTAGAAATATCCGTTTATGCTCCACTTGCCATCCGGTACAAATCCATACAACGACGCCTCCGCCCGAAAAGCCTCCACATCGCCGTTTTTCCTTACCGCTGTAGTGTCATAAGCCACAGAGCCGTCAAGCTGCAACCGCTTGTAACGGAACCTATAACGCCCGTTTGCGTTAGTATATTCCGCATTGGCTGAAAAATAAACTTTATCGGCTAATTTATACTCCCACAACACCGACGGGTTCACCAACCCGAAACTTCCTGTGCGGAATTGCCCCGTAAAATGAAAACGTTCACCGGACTTGAAACGGGGCTGTTTGGTTGTTATATATATCGCGCTCGAAGAGCTGAAATCCTTTGCAGATTGGAATATATCGCTTTTCTGTCCGTTATAAAGAGAAATAGCCTCCACATTGTCAAGCGAATAACGCCCCAGATCCACCTGCCCGTTCTGCGCATTTCCAAGTTGCATACCATTATAGAAAACACCAACATGATTAGTGCCCATAGAGCGGATATTCACTGTTTTTATACCGCCTATGCCGCCATAATCTTTAATTTGCACACCTGAAAAATAACGCAAAGCGTCAGCGACAGAAAGACTGTTGAGCCGCTCAAGCTCCGCTCCCGAAAGCGATTGCGGCTTTATTATCACATGCTCTTTCTTGCCAACCACCGACACTTCGCCAATCGACACCACAGAGTCGGCAAACTCACCGGAATAAGAGCCAGGGAGAGGCAAAACAGCGGCATCCGGCGCAAACACGCAAGACAACAAAAGAAACCAAAATGTAGCAAATTTATTCATCAAACACGTTTTTATGCCCGAAGCCTGTAGAAACAGGACATCTCGCGGACTGTTAATAAAAACTATCCTTGATTCGTATTCCGGCTTCTCCGCCCTATTGTCGATACAGCCTTCCCGGAGCAAACGTCCAGTGACTGCACGAAGGCATTTGTTTGGAGTTACGGCAGCGAGTACTGCTCAGGATTTGCACCTGATTCCAAATGCGCCATGCGCACCTCAAAGACACTGCAAAGTTAATGATTTTATTTTCCCCACAACAAGTTTCACAACTTTTTTCCTCGCAAAAATAAAATGATTTCCTATATAAAAACACCAAAGGCTACCCCTCTTGAATTTTCGAGGCAGCCTCTTGGTTGATTATCTGCAGCAACCACGATGATGGTGATACCCCCTTTCAGGGCATCCTCTTTCCCCATAATCGCAATAATCGCCATGATGACCTCTGAAACGGCCTTCATCATTTCTGAAATGCTGATTGCCATCATAAAGCCTTGCAATCTGGCGGGGAGTAAGCACTTCAGCAAATTTGTCGTAATACTTTTCCTTCAATTCAGCCACTTTTTTCGAGCGCTCAAGTTTTCCTTTCATTTGAGCCTCAACCTCCTCATCCGACATATCACGCCTGCGCTCCGGACGATACTGCTCCCTTATTGCCTGCAATTCTTTATAATACTCTTTATAAATCCTGCCAAATTCCTCAGAACTCTCATCACTCAAACAGCACGACTCCGAGAAACGATGGCAAAACGCCTCGCAACGGTCAACTTTATCCGGACGACTATTTTCGGAATGCTGCTGCGCAAAAACCATTGTACCGGCAACTACCGATAACATCAAAATCAAAATTTTCTTCTTCATTGATTACATTTTATTTAATTACTCAAAAGCTATATATTAAACTAAAAAACGAGGCAAAAGTTTAAAGCACGAATTAATAAAGAAACTTAACGCATGTTATATTTCCCATAGCCCACAATAATTTACTACTTTTGCAAAAAAACCGGAATGGCAAACAAATTAGAGCTAACAATGCTTGGAACAGGCAACGCGATGGTGACAAAATGTTACAACACCTGTTTTACAATCCGCAACGGAAATGACTATTTTCTGACAGACGCGGGCGGAGGAAACGGAATATTGTCGCAACTCGAAAAAGCCGGAATAGAGATTGGCTCGCTAAGAGGCATGTTTGTCACTCACGGCCATACCGACCACATTCTCGGAGCGATATGGATTATACGGATTATCGCCATGTCGGCTTGCCAAAACAAATTAAAAAGCCCCTTTACAATCTATTGCCACGACGAAGCGACAGAAATGCTGACAACATTCTGCCGAATGACATTGAAAAAGAAGCACCTCGACACATTAGGCCGGCAAATAATCCTGCAAACAGTGTCCGACGGCGACAAAGCCGAATGTTGCGGAATCGGCTTCACATTTTTCGACATTCATTCCACAAAGAAAAAGCAATTCGGCTTCAGGGCAGAATTGCCAAACGGAAAATCGCTCGCATGTCTTGGCGATGAGCCTTTCAATGAAAGTTGCACAAAATACGTGGCCGGATGCGAATGGATGATGCACGAAGCCTTTTGCCTGCACGCCGACACAGACAAGTTCAGGCCATACGAAAAGCACCACAGTACAGCATTGGACGCTGCAAAAACAGCCCAATCGCTGAACATAGGCAATCTGATTATCTACCATACAGAAGACTTCGACCTCCCTAACCGTAAAACAAAATATACAGAAGAAGCCACTTCCGTTTTTTCGGGGAATATTTTTGTTCCTGATGATTTGGAAACAATTCAATTATAAATAACCATTAATTATTATAATTTTAACCATCATAAACTTGTTTTTGCTCTTTTATCCATTAAGTTAATTTTAAAAACTCATATCTTTGTATGGAAATTAAAAAGGAGAGCAAAGTATGGAAAGTATGTATGAAATATTGATGGGGTTGCCATTGTTCCAGGGAGTGAGCCATGCCAAAATATCCGAGTTGATAGAGAAAATAAAGTTTCATTTTCTCAAATATTTAAATAACGGGCAAATCATAGAAGCAAACGATCCGTGCAATAATCTTAAATTCCTCATATCGGGGAAAGTCCAAATAGAAGTAACCAACCGGAATAAAAGAATACGTGTGTTCGAAACAATATCGGCACCCAACGTGATAGGAGTGGAATATCTGTTCGGGCGCAACACGATATATCCATACAAAGTATGCTCCGCGCCCGATGCCGGCATAATGCAAATCGAAAAAGCCGATTATCTGAAAATAATAAAATCAGATACAGTATTCTTGTTCAACATGCTCAATTACCTTTCAAGAAACTCGCAAACACCGATGGAAGCCGTACTGTCGTTGACATCGGGAAGCATCGCCGAACGATTTGCGTTTTGGGTAACATCGCTAACTTATAAAGATGCCACCGACATCTCAATCAGCTGCAAACAAAAAGACATGTACACGATGCTTGGAGTGCAACGCTCCTCGTTCATGAATATGCTTGGAGAACTCAAAGAAATGAACATACTTGATTTCTCTTCCAACGAAATCAAAATTAATGACCGCAACAAACTAATAAACATTTTAAACGAAGAAAAATTTTAAACACTCACAATAAAAAAATCCGCTTCGGCGGATTTTTTTATTGTGCCCCATTCGTATCAGTAAGGTTAAAAAGACACAGTATTCAAATAAAACTCACATAAATTCCATTCACAATCTGCATTTATTGGCAAAAATAAAATTCCAATAACACAATTTCATAACAAAACTGCAACATTTCTGTAACAGGAACTTTCCTTTAACCGCAAAAGTTACTGAAACATATTTGCCATAATACCGATTTATATTACCTTTGTTAAACACAAATACAGTCCGATATGATACCAACTTTAGGAATAGTAGTGCCTTGCTATAACGAACAGGAAGTATTGCAAACCACCATCGAACAACTTTCCCAAATAATTGATTCGATGATACAGAAAGAGCTGATTTCAGAAAAGAGCAGAATATTCTATGTGGACGACGGAAGCAAAGACACAACATGGCAAATAATAGAATCGGCTGCACAGGCAAGCAAAAAAGCCAACGGAATAAAACTTGCCGGCAACAGCGGGCACCAGAACGCGTTGATTGCCGGACTCAGCGTCGCTGTTGAGTCGTGCGACGCAATCATTTCCATAGACGCCGATTTGCAGGACGACATATCGGTTATAGAAGAGATGGTCCGAAAATTCACCGGCGGCGTTGACATAGTCTACGGAGTAAGGCAATCAAGAGCCACAGACACATATTTCAAAAAAAATTCCGCTCTGCTGTTCTACAAAATAATGAACTCATTAGGAGCAAAAACCATATACAACCATGCCGACTATCGCTTAATGAGCAACCGCAGCGCAAGGCAGCTTCTGTCGTTCCGCGAGCGAAACCTGTTCATTCGCGGGATAGTGCCGACAATAGGCTATAAAACTGACATTGTATACTACGACCGGCACGCGCGCATGGCGGGAGAATCAAAATATCCATTAAAAAAAATGATTAGCTTTGCAATCGACGGAATAACATCTTTCTCCATACGCCCGATACGCATGATTTTCTCGATAGGAATTTTAATGCTCATTGTCACGCTTTCCATCGCATTATATGTGCTGATTTCCTATTTCGGGGGAAAAGCATGGCCCGGTTGGACCTCGCTTATGCTGTCACTATGGTTTATCAGCTCACTCATTTTAATTTCACTCGGAATCATAGGCGAATATGTAGGAAAAATATACATCGAGGTAAAGGACAGGCCGCGCTTTATCATTGAAAAAAGCATAATCGACGGCCAAGAAAACATAAACAAATAATTTATATGAATTACGGATTTGTAAGAGTAGCCACAGCAATACCGTCTGTGAGAGTGGCGGATTGCGAATATAACACCACTCAAATAATAGACAACATAAACAAAGCAGAAAAAGAATGTGCCGACATTATATGCTTTCCCGAGATGAGCATTACAGGATACACTTGCGGTGACCTGTTTCTGCATTCCATTCTAATAAAAAATGCAGAAACACAACTTTCCAGATTGCTTGAGGCGACATCCGCTCTCGACATAATCGCCATTGTAGGCATGCCTGTGGAATGCAACGGCTCGCTTCTGAACGCGGCGACAGTCGTGCAAAAAGGCAAAATATTGGGCATTGTCCCAAAAACTTATTTGCCCAATTATAAAGAATTTTACGAAAAACGCTGGTTTGCGTCAGCTCAACAAATCAAAGAACGGAGCTTGACACTCTGCGGACAAGATTGCAATTTAGGCGCAGATCTGCTGTTCAAAACAAGACACACGACGTTTGCCGTAGAGATTTGCGAAGATTTATGGGCACCTGTTCCGCCAAGTTCAATCCACTCGCTAAACGGAGCCGAAATTATATTTAACTTGTCGGCTGATGACGAAGGCACCGGCAAGCACGATTACCTGTGCGAGCTTATTGCCAACCATTCAGGAAGATGTATATGCGGCTATGTATTCTCATCATGCGGATTTGGTGAGTCAACAACCGATCTTGTATTTGCAGGCAACGGAATAATAGCCGAAACAGGAAAACTGACAGCCAAAAGCAACCGCTTTTGCTTCGACAGCCAACTGATAATAGGCGACATCGACATTGATAACATAAGAAACGACCGCCGCACAAACACCACTTTTTCCGAAAGCAAAAAAGTGTTCTCATCATTCAGCGACAGCTATCGCATGATAGAGGCAGCCAACCAAACAGAGCATACATATAACCACGCTACCCGATTGCTCCATCCGGTGGAACCGTTCCCGTTTATCCCTCAAGGCAACGCACTCGAACAACGATGCAAAGAAATTATATCAATACAAATATCCGGATTGGCAAAACGGTTGACACACACTCATTCGCAATCAGCCATAATAGGAATTTCAGGGGGATTGGACTCAACCCTCGCCCTGCTTGTTTGCGCAATGACATTCGACAAATTAGGGCTTTCAAGAAAAGGGATAACAGGTGTGACAATGCCGGGGTTCGGAACTACCGACCGGACATATAACAATGCCACAAAACTTATGGAGGCATTAAACATCTCTGTAAAAGAAATCAGCATAGCCCAAGCGTGCCTGCAACATTTCAATGACATAAATCATGACCCGTCCAACCACGACGTAGTATATGAGAACTCCCAAGCACGCGAGCGCACACAGATACTCATGGATATCGCCAATCAGACAAACGGCCTCGTCATAGGCACCGGCGATTTGTCGGAGCTTGCCTTGGGTTGGGCAACATACAATGGCGACCACATGTCGATGTACGGAATAAACGCAAGCATTCCCAAAACATTGATAAAGCATTTGGTTAAATGGATTGCAAGACAGCATAGCGAAAACGACATGGTAAAAGCTACTTTGCTCGACATCATAGACACACCAATAAGTCCGGAACTTATACCGGCAGACGAGAGCGGAAACATAAAGCAAAAAACAGAAGATCTCGTAGGCCCCTACGACTTGCATGATTTCTTCCTGTACCATTTTCTGAGAAACGGCTCCTCTCCCAAGAAAATATATTTTCTTGCACGGATTGCGTTCAACGGTATGTTTGACGATGATACCATAAAAAAATGGCTCACCACTTTCTGCCGCAGATTCTTCAACCAGCAATTCAAACGCTCATGTATGCCTGACGGGCCAAAAGTGGGATTATCGTTATCGCCTCGCGGCGATTGGCGTATGCCAAGCGATGCCGCATCAGCTCTTTGGATTGAAGAATGCAATAATTTATAGGCACAAAAGGTTATAATAGCCTTTTCGTCCGGAAAATTAGTCAATTATTCCTTTTTCGCTTAATTTGTCAATAAAGCATTTTGGATAATTGATTTTTTTGCCACACCTTTGTATTAACAAAATTGTTAAACATACAAGATAAACACAAAAGTTAATGGAGCGACACGAAAATACAGAGCAAGAAATTTTGCGCGCGGCAGAACAAGAATTTCTCGAAAAAGGGTTTGCCGGGGCGAAAATAATGTCGATAGCGCAACGCGCCGGAGTAAACCATGCAATGATACATTACTATTTCCGCACAAAAGAAAATTTGTTTAACCGCCTGTTTGAAGAAAAAATCAGACTGCTGACCACAAATCTGTATCCGGCTCTTGCAAACACCGAGCAACCACTAATTGAAAGAATCAAAAACACCATATCGTCACACTTCGACTTCATCGCAGAAAACCACAATCTCCCACGCTTAGTGGTAAACGAAATAATCAGTAATCCCAAACGGCGCAAAATATTCCGGCAAAAAATACAATTTGCAATAAAAACGCTAAAACCTGCCCTGCAAACAGAACTTGACCAATTAGCCGATAACCGGCAAATACAACACATAAAAGCAGAAGACCTAATACTCGATGTCGTATCGCTAAATTTGGCAATCTTCATCCTGTTTCCCCTCATTGAGGGAGTGTTTGCCGACGACAACAAAACTTTTCTTGAACATCGAAAAGAAGAGAATATAAAAGTGATATTAAGCAGACTAAACTACAAAATATGAACCGACTCCTATCAACAATCGCGTCAGTTGCAATTACATGCACCGGAGCATCGGAAGCACAGCTTCTGACGTTAGAGCAATGCCACGAAATGGCATATAACAATTATCCGCTGATTGAGCAATACGGTCTAATCGAACAATCAACAGACTACACAATCTCAAACATTAAAAAAAGGTATCTGCCATCCATACAGTTAAGCGCACAGGCCACATACCAGTCTGAGGCGCCAGATTTTCCTGAGCAACTGAAAAACGCGTTCAGCCAAATAATAGATATTCACGGAATGAATAATGACCAATACAAAATCGCATTGGACATAAACCAGACCATTTGGGACGGAGGACAAATTCACAATGACAAAAAAATAGCCAAAGCCAAACAAGAGGAGTCGGAAGCGGACACCGACGTAAAGCTATACAAACTAAATTCCGCAATCAACGACCTATATTTCGGGATATTGCTTATCGATGAAAGCATCAAACAAAATGAAGAAAAAATAGTACTGCTTGAAAGCAATAACAAACGAATACATACCCACTTGAAAAACGGAACGGCAATGCAATGCGACGCGGATGCCGTCGAAGCCGAATTGCTGACGGCAAGACAGCAAAACAACAGCCTGAGAACAAGACGACAACAATATATCGATGCCCTTTGCCTGTTTATCGGAAGCAAGGACAGCGAAATATCACTGTCCATGCCATCAGGAGAAATAGCCGCAGCAACAAAAAACAACCGTCCGGAGCTTGCTTTATTTGAAAAACGGCTGCAACTGCTCGACACACAACGAAAGTCGCTCAACACAGCAATAACGCCAAGATTCAATTTTTTCGCCAATGGATTTTACGGCAATCCGGGCTTAGACTATATAGAAAACATGATGAATCCGCAATGGAGCTGGAATTATATGATAGGAATAACCATGAGATGGAACATCGGAGGACTCTACACCCGGAAAAACGATTTGCAAAAAATCAATCTGCAAAAAAAATCGGTAATCAACGAGCGCAATGTCTTTTTATTCAATTCCGACATATCAGTCCAACGCAAAAAAGATGAAATCGAAGAATACAAAACATTGCTGCAAGACGATGACGGCATAATCCGCCTGCGAAAATCAATCCGTGAAGCGGCAGAAATTAAAATGGAGAACGGCGTGACAGACGTAACCGACTTGCTGCAAAAGATAACCGAAGAAAATTATGCCAAGCTCAACAAGGCTTACCATAAAATAGAATTATTGAAAGCAATATATGAATTAAAAGAACTCACCAACAATTAAATCCCACAAAATAATGAATAAATACTCTCTATTTCCTACAGTTTGCATAATTGCGCTTTGCAGTTGCAACAGCCAACAAGAATTCGACGCCACAGGCTCATTCGAATCGGCAAACGAAATAACCGTATCGGCAGAAGCCTCCGGGAAAATACTGAACTTGGATTTACACGAAGGCGACAGCACAGCAGCCGGGCAGCAGCTTGGTGTGATTGACACCACACAATTATATCTGAAAAAGCTGCAACTTTCAAAAAACCAACAATCCGTACGCTACAACCGTCCTGACATAGAAAAACAAATAGCGGCAATCGAGGAACAAATAAAAAAACAAGAATACGAACAAAAACGTGTGGAAAACCTGTTGCGAGGAGGAGCTGCCACACAGAAGCAGCTCGACGACATAAACTCATCCATCAAAGTGCTCCGCAAACAACTCGATGCACAACTTTCTACTCTCAACAACAATATCGGAAATATCAACGAGCAAAGCTCGTCGATAGACATACAGATAGCACAAGTTGAGGACCAAATCAAAAAGAGCCTGATAAAATCTCCCATATCGGGCATTGTGACAGCAAAATATCTTGACGCGGGAGAATATGCCTTGCCGGGCAAGCCAATATTTAAAGTGGCCGATATGACAAACATGTATTTACGCGCCTACTTCACGTCAAATCAAATAGCAGAAATAAAACTCGGACAAAAAGTGACCGTATATGCCGATTTCGGTGATGACAAACGCTACAAATACGAAGGCACTATCTCATGGATAGCATCTGACAATGAGTTCACACCTAAAAACATACAGACAAAAGAATCGCGCGCGGAGCTTGTCTACGCGGTAAAAATTGCCGTTAAAAATGACGGAAACATAAAAATAGGCTCTTACGGCGAAGTAGTGCTTTAAGCTCAAATTCTATGGAAGCTATCAAATCTGAAAATATCTGCAAACGTTTCGGGACGAAAGTTGCGCTGAACAATGTGACTTTCTCTGTCGAGAAAGGATGTATATTCGGGATAATAGGACCCGACGGCGCAGGCAAGTCTACCCTTTTGCGAACACTTTCCACTCTGACAACTCCTGATAAAGGAACTGCCATCGTAAACGGTTATGACATAAAAACCGAATACAAAGAATTGCGCAAACACATAGGATACATGCCGGAGATATTCTCCCTGTACCAAGACCTGACCGTCGAGGAGAATTTAGAATTTTATGCCTCCATTTTTAATGTTTCAATACAAGAGAATTACAGTGTCATAGAGCCTGTATTCTGCAAGTTGGAGCCATTCCGCAAACGCATGGCAGGCAAACTGTCAGGAGGGATGAAACAAAAACTTGCCCTGTCATGCGCATTGATACATCAGCCCGACATATTGTTTTTAGACGAGCCGACAAGAGGCGTAGACCCTGTGTCCCGAAAAGAATTCAGGGACATACTGACAACAATTAAAGCAAGAGGAATAACTATCGTACTTTCCACATCATACATGGACGAGGCCTCGATGTGCGACTGTATCGGTTTCTTCAATGACGGCCATTTTTTGCAAACAGGCTCACCCAATGAGATAATCAGCAGTTTCTCAAAACCAATATATTCTGTCAGATGCTTGTCAAAATACAAAGTCTTAATGGCTTCGAGGCAATGGGAAGACACAGAATCGTGCTATATCAACGGTGATACCATCCATATAATATTCACACAAAGCATTCCTGATACCTACTCTTTCGAGAAATATATTCTCGACACAACAAACGAAACAATTAAAATATCAAAAACAGAACCCACCATAGAGGACTGCTTCATGACAATAAGCAATATTCAACCGCAATGAATGAAAATATAATCGACATAAAAAATCTTACAAAGAAATTCGGCGCGTTCACAGCCGTAAACAATATTTCTTTCTCCGTCAAAAAAGGAGAAATATTTGGTTTTCTCGGAGCAAACGGAGCAGGAAAAAGCACCGCGATAAAAATGCTATGCGGATTGAGCAGGCCAACCTCAGGGAATGGGACTGTCGCAGGATTCGACATTCTGTGCGAATACGAACAGATTAAAAGCAGAATAGGCTATATGAGCCAAAAATTCTCGCTATACGATGATCTCACTCCTATGGAAAACATCACTTTATTCGGAGGCATCTATGGCTTAAAACGAAAAGACATAGCGAACAAAGCGTCGACATTGCTTGAAAATCTCGGAATAGCCGACAAAAGCAAACAGCTTGTACAGTCGTTGCCATTAGGCGAAAAGCAAAAACTCGCTTTTTCAATATCGATATTGCACAATCCTCAAATTGTTTTTCTCGATGAGCCAACCGGAGGAGTTGATCCGTCATCTCGTCGAAAATTTTGGGAAATGATTTATGAAACCGCATCGAAAGGCATAACCGTTTTTGTCACTACACACTATATGGAAGAGGCCGAATACTGCGACCGAATCTCAATCATGGCCGATGGCGAAATCAAAACGCTCGGCTCGCCTCAAGAATTAAAAAACAACTATATGGCGACTTCGATCGACGAAGTATTCCGTAAAATAGCAACAAAAGCAATCCGAAACTGACATGAAACGTTTCATTGTATTCATAAAAAAAGAGACACTGCAAATATTGCGCGACTATCGCACAATGTTGATAGTTATTCTAATGCCTGCCGTACAGATTGTGCTGTTCGGTTTTGCATTGTCTACAGAGATCAATAATATAGACGTGGCTGTTTATGCCCCAATCAGAAACAATACAATAAACAACATTTCCAACCGTATCGCGTCCAACAGCTACATAAACTTCAAAGGCTACCTGAACAATGCGCAAGAAATAAATCATGCCATGAAAAGCGGAGAAACTGATATAGTAATCGCATTCAGCCGACATATCGACGAAGTGGAAGCCGGCGCAATGCCGGCAGAAACAAGCGTAGAAATCATTGCCGACGCATCAAATCCTGTATCCGCAAAAACGGCCACCGGATATGTCAGCTCCATAATCAGCGGGAATTTGGCAGAAACGGCAGGAGCATCAAATCCAATTAAAATAGAGCCCCACATGCTTTATAATCCGCAACTGCAAAGCTCCTATATATTTGTTCCGGGCATACTCGGCTTCATCATATTGATTATATGCGCAATGATTACATCTATTTCCATAGTGCGAGAAAAAGAAACAGGAACAATAGACATGCTCCTTGTTTCGCCTGTACGGCCTATTGTGATTGTCGGGGCTAAATTAGTGCCATATTTCGCACTGTCATGCGTAAACCTCGCTACAATACTCATACTTGCAAAATACCTGCTCGACATTCCTATGCAAGGAAGCATTGTTCTGATATGCGGCATTTCATTGCTCTATATAATAATGTCGCTCGCGTTCGGCATATTGGTTTCAACCATATCAAAAAATCAGATAATGGCAATTCTTATATGCGCAGTAGTGATGATAATACCGGTGATCATGCTCTCCGGACTTATATTCCCCATCGAGAACATTCCGGTTGCCTTACAATATTTGTCATGTATTGTCCCGGCACGGTGGTATATTGAGGCCATGCGAATATTAATGATTGAAGGCCAACCTTTTTCTGCCGTATTGAAACAGACTGTCATACTATCATCCATGACCGTGATATTCCTGTTTCTCGCCATCAGAAACCTTAACAAAACAATGAGATAACTGCTATGAATACTTTGTCTTTCTTATTGGAAAAAGAATTCAAACAATTTTTCAGGGATCCGTTCATGCCTAAAATGGTGATAGTATTCCCCGTAATAATAATGCTTGTCATTCCGTTGGTGGCCAATCTGGATTTTAAGGACATCAACATCTGTATAGTCGACAACGACCACAGCGGATATTCACGGTTGCTGAGCGACAAAATAAGCCATTCATCATACTTCGTGCTGAAACATACGCCGCAAAACTACAAAGAGGCCAAGCAGCTGATGGATGAGCAAGAAGTGGACATAATAATCGAAATACCGTATGGTTTTGAAAAGGAACTTATCAGAAACGAAATTCCACAAATACCAATTGTGGCCAACGCCGTCAATGCGTCGAAAGGAGCGTCGGGAGCATCATACCTGACACAAATAATTACGGAAACAACCGGTGAGTTTGCCCAAAACAACGGTATCGCCGACTCACCGGCAGAATTGCTCTCAGTCCACAACTTATACAATCCTACTGAAAACTACCGGCATTTTATGATTCCGGCTTTAATGGTAATGCTGATAATAATAGTATGCGGCGCGCTGCCGGCACTCAATATCGTAAAAGAAAAAGAAACCGGCACGATAGAGCAAATCAACGCCACGCCTGTAAGCAAAATTATGTTCACATTTGGTAAATTGATACCATTTTGGATAATGGGAATGTTCATCCTTACCATTGCAATCTTTATTGCAAAAATAGTGTACGGACTTTCTCCCGCAGGATCGGTATGGATTGTCTACGCAAACGCATTTCTGTTCACACTCACCATCTCAAGTTTAGGATTGATAATATCAAATTATTCCAATACCATGCAACAGGCGATGTTTATAATGTTTTTTTTCATTATGATCTTCATTCTTATGAGCGGATTACTGACACCGATAGAATCAATGCCTGAGTTTGCGCAAATGATAACACGCTTTGTCCCTCCGCGCTACTTTATTGAAGTAATGCGCAGTGTGTATCTGAAAGGTAGTGGCATAGCTGATGTATACCCGTCTTTTGTATGGTTGGGATGTTTCACAATCGTGCTCACTGCCATTGCGATATTGAGCTACAGAAAACGTTCCTGATGTCGTCGGCATCAACCCATTACAGATATTTATCGACTTCAAAAAGCGAGTTTACCGTAACATCGGCTGCATTTGTAGTATTGCTTATGCTTCCGCCTGTACGGTCAAAAAATATTGTGCGCCATCCCGCATTCTTTGCGCCAAGAATGTCGGCATCATAATTATCGCCAATCATTACTGTCGTAGAAGGATTTCCGTTTACAACTTGCAAAGCATAGTCAAACAAACGGCGATCAGGTTTTGTCACGCCAATATCATCAGACAAAATTAATTTATCGATATACTTATCCAATTTTCCTGATCGAAGTTTACGATATTGAAGATTCTCGAACCCATTGCTCAAAACATATACAGGCCCTCGCCGCTTCAGATGCTCCAAAAGATGATGGGCCCCATCGACAACTTTGTCGCATTGCACTATCGTTTCAAGATAATCGTCATTAAACTGCACAGGCAATGCCGGATCGGCAATTTTAATGCCGCTTTCCTCGAAAGCTACTCTAAACCGTTCGGAAATCAGGTAATCCTTTGTAATCTTGCCATGATGATACAACGTCCATAATTCCGAGTTATGACGCAGATATGACTCTATAAATTGCTCATACGGGCATTGTCCCTCAAGATGATATTTCGCATAGACTTTACGCATTGCCACTTTGGAATTTGCAGTAAAATCCCATATAGTGTCATCCAAGTCTACAAATACTGTTTTTATATCCTCAAATTCAGCCATTTCAGAAATCAAAAATTTTCCACCATTTATATGACACCTTATAATCGTAAACGTCAAGCTCCTCTTTCCTCTTTAAGAACCTGACAACACGCACCGTCAAAGGCAAAACAATTATTTCATACAAAGTCTTCATTCCGGCTTGCGTGCAAATCAAGGCAATCAACGTAGTATTGGGCAACACACCATAAAAAGCAACAGGAAAAAACACCAAAGAATCCACTGTTTCGCCAAAAAGAGTGGAAGCGACCGCACGCAACGAGAAATTACGGCCTTGCTGTCCCAATTTCATTTTACTCATCACGTATGCGTTGACCATCGAGCCGCATATCATGGCAATAAAACTTGCCATTAATATTCTCGCCGAGCTGCCGAATGTAGCCACAAAAGCGTCCTGTCCAGGCCATGAGGCGTCAGCCGGCAACGCCATCGCTATATGGATAAGGATGACAGAAAGCAAATTCATAAAAAATCCCAACCATATCGTAAGCCTTGCCATCCTAAAGCCGTAAACTTCAACTATGCAGTCATTAATTATATACGACATCGGGAAAACAATAAGCCCGCCCGTAGCGGTCATAAAGCCCAAATCAACAATTTTGACCTCCAACAAGTTGGCCAAAATCAAAAACACGCTGAAACTGACGGCCAACAATAAAAATGTAAAACTGAATTTCTTATTCATCGATTCTTGTTTTTTAAGTGGTTACCAAGCACACTTTTCCACTGCAAAGTTACAAAAAAACAAATAATATTCTCAATACTGCATCCCGACTATATTTTTACCCCATACCTCAATTTATTATTGCGCATTGGGACAAATATTAAATGTTTTGCCTAAATTTGTAAGCTAAAATGAACTATATAAAAATATCATAATGGAAGTAATAGGAAAAATAATCCATGTATTGCCGCCACAAAGCGGAACATCACAAGCCGGAAATCAGTGGAAAAAACAAGAATATGTGCTTGAAACAGAAGACGCATATCCAAAAAAAATATGTTTTGACTTCTTTGGAGATCGCGTAGACCAGTTTCCGCTGAAAATCAACGACAGAATAAAATTGAGTTTCGACATCGAAAGCCGTGAGTATAACGGACGTTGGTACACCAACATACGAGGTTGGAAAGCCGAGCAAGTAGCGAATCAGACTATGCAACCCGCACAAAGCGCGAATGCCTACCAGCAACCGGCAGCTCCGGCACCTGCGCCTACTCCGGATTTCTTGGAATCTGATTCATCAGACGATCTTCCGTTCTAAAAAACTTATATGCAAAGATAAAGGCCGCTTCCCGGACAAGGAAACGGCCTTTAATTAATTTCTCAATATACATTCAAACAAATTTGTAAAAAGTATATTACCATTATTTTCTGTATGCTTTAGGGTCTTCAGAACAGTCAAACCAATAGTCACAAATATCATATTGATTTACTTTCTCATATAAATGAGGAATAGTATAATCCTCTTTGTCTTTAAGATATTTTATTTGCCTTACGGACTGTCTAACAGCACGTTTAATAAGTCTGTTATACCATTTATGACCTGTTTTATCCTTAATAATCGGTTTCTTTCTGCTTCTGCTCATATACTTGAATAATTAACTATCAAAAAAAAGAATTGTTTTATTTTTACATAATTATGCGAGTTCCAGATAAGTGTATGCTATTTTAAGGCTATACAGTATATAAACAAAATCCGACTACGCTGGGGCCTATTCGGAATCATCATGGGATTGTTCCCATGGCTATGTTACAAATTCAGCTCTCTGCTC
>CALUMI010000046.1 GCA_944321725.1 uncultured Muribaculaceae bacterium
TTCGAGGCATATTACGGGAATGGCTCAGGCGGTGTAACGGAAAACTTTACAAATTCGGAGGTCAAAGTATATCCTAACCCGGTATCTGCTGGTAGATTCAGAATAGAGCTCCCAAATAATAACGAAATATGTAGTGTTTATATGTGGAATGAAGTAGGGACAATGGTTTTTAATAGAAGATTTTTGGGCAGCATATTTGATGTTAATGTCGAAAATTTTCAGAGTGGAATGTATATAATAAAAATAGTAGTTGGTGATAATGTATATGTTTCAAAAGTAATATTTAATTAGATAGGCGATTATGAGATTTAAATTAAGTGTGGCAGTATTATTGTGTATAGCTTTTGCTGATGCGCAAAATGTTAAAATTGTACGTCACGAACAATTATTGAAGGGGATTGAAAGTCAATGCTACAATCCTGTATTAAGTGCTGATGGTCAGAAAGTGCTTTTTACTCAATCCGACTATGAAGGGCTGAAAGTTTATAATCTTGAGAATGATGCTGTAACGACACTTTCTGAGGATTATATGGCTGGATTTGCTCCGGTTTTCTCGAAAGATGGAAAATCAGTGTATTTTTTATCGCAGACAATAGAAGATATGTTGGTATATCGTTCCATGAAGAAAGTGAATCTTGATGGTACGGGAATGGAATTTGTTGCTGATAAATCACGTGGCATGTTGCATCCTGTGGCTGTTGATGGCGGAGTTGCTGCTATTTCTGATAACGGGAGAAAACTGAAATCAATGAATAAAGGTGGTACATATGTTTATTCAACAGGTAAGGAGATTGTTGTAATGTGTAATGGAGTTGAGAAAAAAATCACGCCTGTCCCTACTAATTATACTTATTTGTGGGAGTCGTTGTCGCCTGATGGAACAAAAATATTGTTCTATGCTGGAGGCAGAGGCGCTTATGTATGCGATCTTGATGGCAATGTGGTTGCGAGTCTTGGAAAATATACCTCTCCAGCTTGGTGTGGAAATAATTATGTTGTGGCAGTTAATGCCACCCATGATGGGCATCAGTATGAAACATCACAAATCGTATTGTTGAAAGCAGATAACTCTTATAAGAAAGAATTGACTACACCTGCTTCAATGTCAATGCATCCTACTGCTTCCGTATCTGGAGATAGAATCGCATATAATACCATTGACGGTAGATTATTTATAATGGATTTGAAAATTAAATAAAGCATTACACAATTATGAAAAAGCTAAGTTTTTTATTGTTTGCGGTAGCGGCATCTCTTTGTGTGAATGCCACAGACCTAAAAGATTTGAAAATTTACATAAATCCCGGTCATGGGGGACATGATTCAGATGATAGAAATGTAGTTGTTGCCCCATTTACAAGTGGTGACCCTAATGGCTATTGGGAATCGAATAGCAATTTGTCAAAAGGTTTGTCGATGCGTGATTTGTTGGAGGATTTCGGAGTAGAAGTTATGATGTCGCGTGTTACCAATACAACTGAGGATGATCGTGATTTAGAGGAAATAGGTATAGAGGCAACAAATTTTGGCGCTGATTTCTTCTTCTCAATACATAGTAATGCGACAGGTACTGCATCAAGAATCAATAAGCCGTTGATGCTTTATAGGGAATATACGGATGCCCCTAAGTACCCGGAGGCAAAAAAAATGGCGGAAACTCTTAATTATCAGTTGTTGGAAAATGAGGTTACTTCATGGTCTGATGAAAATATTTGGTTGTCAGGTGATTTTTCCTTTTATCCACAGTGGGGGACTCAGGGACTTGGAGTGTTGAGGCGTTTGGATGTGCCAGGCTTATTGTCAGAAGGGTCGTATCATGATTATATTCCTGAAACCTATCGTCTTCTTAATGATGATTTTTGTTGGCTTGAGGCTTATCATTTTACAAAAGCTATTATGGAGCATTTTCAATCATCGGAAACCTATGCAACAGGAGTTGTGGCAGGCACTGTTATGGATGATCATCAGGTAAGAACAGGTCAGGTTTATAATAATATTTTTTATGGACACGACAAGGCTCTTCCTGTGTGCGGAGCAAAAGTGGAGTTGAAAAATACAGAAGGAGATATTGTTGATACTTATACGACTGATGATTTGTTTAATGGTGTGTATATGTTCCGTTCTGTTCAACCGGGTAATTATACATTGTCAGTATCTCATCCCGACTATGAGCCTTTTGAACAAGGAATAAGTGTTATGGCTAATGAAGTTTCGTATTTGAATATGGAAATATCCCGGATACGTAATACTCCTCCTGAAGTTGTTTCTTATTCACCGGTGTGGTCGGAAGGAGATGATGCTGTACTTTGCAATTCAATGATTGAGATTGAATTTAATTGGGATATGGATACAAAGTCTGTAGAAGATAACTTTACTATAACGCCGGAAATTGACGGAACAATTTCATGGGTTGATTCTTTTTACAAATTAAGGTTCAAACCTAATCGTGTTTTTGAAACGAATACAGTATATACTGTTCGAATTGGTAAAGATGCAAAGCATCCTGCGGATATGTCAATGGGTGAAGATTTTGAGTTCTCTTTTAAAACAGGAGATTATAATGTATTTGAGATATTAGCTTTTTCACCAGATAGAAATAGTTCCGTTCACTATGAAAAGCCTACGGTTGAGTTCCGTTTCATTCAGCAGCCGGATGTATATACAATAGATGATGGCTTAGTGGTGAAAGATGAAAATGGTGAAACATTATTGTTTACACCTCGTTCACGAGATATTAGTGATGATGGTGATGATTTCGGGTATTACCAGATTCGCTTGTCGAAGGATCTTGAAATAGGCAAGTCCTATACTATGGAGGTGAACGATAATGTGAAAGACTCGAACGGTATGCCGTTGGAGGCTCCTTTCTCTTATACATTTACGGCAGTCGACGCAGCCGCTGAGCGTGCGCCGATGACAATTACAGAAGCGTTTGATAATAATGATTTGCTTTCTGTTGACGAGACCGGCAGTGTCGGTGTAGCGTCCGCAAATGTGTCGAGGAACACTTCCACAAAGTTAGAGGGTACGGCTTCTTATAAATTCGATTATGAGTTCGCTGATTTTGAGGGAGGAAATGCAGTTTATGAGTTTGCCGCTCCTAATTCAGCTGTCTATGACAATACGAAATCGATAGGATTTAAAGTGTATGGCGATTTGAGCTGCAACACTTTGTACGCGGACTTGTCGAATGGTACAGATGTGGTGCGTGTTCCTATATGCAAGTTGTCGTTTGTCGGTTGGCAAGATGTGTTGGTTTCGTTGGCTGATATTCTTCCTGATGGTGACTATAATGTTGTCGGAATGGAGATAGCCCAAACAGGCGGACAGATAAGTAAGGAAGGAACTGTCTATTTGGACAAGATGTACTCCGGTGAGGCAGAAGATGCCGGCATAGAGTGTGTCGAAACGGAAAATGTGCGTGTTTATCCCAATCCGGCTTCCGAGCTGCTCATTGCCAATGGAGATAAGTATATTTTAAAAATTGAGCTTATTTCATTGGGAGGGCAAATTGTGGCTGCTGCCGAGGGCAATGTGCTTAATGTCAGTGAAATTCCTTCAGGGATTTATGTGGCGAAGATTTACACTCAGAATGGCTATGGCGTTAAGCAGGTAATGGTGAAACATTGATTTTTTCATATATTGGTTTGATTTGTAAGGGCGCGTCGTGGAGATACGCCCTTATTTAATTTGTTATGTTTAATAACATATTGAAACAATGTTTAAATTCTATGCCTTGTCGTTTTATTTTTTGTATTTTTGCAGAAACAATGGGCAATTATGAAGATTATAGCTGATAGTAGCGCATCACGTACCGAGTGGGTATTGGTTGATGGGGCAACGGTGGTTGAGCATGCTTTTACAAAAGGTTTAAATCCTTTTTTTCAAACGCGTCGCGATATCAGCCATAGCATACGTCTTGATCTTCCTGAAGCGTTTTTGAAAAAGCGTTGGGAACATATTTATTTTTATGGAGCGGGTTGCATCGGTCAGGAAAAGAAAAAAACTGTGGAATCATCGCTGATTGCGCAATTTAAATCTCCGGTTACGGTAGAAAGCGACTTGTTGGGTGCCGCTCGTGGGCTGCTTGTTACAGAGCCGGGTATCGCGTGTATACTTGGCAGCGGTTCCAATTCTTGTTTTTACGACGGTAAAGTGGTTGTTAAAAATGTACGGTCGCTCGGATTTGTGCTTGGCGACGAGGGAAGCGCATCTTATATGGGAAAACTGTTTGTTGGCGATTGTCTGAAAAATATTGCGCCTGAGCATTTGCGCAATGCTTTTTATGAGCATATCAGGCAAACGCCGGATGAAATTATGAATTCGATTTATAACAATAATTTGCCCGGTAATACTTTGAGTGTTTATTCCCGTTTTCTTCAGGACAAACTTAATCAGGATTATGTGTATAATCTGGTTTATACAAGTATCGACACTTTTTTTAAGCGCAACATAATGCAATATGACTATTCCGGGAAAACAGTATGTTTCGTAGGCTCAAACGCTTGCGCCTATTCGGAGGTTCTTGCGGAGGTCGCTAAAAAATATGATATAGTGATTGATAAGATATTGCCGAGCTCAATGCCGGGGCTTGTGAAATATCATTCCGTCAAAGGCTGATTAACGGATTGAATAATATAAGGCGATATTAACATTTCCTGCCAATGGCTGATGATAGCGGTTGGCAGTTTTTATTATGTGGCGTCCATGCTGCTGCATTGTTGTTTGTCGGTGTCTGTGGTTTTGAGTGATTGAACAATATGGGTCGCTCTTTAAAATATTGTAATTAATTATTAAAAATAATTACAAGGATATATTTCAATCATGTAAATTTTTTTAGTGTAATCTGATTATCGTACTTTTGCATGTACTGAAAGGATTTGTTTGAAAAAATAAGGCCGTGTATACAAAATTTTTAGCTATATCATTGTTGATGTCATCTGCTTTGTTTTGCGAGGCAGATGTGAAAGTAATGGATGAAAATACAGTCGACGAGTTCGAAAAAATATTATTAAAATCCAAACCTTCTTATCTTGAAATCGGAAAACTTGAAATCAATAAGGCGGAAGTTGATGATAATAAAAAAATTATCTCTGTCGATATGAATGGGGCATTTGGAAGTGTCCCGCTTTCTCCTGGATATATTAATCGATTACAGGAACTGATGCTTGACGCTGCCGGAATTAATTATTCCGGTTATAAAATTCGTTTTTCTGTCGAGGGGCGTAGCGTCGATGAATTTTATGAGGATTCTAAGTTTGCGTATCACCAGTCAAAACATAAAGAGCCATTTGTTTATGCTGTTGATGATTTGTCGCATCCTGATAAAGGCCTTGATGGCAAAATAATAGCAATGTGGCAGAGTCATGGCTACTATTTTGAGCAGACAGCTGACCGTTGGCAATGGCAGCGGGCGCGGCTCCACAACACTGTCGAGGATTTATATACGCAAAGCTATGTAATCCCGTTTCTCATGCCGATGCTTGAGAATGCCGGAGCGTATGTGTTCAGTCCGCGTGAGCGTGACAAAAAACCGGTAGAAATAATCGTCGACAACGACGGTCTGCTTGCTTCCGGTGATTATTCCGAAGTGTCGTTGTCCGGCAATGCGTGGTCGACAGGCGGTAAGGGATTTGGCTACGACAAAAAAACGTATACGGGATTTGATAACCCGTTTAAAAATGGGACATATCGCAAAATAGCCGTTACGAAAAGCGACAAAAAAATATCTAAGGCTGTTTGGTCTGCCGATATACCGTCTGACGGTTCGTATGCTGTCTATATTTCTTATGCCTCGCTTCCTGAAAGTGCAACCGACGCTTTATACTGTGTGCATAGTGCTGAAGGCGAAAAACAGTATATTGTAAATCAGAAAATGGGTGGTGGAACATGGATTTATTTGGGGCATTTTTATTTTACCAAAGGGCATCAGACTGTTGTTGAGCTTGTCAATAAATCATCGGATCGTAAAAGTGTTGTTACTGCCGATGCTGTGAAAATCGGCGGCGGATATGGGAATATTGCGAGAAAGAGAAGTGATAATTTTGATGCTGCCGCTCGTGGAAATGAAAATAAATCGAATATTCCGGTGATTGGCAGCGAGTATGCTGTCAGTGGTTATCCCCGATTTACGGAAGGCGCCCGTTATTGGTTGCAATGGGCAGGTATTCCTGATACGGTCTATTCTCCGTCGAATGGTGGCAATGACTATACGGACGACTATCGATGCCGTGGCATGTGGGTTAATTATCTTGCGGGTGGCTCTGAGGCGTTGCCTGATTATGGCGGACTGAAAGTACCTGTTGATCTTTCATTTGCATTCCATTCGGATGCTGGCACTACAAGTAATGATTCTATAATTGGCTCATTGGGCATATATTATTCCGATAACGGCGGTAAATATGCCGGCGGCACTGAGCGTATGAACTCCTATAAACTTACCAATTATGTGTTGACCAATATAACCAACGATATTCGTGCGGGCTACGATAGCCATTGGGTGCGGCGTGGAATGCGTGACGCCTCCTATTTTGAGGCTCGTGTCCCGGAGGTTCCGGCCATGCTTTTGGAACTGCTTTCGCATCAAAATTTCGCGGATATGCGCTATGGGCTTGACCCAACTTTCCGTTTCACGGTAAGTCGGGCGATTTATAAAGGAATTGTCGAGTATTTTGCGAATGTTGAGGGCAACGATGATTACATGATACAGCCGCTTCCTGTCAATAGTTTTGCCATAAATAAAAAATCGGATAATGAGTTTGTCTTGTCATGGGAAGCTACTGACGACACCCTGTGCAACCGTGCGGATGCCGATAAATTTGTAGTTTATGAGCGTATCGGCAATGGAGGTTTCCGGCGGATTGCAATAACTGACGCGTTGGAGTATACAGTGACTGTCCGCGATAATGAGATACATAGTTATCGTATAGTGGCCGCAAATGATGGCGGATTGAGTTTTCCTTCGGAAACACTATCTCTTGGTGTGGCTGAAAAGTCAAAAGGTGACGTTCTCGTGATTAATGGTTTTACACGGATTTCCGCCCCTGATAATTTTGTTGCGTCCGACAGCCTTGCCGGATTTTTAAGCCGGAAAGACAGTGGTGTGCCGTATCTCTATGATATTAGTTATGTTGGAGAGGCATTTGAGTACCGCAGAGAAAAACCGTGGGTAAGTGATGACGCGCCCGGTTTTGGCGCAAGCCGTGCGGATTATGAAGGGAAAGTGATTGCAGGAAATACGTTTGATTATCCTTATTCGCATGGTAAGTCCATTTTGAGTGCCGGATATTCGTTTGTTTCTTGCAGCATGGCGGCTGTTGAGAATGGAGATGTCGCTCTCCGTGATTTTCAGTCTGTGGATTTGATACTTGGAAAGCAGAAAACCATACGAATAGGGCGCGGCGAAAAACCGGATAAATACGCCATTTATTCGCAAATCTTGATAGACAAGATTAGTGACTACTGCAGTAATGGCGGAAATGTATTGGTGACAGGAGCGTATGTCGCTACGGATATATGGGACAACACGACTTATGATGATGCTAAAGCTGAATTCGCACAAAACGTATTGGGTTATAAATATGTGACAGGGCGGGCTTCGGTTGTTGGCAATGCGCGGTTAGTCCCCACGTGCTTTCCGAATTTTGGTAAATTGAAAATTGAATATAGCTCATCTCTCAATGACAGGATTTACTCTGTAGAGTCGCCCGACGCTTTGATGCCTGCCGATTCAGAGAAGGGCTGTACGTTGATGCGCTATGATGAGAATAACATTTCAGCCGGCGTCGTCAATGACTTTGGCAAATATAAGACGTGTGTGATAGGTTTCCCGTTTGAAACTATCACTGACAGTGCGGCGCGTGACAGCTTAATGCGTCAAATACTTGATTTTTTTAATGAATAATTACAAACCTGAATATAAACAATATGAAGAAGATTAATTTTTTTATTCCTTTTGTGAGTGTATCGCAAGTGAAAGGCACTGTCGAAGGATTGAGAGAGTGTGAAATGATTTCTAAGATATGCCTTCTTGCGGGAAATGACGCGTCTGACGGAGATGTCGAAGGCTGTGGGAAAATTTCGATAAAAGGACTTAACAGTACGGCTACGATGAGGCAAATCGCCTCTGTTGCCGACGGAGATTATATTGTGCTGTATACAAAATACAACACGCTTGATTTCGGCATGTTTGCCATTGAGAGGATGGTTCGCATAGCCGATGACTCGGATGCCGGTATGATTTATGCCGACCATTATAATGTTGTCGGAGGCAAGCGTATAAACGCTCCGGTCATTGATTATCAGAAAGGCAGTCTGCGCGATGACTTTGATTTTGGCTCGGTGCTGATGTTTAACTCGGCTGCGTTTAAAGACGCTGTGGCGCGTATGGATAAAGATTATGAGTTTGCCGGTCTTTACGATTTGCGCCTTAAGATTTCCGAAAAAGCGGAGATAGTCCATATCAATGAATATCTGTATTCGGATGTGGAACTTGACACAAGGAAGAGCGGCGAGAAAATTTTCGATTATGTCGACCCAAAAAACCGTGGCGTGCAAATCGAAATGGAAGACGCTTGTACGGCTCACTTGAAAGCTATAGGCGGTTATCTTAAACCTGAATTCAAAAAAATAGAGTTTAACGCCGGTAATTTTGAATATGAGGCTTCTGTTATTATTCCTGTGCGCAACCGTATCCGTACTATCCGCGACGCGATAAAGTCTGTTTTGCTTCAGAAAACCGATTTTAAATACAATTTGATTGTGATAGACAATCATTCTACGGATGGCACGACTGAGGCTATCGATGAGTTTAAGGGCGATGAGCGTGTGATTCATCTTATCCCGGAGCGCGATGACTTGGGTATTGGCGGCTGTTGGAATCTTGGGGTACATCATCCAAAATGCGGTAAATTTGCTGTACAGCTTGACAGCGATGACGTATATAAGGATGAGAATACGCTTTCTATTATGGTGAAGGCTTTCTATGAGCAGAATTGCGCCATGGTAGTCGGTACATATATGATGACCGATTTTAATATGAACATGATAGCTCCGGGCATAATCGACCACAAAGAGTGGACTCCGGAGAATGGCCGTAACAACGCGTTGCGTATAAACGGGCTTGGCGCTCCGCGCGCTTTTTACACTCCGGTGTTGCGTGAGGTGAAAGTGCCTAACACAAGCTATGGCGAGGACTATGCGTTGGGACTGAATTTCTCGCGTGAATATCAGATAGGGCGTGTATATGATGTGGTTTATTTGTGCCGTCGTTGGGACGACAATTCCGACGCGTCGCTTGATGTGGTCAAAATGAATGCCCATAACCTTTATAAGGATCGCATTCGTACTTGGGAGCTTAATGCCCGTATCGCATTTAATAAGAAGAAATAGAGCAATGCAGAATATAGATAAGGCCGCCGTGCAGTCGTTCCTCTATCGTCAGATAGAGGAATGGGATACGGCAAAGAATAACTATGAGGCTCTTAAGCGTGTTAAAGTTAAAGAGTTCGATTTGGGAGGAGCTATTGTCAAAGTGCAGTTCAATCCGGCGAGGATTGTGTCGTCTGCCGCAAAAGTTGACACGAAATCGTTGAAAGAGCGTAAGTGCTTTCTTTGCGAGGCTAATCGCCCGGCAGTGCAGGAGGGATTGGAATGGGGTGATTATACCATTTTGGTTAATCCGTTTCCTATTTTCCCAAAACATCTTACAATACCGGCGAATGAGCATATCCAACAACTGATTTCAGGCAGAATTGCAGACATGATGAGGCTTGCAAAAGTGTTGGAGGATTATGTCGTGTTCTATAATGGGCCTAAATGTGGCGCGTCGGCTCCCGACCACATGCACTTTCAGGCAGGAAACACGGGTTTCATGCCTGTTGGCGAGTGGCTGCATTCGGCTAAAAGATTAAATATAATGCATTGTGGAGATGGCCGTTTGTGCTTGATTGAGAAAGGTATGCCGCAGAGCTGTTTTGTCATTGAGGCATCGTCAGTAGAAAGCGGCAGCCGTATATTCGACAGATTATACTCGGCACTGACAATCCCTGAAGGCGAGCCTGAGCCTATGCTCAATATCTTGTGCATATATTATGCCGGTGTATGGAATTTGCTTGTTTTTCCTCGTAAAAAGCATCGTCCTGACTGCTATTTCAAGGAGGGGGATGATAATATTCTCATAAGCCCGGCTTCTGTTGATATGGGTGGTGTGTTTATCACTCCTTTGGAGAAAGATTTTGAAAAGATTAAGGCTGCCGACCTTCAGAATATCTATGATGAGGTTTGCCTTTCTTTGAGTGAAGTAAAAACTATAGCCGATAAAATTAAATAGACGGTATGAAGCAACCTGTGGTGAAAGTCGGTATAATGAGCGGAACTTCTATAAAATTTCGCTTGACTTCCGGATATTATAATGGAAAAGACCCGGTTTCCGGCGAATATGTAGCGGAAATTGCCGGCGGTAAAATAAAATGGAATGGTGGTATGTTTGATGTGGTGGAGTTCAATCCGTCGTCGGGCGATGACTGTTTTGAGCTTTTCGATGTCACTATCGGAGTGAATTTCCATTGGGAGAGAAAAGAAAACCAGTCGTTCCGTGGCTCGTTGCGGCTGATAGTCGAGGGTGACAAGCTGACTGCTGTAAACATATTGCCTGTAGAGGAATATTTGCTTAGTGTGATTTCTTCTGAGATGAGCGCGACAGCCTCGTTGGAATTATTGAAGGCGCATGCGGTCATTTCGCGCAGTTGGCTGTTGTCGCAGATAGAAAAGAACAAGGAACTTGCGGCTTCCGATACCGAATATGTTCCATGCACGGTTTCTGACACGGAAATAGTGCGGTGGTATGACCGTGAGGACCATGTTAATTTCGATGTTTGCGCCGACGACCATTGTCAGCGCTATCAGGGGATAACACGTGAATCTACCCCTAAGGTTAAAGAGGCGATAGACGCTACTTGCGGTCAGGTGCTTACTTATGAAGGTAAATTGTGCGACGCGCGTTTCTCCAAGTCGTGTGGAGGTGTGTTTGAGCAATTCGAAAATTGTTGGGAACCCAAGCACCATGATTATCTTGTGGCGCGTCGCGACAGTGCGTCGCCTATGGATTTTCCGGATTTGACTGTTGAGGAAAACGCAAGAAAATGGATACTTGAGTCGCCTGACGCTTTTTGCAATACGACTGACAAGAAAATATTGTCGCAGGTGCTCAACAGTTATGACCAAGAAACGGTGGATTTCTATCGTTGGAAAGTGGAATATTCGCAGCAAGAATTGTCGGAATTGATTAAGAGGCGTTCCGGAATCGATTATGGAAATATCGTGGACTTGGTGCCGATTGCACGCGGTACTTCCGGACGGCTTTTTCGCTTGAAAATTGTTGGCACTAAGCGGACAATGATTATAGGAAAAGAGTTGGAGATACGCCGCACGTTGTCGCCATCGCATCTCTATAGTTCAGCGTTTGTGGTAGAGAAAGAGGGCTGTGTGGACGGTCTGCCCGCAAAGTTTGTGTTGAAAGGCGCAGGATGGGGGCATGGTGTGGGCTTATGCCAAATCGGAGCCGCCGTCATGGGTGAGAAAGGCTATAATTATCGCCAAATCCTGCAACATTATTTCATCAATTCCGAAATAACAGAATTATATCAAAAGAATTAAAGACAAATGAAAAAAGTAACGACACGTAATCCGTGGGCTTGGATTCCCACGTTATATTTCGCGCAAGGCATACCGTTCATTTTCATTAATATGGTGACGATGGTGCTGTTCACGCAGCTTGGCATGTCGGAAACCGATGCGGCTCTTTATACGGGTTGGCTTTATCTCCCTTGGGTAATTAAACCGTTTTGGGGGCCTATTGTTGATATAATCAAGACAAAACGTTGGTGGACTGTCGTCATGCAGATTTGTGTTGCCGTTGGTCTTGCCTGCATTGCTTTTACGATGCCGTTGCCCGGCAAGGAGGAGATTGCGGCCGGTGTCCCTGTCAGCTCGTTTGCCGTATGTCTGTTCTTTTATTTTATTACGGCGTTTTGCTCGGCTACACACGACATCGCTTCCGACGGTTTCTATATGCTTGCCCTCAACACAAACCAGCAGAGCATGTTTGTGGGCATCCGCTCTACTTTCTATCGCTGTGCCAATGTCTTTGGACAAGGCGGACTGGTGATGATTGCCGGAGCGTTGGAGGCTTATTTCGATACGGCTCACGCATGGCGTTGGACTGTGGCAAGTTGTGCCGCGTTCTTTGGGGTGGTTTCGATCTGGCATTTGTTTATTCTTCCTGTTCCGGCAGCCGACAAGGCTGTGGGCAATGAAAGTGAGCAACAAACCATTAAAGGCATACTTAGCGGATTTGCAGGCTCTTTTGTCACATTCTTCAAGAAAAAGCATGTGGTGTTGGCGATGCTTTTCATGTTGTTGTATCGTTTGCCGGAGGCTCAGGTTGTGAAACTTTGCCAGCCGTTTCTTCTTGCTTCGCGCGATGCCGGAGGTTTGGGCATGACGCAAATGGAAGTTGGGTTTGCTTATGGCACGCTTGCCATTATCGGTTTGACTGTCGGAGGTATTATTGGCGGTATATGCGCCTCCCGTGGCGGTTTGCGCAAATGGATTTGGCCGATGGCTCTTGCCACTTCGCTCAACTGTGTCGCCTATATCATCCTTTCCACCGTGCAGCCTGATTACAGCACTTTGGCAGGCAAGATAATCACTTTTTCGGCTATTATTCTTGAGCAATTCGCTTATGGATTTGGTTTTACGGCTTTCATGCTTTTCATGATGTATTTTGCGGAAGGGCCGTATAAGACATCACATTATGCCATTTGTACGGCATTCATGGCGTTGGGCATGATGTTGCCGGGAATGGCCGCCGGATGGATTAAGGAGGTGATGTTGGGCAATTCTTATGTCAACTTCTTCTTTTGGGTACTTGGATGTAATCTTGCGACATGGCTTGTCACTGCTCTTGTGCGCAAGCATATAGACCCTGCCTATGGGGCAAAACAAAATTAATGATTGGAATTATGAGAAAAACGATATTTGCATTGTTGTTTGGAATGGCGGCTCTTGTGTCTGCCGCCATGGTCAAACCGGGTGTGGAGGTGCTTCGCGACAACGGTTTCAAGGAGCTTGCGGGCAAAAAGGTGGGATTGATTACAAATCCTACGGGAATCGACAATAATTTGAAGTCGACTATCGATATTCTTCATGAGGCTCCTAATGTGGAGTTGGTCGCGTTGTTCGCTCCGGAGCATGGCGTGCGCGGCGATGTGCATGCCGGTGATGAGGTCGATAACACGGTGGATCCGGCCACCGGTGTTAAAGTTTATTCCATATTTGGCAAAACAAAGAAGCCTACGGCTGAAATGTTGAAAGGCATAGACGCTTTGGTCTATGATATCCAAGATATAGGTTGCCGCTCGTTTACGTTTGTCAGTACGCTTGGCATGGCATTGGAGGCCTGTGCAGAGAATGATGTGGAGCTGGTCGTACTTGACCGTCCGAACCCTATCGGAGGAAACAGGGTTGAAGGCAACATAGTGGAGGACGGCTTTTATTCTTTTGTCAGTCAGTTCCCTATCCCTTATTTGTATGGGATGACTCCGGGCGAGACTGCCCGCTATCTTAATGGAGAGGGATTGGTTGCCGGCGGTAAAAAAGCGAAATTGACAGTTGTTGAAATGGCCGGTTGGAGCCGTGATATGACTTTTGAGGACACAGGTATGCCGTGGGTGCTTCCTTCTCCGCATATCCCACAGCCTGTCACTTCTTATTACTATCCGGCTACAGGCATACTTGGCGAATTGTACTTCGTTTCGATAGGTGTTGGCTATACGTTGCCTTTCCAACTGATATGCGCCGATTGGATTGACGCGGCAAAATTCTCCGAAAATATGAATGCTTTGAATTTGCCGGGCGTGAAATGCCGTCCGATTCATATCAAACCTTTTTATTCCACCGGAAAGGGCGAGAATTTGCAAGGGATACAGTTTTATATCGACGATATTCCCGAGTCGAGCATCTCATTGTTGCAGTTCTATGCGATGCAAGTGCTTGCGGAAATGTATCCGGAAAAGCGTATTTTCGATGTCGCTACCGACAAGTCGCGTTTTGACATGTTTGATAAAGTTTGCGGAACAGATCAAATACGTTTGCGTTTCTCCAAAAATTACAAGGTTAGCGACATCATAGATTATTGGAATAAAGATGTTGACTCGTTTAAGGCGAAGTCAAGCAAATATTATTTGTATAAGTAAGGAGTTATAAAGTTGATGATGGATAAAGCGTATCAATCCTATCTCGAAAGCATTAAGGAGTTTATTCCGGAGGACAGGATCTACACCGATGATTTGCGTCGGTTGGTATGGGGGACTGATGCCGGTTTCTATCGACTGATACCGAAAATAGTTGTCAGGTCGAAGTCGGAGGAGGAGGTGTCACGTCTGCTTGCCATTGCGGACAGGATGAATTTGCCGGTCACGTTCCGTGCAGCCGGGACAAGTTTGTCGGGGCAGTCGATTACCGATTCGATATTGATTGTCGCCGGCAAGAACTGGGAGAAATATGAAGTGTCGCCCGACGCGCGTACAATCAGGCTTCAGCCCGGTATAATCGGGGAACGCGTGAACAGGATACTTCGTCCCTTCGGACGTATTTTCACTCCAGATCCGGCATCGAAAAACTCGGCTATGGTAGGTGGCATAATCATGAACAACGCTTCCGGAATGAATTGCGGCACTCATGCCAACAGCGACCGTATGCTGCGCTCGGTTCGTATTGTGCTTGCCGACGGGACGGTACTTGATACGGGCAGTGAGGCGAGCAAGCGTACTTTCAGGCAGACGCATCCGGATTTTGTCCGCAGGATAGAGCAACTGCGCGACAAGGTTAATTCCAATGAGGCTTTGGCGGAAAGGATACGTTATAAATATTCCATCAAAAATGTCACGGGATTAAATATATTGCCTTTTGTTTCCTATACCGACCCGTTTGATATAATTACCCATTTGATGGCCGGTTCGGAAGGCACGCTCGCATTCTTGTCGGAGGCTGTGATGGCAACCGGGCATCTGTTTAAGCACTCGGCAAGCGCGATGCTTTATTTCTCGGATTTGCAGGAGGCTTGCCGCGCCGTTGTAGATTTGAAAGTCGGGCCGGTGTTCAGTGCGGAGATGCTTGACAAAAAGTCGTTGTCGTCGGTTAACGACACGACAGGCGAAGGGCTTACCGCCTTGCTGATTGAAACAAAAGCCGACACTAAAGAGCAGTTGGATGAAAATATAGGGGTGATAAAAAAGATATTGGAAGGATATAATCTCTACACTCCGATACATTTCACTGACATACCGGAGGAATATTCCAAATATTGGGCTATTCGTTCCGGCATATTTCCTTCGGTCGGCGGCACGCGTAAATTGGGCACTACGGTGCTTATTGAGGATGTGGCTTTCCATATCGACGATTTGCCGCAGGCTACGCTCGATTTGCAGCAGATGCTTGAGCGGCACGGCTACGATGATGCCTGCATTTACGGACACGCTTTGGAGGGCAATTATCATTTCGTTATCGCGCAGTCTTTCGACACGCGGGAAGAGATTGACCGCTATAAGGCTTTGATGCTTGAGATAGAGCGTCTTGTAGTCGACAAGTACGACGGCTCGCTGAAAGCGGAGCACGGCACGGGCCGTAACATGGCTCCGTTTGTGAGGGCGGAGTGGGGAGATGCCGCTTATGGGATAATGAGGGCTGTGAAAGAGTTGTTTGACCCGAAAGGATTGTTGAATCCCGGTGTGATTTTTAACAACGATCCTGAGTGCTATATAAAGGGGATGAAACCCATGCCTCTGACGAATCCGAATGTCGACCGTTGCATAGAGTGCGGTTTCTGTGAGGTTAATTGCCTTACTTGCGGTTTTTCCTTGTCGTCGAGGCAGAGAATTGTGGCGCAGCGCGAGATTTCGCGCTTGAAAATGACGGGTGAAGACCCTGACAGACTTGCGCGTTTGCAAAAGGAATTTAAATATTTGGGCAATGTAACGTGTGCAGGCGACGGACTGTGCAGCACGTCTTGCCCGATGAAAATCAATACGGGAGAGATGATTCACGATTTGCGCCGTGACGCTTTGCCTAAGTCCGGAGCGGGATATAAGGTTGGCGATTTTGTGGCAAATCATTTCTCTGCCGTGAAGTCGTCGCTGCGTCCGTTGTTGTCGGCTGCATCGTTGGTACACGGAGTGATTGGCGACAAGGCGGTGGATGCCGTCGGAAAAGCTCTTCATAAAATGGGGCTTCCGCTGTGGACATCGGCGTTGCCTTCTGCATACTATCCGCATCGGATTGATACAGGCAAGGCTGATTTGAAAGTGGTGTATTTTCCGAGCTGCATAAATCAGACGATGGGACTGTCGGAGAAAAAAGCGGTGGAGAAACCGTTGATCGACGCGACTGTAGGCTTGATAAAGAAGGCCGGTTATGAAGTTATTTTTCCTGATAACATGAAGAATTTATGTTGCGGTACGATTTGGGAAAGTAAAGGTATGCCTGATATAGCCGACAGAAAAGTGGCCGAGTTGGAGCAGGCCTTGATTGAGGCATCGCAAGGAGGCAAATATCCGGTGCTTTGCGACCAAAGTCCGTGTTTGCATCGTATGCGCAATAAGATAAAATCATTGCGGCTTTACGAGCCGGTTGAGTTTATATATGAATATCTTGTGCCGCGTCTGAATATTGTCCGGACAGATGAGCCCATAGCTATTCATCTCACATGCTCTACGCGCCACATGGGGCTCGACAAGGAGTTTTTTGCGTTGGCAAGTCTTTGCTCGTCAAATGTTTTGGTGCCGGAAGAAGTGGGGTGTTGCGGTTTTGCCGGCGATAAAGGTTTCACTCATCCGGAAGTCAACCGTTACGCTCTACGGAAATTGCGTCCGCAAATCGAGAAAGCCGGTATTAAGAGAGGGTTCTCCAACAGCCGCACTTGTGAGGTGGGATTGACGGTAAATGCCGGCATCCCTTATCAGTCGATTGTATATTTGGTGGATGAATGCAGTGAGCCTAAGTATTAACAGAAAATTTGATTGGAAGAAATGACGACAGAAGCAGTCAATATAAATAAGCCGAAAAACCGGATTCTTGCGCTTGATATTCTTCGTGGAATAACGATAGCGGGGATGATAATGGTCAATAATCCCGGTTCTTGGGGGCATATTTATGCTCCGCTTGAACATGCGAGTTGGTTGGGGCTTACGCCTACCGACCTTGTGTTTCCGTTCTTTATGTTCATAATGGGCATATCCACGTATATCTCATTGCGGAAATACGATTTCTCGTATTCTCATGCCACATTGGTTAAGGTAGTGCGCCGCACCATTGTGATATTTCTTATTGGTTTGGCCATAGGCTGGTTCAGCAGATTTTGCTACAGTATGGCGGGTTCCGACAGTTCTTTGCCTTTGTGGGGAAGAATAGTCGATGCGGCAAACAGCTTTTCCACGATGCGCATACTTGGTGTGATGCAGCGTTTGGCTTTGTGCTACTGTTTTGTGTCGGTTATTGCCATTACTGTCAACCACAAGCGTATTCCGTATATAATTGCCGCTATTCTTGTGGTGTATGGGGCGTTGCTGCTTCTTTTCCATGGTTTGGAGTTCTCGTTGAACAATATTGTGTATGTTGTCGACCACGCTGTCTTTGGCGACGCTCATCTTTATAAGGATGTGGTCAGCTCGCTTGTGGGAAGCGTGCAAAGCAGTTCGGATTTTTCTGTCGACATATATCAGCGTCAGCGTCTTCCTATCGATCCTGAGGGTTTGTTGAGCACTTTGCCGTCGATAGCCCATGTGCTGATTGGCTTTTGTTGCGGCAGGATGATAATGAACATGAAAGAGAATGACAAGAAAGTGCTTAATTTGTTTATTGTAGGCACAATTCTTACCTTTGTCGGCTTTTTGTTGAGCTACGGTATGCCTATCAGCAAAAAGTTGTGGACACCGACGTTTGCGCTCGTGACATGCGGGTTGGCCGCGAGTTTGCTTGCTTTGCTGATATGGATTATCGACATCAAAGGGTATAAGAAGTGGACGAAGTTTTTCGAGGCTTTCGGCATCAATCCGTTGTTCATGTATGTCTTGGGCGGTGTGTTGGGCGTCTTGTTCAATACGATTTCGATAGGCGGGCATTCCATTCATGCTTGGCTTTATTCTGAGTCGTTTGTGCCTCTGTTCGGCGACCCTACGTTTGCCTCGCTTGTCTATGCTCTTGTGTTTATCGGTATTAATTGGGCTATAGGTTACATATTGTATAAAAAGAAAATATATATAAAGATATGATTTTAATTGCGGATTGTGGATCGACAAAGATTGACTGGTGCTTGGTGGAAAACGGAAAAGTGGCCAAGCAGGTATTTACTTCCGGAATCAATGCGTTGCTGATGAGTGAGGAGCAGATTAGGCAGACTATTGCCGATGAGCTTGTCCCGGAAATAAAAGGCTATGAGATAGACAGTGTGTATTATTATGGAGCAGGTTGCCTGTTCGATGATATTTGCGCCAATGTGCGGCGCGCGATAGCCGCCAACATCCCTTCGGCAAAAACCATTGAGGTGGATACTGACTTGTTGGCTGCCGCGCGTGCGCTGTGCGGTAAGAATCCCGGCATAGCCTGCATCATGGGCACAGGGTCCAACTCCTGCTATTACGACGGTGTGAGAATTGTCGACAATGTGTCGCCGCTCGGATATATTCTTGGCGATGAGGGCAGTGGAGCGGTACTTGGCAAACTGCTTGTCGGCGATGTGCTGAAAAATCAGTTGCCGGCCGCATTGTGTGAGAAATTCTTGAAAAAGTATGACCTTGACCGTCAGAAAATCATTGAGGGAGTGTATAAGAAGCCCGCGGCAAACCGTTTCCTCGC
>CALUMI010000047.1 GCA_944321725.1 uncultured Muribaculaceae bacterium
TCCGGCATCCGTATGGCGCGGTAGTAGCCGTAGAGCAGGAAAAGAATTCCGATTCCTACGTAGAACGAGCCTTCTATGCGCAAATACTGTATGCCAATATTGATAATTTCAACTTCTTCCGGCGCGATGAATATTGTCATCAGTTGTTTTGCAAAAACAAAAATAAACAGTGTTATTATCAGAGAAAAAATTGTGGCTGTGGCAAATGCGATGCGTATGCCTTTTCTTATTCTGTCTGTTTTTGCCGCGCCAAAATTTTGTGCCACAAAGGTGGAGAATGAGTTGCCGAATTCCTGTACAGGCATGTATGCAAACGAGTCGATTTTCACGGCTGCCGCAAACGCCGCCATTACCGCGAGGCCGAAACTGTTGACAATCCCTTGCACCATGAGTATGCCGAAGTTCATAATCGACTGCTGTATGCACGTAAGCGACGAGAACGATATTATTTCTTTCAGGCATGAGCGGCTGAACACCATGTCCCCACGTGATACTTTCAGCTCCGGACGTTTGCGGTAAGTATAGGCTATAATTCCTGCCGCTGCCGCAAACTGCGATATGACAGTCGCCAAAGCGGCTCCGTCGATACCCATATCAAAAATGATTATGAAGATGAGGTCGAGGGCAATGTTGAGCGCGACAGATACCGAAAGAAATATCAACGGAGTGACAGAATCCCCGACCGCCCGAAGCAAAGCCGCATAGAAATTGTAAAGAAACGTGAATATAATTCCGGCATAGATGTAAAGCAGATAAGTGCGCATGAGCGGCTCTACGTCGCCGGGCACTTGCAGCCATGCGAGCGTTTCATCGATGAATGCGAATGCTGCGGTGTTGAGGGCCAATGTTATGATTCCGATGAACGCAAACGACACGAATATGCTTTGCCGCAGTTTATCATGTTTTCCGGCTCCGAATTGCAGTGAGAATACAGTACCTGCACCCATTGACAAACCGAGCAATATCGAAATTATGAATACCATTAGCGTGTATGCCGAGCCAACGGCGGCAAGGGCTTGTGTGCCTATACATTTTCCGACGATTATTGTGTCGGCAATGTTGTAGCATTGTTGAAGCATCGCTCCTGCTATCATCGGGAATGTGAACCGCAGCAGCGATGAGGTTATTCCGCCCTTGGTCAAGTCTATATTTGCGTTTATGCTCATGACCGTTTTTTTATGGGAAATTCCGGTAGAACTTTCATCAGACGCAGTATTTGGGCTTTTCGTTTGAGCATGTATCTTGACGGATGTGCGGAGTCGTATTTCAGAGGATTGGGCAGAGTGGCGGCTATCAGGGCGCATTCGCCTGCTGTAAGCTGTGACGCCTTTTTGTTGAAGTGCTCGTGAGCTACGGCTTCAACTCCATAGATTCCGTTGCCCATCTCGATAGAGTTCAGATAGACTTCCATAATGCGTTCCTTGCTCCAACATAATTCTATCAATACCGTGAAATAGGCTTCAAAGCCTTTGCGTACCCATGAGGATGACGGCCACAGAAATACATTCTTGGCTGTTTGTTGGGATATTGTGCTTGCTCCGCGATGCCGTCCGCGCTCGCGCTCTTTGATTGCCTTGTTTATTTCAATCAGGTCGAACCCGTAGTGGTCGGGAAAACGGTTGTCTTCGGATGCTATTACTGCCATTGGCATTTTTTGCGACATTTCTTCCAATGGTATCCACTTGTGTTTTAATTTGATTTCTTTGCCGTTTAGAGCCTGTTGCACGCAACGTATGCCCATCAATGGCGTGAAATATACAGGCACGAATCTTAATAATATCACACTGCCTGCCGACAGGATGAAAAACCAGATGAGTATTCTTTTTGCTATCTTCAGGATTTTTATCATTTAATTGCGATAATGGCATTTAATGAAAAGGAATGCGTCAAGTAACGACGCATTCCTTAAAAGCTATATGATTTCAGGAATCATTTGCCGCTGACGATGGCTGCCGTGTCGCAAGCTATCATGTATTCCTCGTCGGTCGGTATTACGACAACTTTTACTTTCGATTCCGGTTTGGTGATTGTTATTTCCTCTCCGCGAACAACGTTGCTTGCCTCGTCGAAAACTATTCCGAGATATTCCAACTGCTTGCATATGCGGCTGCGGCTCTCTGTCTGGTTTTCGCCTACGCCTCCGGTGAATACGATAACGTCTACGCCACCTAATGCGGCTGTGTAGGCTCCTATATATTTCACAATGCGGTATTCGTACATTTTCAGAGCCAGCTCGGCACGTTTGTTGCCTGCTTTGATTGCATTGTCGATGTCGCGCATGTCGGAAGAAAGGCCGGAAATGCCCAATACACCGCTCTTTTTATTTATCAGCGCTTGTGAGCCGTTTGCGTCGAGATTCATTTTTTCTTGCAGATAGAGCAGGGCGGCAGGGTCGATGTCGCCACAACGTGTACCCATCATCAGTCCTTCTACGGGAGTCAGTCCCATGGATGTGTCCACTGATTTTCCGTCACGGATTGCTGTGATAGAGCCTCCATTGCCAATGTGGCATGTGATAATGCGCTGCTTTTCGTAGTCAACGCCTAAATATTCGCATGCGCGGCGCGACACGTAGCGGTGGCTTGTACCGTGAAAGCCGTAACGGCGCACGCCGTATTTCTCGTATGCCTCGTAGGGGAGCGCATACATGTAGGCGTAGTCGGGCATTGTCTGGTGGAAAGCGGTGTCAAACACTCCAACTTGCGGAACTTCAGGCAATATCTCGCTTATCGCTTCGACTCCTGCTATGTTGACAGGATTGTGGAGCGGTGCAAGGTCGTAGCATTCTTTTACTTTCTCAATCACTTCCTCGTTGATAAGCACGCTCTTGTTGAACTTTTCCCCGCCATGTACGAGGCGATGGCCTACAGCGTCGATTTCATCGAAATTTTTGATGCAACCGTATTTTTCACTTGTGAGATTGTCGAGGATTATGTGGATTGCGATTTTGTGGTTTGGCATTGATGCCGGGATTGTCACTTTCTCGCCGTTGTATTTGAACTTCAGGAAAGAGTCGGGAAGTCCGATTTTCTCCACGCCGCCTTCTGCCAAGACATTCTGAAGTTCGCCTTCGAGGTCGATTAGTTTATATTTTACGGAAGAGCTTCCGCAATTAAGCACAAGTATTTTCATTTTGTTTTATTTAGAGCTGATGCTTTGGTTGCATGTTACGATAATTGTTTTGTAGATGTCCTCAACGCTGCACCCGCGCGAAAGGTCGTTGACAGGTTTCGCCAATCCTTGCAGAAACGGGCCTACTGCCTGTATGCCTCCAAGACGTTGCACGAGTTTGTAGCAGATGTTGCCTACTTCGAGCGACGGGAATACCAATACATTGGCTGTGCCGGCAATATCGCTGCCCGGCGCTTTGCTTTTGCCTACAGACGGCACGATGGCTGCATCGGCCTGCAACTCACCGTCAAGATGGATTTCGGGAGCCATTTCGTGCGCGATTTTTGTTGCTTCGATGACTTTGTCGACCATTTCATGTTTTGCGCTGCCTTTTGTCGAGAAGCTCAGGATTGCTACTCGTGGGTCGATTCCGGCTATGTTTTTTGCCGTTTCCGCTGCCGATACGGCTATTTGAGCGAGTTCCGGAGCTGTAGGATTCGGCACTACGGCGCAATCGGCAAACACTAATATATTGTCAGTCCCGTAGGGAGAGCCTTTTGGCAGCATCATGAGGAATGCCCCTGACACCACGCTTATGCCTTTCTTCGGTTTGATTACTTGGAACGCAGCGCGCAGCACGTCGCCTGTCGTGTGCAGTGCTCCTGACACTTGCCCGTCGGCATCGCCGTTCTTGATGAGGAGGCATCCTAAGTACAAAGGATTTAGCACAGTCTTGCGCGCGTCTTCGATGGTTATGCCTTTCGATTTGCGCAACTCGTAGAACAGTTGCGCGTATTTTTCGGTGAAAGCCGTGTCGGTTGGGTCGATAATCGTTGCCTTCCCGATATTGGATAATGATAGCTCGGCAGCCTTGGCTTTTACTTCTTCCGGCTTGCCTATCAGTATGATGTCGGCTATGCCGTCGCGTATAATCATATCGGCTGCTGTGAGTGTCCTTGGTTCCGTTCCCTCCGCGAGGACTATTTTTTGTTTGTTTTCTTGTGCTGTTTTCGTCAGCCTGTCAAATAAAGCCATAATTGATGATTTTTTACTGTCGCAAAATTACGATAATAATTGCTTAATGCGATGATTTTTTGTTATTAATTCGGAGTGAACATTTTGAAAAAAATGTAAAAGAATTATAGATAAGCTCAAAATATCAGATATGCAAATTATAAATGCGTAGCCTGTCTTTTTGAAGATTTATAAAATGCCGTTGTCTGTCGGTGTTTGGTTGAAAAAATATCATAAATATTTGTCTGTTTATGATCTATGTACTTATTTAGCGCACTGAAAATTTTTAATGCGGATAATTGTTATGGCAAAGAATAAATATCAGTTGGAATACGACATGAAAAGTACGCCGGTGCAGATGCTTTGGTCATATATCGCCACAGACAACGGCCTGAAGGAATGGTTTGCCGATGATGCCAAGCAGTCGGGCAGGGAAATGGTGCTTGAATGGAACGGTGTCGAGCAGACGGTGGTCATCGTAAGCGTGCGTACCGACAAATACATACGTTATCATTGGAAAGAGGATGCCGACAAGAATTATTTTGAGTTGAAAATTTCCGTGTCGGAATTGACAGACAACACAATATTGACGGTGACAGATTTTGCTACCGACGAGGAATTGGAGGAATCCAAAAATCTTTGGAATTATCAGATAGAAACTTTACAGCGATTGTTGGGTTGCTGAGTTTTGAATCTGTAATGTTGGTTTGATTTACCAGAATCTGTTGTTTTCGGGACTGTATTCAAATCCGGCATCTTTCATTTTTTTGAGAATCTCAGATTTGTTTATGTGCATGTCATCGCATAAGGCATCCAAATTGCTGTAATAGTCGCGTAGCTTTGTATTGAGGATGCCTAACAGAATTATCGGGTCGTTTGGTAATTCCATATATTTACTTTTTGAGTGTTATTCTCCAGATAGAGCCATCGATGAGCGAGGCGTACACATTATTGTCCTCTCCGATTTCAAAGCCGTTGAGCGCGGAATTTCCAAGTTGATACCTCCATAGCAGTTGGAATGTTTTGCTGTCGATTGCCGCCAATACGCCTTTGCGTGAACCCATCAGGATTACTCCGTTTTTCTCGACAATTATGCAGGGAGTGTGCTCGTATCCGAATTGCGCGTCTACCACAAAATCTACAGCGGGCGTATCGCTTTCGGTGTTCACAGCTATGAGCTGTCCGTCCATTGTCTTTGCATAGACATATTTTTTGTCGGACGACACGCCGAGACTTTCGCGCACTTTATATTTTCCGTCGAAATTTGAACGCCATATTTCTTTGCCGGTTTTTCTGTCGAGGACAGTCATGTAGCGGTCGGGAGCGACAATGAATACACGGTCATCCGTGACGACAGGCACGCAGTTGCCCGGCCCGAGCATATTTGCGCTTTTGCCGTTGTTCCATTTCCATTTCAGTTTTCCGGTTTTCCTGTCCAAACAACGCAGATATGTGTCCCAAGCACCAAATATGACATCATTGCCGGCTACTACGGGGGCGGCTTGGCAATAATTGTCGAGATCATTGTTGCGCCACACGATATTGCCTGTGTGGGTGTTCCAGCATTCGAATTTTTTGTATCCGCCTTGATAGAGCCGGTCGCCTTTCACCACACCGTCGGCCACATACGGGCCTTTTGAGTCGTTTTCGCGGATTATGCGTCCTGTGGTCTTGTCAGCCCAAATAATGCGTTTGTCGGAGGTTGGCACGATTATGTATTTCGATGTAAGTGCCGGGCGCGAGAACAGCGAGGCTTTTGTCCGGAATTTCCATATTTGTTTTCCGGTGGCTTTGTCTATCGCTTTTACCTCGCCTGTGGAGTTTCCAAAATAAATGCGTTTGCCGTCGATGGCGACACGCGTGAAAATAGAGGCGCTGTCCTGAAACAATTTCTCTATTTTTGCGCCTTCCGGAGCAGCGAATTTCTCTGTTGCGATTTCTTTATATGCCGGATGCTTTGGGTTGGCTTTGAACGCGAATTTCAGAGTTTGCTGTTTGCCTATGGCCTTGTCATAAAGATATATCGAGTCTTGGGTTATGTCGAAGTTCGTGTATCCGTATCCGCCGTTTATTTTTGTCATGTCCAATGCGCGGCAAATAACGGCGTCGATATCTCCGCCTTTGTATTTGTCGTAGGTGTGGTAGTGTCCGCATATATGTACGATTACGGGGTATTGCTGTAGTATTTTAATATAATCCTGCCAATTGTCGAGATCGTCCTTTATGGGATAGTGATTGACAGAAACCACACGTTTGCCCGGAGTGCAGCGGCGCGACAGCTCTTTGTCGAGCCAAATAAGGTCTTCCTGCTTTATGTGGCCGTCACCCATTTTCATATACGGGCCGCAATTTATTCCTATAAATATAAGGCTGTCTTCCTCAAAGACAAACCTGTCGTCGTTCCAAATGTCGGAGAATGTCTTTGTGGCGCTTTGCGACCAGTTGTTCTCGTGATTGCCGGGAATGACATAAATGGGTTTCGTCAGTCCGTCGAGTATGGATTTCACATTATATAGTTGCTCGTCGCTTCCTTCGTTCGACAGGTCGCCGGAAAGTATCACAAACTCGGAGTCGTTTCCGTTGATTTCTGCAATCGCGTTTTTGAGTTGCAGCTCATTGGCGTTTCCCGGAGTGACATGGATGTCGGAGAGCAGGGTGAACTTCAGAGCATGGATATTTTGGGCGCACACCAAAAGTGCGGCTATAGATATTTTCTTTATTAAAGATGTTGCATTCATAGTGTTACGACTTTAATGTAATTATTTGCAAAGGTAGATATAGCTTATAAGATTAAAAGTTAATAAATATTAATAATTGGGTTCGCGATTAAACTTCGGAAACTATTGTAAGTCATATAAACAAACTTCAAAAACAAGGACAAATTTGTAGAAATACACAGATGGTTTGAGTAATAGATAAAAACTTTTTCGTATCCGATTATGGCGTTCAGAACTGAGAAGTAATGGACGCCATTGCTGTTTCTGCTTATTTGAAGAAATTGGTTGCAGTTGGCGCTTTTTTGAATTTTTAACGGGGGGGGTAGTGCTTTTTTTGCGTAAATTTGCGGTGCAAATCAGGGTTCTGTGCCTTGATAAGGAGATTACATTGCCTTGGCAATTCGGCGTGCCTTTCGTGGCACGGCTGAAAGCAATGGGACGGCTCTTCTCCTTGAACGTGAAAAATAAAGAATTATCAGTTTGCGTCCCGTCTTGCAGAATGGATTGAGCGAAGCCTATGGCGGCTTCGGGAGGTTTGTTTATGCGGACGGAATATCAAGAAAAATTGCAATTCATTTGTTTTAAGGCGGTGACTGCGGCATGGCTGTGATCACGCTTCATTGTGCCTGTCTGCAAGTCCTCTATAATCCGTTGCTCGCATCCGTTTTTATGGAAATATTAAACCTATAAAATTATAATTTATGAAACTGGAAAATTTACTCAAGCCAATTTTTGCGGCGGTGTTATTGCCGGCCGCTTTCGTTGCTTCCGCCGTTGACTACGATTTTGAGGAGAACGGCATTTATTATGGATTTTACGAAACAAAAAAGGAATGTTTTGTCACTTACAATGAGGATGATAAATATGAGGGAGATATTGTTATTCCTTAAACGGTGAAGAATGGTACAGTCTTGGTGACAAGTGTTGCCATAAGGGCATTTAAGGATTGTACGGAATTGACATCTGTCGTATTGCCTAACAGTGTTACTAAAATTGTGTATGAAGCTTTTTATGGATGCAAGTCATTGGAAAAAGTGGACTTGGGGGATGGTCTTGAAGAAATAAGTTCTCATATCTCTTATAAAGGCACTTTTGAGGGATGTTCCAGCCTGAAGTCCATAACGATACCTGATAAAGTCGAAAGCATTCCTGATAACTGTTTCGCTTATTGCAACAGTTTGGAAAACGCCGACTTAGGAGATGGACTTAGGAGCTTAGGACGAAGTGCTTTTAAAGAATGTGAAAGATTGAAATCCATAACGATACCAAATAAGGTCGAAAGTATAGATGATAATTGTTTTGCATATTGCAGCAGTTTGGAGAAAGTAGTGCTTGGTGACCACTTAAAGGATATTGATTACGAAGTATTTTATAATTGCCTCAACATATCAGAAATAACTTCTTTGAATCCTACTCCTCCTGATATGTTTTATAATACCTTCCCAAAAAACGTTCTTGAGAATGCAACCGTGCGAGTGCCTGTCGGATGCGGAGATGCGTATCGTGCTGATCTTTATTGGAGAGAATTTGCTAATATTGTTGAGACAGATTTTGGTGGTGTAGACGAGGTGGCATCGGATGATGTCAGCGTTACTGTCAATGGCGGAAGCATCGAGATTGCTGGTGAGGGCAACGCTTTGGTGGAGGTTTACAACCTTTCCGGACAGCTTGTCTACAGTGGTATGGAAACCACTATCGGTGGAATCGCCCGCGGCATCTATATCGTCCGTGTCGCCGGGCAGACGTTCAAAGTAGCGTTGTAGTGCTGCTTTGCAGCAGGTTATTGTGGCTTAGCCACAGATTAAAAGTTGAAAGTTTATAAGGTTACGGGGTTATGGGTTTCTCCCATAGCCCCGTTTTATTTGATTTTAGTAAGCCTCGTTGATGTCGTACTCAAAATGTCACCAAGCAAGAGTAGTCTTGACAGCACGTGGATTTGGATATGAAAAAGCCGTATGGCAGTGCGTTGTGGCACTTTTCCATACGGCTCGTCGCTATGAGAGTTTTTTATTATTTGCCGCAGCAGGAACAACGGGGCTTGATTTGCTTGAAGAAATCGTTGCCCTTGTCGTCGACGAGTATGAATGCGGGGAAGTCCTCTACGCGGATTTTCCAAATGGCTTCCATTCCGAGTTCGGGATATTCGACACACTCGATGCTCTTGATGTTGTTCTGTGCAAGGATTGCAGCCGGGCCGCCGATGCTTCCGAGATAGAATCCGCCGTGCTTCTTGCAGGCGTCGGTCACCTGTTGCGAGCGGTTGCCTTTTGCGAGCATCACCATGCTGCCGCCGTGGCTTTGGAACAGGTCGACATACGGGTCCATGCGTCCTGCCGTTGTCGGGCCCATTGAGCCGCAGGCCATGCCAGCCGGTGTCTTTGCCGGTCCGGCGTAGTATACAGGATGGTCTTTGAAGTACTGCGGAAGGTCTTCGCCGCGGTCTACGCGCTCTTTCAATTTTGCGTGAGCTATGTCGCGTGCCACTATGATTGTGCCTGAAAGCGACAGGCGTGTCGATACCGGATATTTTGTCAGTTCTTTCAGTATCTCGCTCATCGGTTGGTCGAGGTTGATTTTTACGGCGTTGCCTTCGCCGGCGTTCCTAAGTTCTTCCGGGATGAGCTCGCCGGGATTGCTGTCTAATTTCTCAATCCAAATGCCGTCCTTGTTGATTTTGCAACGTATGTTGCGGTCGGCCGAGCATGATACTCCCAAACCTACCGGACACGACGCGCCGTGGCGCGGCAGGCGGATGATGCGCACGTCGTGGGCATAGTATTTTCCGCCGAACTGTGCGCCCAAGCCGATGTTGTGGGCTTCTTCCAACACTTTTTTCTCCAACTCTATGTCGCGGAACGCGCGGCCTGTCTCGTCGCCTGTGGTCGGCAGCGTGTCATAGAAGTGTGTGGAGGCGAGTTTTACTGTCAGCAGGTTCTTTTCTGCCGATGTTCCGCCGATTACGAATGCTATGTGGTAAGGCGGACATGCGGCAGTGCCGAGTGTTTTCATTTTCTCCACAAGGAACGGCACCAATGTGGCCGGATTCAGGATTGCTTTTGTTTCCTGATAAAGATATGTCTTGTTGGCCGACCCGCCGCCTTTGGTTACGCAAAGGAACTCGTATTCCATGCCTTCCGTAGCCTCGATGTCGATTTGTGCCGGAAGGTTGCACTTTGTGTTTACTTCCTCATACATCGACAACGGCGCATTTTGCGAATAGCGGAGATTGTTTTCAGTGTAGGTCTTGAACACGCCTAACGACAAGGCTTCCTCGTCGCAATAGCCTGTCCATACTTGCTGGCCTTTCTCACCGTGAATTATGGCTGTACCTGTGTCTTGGCAGAAAGGAAGCACTCCTTTGGCAGCCACTTCTGCGTTGCGCAGGAATGTGAGAGCCACATATTTGTCGTTCTCGCTTGCTTCCGGGTCGTGGAGTATTTTTGCCACTTGCTCGTTGTGGGAGCGGCGAAGCATGAACGACACGTCGTGGAATGCGGCGTTGGCCATTGCCGTAAGTCCCTCTTTCTCTACCTTGAGAATCGGATGACCTTCAAACTCGCTTACCGATACATAGTCTTTCGTAAGCAGATAGTACTCCGTATCGTCTTTTCCTCTTTGGAACATCGGACGGTACTTGAATTCTGGTGTTGCCATAATTACGTAATTTATGTTGAATTTCAGTTTTTCGTTTCCGCAAAATTACTCAACAAATGCCAAACCGTGAATTTTTGCGGCTTAAAAATTGTAACGGTTTTTATGGAATGTGATAGCCGTTAGGAATTGATGAAGTCATTGTATTGTTGGAGCAGGTGGGAGATGTCGGTTACGTATTCTTCCTTGAAAAATTCCGCGTCTTTTTTTTGATGCCATTTCCCTACGATTTTTCCGTTGTGCGCTATTACCGGGTAAAACAGTCCGTTGTTGCTGTATGCCTTATGGCGGAATGCGTGTTCTATTATGTGGTGTCGGCTTTTATATCCGAGCAAATATTCGTCGTAGGCGGGCAGCAGCAATGCCAGGTTCCGGCATTTTCTGCTTGTATTGCAGTCTTGATAAATATAATAGGTGGAGTTTTCATAATTTTCCTCAAATATTTCTTTCCGTATGGACTCTATTGCTTCGCGGCATTCTTTCATGCTTAGGTTTGTCCACCATGCGAAGTCTTCCAAAGTTGCCGGTGAATGGCTGCGGAAATATTTCCTCGCGAGAATGGCCAAAGATTCTTCTTTGCTGAGTCTGTTCGGCATTGGAACACGCTCGTCCATTAGCGCGTATGTGTTTTGCCGTTCGTCGAAATCTCCGCTGCAAATTATGCCGTCTTGTTCGGCTCTTCTCAGATAGATTGACAGTGTGTGGTTGTCGTTGGGAAGTCCGAGCCCGACAAGCCGGGCGGAAAGCTAGTCTTTTTTCATAGATTCTTGTCCCGAAAGAGCTCGATGGATAAGCTCGTTTGCATGTCCGTATTCTTTTTCGCTTATTATCCGTCCGCGATATGCTGTATAACCGTTGATTGCCCGTTTGTTTTTATCGCTGCATAAATTAAGCATCCAACGCACGTCTTCTGCCGCCACGAGTTGCCATGTGCAGCGGAACAAGTGAGTCCTTATGACAGCTCCGGAGCTGTATGCTTTTCGGAATTCTTTCATCGAGGGGTGTTTTATCCGTATGCCTGTTGCCCAGCGCATCATTTTGTAGTCTTGCGCCTGCAGCATTCCCATCCAAGAAACAAGTTCGTGGACATTGGAGAATTGAGGGTCTGTAAGTTGCTGAGAAATCAGCCGTATATTAGGGATATTCATAATTGTTCAAAAATAATAAAGTAGTTGCATTCTGCAAATATATAAATTTGGTAATTTATTCGATGCCGTAAGTTGGTAATGTAAATAATTTATCATTATTTTTGTTATTAAATTTCTAATACGCCACATAATGAACCGTTTTATTGTTTTATTAGGATTGATAAGTGCTTCTAATTGTTTTGCGGAAATCCCGGAACAAGTGAGGACAATGATGTCATGCGGAGAATTTGCCTCTGCGTCTGAAGTTGTGGAAGCGCTTCCTGAAGTGACATGTTTCGAGAAAGATTCCATTAACGAAATCATGGACAGGATAAGGAGGGATTTTAGCGTCCCGTATGCTGAGGGGCAAAAAGCCATTCAGGAGAAGTATCCGTTTGCTACTGCCGAACAGATTGAAAGTTGGGTAAAAAGCAAGTATATTGAAACCAAAATTATTGATGGCAAGGAATATATGTTCCGGAAATCAATATCCAATCTTGGCCGTCTTGTTCCTGAGTTGTCGTCGGCAAAACGGGCAGAGCAGATACAGACAGATGCGGAATATGCCAAATATGCCCAAGATGCCATTGATGAATCTGCCGGAGGGCAGTTGAAAACGTACCGTGTTACGGTAAGATTTACAATGGTATTAAATGCCGGTGTTGTGCCGGCCGGAACAATTGTGAGGGCATGGGGGCCTTTTCCTGTGGAAAATGGCAGGCAGTCGGACATAAGATTGTTGTCATCGTCGGATAAGGTGGTTTTCTCGGAGAACAGCCTGCATAATACCGTGTATATGGAAAGGCCGGCAGCATCAGGAAAGACAGTGTTTGAATATGAATTGTCGTACAACGTGACTTCCAAATACATTTCTCCTGAGTACATTTTGAAAAACAGGAAGCCTTACAACACAGATTCTGAATTGTATAAAAAATATACATCCACTGAAATGCCGCAATTTATCATCGACGATGAGATGAAACGGTTGGCACGCAGGATTGTTGGTAACGAAACAGAGCCGTTGCGTCAGGCCTCGCTTGTGTATGATTGGATTGACGCTTATTTTCCGTGGGCGGGGGCAAGAGAGTATAGCACGATTGGCAATCTTGCCCGTTATACGCTTGACAGGGGCTATGGTGATTGTGGTCAGGTGTCGTCGCTGTATATAACGCTTCTTCGAGCGTTGGGGATACCTGCCCGTTGGGAAAGCGGTTGGATGCTGCATCCCGGTCATGTGGGGATGCATGACTGGGCGGAAGTGTATTACGAGGGGATCGGCTGGGTGCCTGTCGACATGTCGTTTGGTGTGCTCGAGGCGGCAAAAGATGTGTCTGTCCGTAATTTTTACAAGACAGGTATCGATATTTATCGATTTGCCTCAAACAAAGGTGTAGGCGGAAAACTATCTCCCGAAAAGCGGTTTGTACGCAGTGAAACCGTTGATTTTCAGTTGGGTGAGATGGAATATGATGGCGGTAATCTCTTTTATTATCGTGATTGGATGCCAAGTTTTAAATTAATCAGTATTGAAGAAATAAAGTAGTAGTTATGTTTGTTAAGAAATGTTTTATCTCGATTTTTGCGTTGATGTTGGGTCTTTCTGCATATAGCCGCATAGTGGCTGAGGATGTGATTAAAGAAATTAAATTGCAATATGCTCCCGACACGCGCGTTGCCGTGTGGTCGGTTGCGGCCGAGCAGAAAGCGGGCAACAGAGTGGTGCTGCGTGGAAAAACCGATAATCCGCAAGCTAAGGAAGCCCTTTTGAAAAGGTTGAAATCATTTAATATAATATATGAGGATTCAATAACGTTGCTGCCTGACGCTACGGTTGACAAACCGTGGGCTCTTGTCGCTATCTCAGTCGCTTGTATGCGTGGCGAGCCGCGCAATGGGGCAGAACTTGTTTCTCAAGCCATAATGGGGACCCCGGTTAAAGTGCTTGAGCGCAAAAGCGGAATGTCGCTGGTGCAGACACCGGATAATTACATAGCGTACGTGACTGACAGCTCGTTGCAATTCCTTACGCAAGTGGAATTTGACGATTGGAGGAAATCCGTGCGTGTCGTTGTTACTGCAAATTTGTCTGCGGTTTATGAGGCGCCGGAAGAAAATATCGACGCGGCTGTTTCTGATTTGCTTTTGGGCAATATTTTGGAATGCAGTGGAAGTGAAGGCGACTTTATGCGTGTTTCCTTGCCTGACGGGCGCGAAGGGTATGTGAAAAAAACGGATGTGGACGACTTCTCGGAATGGTCAGAGCAGGAATTTGATATGGATATAATCGAGAGAAGCGCACGCCGGATGATGGGTACTCCTTACCTGTGGGGAGGAATGTCGGCAAAAATGGCAGACTGCTCAGGACTGGTCAAAACCGCATATTTTTCCAATGGCATAATTTTGCAGCGTGACGCTTCCCAACAGGCTTTGACCGGAAAAAAGATTAATGCCGATAATTGGAGGGCTGAAGCCGAGCCGGGCGATTTGATTTTTATAGGCACGAAATCAGGGCGTGTGACTCATGTCGGCATATATCTTGATGACGGAAAATATATTCACAGTTCCGGTCGTGTGAAAATCAACAGTATGGACCCTGAGGCATCAGATTTCCTTGATTATAATTATTTGTCGATGTCGAGGATTAAAGGAGAAGTCGGGACAAAAGGAATTGTAGCGGTGAGAAATCACGAATGGTATTTCAATAAATAAAAATATAAAATTCAAGATATATGGATCGTCGTAAATTTTTAAAAGGAACAGCTCTTGGTTTAATAGCGGTGTCAAGTCCTATTTC
>CALUMI010000048.1 GCA_944321725.1 uncultured Muribaculaceae bacterium
TGCACCTGATTCGTTGATTTATTGCCGTCAATACTATGAGGACGGGCAATTGGCGGCAGAAGGCTGGATGCTCGAAGATTGGAACAGGGAATTAGATTATAGCGATAATGTCGGGCTTTGGAGATATTACACGCGCGATGGTATAACGATAGAAAAACGGTGGCCGTTTCGGACAAATCCCTAAAATTTAAAGAATATAAAAACACCCGCCTTTACATTCTTGGGTGTAAAATCGGGTGTTTAATTTGTAAAATATTGATTTCCAATGTTTATTGCGGTGCGGACGGGACTCGAACCCGCGACCCCATGCGTGACAGGCATGTATTCTAACCGGCTGAACTACCGCACCATTGATAGCTCCTCTTTTGCGTTAGCGAGTGCAAAGATACGACGCATTTTTTAATTGTGCAACACCTTGCTGCTAAAATCCCGATTTTTTTCGAAAAAGAAATAAAAATATGAATATGCATTCCTCTGTCCGCTTTGTAGAACCACTTTTTCAGGGTTATTGTTGAAATGTAGTGTCATTCATAGGCTCCACGATGTTCTGCCATACCCTCACTTGCATAGTGTCTTTCGAAGCGCATTAGGCTCTGCCTTGCATCCCATTTGCTTGCATATTATAGCTGATTAATTAGGCTATGGATTTGTGTTTAAGAAAGGGTGACATGAATAAGACAGATAGGGAGAGAGCCGCATAGCGGCTGCACAGCTATAGCCCTGAGCAAGCGGAGCTAACGGCGGAGCGCGGCTTGGGGCAGTGGCGAAATCCAACTATCGGCGGCATAGCCGTCGCACACAGTCATAATAGTGCAGTAGTTGTTGCGAAAGTACAGCCGTCATGTGGCGGCACATAGAAGTGGCGGCAGGTGATTGGAAAATAAGTCCCTTTTCTAAAAATAGATTTGTAAATTTCGTACAATTAGTTTAGTGTTTTTGACGGGACCAATAGGCATTTTTATGCGGATTCTGGGAGCTGCTGCTTAATTTGCTTGCGTTCAAGTGGTTGTAAAATAAAAAACGGAAGACTGTCAAATCTTCCGTTTTTATTTTTCTTTGAAGTCGTTTTATTTCGCGGCTTGTACGCGGCGCTCTTTGATACGGGCTTTCTTCCCTGTAAGTTTGCGTAGATAGTAGAGCTTTGCGCGGCGAACTTTACCATATTTGTTTATGGTAATGCTGTCGATAAACGGTGATTCGATTGGGAAAATACGCTCAACGCCGATATTGTCGCTTATTTTGCGTACCGTAAAACGTTTTTTTGTCCCTTCTCCGGAGATGCGTATTACGACACCGCGATATTGCTGAATACGCTCTTTGTTACCTTCTTTAATGCGGTATGCCACTGTGATAGTATCGCCCGGTCTGAAATCCGGATGTTGCTTGCCTGTAGCAAATGCCTCTTCGGCAACTTTAATCAAATCCATTTTATTTCAAATTAAAACGTTAATAATAACCGCAATATAGCAAGCAACCTTATCTTGCCAGAGATTGCGAAAAGCGGTGCAAAGTTACTCTTTTAGTTGGTATTATGCAATACTATTTGTGTTTTTGTTTTGAGAATTTGCTGATTAATGGTTTGCCGGGTGTGTCCGTTATGCCGGAAACTGGCTGTGGAAATTGCGTCAGTGGCAGTGGTCGCATGTCAAATATTTTATAGTTTTACGTGATTCGGTTGTAATTGTTCTCATGGACGATAAAATAATTAAGGAGGTGTTTTATAACATATAATAATGTTTGTGTTCGTGTTGTTGAATTTATAAATTTACAGCGTAAAGGCGTTAAAACTTACAGTTATGAATATCCGTCGGCTGTTGGCTCTGTTTCTGTGGTGCTTTGTCGCTTCTGCCACTGTGTTTGGGCAGGAGGGGGAGAACTTCGTGGTTGAGCGCAGGATGACGGGCACGGGCGAGGGTGAGTACACGGATGTGGTTACCTACTACGACGGTTTTGGCCGCCGCAGTGCTGTTGTCGGTCGCGGGGCGTCGCCGTCGGGAGGCGACATCGCCGTGCTGACGGAGTACGACAGCTCAGGACGTGAGTGGCGCGAGTGGCTTCCTGTGCCGCTGCCGGGCGGGGCTGTGCCGTCGCCGCGCGCTGTCAGCGCGGAGGCGCCGGCGTTCTACGGCGACAGCTCGCCGTATGCGGAAACCCATTACGAGCCGTCGCCTCTCGGGCGTGTGTCGGGCCGGACAGGGCCGGGCCGCGAGTGGCGCGAGGCGGGCCGCAGGACGGAAGTGGGCTACCGGCTTAGCCGGGAGTCGGGAGAGCTGTCGTGCGCCCGGTTCGAGGTTGGCGCCGACGGGTCGCTGCGGCGGTCGGGAGTGTATCCCGGCGGCGCGCTTCATGTGACAGAAACGTCGGACGAGGACGGCAACACCGTCCTGCTGTTCAAGGGCAGCGGCGACCGGGTTGTGCTGTCGCGCTCGCTGCTGTCGTCGTCACAGTTTGCCGACACCCATTACGTGTACGACAGTTACGGCGACTTGCGCTATGTCGTCCCTCCGGAGTTGTCGTCGCTCATATCCGGCACCGACGGGGAGTGGGACACCAACGACGACGATATTTGGGACTACGCCTATGTCTACCGCTACGACGGGTGTGGCCGGTGTGTTTACAGGAAGCTGCCGGGTTGCGAGCCTGTGCTGACCGGCTACGACGCGGGCGGGAAGCCCGTGCTTGAGCAGGACGGCAACCAACGTGAGCGTGGAGAGTGGACTTTGCGGCTCTTCGACCGTCTGCGCCGCGAGGTGGTCCGCGCCGTTGTCAAGGCCGCCAACGCTGACATGTTCGCCGGCTCGGTGCTGCGCACTGAGTACACGGGCAACCTGTCGGCCGGGCTGGGCGGCTACGAGGCCGACATTGCGCTGCCTGAGGTGGTGTCGTTGCAGTCGGTCAGCTACTACGACAGCCACGCGTTTATCGGCATGGAGGATTCCGGCGACCGCGACAGGTATCTCAGCTCCCCTGTGGCGGGTTATGGGGATGTGTATCCGAACCACACGGGGAGGCTCACGGGCGAGCGCACATATTTGCAGGACGGCTCCGGCGAGAGCCTGCTGTCGGCGTATTATTATGACATGGACGGCAACGTCGTGGAGAGCCGCTCGTCGAACCACGTTGGCGGCATGGAGAGCGTCCATGCGCTTTACGACCTCGCGGGCAAGCCTCTGAAGTCGCGGCTCGTCCACACAGACGGCGAAGGCGCGGAAACAATTGCGGAGCGCACTTACGGATACGACCATGCCGGCAGGCTTACTGTGGTGACTCACCGGATAGGCGGCGGTGAAACAAGGGTTCTGCTGAAAAACTCCTACGACTGGGTCGGGCGGCTGGCAGCAGCGGAGATGAACGGCGGCAGCTACCGCACGGGCTACTCGTACAACGTGCGAGGGTGGCTGACGGAGATTGCCTCGCCGCTGATGGAGCAGACGCTTAACTACACGGAGCACTCTCTGCGCCGGAAGCCGTATATGAACGGCAACATCAACAGCGTCACCACAAAGAATAACATAATCAGCCCAGTGACCGGTCAGGTGACGGGCTCTGGCAAGGCGACGGTGACATATATGTACGACAAGCTGAACCGTTTGACCTCGAGCACATACGAGCCGGAAGGCCGTCCGACCAATCCGGCGGCCTACAACACGGCCTACAACTATGACCTGAACGGCAACATCACGATGCTGTCGCGACAGGGCGTGAACCAGCGGTTGGATGAGGACGGCGAGGCGGTTTACGCCGGCTACGGCTTCACCGACCAGATTACGGCCACTTACGACGGCAACCGCCTTGTGAAGGCTAAGGACTATGCGGGCGAGGTGTGTACGGCGACGCGTTTGATTTCCGCGACGGGGCAGACGGGGACGTGGAGTATGGGTACGACGCCAACGGCAACATGACGTCGGACAGCAACAGCGGCATCACGTCGATAGAGTACGACACCAACAACCTGCCGTGCTCAGTGGTGATTGGCGGCACGTCGCGCAACCTTTACACCTACGACGCATCGGGGCGGAAGCTCAGGGCAACGTACCAAGTCAACTATTTCGAGGCGGGAATCCCGGATATAGTAGTTATAGACTCTGTAATGAAACCAAGCCGTCCGATCGATTTGGGTGGCGGCGGAGGCATAGTCAGGCCGATGCCGCTTGTCGGCTTGGACGGCTCTATTATTGACTTTGAGCCGGCTTATCGTTGGCGGAATGTTTACACGCGCGACTATTGCGGCGACATTATTTACAAAGACGGCGAAATCGAAAGAATACTGACGGACAACGGCTACGCAGTGCCGGATACGAAAACAGGCGGCTACGACTACTATTATTACGTTAAGGACTATCAGGGCAACATAAGAATGGTGCTTGACGAGGAGAACAACATCATGGAGAGCAACGGCTACTACCCCTACGGGATGCCGATGCACATGGGTGACGTGCAGCCCTACAAATACGGCTCTAAGGAGCTCGACCGCACCAACGGCCTCGACCTCTACGACTTCTCCGCCCGTTGGTACGACATGACACTCCCACGCTTCCTCTCCCTCGACCCACTCGCCGAGAAAAATTGTAGCGTATCCCCTTATTCATATTGTTCGGGGAATCCTGTAAACAAGATTGATCCTACAGGAATGGACGAGTGGGAAATCAATAAGCGTGGTGAAATCGTAAACCGCATCAAGACGAAAGAACACGATGCTTTTTATATTGTCAATAAAAACAAAGACGGCACTTATGAACGTGAATATTCAGTGGATGATAAAGGGAATAAATATTACAATAGCATATCTTTTAAATATGGAACTGTCGCAAATAGTTTTACAGAAAAAATGGAAGGAGGTGGCTCGTACGATGCATATAATATAAATGGAGATGAAAACGGGTCTCATCTATTTGAATTTTTGGCAAAAAACACAGATGTTGAATGGAGTAAATTATCGTATGGCACATCGGGTAATAGCGGACTGAATGTATTGACAACATCACATGGGACATCAAGTGAAGGGGGAATGACAAATTATGTTTCAAAGCATGTTTCTTTACCATATATAATAAGAAGTGATACGCATAGTCATCCCGGGAATACACCATATCCTTCCGGTCTTACACAAAGTAATTTTGGTGATATTCAATATGCAAAAGAATTGACTAATATGTTCCGGCAAAATATATCGTTTTCAATTTTTTTGCCGGATAAAAACAATTACATCCATTACAATTCTAATTCCACAATATTTGATTATCCGGAACTGTCACCTATTATGAAAACTCTTGATGAAATAATTGTTGGTTATTAAAAATATTGTCATATGAGAAAATTAGTGGTCATATTATTTGTTTGTATTTGTATTATGTCGTTGTCACAGACAAAAATAATCACCGTCAATAAACTAAATTTGACCTCTGATAGTCTTAGAAATGAAATAGAGCATATTATCGGAAATCATAAAATTTATGATACGATAACAGATTTTGCTGTGCTAAATTTTAATAATGGAGGATTTTCTGGCAAATACAAATTTGCAACATTAATAATATATGATAAACAAAATATTCCAAAATCCGATAATTATATAGGATATTTAGAAATAGACGAGCTTCCGATTCTTGTCAAAAGCGCAAATGTTGTATGTGATTCTATGTTTTCAAAACAAGAAAATGTAACAAAAAAATTTAAGATACCAGAACATTCTATTGTCACAGATGGCCATATTTATTGGAATTTTTTGATAATCAATAAGAATGATGTAATATTAGAATCGTTTATAGAAAATTGGTAACTTATATGAAGCGAGCATTATTAATAATATTACTAATCATCTTTTCCGTAACTATTTACGCAAATAAAGATTTGGTAACTATAAAAATAGATGTTGTTGACATTGCGCACAAAGGGCTGATTGATGCAATAAGAAGGAATGTGTTATCAGATAGTATATGCAGAGGAAGCAACTATATGGGTAATATAATCATAGCCAAACAGCATAACCATTTGTATTCATATGCATATGTCGGTATTTTCCCAAAATTAACTATTAGAAAGAGTAACCGAAGTACACAAAACAAGTCCGTATTCACATTGATTGACAATTATCCATTCTTTTTGAATGTAATAAACGATGACCCTCACAAATATTATACCATTAAAAAGAAAAATTACAAACTAACATATTCACATGCAGAGAAAAAAACGGTCGATAATAAAATTTGGATTTTTTTATTATTAAGTAATGACAGGGTGCTGTTGATGGATACACTCTCTATTAATACAAGAGAAAAGCAATCAGGACATTTGACAAACGGAGTGGGCGAGGTGGTGTACGGCGACGCGTTTGATTTCCGCGACGGGGCTGACGAGGATGTGGAGTACGGGTACGACGCCAACGGCAACATGACGTCGGACAGCAACAGCGGCATCACGTCGATAGAATACGACACGAACAACCTGCCGTGCTCGGTGGTGATTGGCGGCACGTCGCGCAACCTTTACACCTACGACGCATCGGGGCGGAAGCTCCGGGCAACGTACCAAGTCAACTATTTCGAGGCGGAAATCCCGGATATAGTAGTTATAGACTCTGTAATGAAACCAAGCCGTCCGATCGATTTGGGTGGCGGCGGAGGCATAGTCAGGCCGATGCCGCTTGTCGGCTTGGACGGCTCTATTATTGACTTTGAGCCGGCTTATCGTTGGCGGAATGTTTACACGCGCGACTATTGCGGCGACATTGTCTATAAGGACGGCGAAATCGAAAGGATACTTACGGACAACGGCTACGCAGTGCCCGACAGTGCGGGGAGGTAGGTGGTGCTAAATAATATTTGTAATTGTAAAATATAGTTATGTCGGTGTTATAAGTTGGTGAAAAATCGTAAATTCGTGTGCTTTTAGAATGGTATGATGAACATAAGAACAATAATATTATCGGCAATCTGCGCCGTGGCGGTTTCTGCCCCGGCGTATGGCGGCGATTTGGTTATAATGCATACGAATGACACTCATGGCAATATGGTGCCGGAACACCGGAAAGATCTTGGCGGTGTGGAGCGGAGAAAGGTGATAATCGACAGTATACGCGGAGCGGAGCGCAATACTTTGCTTGTCGACGCAGGTGATGACGTTCAGGGATTTTTGTATTTCACGCTTTATAAGGGGGAGGTGGAATATGAGGCGATGAACAGATTGGGCTATGAGTTTACTGTGCCGGGCAATCATGAGTTTGACAACGGCTTGCAGGCTCTTGCTGACAATTATCGTCGTCTTGATGCGGTGAAGCTGTGCGCAAATTATGATTTTTCGAATACGCCTGTAGCCGGCCTGACGCAACAATATGCCATAAAAGAATATGAAGGCAAGCGCATTGCTTTGATTGGTGTCGGTTGCCAGCCAAAGGGAATGATTGCCCCCGAATGCTATTGCGGTATGATTTATAGCGACGCTGTGGCAGTTGCCGACAGCATTGCCGGTGTGCTGAAGTCGCAAAATAAGGCGGATTATGTGATAGTCATATCTCATTTGGGATATGAGGTTGACCGCCCGGAACTTCCGTCGGACAGCTTACTTGCGGTCAACAGCAGCAATGTGGATTTGATAATCGGCGGACATACGCATACTGTGATAGACCCGTCGGAACCCAATCATCCGAGATATGTTTTTAAGAACAGGCAAGGAGAAGATGTGCTTGTCGCGCAGGCAGGCAAGTGGGGTGAGTATATAGGGAAGATAACCATTGATCTTGATGATTTGCATGAGCTTCCGGGATATGAGCTGATGCCTGTCGACAGCCGTTACGACAACCGTTGTGACGCGGATTTCTCGTCGTGGCTTAAACGCTATAGCGATGGCGTGGAAGAATTGAAGCGGGAAGTGATAGGGCAGTCGGTCGCCGGATATGAGGCCGGGGAGATGAATCCTTTGTCGAATTGGGTGGCCGATGCTGTCTACGATGTGGCTTCACGGCTTGTGGATGAGCGGATTGACTTCGCTGTGGTCAATAAAGGCGGAATACGCCAGCCCCTTCCCAAAGGAGATGTTTCGGTGGGGCTTGTGCTGACCATGTTGCCGTTTACAAACAGTGTGGTGGTGATGAGGATTGACGGCAAGTCGTTGGCCGAAGGGTTTGATGTCATGGCCGGGCGCGGAGGAGACGCTGTGAGCAGACAGGTTTCCGCCGGCATGAAGGGAGGCCGGGCTGTCGACGTAAAAATAGACGGCAAGCCGTTGGATCCTGATAAGATATATACGGTGGCTACAATCGACTATCTTGCCAATGGCGGCGACAATATGTCGTCGTTTGCGTCGGGAGGTAAAGTTGTTGCCCGGAGTGAAGAGCAATTAAAGAATGATATAATCAAATATATAAAAAATTTGACCGAACAAGGTGGGAAAATAATTCCTGATGTGTCGGAGCGAATGTATAAAATCAAATAAGCGATGAAAAAACTTTTAGTGTCATTGTTTTCGGCCTTTTTGGTGTGTAATGTGTCTGTCGCGCGGCAGCGTCCTGTAAGCGCGGTTTATTCCGATAAAGAGGCTTTGGTGTGGGTCGACAGCGTGTTTAACAGCATGAATGCCGAGCGGCGTGTAGGGCAGTTGATAGCACAGGTGGTTGATCCGCGCAATTTGTCGGCGGCAAAATCTGTGGTGAAAAAAAATGTTGAGAAATACAATATAGGGTTCATATATTTTTCGATAGGGAGCTTGCAAAATCATGCGGAATTGGCCAACTATACCAATTCGCTGTCGCAACTTCCGGTAATTGTAAGCCTTGACGGGGAGTGGGGACTTTCCATGCGCATGTCGGACACTCCGCGCTTTCCTAAAAACATGATGCTGGGCGCCATTCAGGATGACCGGCTGCTTTATGATTATGGAAAAGAAATGGCGAGAGAGTGCAAAGAGGTCGGGGTAAACCTTAATTTCGCTCCCGATGTCGATGTCAACAGCAATCCCGCTAATCCGGTGATAGGAACTCGCTCGTTTGGCGAGGATCCTCAGAATGTGGCGCGTAAAGCTGTGGCATACGCCAAAGGGTTGGAGGACAACGGCGTGCTTTCCTCGTCAAAACATTTTCCGGGTCATGGCGACACAAATGAGGACTCGCATAAGACGCTCCCCACTGTCAGCCGCTCGCTGATTGAGTTGCAATCGACTGATTTGTTGCCCTTCCACAGCTATATACGGGCAGGATTGTCGGGTGTAATGGTGGGGCATCTCAATGTGCCGGCACTTAAAACAGGCAATCTGCCCACTTCGCTTTGCCATAACGTGGTGACAGAATTTTTGAAAGAGCAAATGGGATTTGACGGGTTGGTTTATACCGACGGATTGCAGATGAAAGGGTCGCACATGGACGGAAAGCCTAACGGGTTGCGCGCGTTGATGGCCGGAGCTGATGTGCTGCTTGAGCCGTACAGGATTGCGGAGGACTATGAGGAAATGGTCGCGGCCTATAAAAAGGGCGGAAAGATAAAAGAGCGTGTAGATGAGGCCTGCCGGAAGATTTTGCGTTATAAATATGCCATAGGGCTTGACAAGTATCGCCCTGTAGATTTGCAAGGGCTCAAGGAAAGAATAAATTCGACGGAGGCAGAACTTGTCAGCCGCAGGCTTTTCGCATCGGCAATAACCGCGCTTAAAAACGAGGCTGACATGCTGCCTTTGAAAGAATTGGACAAGGAGGTGAGTGTGGTGAGCCTTGGCGCTTCAGCCGACAACAGATTTTCGCAGACTTGCCGCCTTTATACGGATGTGAAACGCTATTCGATGAACGATGACAACTCGTCGGAGGTAATCGGCCGCATAAAAACATCATCGAAAGTGATAGTAGGCGTGTTTAAGAATGATTTGACCACGGCAATGAACCTTGACCGTATAATACTTGATTGCGGCGCGGATAAAGTCATACCTGTGTTTTTTGTCACTCCATACGCGTTGGCAAAATACAGCGGTTCCATTACGCTTTGCAATACTGCCGTGCTTGCTTATGAAAATGAGGAGCTTGCGCAGGAATATGCCGCTCAGGCTGTGTTTGGAGGAATCAGTGTGACGGGACGCATCCCTGTGACGGTTGAAGGTGTGGCCGATTGCGGTGACGGTGTCACTATCCACGCTTCACGATTGGGATATGGCATTCCGGAGGAGGTGGGATTTGACAGCCGGCTCGTGGCCGGAATCGACTCTCTTGCCAATCTCGGTGTGGAAAAAGGAGCTTTTCCCGGCTGTCAGGTGCTTGTGGCTCATAACGGAAAAATTGTGGTCAACAAGTGCTATGGATTTACCGACCTGACCAAAAATTGGGAGGTGAATGGAAATACCATTTACGACCTTGCGTCGGTGTCGAAAGCCACCGGTACATTGGCGGGAGTTATGAAAGCTGTCGATAACGGGCTTATGTCGGTCGACGCGAAACTCGGCAATTATGTAAAGGAGCTTGATGGGACGGAAAAAGGTAATCTGACAATACGCGATTTGCTGTACCACGAAACAGGAATGCCGGCCGCTTTGAATATCTATCAAATTATGACTGACACGGCAAGCTACGAGGGTTCTCTTGTCGTTGGCAGGAAAAAAGCGGGTTACAGCCGTTATGCCGGCGGAGGCTATATTAATGACGCGGCAAAAGTGCGACGCGATATAACATCGCCTGTCAAAACCGATGATTTTGACTATCACATAGGCAAACGGCTATATGTGGGAAAAACTACCCGCGACACGATAATGAATATTATCCACAATCAGCAGCTGCGCCCTGACCGGAATTATCTTTACAGCTGCCTTAATTTTTGTATGCTAATGGAGGCTGAAGAGAAGGCAACCGGTGTAGAACACGACAAATGGGTGCGCGACAACATATTTCACAGGCTTGGGGCTTATCGCTCCGTTTATCGCCCTTTGGATTATTTTTCAGAGGCGGAAATAGCGGCAACAGAATATGACGGTTATCTGCGTGAATGTACGGTTAAAGGCTCAGTCCACGACGAGACAGCCGCGTTCTCCGGAGGCGTGCAGGGCAACGCCGGATTTTTCTCTAATGCCAATGACCTTGCCAAGTTGTGCGGGATGTGGCTCAATGGCGGCATGTATGGTGGTGAGCAAATATTGTCGGAGCGGACAGTGAGATTGTTTACAGAGTCGAAAAGCCCTAACTCATATCGCGGGTTGGGATTCGACAAGCCCAATGTGGACAATCCGGAAAAGTCTTCAGTGTGTGAGGAGGCCGACCCTTCGGTTTACGGCCATACAGGATTTACAGGCACGAGTTTTTGGGTTGACCCTAAAAATGATTTGATTTACATTTTTCTTTGCAATCGTGTATGCCCTACGCGCAATAATCGTGAGTTTGGCGATGTGGGTGCCCGGTTTAAAATTTTCAGTGTAATATATAATTCGCTCGGCATCACGGCAGACCGTGTACAGTCCAAATAGGACTGTGCATTTTCAACCGACAGTTGTGCATGAGGTTTTGGACGTACTTATCTGTCATGTTTCAAGAACCGCCAACATACTGTCACTGCCATTGTCAGAATTTCTGCCAACGGCATGGAAAGCCAAAGTCCTTCCGTTCCTAATAGCAAAGGCAGCAAGAGAAAAGCCGGTATTAACAGCCCTATTCCGCGCAAAAATACGAATGTCATCGCCGTTTTCATGCGCTCGATGCTTTGGCAATAGCCTACAATGGCGACATTCAGGATGAAGAACGGGACACCGATGGCATAATATGGAAATCCGTCTTGCGCGATGCGTGCGGCTATGCTGTCGGGATTTATAAACAAGGCTACCAGCAAATGTGGCGCGAACAGGAAAAGAGCCATTACGGCCATGCCGCATAGCAGGGCTGTGATGAGCAACAATCGGCGTGCTTTAGCCACATAATCCCAACGTGAAATGCCGTAATTGTAACTGATAATCGGTTGTGCCGACTGAGCCACCGCATTACCGATGTTAAAGAAGAAAGGCGTATAATAGCAGGCGATTCCGAAGGCTGCCACACTGTCGTCACCAAGTAGTTTCATGAACATCAGGTTTCCCATAAAAATAAGCACTGCCAATGTCATTTCTCCCATTAGCGAAGGCGAACCGATGCGGCAGTGATAGCCGATGTTACGTAAGGAAAGGCGCAGACTTTTTCGGCTTAACTTCGGCAATAAGGGTTTCAATGTCTGGGCATAAAACAATAGATATGAAAGAGCTATGGCTCCGCCGGCCATGATGCTGATGGAGGTGGCGATGGCCGCACCTTTCACGCCTAAGCCTAATGGGAAAATCATTACCCAGTCTAACACAATATTCATCAGTGCCGCCACGACATTGCACCACATAGCGACTTTGGGCGCACCGTCAAGGCGGATGATGAACAGCCCTATGAAACTCCACATCTGAAACATATAGCTTGGCATAATCCAAAACAGATAATCGCTTGCCAGCGGAAGCAATGTTTCGGATGCCCCCAACAGGCGCGCGGCCCATTCGGGAAACAGCATGGCAAACACGCATACCATGGCAGTCAGCAATGTGGAAAACAGCAGTGCTTGCGTCAGGTTCATTCGTGCCGCCTTTATTTTTTGTTTTGCCATGTGGATAGACACAACAACGGAGCATCCGGCTCCAAGCATCAGCCCTATGCCGGAAAACACCTGATATACAGGCCCGACAATATTTACGGCGGCAACACCCTCACTGCCCACACCGTGACCTACAAAGATACCGTCGATGGTAGTCATTGCCGACATGGACAGCGTACCAAGCAGGGTGGAAATTAGAAGTTTGCGGTACAAAATCGAAACATTGGTATTCTTGAAATCAATTGCGTCTTTTGCCATGTCCTTATTCTTTAATGCCATGATTGTTTTGCGGTTGCAAAGGTAGGACGGTTTTGTCGTACAAATGCGTAATAATCCTTCCTGTAATGGTGCTTTTCGATACAACAGCATGAACATTAGCGCGGAAACCCCTATCTTTGTACAGATTAGCAAAAAGAACCGTATGCAAGCTGTAAAATATTCATTGCGGCAAGACAATATGCCATTCTCCATAGGAACAACGGATTTAAGGCAAAGTCACGGGAGCCTGATTGATACCAATGGCTGCATGGCTCTGTTTGTCACATCGGGTTTCGCAACCGCTACTGTCAATTTCAAGAAATGCTCCCTACGCCGTGGTGACTTCATCTTATCGTTTTATGATGGTACTTTTTCGATAGAACGGAGTTCTGCCTTGTTCTCCGTCCGCTATGCCTCGTTTGCCTATCCTGTGATAGAAGAAGCTATCTGCAAGCCGCTTTCCGACTTGTTTTGGGAAATGTTGTATGAAAATCCTGTGTTCCACACATCAGCCGGCCAAAAAGACTTGTTAGAGGCATGGTGGCGGCAGTTGTATTGGATTGGACATATGGAAGATAAAGCCTTTCAGGAGGAAATGTTGAAAAACAGTTTCCGCAATCTGCTGATATCCGTTGATACGGAAGTGATGCGTAACTATCCAAATAAAACGCATAGCAACGAATACAGCCACGCATGGATGCTTATCACACGTTTCTTCAGGTTGGGGTCGTTACATTGCCGTGAAACTCGCGAGGTAACTTTCTATGCAAATAGGCTTTCCATTACCACGACCTATCTTTATAAGCTCTGCCGGAAACATTTGCAAATGTCGCCCAAAGAGATTTTGGACAGACAGGCCGTAACAGAAATCAAAACTTATTTGGTCAATACAGATGTCCCGGTCAAAAGCATCGCTGACGAGCTGCACTTTGATGATGTGTCTTATATGTGCCGTTACTTTCGCCGAATGATGGGAATGTCGCCAATGGATTATCGAAAGAATTTTAAATGAGTATGTTTCTTTATACAGTTTTTGGTTTGAGGCAATTGACGAGCAAGGAAGCCACGGTAAAGGCAACTCCTACTCCTACCACGCCTGCCCATCCGTAATGTTGCCAAAACAGACCTGAA
>CALUMI010000049.1 GCA_944321725.1 uncultured Muribaculaceae bacterium
AATTCCTTTACTTATTAAGATGTAAGTGTCTGAATTATAAAAAAAATCTAAAGCGTCTTCGTATGGCATGTGTAATTTGTCTGCAAAAATTTTTACAATTCTTGCGTATTTCATTTGCAGAACGGTTTTATTGGCTTCCATACTAAATTTCTCCTGATTTTATTTCTGTAGCGTTGATGAAATGCAGATGTTTGTTCATTGCATCTTGATTGAGTTATGCATAATTGGTGGTTTGGATGTTCAAATGCCAATCTTCCTAATGCGTCATCTTTACTCATTGCAATGCTCCTTTATCTTTAAGGCAATCGATTAAATCATTGGTTATGTAATCTTTGCTGAATGTGTGTAGGATGTCATATCCCGGAATGATATAATCGTTCAATACGCCCGAAGAGCGTAGAAGTCTGTACACTTTGCCGGGTGCCATTTTCAGCGTGTCAGCGAGATTGCCTACACAATATGTGATAAAACTAAGTTGCTCCAAATTCATGATGAGGGAGTTTTTCTATGGAAGCGGATATACGAATTATTTCCTTATGAAAAGGAAATAATATAAAAAAGTTTCCGTTTTAGGCGGAAACTTTTGCTAAGTGATCTATAGCAGAGATTAGATTAATTGTTTTTCCAATAGCTCGTTACATAGCTGAACAAGCCTCTGATTGTTCCGCAGTCGGCTTTTGAGCCGTCATCAAACAATTTTTCTCCGTTTGATTTGTATAAAACAAAGGCTATTGGTGTTATATCAAGAACATCTTTATAGTCAACACTTGTGATACTGAAATATCCTTCATCATCTGAGGCATACAAAAATGATAGATAATTATAATTATGCCCGATTGTGTACTCTGTAGTATTTATTATAGAGCCAGACCCATGCCTTTGCATTTCCCTTTCTACTTCGTCAAGTTCGCAATCTTTCTTCGGAAAGAAGAATTTCCAATTATATTCATGGCATTTGACAGAGATATTAATTCCATCATTACTGTTCTCGATCGTCAGTGTTGATGTTCCTACCATGTGTCCGTTAGCATCATAAGCTTTGCCATAGCACACGATTTTTGTGTTTTTATATTTCAGCAGGGATATTGCTCCGGACAGGAAACTGGCGTTGGCCATCATCGGCACTAAAAGGCAGAGAAGTAGGATTGTTTTTTTCATAATTTCTGTAAGTTTTTGTATTGGTTAATTATATAAAAGTATGCTCATGACACATTTCAATACTCCTGATTTTGCAGGAGTTGCTGCAAATTTATATTAAAAAATGAAAATGGGGGGGGTAATGGCTTTTTGTGATATTTTAGTGTATGTTAACTGTTCGGTGACGGTTCTTGTGATTGCTATCGCGGAAGAAGAGAAAGCAGAGTCTTGGATTTAGCTTCGGTTTCGAGCCATTCGCTTTCTGGAACAGAATCTGACACGATACCTCCTCCCACGAAAATTCGGCATTTGTTGCTGTCTAATTTCATGCTGCGGAGATTTACGAAATAGTGAAAATCGTCGGGCGAGAACGGTCCTATATAGCCTCCGTAGTATTCACGGTCGTGGTGCTCTGATTGGTGTATCAGTTCGATGGCCTTTTGTTTGGGCAGTCCGGCCAATGCGGGAGTGGGGTGCAGTTTTTCAATCAAGTCCTGTGCCTGCCGGAGAGTGCATTGCAGCGAGAATAAATTGCAGAGATGCTCCACTCCTCCGGCTTGTTTTGTGAATCTGTCGGACATGGTGAAATCTATTCCCGTGCGCCGGATTGTGTCAGCGATGTAGTGCGCTACATATTCCTGTTCGCGTATGTCTTTATCGTTCCAATCGCCCGTAGTCCCGTATTTGCGTGTTCCGGCAAGCGCCATTGTCGTGAATGTGTAATTGTCGTAATTGCCCAATATTTCAGGTGACGCTCCAGCCCATGCTCCAGTTTCTTCGCTGTAGAATATGAATTTGAAAGCGTCGGGATAGCTGTCGCACAGCTTGCCGAAAAATTTGCCCCACGACCCAACTTTATGCTTGACTGTCAGTACTTTCGACAATACTATTTTGTCGATACTGCCTTTCCGCAGTTGTGCCAAACAAGGTGTGACAGATCGCAGATATTCGCTATGGGAAGTGCTTTCATCTGCAATTTCCGTAATCTCAAGGTTTTGTTTTTTGTATTTGGCAATAATGTCGTCTGCCGATAGTTGCCGGTAGATCGCTCTTGTTTTGTGCTTTGTGTTTATATCGAAAGGCGTGATTTTAAAGCCTGTTTCTCCTGCGAATGAATTGTCGATTTGCGCTCCGAATATTGTTTTTTCGCATTTTGGCATCCGGTAGGCGAAAAACGCTATGCGGCATGACAGCGCGATGTCGATGGCTTCAAGCGTAGAGTGCATTATCTCACCTCCGCTATAAGTTCGTATGGAAGAGCTTCAGTTATTTCCGCTTGGTAGAATTCTCCTATTACAAGCGGTTTGTCTTTCTTGACAAGCACTTCCGGATCGACTTCCGGTGAATCGTATTCGGTTCGTCCGACGTAATAGTCTGGCTCTTCTTTGTCGATAATGACTTTAAGGGTCTTTCCGATTTTTGATTGGTTGGATTTCAACGCAATCTCCTCTTGTATAGCCATAAGCTCATCGAGGCGAGCGTCTTTTGTCGCTTGAGAAATGCTGTCATTGTAATGTTTTGCGGCGTAGGTGTCGTCTTCTTCGCAATAGGCGAATGCTCCCATGCGTTCGAATTTTGTTTCGCGGACAAATTCTTTTAACTCTTCAAAGGCCTGTTCGTCTTCTCCGGGAAAGCCAACCATCAGGGTGGTGCGTAGGTGTATGCCCGGCACTTTTTCGCGAATTGTGCGTATCAGCTCAATCGTCTGCTTGCTGTCTACATGCCGCAGCATATTCGACAGCACTTTGTCATTGATATGTTGCAGGGCGATGTCCAAATATTTGCAAACGTTGTCGTGGCGGTTCATTACATCAAGTATCTCAAACGGAAATTGAGCAGGATAGGCATAGTGCAGGCGAATCCACTCTGCACCTTTAATCTCAGCCATGCGGTCGATAAGCTCGGGCAGCATCATTTTGTCTTTGACGTCCATCCCGTAGTACGACAAATCTTGCGCTATCACGTTGAACTCTTTTACCCCTTCCGACACCAACAGTTTGACTTCGTCGAGTATCTCGTCAATGTCGCGTGATTTATAGCGCCCGGTAATCAGAGGAATCGCACAAAAGGCGCAAAAACGATTGCACCCTTCCGCTATTTTCAGGTAAGTGTAGTGGGATGGTGTGGTAATGACACGGTCGTATGGCAATGTGGCGGGATTCTCTTTTACAAGATCGGAAACAAGGTTTGTCCAGTCGAATTTGCCGTACAGGCGGTCGATTTCCGGTATCTCTTTCCGCAAATCCTCACGATAGCGTTCCGACAGGCATCCCATCACATAGAGCCGCTTTATCTTGCCTTTTGTTTTAGCGTCGGCATATTCCAATATTGTGTTTACGGATTCTTCTTTTGCGTCGCCGATGAATCCGCAAGTGTTGATTACAACTATATCGCCTTTTATGTCTTTAGAGTCGTGGTGCGCCTCAAATCCGCTGTCACGCAATCTTTTGAGCAGCCGCTCTGAATCCACAAGATTCTTTGAGCAGCCGAGTGTTATTACATCAATACGTTTTTTCATTCAAAAATGTAGACTTATTCTTTTTTGTCGCCAAACAGCGAGTCGACAAATTCGCGTTTGCGGAAAATCTGCAAATCTTCAATGCCTTCGCCCAAGCCTATGTATTTTACGGGTATTTTGAATTGGTCGCTTATGCCGATGACAACGCCGCCTTTTGCCGTTCCGTCGAGTTTTGTGATAGCCAGCTCGTTGACTTCTGTTGCGGCAACAAACTGTTTCGCTTGCTCGAACGCGTTTTGCCCTGTTGAGCCGTCGAGCACAAGCAATATTTCGTTGGGCGCTCCCGGCACTACCTTTTGCATTACGTTCTTTATCTTGGAGAGCTCTTTCATCAGCCCCACTTTGTTGTGGAGGCGTCCGGCTGTGTCAATGATTACGACATCTGCTCCGGTGGCTTTTGCCGAACTGACTGTGTCGAACGCGACTGAAGCCGGGTCTGAGCCCATTTGTTGCTTGATGACAGGCACGCCTACACGTTCTCCCCAAATTTGCAGTTGCTCAATGGCTGCTGCCCTGAATGTGTCGGCCGCTCCCAGAACAACTTTGTTGCCGGCTTTTTTGAATTGGTAGGCGAGTTTGCCTATTGTAGTGGTTTTGCCTACACCATTTACACCGACAACCATTATTACGTATGGCTTCTTGTCGTCGGGAACTGTGAAATCATCAGTCTGCTCGTTGTCGTTCTCGGTGAGCAGCTCTGTAATTTCCTCTTTAAGCAATTCATTTAGTTCGGCGGTGTTGACGTATTTATCGCGGGCTGCACGTTTTTGGATGCGGTCGATTATTTTCAATGTTGTTTCCACGCCGACATCCGATGTGATGAATATTTCTTCAAGGTTGTCAAGAAAGTCGTCGTCGATTTTCGATTTTCCGGCGACAGCTCTTGTCAGTTTCGAAAAGAAACCTTCTTTTGTCTTTTCCAGCCCCTTGTCGAGCGTTTCTTTTTTCTCTTTGGAGAATAGCTTGAAGAATCCCATTGCGATAAATTGAAAATAAGTAATGCAAAGTTATTATTTTTATCGGACAGGTGCAACCAAAAATATCTTATTCCTTTGTGCCGCTTATGTTGGTGGCGGTTTGCCGAGATTGCCTCCGGGTGATTTGCAATTTTTTTGCGTAATAGAGCCTCAAGTCTTCCGCTTTCTTCAATTCTGCTTTGCTTTTTGCATACAGATATGTGTCGGCGACAGCATTTTTTGTGCCGGAGGAAAGTTGTATTTTGTGATTGCGGTTTCCACAAAATTCGAGATAGATTTTTTTGTCGCGGTTGGTGAGGATGAATTGGCAAAGAGTGTCGCATGCGTCTTTGTCGAAAGTCACCATTTCAACAGGCGTGGAGCCGTCTTTATAGCGATAGTTCTTCGCGTTGTCGAAAGCTACGTTCTCGGTTTCTGCCTCATTCCCATCGCACGATGCCTTCAGCCGGGTGTGCTTGGCGTTGATTCCGTAGAGTGAGGAAACAAGGTAGATGTTGCCGCGCTCGTCTATGTGCGCCTCAATGTCGGTGCGTTTGGTGAGATTGTCGGCCGATACGGATGTTTTTACATAATAGCCCTCTACCATGTCTTTGGTCTTGATGAATTTGAAATTTTTCGACAAAGAGTCGGCCACTTGCCGGTTTGCGGCAATTATGCTGTCGTTTGATATGCTGTCTAAAATAGTCTTCTTTTCGGTGACTAATGTTTTCAGGTGCATTGCGTTGCGTTGCACATCGAGCAAGCCCGGATATGTTTTTGACAGCGAGTCGATTAGTGCTATTGACTTGTCGTATTGCTCGCTTTCATACATCGACTGCGCGTCGGAAAAAAGTGCTTCCGCTTTCACTTGCTCTTCGGTTTTGCTGTTTCCACAAGATGCCAATCCTGTCATGGAAGTTGCCGCAAGCAACATCGCGTATAATTTAGTTGATCCTTTGTACATGTTTTATTCCTTTTATGTTGTTTATTTTTTTCAATAGATTGTTGAGCTCATGCAAATCATTCACTCCGATTACCAATCTCCCTTGAAACAGGCCGTCGTGAGAATCTACGGTTATGCTTCGCAAGACGATGTCCTTTTCTTTGGAAATCAGAGAAGTTATATTGTTGACTATGCCTATGTCGTCGTGTCCTATTATTTCTATCGGAGCGGAGAATTGGCTTCCGCCCGTTTTCCCCGACCATACGGCTTTAATTATCCTGTAAGGATATTTTTCGGCAAGGTGGCGGGCGTTGGGGCAGTTTGATTTATGAATCTTGATAGCTCCGTCGCTTGCTATGAACCCTATGATGTCATCTCCAAGTATTGGGTTACAGCATCTTGACAGTTTGTAGTTTATTCCTTTTATGCCTTCTCCTATTACAATGAAATCGTTGCCGGATTCGCTTTCGGCCGGTGTGTGCATCACGTATCCTTGTGCCGAGCGCGCGGTGTTTGGCTCTTCTTCTTTTGCCTCTAACGACATATAGCTGTCGATTACGGAGGAAATGTCGATTTTCTCGGTTATGATGTCGTTGTAGAAGTCGGTAGTCGCTTTGTAGCCCAATTTCTTTACGACTTTTGTCAATCCGGCCTCGTCCAAGTCGATTTTCCTGTTTTTAAATCTCCGCTGCAGCATCTCTTTGGCCAATTCTGCCGACTTGTTGTTTATCTCGTTGAGAGATTGCCGGATTTTGTTTCTTGCTTTTGCCGTAGTGACATACGACAGCCATTGTTGCTTTGGCTGTTGGGTGGCTGAGGTCATTATCTCCACTGTGTCGCCGTTTTTCAGCGCATAGTTCAGTTTTTGGTTTCGTCCGTTTACTTTCCCTCCAACGCAGGTGCATCCTAATTGTGAATGGATGGCAAAAGCGAAGTCGAGGATGGTGGCTCCGAGCGGCAGTTTGTAGAGGTCGCCTTTTGGAGTAAAGATAAACACTTCCTTATCGTAGATGTCGAGCTTCATTTTTTTCATAAGCTCGGATGTGTCTTTACCTGATGTCTCAAGCATATCGCGCACATTTGCCATCCAATCGTCAAGACTTTTTTCGCTCTTTACGCCTTTGTATTTCCAATGGGCGGCAAGACCTTTTTCCGCAATTTCGTCCATGCGGCGTGTGCGTATCTGTATTTCCACCCAACGGTTGTCGGGTCCGTACACAGTTGTGTGCAACGATTCGTACCCGTTGGATTTTGGGATGGTTATCCAATCTTTTGTGCGCGACGGATTGGCGCGAAACATATCCGTCACTATCGCAAATGCGGTCCAGCAGTCCTGTCTTTCTGTTTCCATCGGAGTGTCGATGATGATACGTATGGCAAAAAGGTCGTAGATGTCTTTTACGTCGGCATTTTGCTTCTTCATCTTGTTCCAAATGGAATAAATGGATTTTGTCCGGCCTTTAATCTCGAATTTCAGTCCGGCAGATTTCAACGCTTTTTCGATAGGCTCTATGATGTTGGCTATATATTTGTCGCGCTCTTTTTTTGTTTCGTTCAGCTTATGCGCAATCTGGGTGTAGAGCTCGCGGTTGGTGTATTTCAGCGACATGTCCTCGAGCTCTGATTTCACTTTGTACAGTCCTAACCTGTGGGCTAAGGGGGAGTACAGATACAGCACTTCGTTTGCCACATCGAACACGAATTTTTGGTTTGGATGATGGTTTATCATTCTCATAAGCCCCAAGCGGTCGATAATCATTATGATTATCACGCGGATGTTTTCCGCGAAAGTCATCATCAGCTTGCTGAAATTCTCATCCTGAAGCGCGGTCTGTTTTTTATATAATTCGGATATTTTCAGCAGTCCGTTTATCAGAGAGTAGATGTCGTCGCCAAATTCTTCTTTGACTTTTTCCGGACTGATGTATTCTGTCTTGCAAAGGTGGTACAGCAATACGGCGATTACCATGTTTTTGTCGGCGCCGAAATCTTCAGTTATCAATAAAGCGGTGTTAAGGTGCCTTACTGTAGGGTTTATGCCGTATTTGTCGCGGGCAGCGCGTCCATTTTTTATGCCGTTGCTCATGATTTGGCGTATGCGCCGCGCCTCTTTGCCGGATATCTCATCTTTAAAAGAGGAGTATAGTTTTTTATATGTGTCGATGACGAATTTTTTTTCTTCCGCCGTATAGTATGCTTCTTCCATTTTTCTTCAGTCTGTGAATTATACTTCAAATGTAGTGAAAGGTGAGCGCAATGCAAATGATTTGTTCAGTTTGTATTGCGGAAACGCATTCTATGTTTTACAAATATAGATATTTTTTCCTGATACCTTTCAGATATTAAATAAAATTTAGTAAGTTTGAGGTGTCTAATATAAAACCTTATAATTATATGTTTAACGATAAAGATTTAGAATTGTTTAAAAAGCGGCAAATGACGGTCGCTCAGATTGAGAGGCAGCTTAATTATTTTAAGGCGGGTTTCCCTTACTTGAGGTTGGTGGCTGCTGCTACTGTCGGCAATGGCGTGGTGAAATTGTCGGAAGACGATGAAAACCGTTATGAGTCGTTATGGAACGATTATGTGTCGGGTGATGGCAATATCTTGAAATTTGTGCCGGCATCGGGTGCGGCAAGCCGCATGTTCAAGAATTTGTTCGCTTTTTTGGACTCAAGCTCGGATGTACCTGACAATGATTTTATTAAAACTTTCTTTGAGAATATTCATAAGTTCGCCTTTTTTGATGATTTGGATAATGCGGCGAAATCCGGTTGCGGTTTGGGTGTCGATGAGCTTATAGGGAAAGGCGAGTATAAAAAAGTTGTGGAGTATCTGCTGAAAGATTGCGGATTGAATTACGGCGGCAAGCCGAAAGCCGTGTTGAAATTTCACAAGATAGGTAACGAGATACATACCGCGCTTGCCGAGCAGCTTGAGGAGGGGGCACAGTATGCAAAAAACAAGGCCGGAAATGTAAATGTGCATTTTACCGTGTCGGGGGAGCATAGGCCGTTGTTTGAAGAAGAAATAAAGCGTGTGTCAAAGCGGTTTGAAGAAAGATATGGTGTGCATTATGATGTTACCATGTCGGAGCAGAAGCCGTCGACCGACACTATAGCTGTCAATCCGGACAATACTCCGTACCGTGATGAAAACGGCAATTTGTTTTTCCGTCCCGGAGGGCACGGCGCATTGATTGAAAATCTGAATGAGGTCAACGCTGATGTGGTTTTTATCAAGAATATCGACAATGTTGTGCCGGCCACTCACAGAGATGTCACGCTGAAATATAAAAGAATAATAGGTGGCGTACTTGTTGATGTGCAAAGAAAAATATCGGAATATCTGCGCATTCTCGACAGTGGAAACTATACTATGGACGATGTCCGTGAGATGGTTAAATTCTTGCAGCGGACGTTGTTTGTGCGCAATGAGGAAACCAAGCATCTTGAGGACTCGGAACTGGTGCTGTATCTGAAAAACAAGCTCAATCGTCCGATACGTGTGTGCGGTGTGGTTAAGAACGAGGGAGAACCCGGCGGCGGGCCGTATATAGCCTATAATCAGGATGGAACAACTTCGTTGCAGATACTTGAAAGCTCGCAAATCGACAAGAATGACGTGGCTGCTATGGGCATAATGAAGTCGGCCACTCATTTTAATCCTGTGGATTTGGTTTGCTATATTGTTGATTATAAGGGTAATAAATTTAACTTGCCTGACTATGTGGACCATAATACAGGCTTTATTTCCGAGAAATCAATATCCGGGCATGAAATCAAGGCGTTGGAATTGCCGGGTTTGTGGAACGGGGCGATGAGCGACTGGAACACGATATTTGTTGAGGTTCCGGTTGCGACGTTCAATCCCGTGAAAACCGTCAACGATTTGTTGCGCCCGGCTCATCAGTAGCCTTTTGTGTTAACAATGAGCGATTTATGAATTATTATGTTGTAAAGCATATAAAATTTTCGCAATAAAATTTGTATATTAAAACAATGAGGCGTAAATTTATAACAATTAAAAATAACGTGATTTATTAACTGTTTTAAAATTATAGTATCATGTCTAAAACTATTTCATTTAATGAGCTTCGTCGAATAAAAGACAGCTTGCCTGACGGCTCGATGCATAAGATTGCCGACCGTCTGAATGTGAATGTTCAAACAGTAAGAAACTATTTTGGCGGAACGAATTATTCGTTTGGCAAAAATTGCGGTTTGCATATCGAGCCGGGTCCTGATGGCGGAATTGTTGTGTTGGATGACACATTAATATATGACATGGCTTTGGAAATCCTTAAAGAGCAAAGCGACAAATAGTATCTGATATTGAAGTCGTATTTTTAGGTTATGTCCGGAAATGAAATGGTGACGCTTGCCACCTATACTTACGAAAAGGCAATAATACTTAAAAATATATTGGAACGTGAAGGAATCAAGGTTGCTGTCGATGATGTCAGTCGGCAGCAGCCGTTGATATCTTCCGGTGTCAGGCTATGCGTTTCTGAGAAGGACTTGCCTCATGCCTTGCAGATTGTCGATTCTGTGACATTGTTGTCGGATGTGAAGAAAGACAACAGGCGCGGCTCCATTGTGTTGGTGCCTGTGGATTTTTCCGAATATTCATCAAAAGCGTGTGAGGTGGGTTTCCATTATGCGCATGAGAACGGTTTGTCTGTGGTTGTCTTGAACTCTTATATAGGGCATAGCTACTCCGGCTCGTTGCCTATTGATGAGAAGTCCTCAAATTTGTTGGACCGTTTCAGAAATAAAGGTGAGCGGGCGCGAGAGCAAATGCTGGCGTTCAAGCGGAAAATAGAAGACTCCATAGCGACAGGAGTGCTGCCTGGCGTTCCGTTTGAGTGCGAGGTTATCGAGGGTATTCCGGAAACAGCCATTCTGGAGTATGCTAAAAATACGGAGCCTGCGCTGATAGTGATGGGTACGCGTGGAAAACACAAAAAAGAACAGGATTTGATAGGCAGTGTGACGGCGGAAGTGCTTGATTCTGTGAAATATCCTATGTTTGTTATTCCGGAGGGCATCGCGCTGACCGATACCGGAAAAATGAAAAGCATTATATTTTATTGCAATTTGGAGCAACAGGATTTGCTTTCGCTCGATGTGTTTATGCACCATTTTGACGCGAAAGGCACGAAAATTTCGCTTGTGCATGTGAATAGCAAGCGTGAGCGTTTTGTGCGAGAGCGGATGAATGCCATGTATGAATATTGTGCGAGGCAGTATCCTGATTCGGAATTTAAATGCAAGATTTTTGATGAGGACTCTTTTTTGGGTGATTTTGAGGATTTCTTGAAAGAGAATGTGATAGAGGTTGTTGTTATCCCCAACAAAAAAAGAAATATCTTTACAAGATTGTTCAACCCGAGTATCGCCCACAGAATCTTGTTCCATACGGATATTCCGATGCTTGTAGTCCCCATAAAATAAAAATAGAAACCGCCGCTTTTGCGGAGATTTCTATTTCTGCTGTCAATCAATTAATTTTATTTTTATTGTTCAGCCGGCATCAAAGCAATGTCGAGAACTTCATCGATTGTTTTCACATAGTGGAATTGTAAACCTTTCAGGTACATGGGCTTTATGTCGTCGATGTCTTTTTTGTTCTCGATGGAGAGGATAATGTCGGTTATTCCGGCGCGTTTCGCGGCGAGAATCTTTTCTTTGATTCCGCCTACGGGAAGCACTTTGCCGCGCAATGTGATTTCTCCCGTCATTGCAATGTGGTCCTTAACTTTTCTCTTTGTGAATGACGAGGCAAGAGAAGTGACCATTGTAATTCCGGCGGAAGGCCCGTCTTTGGGGATGGCTCCTTCCGGGACGTGGATGTGTACGTTTGTATTTTCGAACACTTCCGGATCGATGTTGTATTTTTTGCAGTTTGCTCTTAAATATTGAAGAGCTATTACCGCCGACTCTTTCATTACGTCGCCTAAGTTGCCGGTAAGCGTAAGTTTTTCTCCTTTGCCTTTCGACAGGGATGACTCGATGAATAATATTTCTCCGCCTACCGCTGTCCACGCAAGTCCGGTGACGATTCCTATGAAATCGTTGCCCTCATATTTGTCGGATGAAAATTCTTCTATCCCAAGATATTCCTTTAGATTTGCGGGGGATATGGTTTTTGGAAATTCTTTCCCGCTTGCTTTTAGCCGTGCGATGCGCCGCAGCACTTTCGCTATTTTCTTTTCTAATTGCCGCACTCCTGACTCGCGTGTGTACGACTCTACTATTTTTGCGATTGCCGGTTTGGAGAAATCTACTTCTTTTGGGGCAAATCCGTGCTCTTTTAGCTGCTTTGGCACTAAATGGCGGCGCGCTATCTCAACCTTTTCCTCTAAGATATATCCTGAAATATCGATTATCTCCATACGGTCGAGCAACGGTTGTGACAATGTGGACAGAGTGTTGGCTGTCGCTATGAACAGTATGTGCGACAAATCGTAGTCGATGTCTACGTAATTGTCGTGGAAATGGCTGTTCTGTTCAGGGTCGAGCACTTCAAGCAGCGCGGACGACGGATCCCCTTTGAAGTCTTGTCCCAATTTGTCGATTTCGTCTAATACGAATACCGGATTTGAGCTGCCGCATTTGATAAGCCCTTGAATGATTCGTCCCGGCATTGCGCCTATATATGTCTTTCTATGGCCGCGTATCTCCGCCTCGTCGTGCAGGCCGCCGAGCGACATTCTGACATATTTGCGGTGCAGCGCGTCGGCTATCGATTTCCCCAAAGATGTCTTGCCTACTCCCGGAGGGCCGTACAGGCATAGTATAGGAGCTTTCATGTCGCCACGCAATTTTAGTATGGCAAGCTGCTCCAATATGCGGTCTTTTACGATTTCCAGTCCGTAGTGGTCTTTGTTTAGCTGTTTTTCTGCGTTTTGCAGATTGAAATTGTCGGTTGTATACTCGTTCCATGGCAGGTCGAGCAGCGTTTCTATGTAAGAGTATTGTACGGAGAAATCCGGAGATTGTGGTTGCACGCGCTCCAGCTTCTTCATCTCTTTTTCAAAAACGGCTTGCACCGGCTCGTCCCATTTTTTGCTTGAAGCTCTTTCGTAGAGCTCCGAAATGTCTTGTGCCTCATTGTCGCCAAGCTCGTCTTGAATGGTGCGTATTTGCTGTTGCAAGAAATGGGTGCGCTGTTGCTCCGAAAGGTCGCGGTGGGTTTTTGACTCGATGTCCGCGCGGATGGCAACAAGCTGTGCCTCCCGGTTGAGATAAGAGAACAGGTTGTAAGCGCGTTGCTTTATGGAGCGTTCCGCCAATAATTTCTGTTTTACATTCGGCTCGAGCGGAGAATTTGCGCATAGGAAATTTATCAGATTTACGGGATGCTCGATGTTTTTTATCGCAAAGATTAGCTCATTTGCCCTGTTGCCAAGTTTGCTTAGCAGGTTTATTGTCAAATCTTTTAACTCCGATACCAATACATCGAACTCTTTATCTTTTTTATCCGGAAGAATGTCGTCGATGATTGTGACACGACCTTTCAAATAGGGCGTTTTGTTTGTCAACTCATCTAAGTGGAAAGTGTATTTGCCTTGTAGAATGACATTTGTGCTGTCATCCGGAAATTCAAGTATTTTTATTATTTCGGCGACAACACCTATAGGATATAGACCTTCCAGACCCGGATCTTCTTCGGAAGCGTCTTTTTGGCATATCACTCCTATGAGCTTCTTTGATTTTTGAGCCGACTTGATTAGCGACAACGATTTTTTCCGTCCTACAGCTACAGGTATGGCCACATCAGGGAAAAGCACCATGTTGCGTAGGGCAAGGATGGGTATTATATGTGAATTTATCATTTCTTTTTCTTCGGAATCCGACGCGCTTGCCGATAATTCTGTAACTATCGAGCATATTTGTGGAGCCTCATCTTCCGCGAGAAAAGAATCTTTTTTGAAAAAATTGATCATACGTGTAATTATAGAATTATAAAAAACTCATAGCAAAAAAAATGCCAAAATTAAATGTCGCTTCTTTGGGCTGCAAAAGTACGAACAAAAGGCCGTATAATCTAATTGTGCCAATTCTTTTTGTTGAAAATATTTTTTTGAGGGTCGATTTTTATGCGAATTTAGTGGGTGTGTTTAAAAAACAGCCGCAAGATTGTTGATATATGAAAATTATTGATTATCTTTGCAGTCGCAAAACGGATAAGGCTCCGTAGCTCAACTGAATAGAGCATCTGACTACGGATCAGAAGGTTATGGGTTTGAATCCCGTCGGAGTCAC
>CALUMI010000050.1 GCA_944321725.1 uncultured Muribaculaceae bacterium
CCGTCGAATGTGTTTGTCAACAGGGATGTGGCTACACTTTCCAACTATTTTATAGTGAAAGGCGGACGTGGCGACTTATACAGTGTCAATGATGTGCCGCACGGCACGGTTTCACGGGTATGGTACTATAGCAATAGCCTGAAGATGAACCGGCGCATGACTGTCTATACTCCTGCGGGGTATGAGCAAGGTGGCGCAACCTACCCTGTGCTTTATTTGCTGCATGGCATGGGCGGTGACGAGGAAGCATGGATTTCTTTGGGACGCGCGGCACAGATACTCGACAATCTGATTGCGGCAGGAAAAGCGAAGCCGATGATTGTGGTGATGCCAAACGGGAATATCTCGCAAGAGGCTGCTCCGGGCGAAACACCGGGACGTTTTGACCAACCTGTGTTTAATCTGCCGAAAACAATGGATGGCGGAATGGAACGCTCGTTCCCTGACATAGTGGAGTTTGTGGAACAGACTTATCGTGTGGAGAAATCCAAACAGGCGAGAGCTGTCGCGGGATTGTCGATGGGTGGCTTCCACTCGCTGCATATATCGAAGTTGTATCCTGATATGTTTGATTATGTGGGGTTGTTTTCAGCCGCCATATTTCCGTCAGATGCCCCGAATGGAGATACGTCTTCCGATGTGTATGCAGATATGGAGGGCAGGCTGAAAGCACAGTTCGCCAATCCTCCCAAACTTTATTGGATAGGTATAGGCAGGGATGATTTCCTTTATAAGGCAAATGTGGATTATCGCGGCATCCTTGACCGTATAGGAGCCAAATACACTTACTACGAAACCGGCGAGGGGCATATATGGCGTAACTGGCGCATATATCTTACCGAGTTTGTGCAGAAGTTGTTTTAATGCACGCGTTGAAAATGCCTGTGGAATATGCTTTTTAGTGAAAAGGTTGCGCCAAATTCCGGCGCAACCTTTTTTTGTCATCGCTTTATGAATTTCCGGGTTTTGATGTCGCCGGCCGATTTTGCCTGCACGACGTATATTCCCGGCTGCAATCCGGATATGTCGACAGACGCATGGCTTTTATCGATGCTGTTTTCTCTTATGACGAGCCTTCCGTTCAGGTCATATATGCCGCATTGGCTCAGTCCTGTTAGTTCGCAATCAAGTCGGTTGCCGCTGACTGTCAGTGAGAATCCGCTGTCTGACAGGCTGCTTATTCCACCCGGATTGGCGGCGTTGATGAAGTCGTAATATGCGATTTTTTCTTTTGGTTGGTATTCGGTGTCGGGCCGGTTTGTTGTTGATATTATCACTTCGGATGGTATTCCGTAAGTTTCGTTATAGGTGTAGTCGTACTTTGTGCCATCCGCATAGCTAAATTCCGGTTCGTCGATATTGTCTTTTTCGTAGTAGTATTCAAGCACGGGCAGTTTGTCGTCGTTATATGTTATTTCGGTTATTTCGGTGAGTGTTATCTCGTCGTCCTCCATTTCTCCGTTTGAGTTCATGTCGATGTAGTTGTACAGAGTTTCTTTGTAGCTGCCGTTGCTGTCAGGCTCCTCATGGGTCAGAAAGGCATTGATGCCGCCGATTGAAGCCTCATAAGTAAAATCAGTTTCGTTGGTATAGTTGAACCGCATTTGTCCGTCCATTGCGATTCCCTCCTCTTCAAAGGTCATTGTGCATGAACTCAACTTATTGTTGCCCAAGAAAATTATGGAGTCACCCATAATTAGCTGCCCGTCGGTTTCTATCCATATAATATCGCTTAGTGTGATATTCATCCCGTCCAAGTCGATAATTTCTATTTTGTCGGCCACGCCGTTGTCGTTGTAGCTTATGTTCATTGTGTAGAATAGATAAAGCTCGCTGTCTAAAAATGAGGCGTATGATTTTACCGAAGTGACGTTGCCGTCGCTGTTGCGCTCTATTTCAATGCGGCTTGACGGGTAAGAAGTCTGCCATGTGTTGCCGGATTCATCCCACAGATAGTTGATTTCCGATATTGTCGCGTCTTTCAGAATATCATCGTAGGCATATTCTGTTTTTCTTTGGTTTACGAATGCTGTGCCGTCGTATTGCTGTTCTGTTATCGACGATATGCGGTTTTCCGCGTCGTATTCATATACGGTTCTTGTCTTTTGTTCCGGGCTTTCTTGCAATTCTTTTTTCAAAAGGCCGTCTGTCCGGTATGAATAGGTGGTGGTATAATCTTTTTCCCATGCAGTTGCGTTGTCATAGTGAAAAGTGTCGCTTTTGCCGGCTTTCCAAATTGGTGATGCCGCATTGGCAAATTCTTTTGTCTGCCCGCTGTTTCTGACAATCTCTGTCTTGTTGTTTGGGCATATCAGCTTTAACAGTTTTGGACTTGAAGGCGCGCCGGACAGTTGCAAAGCTGTCAGTAACGATAATGATAGTAAAGTAGTGCTGTAGTGTTTCATTATTTTATGATTTTGGTTAATAATTTTCCGAAATTATGCAATAATCTGTGAAATTGCAAGAATTATACGCAAAAAAGCGCATAATGGGAAAATATAATAATAGAAATGCGATAAAAGTTACAATACCGGGCTGAGAAGCCTTATGAACGATTCTTTAAGTTTTTGTATGAACGGGCGGTGCCGCCACATGGTTGATGTTATGCGTGTCGATTTCTCAAGGTCGGAAAGGAAGATTTCGTTCATCTTGGAGTTAATATCACGGCTGTAGATGAAAGCGTTGCATTCGAAATTGTATTCCATGCTTCGGAAGTCGAAATTGGTCGAGCCTGTGGTGGAAAGTTCCTCGTCGATTATGATTGTTTTGGCGTGGAGCATACCCGGCTCAAAAAAATATATTTTGATGCCGGCTCTCAGGCATTGGCTTATATATGAGCCTGATGCCAACCGCAGCATTACAGAGTCGGGTTTGCGGGGAATAATTATTCTTACGTCTACTTTCGACAGTGCCGCTGTTTGTAATGCTTTTAGAAGGCTTTCAGTTGGCAGGAAATAGGGTGTTTCGATATAAATTCTTTTTTTTGCGCTGCCGATTGCTTTCAGAAACATCAAGGCAATGTTGTGCCATTGGCCGAAAGGCCCGCTTGTCATGATTTGTATGCCGGCGCCATCGTTGATATTGGGGGAGTATTTCTTGATTTCTTCTGTAAAGGCCGGCAATCCCATAAATGTCCAGTCGGCTCCGAAAGAATACACTAAGCCATAAATGCACTGTCCTCTCAGTCGCAAATGAGTGTCGCGCCATATATTGTCGGCGTTGCTTATATAGCGGTCGGCTATATTCATCCCTCCTATGTAGCCTGTTTCTCCGTCGATGATTGCTATTTTCCGGTGATTGCGCCAGTTGATTCGTGTCGCAAACTCCGGAAATGTGACTTTGAAAAACGGATGAACATCAATGCCTGCATCCGACATTGCGGCATAGAATTTTTTGCTCACTTTGAAACATCCGACATGGTCGTAGATTACTCTCACTTTCACTCCGCTCTTCGCTTTTTCGATAAGCAGGTTGCTTATGTGGCGTCCGATGTTGTCGTCTTCAAAGATGTAAAATTGCAGGTCGATGTATTTTTTTGCGTTTTTAATGTCGCTTATCAGCTGCGGGAACATTTGGTTGCCGTCCGTAAATATCTCCACATCATTTCCCGGAAAATATATTGCGCCTATAAGCGACTGCCCTAATTTTACAAGCTGTTTGCTCTCTTCTGAAAGCGACAGCTTCTGTATGTCGATTTGCCTGATTTTCTCTTTTCGCATGAGTTTGCGGCGCATACGTTTTGAGATGACAGCTTTGATTTTTATGCTGCGTCCGAAAAACAGATAAAGCACCAAGCCTATAATGGGGAGAAACAGAAGCACGACCACCCACGCCAACGAGCGTACCGGATTGCGGTTCTCTGAAATTACCACATACACAATGGAAAGTATGGTCGCCGTGTAGGCAACTATGGCGGCGATAAATATCCATTGGTATGCTGTCAATCCTGTCATGTTCTGATTGTGACGCTTTTCCGGCTGATTTTTCAGCTAAATTAGAAAAAAGTTGAAATGAATCCAAAAAAATGGAGAATTATTTGTCTTTTCGACAAAAACTTTTAATTTTGCACTAATTAAAAGTATCGATATGTTGAGAATAAAGTTAATGATTCTTTCGGCATTTGTGCTGCTGTGCGGAGCGGAAGTGTTGGCTGAGAATATTGCTTCCACTGAAAAGCCGGTTGCGGTTAATGTTTCTGCCGGCACCGGTACTTTGACGATTGAAAACAATACCGGGAAAAGTTCCACATTTACCGTATATTCGATAACCGGACAGGTGGTTAAGTCGGTCACATTGAAGTCAGACAGCGTCACTGTGTCGTTGCCTCAGGGATTTTATATAATCAAGGGAGAAGAAAATACGGTGAAAGTGGTGGTTAAGTAGTTTATGCCTTAAAAATCAGAGATAAATCCAGATTAATATTATTTACTTAGATTCATTTATTTATGTCGAATTTTGTGATGAAATTGCTTGCTGCTTCTACAGTGGCATCCGCCGCGCTTACCGCTGTCGCGGCCGATACTCAAACTTTGCCTAAGATACCGGATAGTGTGCTCGACGCGTATCCTGTTTATTCCGGCGACGACCTTGAGCTTAAGGTTGACAATGCCGGCACACATTTCCGTCTGTGGTCGCCGGGAGCAGAAGCGGTCAGACTTAATTTGTATACTGACGGGCTTACGGGAGAGCCTTACGATGTCGTGGAAATGAATAAAGAAGTATCCGGGACGTGGACATATTCATTCCCGGAGAAAATGTATGGCAAATTCTATACATTCCAAATCTTTATGGGCGGCAAATGGCTGAAAGAAACGCCGGGTGTATGGGCCAAAGCTGTCGGGACTAACGGCTACCGTGCGGCTATAATAGATATGCGGTCCACCGACCCTGAAGGTTGGGCTGATGATAAGTATGTAGTTACGCCAAATCAGACAGACGCGGTTGTTTACGAGATGCACCATCGCGATTTTTCCGCGCATCGTAATTCCGGGATTGTCAACAAAGGCAAATTCATAGCTATGCTTGAGCCAGGCACAACATCCCCTGATGGAGAAAAAACGGGCATTGACCATTTGAAGGAACTCGGTGTTACTCATGTGCATATTTTGCCTTCGTATGATTTTAATTCTGTCGATGAGACGCAACTTATCGACCGTCAATATAATTGGGGCTATGACCCGATTAACTATAACGTGCCCGACGGTTCTTATTCCACCAATCCGGCCGACCCGGCGACACGTATCCGCGAGATGAAGGAGATGGTCAAGGCTTTGCACGATGCGGGCATCGGCGTTATTATGGATGTTGTATACAACCACACTGCCGTGAACGATGATTCTAATTTCTCACTTACGGCTCCGGGATATTATTACCGCCATAATCCCGACGGCTCTTACAGCGACGCTTCCGGCTGCGGCAACGAAACGGCTTCCGATCGCCGTCAGATGGGTGACTTTATTGTCAATTCCGTGAGATATTGGACAGAGGAGTATCATATCGACGGGTTCCGTTTCGATTTGATGGCTATACATGACACTGAAACAATGACACGCGTTGCGGAAACTGTACGGTCGATTAATCCTTACGCAGTGATTTATGGTGAGGGCTGGACCGCCGGCGACAGCCGTCTGCCTGCCGAACGGCGCGCGCTGAAAGAGAATGTTGCGAAAATGAAAGGAATAGCGGTGTTCAGCGACGATATTCGCGACGCTGTGAAAGGACACTACAGCCGTGAGGATGACCGTGGCTTCGCGTCGGGGAAACCTGGATTGGAAGAGACCGTGAAAATCGGTATTGTGGCATCTACAGCCCATCCGCAGGTCGACTATTCCAAAGGTAATAACTCGAAATTCGCATACGCAACTTCGCCGGAGCAGATAATGAATTACGTTTCGTGTCACGACGATCTTTGCCTTACGGATAAAATGCGTAAATCCATGCCAGATGCGACGGATTCTGTGAGAATGCGTGTCGCACGGTTGGCGCAGACCATAGTGTTCACTTCGCAGGGCACTCCGTTCATGTTTGCCGGCGAGGAGATTTTCAGGGATAAGAAAGGCATTCATAACACATTCAAGTCGCCTGATGAGGTGAACGCCATTGATTGGAGCCTGAAGCATAAAAACCGTGAGCAGTTTGACTATTACCGCAATCTTATCGATTTGCGCCGCAGCCATCCTGCATTCCGCATGACAAATGCTGAAGATATAGCCAAGCATATAGTTTTCGATGATGTGGAAACTACGAATCTCATCTCGTATGCCATTAAAGGCAATGCCAACGGTGACGAGTGGAACGAGATAAGAGTTGTGTTCAACGGCAGCGAGAAGTCGCGGACGGTTAAGGTGCCGAAGGGTGAATGGACTGTGGTTGCCGCCGACGGCAAGCTCGACAAGAACGGTTTGGGAAAAATGAGTGGAGGTGATGTCGAGGCTGCTCCGCAATCCGCCCTTATCCTTGTCAGGTAAATATTTGCTAAAAGTTTTTGTTATAAATATAGTGCTTGCTTTAGAAATGGGCAGGCACTTTTTGTTTGCCCGGGATTTATGTCTACATTTGTATAAGCTAAATTTTATGAGGATGAAAACGAGAATTTTATTGGTGCTGTTTTGCCTGTTCGCGTTTAATGCGGTGGCATTTGCCACGGTGCGCAGCTATTCCACGGAATTAATAGACACAGATACAGATGCATGGTTGTGTGAGGAGGAAAATTTTCAGCTGGATATGCCACGTTGGGGAAATGACGGCAAAATCGAGGCAAAACTTGGCACGGCTTCCGCTACCGGTAGCGATACTCAACTGCACATTTATCTTTGTACTATAAGAGAGGTAAATGAAGATATATTATCTCCGAGCATTATGGGGATGTGCAGAGGCATTCATAGGAAAGGGGATGTCGTTAAAGGCTATTCTGCCACAGTATATTTGGAGAATGGCGAGGTTTTTTTCACTACCAATGCGTCCCTTGTTAATGCGACAGATGATGGTGCATTAAGGATTTGCGGTATTCTTACCGTGATGTTTGATCTTGAAGGTTTGGCGAGTACCGAATCCTATAAATATGAATTTGATGAATGGAGGGCGCATGTGCTTGACAGTTTTGCGTCGAGCGACATCGTGAAAATCGTGGTTAATGATAACACATACAACCTTTCCGGATTCGACACGGCCGACACGTTGCGGAGCATGTTCGCAGAGTTGTATAAAAAGACGGGAAACAGCTGGCTGCGTTTCTATTCGGCAGGCGGAAGCTCTCCATCGCATAGTTCCAAATCGGCTGCGTCGGCCTATATAACGAAAATACGCACGGAGCATAATCTTGCGGAATACGGCGAGCGCGGCATGAGGGTGGCATTGAATTTCACAGTGTCGGGGATGAAAGGCAAGACAGGCAAAGCTGTCGCTTATTTTTATGATGCCGATACCGGCGAGCCATTGCCCGACAAGAATGACAGTTATTGTACGACAGACGGAAAGGTGTCGGCAAGCGCGGAGTTCACTCCTCCGTACGACACGACAGAAGAAACCAATTTCCGCATTTTCATTCCTCTTAAGGAATTGGACCTCAATTCTGCTGACGGCACACGGAATCTGAAAGTGAAGGTGCATATTCTTGATTCGGATTGGAACGTGCTGTGCAAGAGCGAATGGATGTATTTCAGTTGCAGTTTCGATCCTTACGAGTATCCGTATATTTTTACCCGGGCAATGTGACATGGTTTCGGCTTCAATCGTGACATATAGAACTGACTGCGATGAGTTGTACCATTGTATAGAGTCTTTACGCAAAAATGGGGTTTCTCCAATTTTTGTGAGCGACAATTCGCCCGACGACAGTTTGCGTGATTTCTGCTCCGGCTTTGATGAAGTGGAATACATCCACAATGGAAGAAATATCGGTTATGGAGCGGGACATAATGTGGCCATAAGAAAAGCCATTCACCTGAAATCGGATTACCATTTGGTGATAAATTCGGATGTGTATTTCGGAGGAGGAGTGATTGACAGGATTGTCGGATACATGGACGCGAATGCGGATGTGGCGCAACTGATACCCAATGTGACTTACCCTGACGGAAAAATTCAGTATGTCGTGAGGTTGCTGCCTACTCCTGCCGATTTGATTTTCAGGCGTTTTCTGCCGGAAAGGTGGATACAAAAAAGAAACACATGCTATTGTTTGGCCTTCTATGATCATAGCAAGCCTTTCGATGTGGCGTATCATCAGGGCAGCTTTATGTTTTTCCGGACTAAATGCTTTGACACTGTGGGATTGTTTGACGAGCGTTTTTTCATGTATCCGGAGGACATCGACATTACACGACGTATGCACAGGCTTTATCGCACGATGTTTTTCCCTGCCGTCACTGTTGTCCACGCCCATAAAGCCGCCTCTTATAAGAGCGTCAGGATGTTGGCCGTTCACATGGTGAATATGATAAAGTATTTCAATAAGTGGGGATGGTTTTTTGATAGAGAACGGTCGGTGTGGAATAAAAATCTGCTTGAGCAGCTTGGCTATAAAAAATGATTTTTAGGCAGTTAATCTGTACCTTGACAAAAGATTTGCATTATCTTTGCACTGTGGAAGCGTGTGCGTTTCCTGAATAAACTCGATTATATGGGTAATAAAATCATAGAATATAAAAAAGTGGAAATAACACGTAAAGAGCTTATCGTTCTTAAAAATGTGGATTTTTCGCTTGAAGAAGGAGAGTTTGTGTATCTTATAGGACGTGTCGGCAGTGGAAAAAGCAGCCTGTTGAAGACTATGTATGCCGAGATTCCTGTGACAGAAGGCAGCGCGAGGGTGTTTGACTATGACCTTTTGTCGATACGGCGCAAGAATATTCCGATGTTGCGGCGGAGGATAGGTATAGTTTTTCAGGATTTTCAATTGCTCACCGACAGGTCGGTCTACGACAATCTGCTGTTTGTGCTTAAAGCGACAGGTTGGAAAAGCAAGCAGGAGATGGACGATCGGATTGAGAGTGTGTTGCGCAGTGTCGGGATGACAAACAAATCGTATAAAATGCCACACGAATTGTCGGGTGGCGAGCAGCAGCGCATAGCCATAGCAAGGGCATTGCTCAACAAGCCGGAGCTGATTCTCGCGGATGAGCCGACCGGCAACCTTGACAGTTCGACGGGAAAGCAGATTATGGAGCTGATTCATCGTATAAGCAGTGAGGGTACGGCTGTTGTGATGGCTACGCATAATATGCATCTTACCAACGAGTTTCCGGCGAGGGTAGTGAAATGCGAGAATAAGAATGTCGCGGATGTTTGTGATTAAAATTGTGTGAAATATTAATATACTTGTTTTGTAGATTTATTGAAAATGAAGGTTCTTAAATTTGGAGGCACATCGGTAGGCTCGTCGGAGCGTATAAAGAATGTTGCCTCTTTAATAGCCGGGAGGGGCAAAAATATTATAGTGCTGTCGGCTATGGCAGGTACGACCAACACACTTGTTGAAATATCCAATTATTTGTACAAAAAGAATGTCGACGGGGCTAAGGAAACAATCAATATCCTTGAAAGAAAGTATTTTCAAACCATCGCCGAACTCTATGATGACGATAATCTTCGCGGTGAGGCGGAGCGGGAGATAAAAGCATGTTTTAATTATATACGTTCGATGACGAAAGACATATTTACCTCATTCGAGGAGAAAGAGATTCTTGCGCAGGGTGAGATAATGTCGACTGTCATGATGAATCTGTACCTTCATGGGAAGGGCGTAAAGTCCGCGCTTATCCCGGCTTTGGAGTTTATGCGTACAGATAAAAACGGGGAGCCTGACACACAGTATATTAAGCAGCGTCTTAACAATTTGTTGGACAAGCATCCTGAGGCTGATTTGTATATCACACAGGGATATATTTGCAGGAACGCCTACGGAGAGATTGACAATTTGCAGCGCGGTGGCAGCGATTATTCGGCGTCGCTTGTCGGCGCGGCTGTCGGCGCGGAGGAAATCGAGATATGGACGGATATCGACGGAATGCACAACAACGACCCGCGTTATGTCGACGGAACCAAGCCTGTTGAGCGGCTTAATTTTGAGGAGGCTGCTGAGCTTGCATATTTCGGGGCGAAAATTCTGCATCCGATGTGTGTGCAGCCGGCCAAATACGCGAATATACCGGTGAGGCTGTTGAACACATTGGATCCTTCTGCAAAAGGCACATTGATAGGCAACGATACCGATAACCGCGGTATTAAAGCCATTGCCGCAAAAGATAATATTATTGCCATCCGAATAAAATCGGGCCGTATGCTTCTCGCCTATGGTTTCCTGAGAAAAGTGTTCGAAACTTTTGAGGCGCATAAGACCGCCATCGACATGGTCGCCACTTCGGAAGTGGGGATTTCTCTTACGATAGATTCTGACAAAAGTCTTGAGCCGATATTGGAGGATTTGCGAAAATTCGGTACGGTGACTGTAGATAAGGATATGGTGATAATTTGCGTTGTCGGCAGTTTCGATTGGCAAAATTGCGGCTTGGAGTCGGATGTCATAGCGGCATTGAAAGACATACCTGTGCGCATGATTTGCTATGGAGGCAGCGACCACAATATCTCTTTTCTTGTAAGAAAGGAAGACAAAGTGAAAGCGTTGAATATGCTTAGTAAGAACCTGTTTTCATGAAGTGACTGTATGGCATACTTTCCATTAGAAGAGCTGAGAAAAATAGAGACGCCATATTATTATTATGACATGAGCCTGTTGCGCTCCACCTTGCAGACGGTGGCGGAGCAGGCCGGAAAATATGGTTTTTATGTGCATTACGCCATAAAGGCAAATCCCAACCATAAGATTTTGGAGACGGTGAGGAATTATGGCCTTGGTGTGGATTGTGTGAGTGGCGGTGAGATAAGGGCGGCGTTGGATGCCGGTTTTACCGGCGGACAAATAATGTTTGCCGGTGTTGGCAAAACAGATGCCGAGATAGAGCTTGCATTGGACGCGAATATAAAGTGTTTTAATGTTGAGTCTGTTCCTGAGCTTGAGAATATAAATGCCATTGCCTCGAGGATGAACCGGATGGCCCATGTGGCTGTGAGAATTAATCCGGATGTCGATGCCCATACTCACCAATATATCACTACCGGGCTTAAAGAAAATAAATTCGGTATTGGCCTTGATTTGCTCGATGAATTTGTGGCAAAGGCACTGAAGATGAAAAATATAGATTTGTGTGGCGTGCATTTTCACATAGGGTCGCAGATTTGCGACAAAGAGCCTTTTGAGATGCTTTGCGACAAGGTTACGGACGTGTTGGCGGCAATGGAAAAAGCGGGTGCTTTGATTTCGATAGTCGATGTCGGCGGAGGGCTTGGAATTGATTATAATGACCCCGACGCAAACAGTATGGCTGATTTTGAGTCGTATTTCAAATTGTTTGCCGACCGTTTGCGCTTGAAGCCGGGACAACAGCTTCATTTTGAGCCGGGCCGCTCTATTGTCGGACAATGCGGCTCGTTGATTACAAAGGTGCTGTATGTGAAAGAGGGTGCGTCAAAGAAATTTATAATTGTGGACGCCGGAATGAACGACCTTATGCGTCCCGCTTTGTACCGGGCGCATCATAAGATTGACAATCTTACATCGACAAGCGCTGTCGACGATGTCTACGATGTGGTTGGGCCTGTATGTGAGTCGGCTGATTGCTTTGCCGCCGACGAAAGATTGCCTCTTACCGAGAGAGGCGATTTGTTGGCGATACGCTCGGCAGGAGCATACGGCGAGGCAATGGCTTCATGCTATAATTGCCGTAAGCTGCCTGCAAGCATATTTTCCGACGGGCTTTAGACAGCCTCCTCGATGGCTGAGATAAGAGCGTTGGCTGATTGCAGCCCGACTTTGCGCCACAACGGCTGACCGTTTTTGAACAAAATCAGGGTCGGTATCGATTGAACTTGATAAGTGGCGGCTACAGCCTCGTTTTTGTCAACGTCGATTTTTATGATGCGGGCTTTTTCTCCGACTCTCGATTTAACTTCTTCGAGGATTGGGTGCATACGTTGGCATGGTCCGCACCATGTGGCATAGAAATCGACTAATGTCGGTTGATTTGAAGAAATCAATTCTTGAAATTTTTCTGACATAATTAAAATATTTAAAGTGTAAGTTTCATTATTAACGAATGATATTGTAGGATTGTTCATAATAATCGGGCTTGCGCATGAAAAATAACAATATGGCACGATATACAGATTTGAAAGGTATGGGTGTGGCTTTGATTACACCTTTCAAACATGATAAATCAATCGACTATCCGGCTCTCGCAAGATTGTTGGAGCATGTCATTCATAATAACGCTGATTTTATAGTGGTGCTTGGCACAACGGCTGAAACGGCAACACTGACAGACGGTGAGAAGGAGGATGTCAAGAAATTCATTGTCGAGAGGGTAAACCGGCGTGTGCCGCTTGTGTTGGGACTGGGTGGAAACAACACAAAGGCTGTCACCGACAGTTTGCGGAATAACGACTTCTCTGATTTTTGTGCGATTTTGTCGGTGGTGCCTTATTATAACAAGCCTTCCCAAGAAGGAATTTATCAGCATTATAAGGCTATTGCGGAGGCTTCGCCTCTTCCTGTGATATTGTATAACGTGCCGGGCAGGACAGGTGTTAATATGACAGCCGACACGACATTGCGTCTGGCTCGTGACTTCGAGAATATCATCGGAGTGAAAGAGGCTTCCGGAAATATCACCCAAATGGACGATATAATAAAAAACAAGCCTAAGGATTTTGTCGTGATTTCGGGCGACGACGGCATAACTTTTCCGCTTATAACTCTTGGCGCGGTAGGAGTGATTTCTGTCATAGGCAATGCTTTTCCATATGAGTTCGGCAGGATGGTGCGCCTTGCGCTCGACGGTGACTATCAGCGCGCTTTGATGATTCATCATCGTTTTACGGAACTATTCAGCCTGCTTTTTGTTGACGGCAATCCTGCCGGAGTGAAATGTGTGCTGAGCGCGAAAGGCTTTATAGAAAACGAGTTGCGGTTGCCGTTGGTTCCTACTAAGATAACAACCTACCAACGTATCCGTGAAGTTCTGATGCAACTTGAGGGCTGAAAATATTACGCGCTATTGCAGAATTGAGAATATTGCCTTACCTTTGCAACACTTTTTGGAGGAAATATTTTAGGGGTCCAGTAGCTCAGCTGGATAGAGCAACAGCCTTCTAAGCTGTGGGTCGTGGGTTCGAATCCCGCCTGGATCAC
>CALUMI010000051.1 GCA_944321725.1 uncultured Muribaculaceae bacterium
AAGGCTCCGTAGCTCAACTGAATAGAGCATCTGACTACGGATCAGAAGGTTATGGGTTTGAATCCCGTCGGAGTCACCAAAAGGCATTCCATTAATTTGTGGAGTGCCTTTTTAATTTGTAGATTTGCAGGGTAATGTAATTTGTTGGAAATGGATAGTAACGCTTTTGTTGAGGCGCTTTCTGAAAAATTGGAAAGAAAGCCTGACGACATAAAAATATTGATAGATGGTTTTTCCTCTTTGTTAAAGGAAAAATGTGGAGATTTGACAACTGTCGCCATACCGGGATTTGGTGAGTTTGTGCCTGTGAAAGCGGATGAGCGAGTAGAATATGATGCCGAAAGCGGTAAGAGGATGTTGCTACCCCCGAAGGTGAATCTTACGTTTGAGCCGAGTTCCATATTAAAGTCAAAAGTATTTGCAAAAGGAGGCAGTGATGAGTAAGGTGGTGCTTACTGACATTATAGAGGCTCTTTCCCGTGCGGCGGATACCTCTGATGCTTTATGCTCTTCTTTTTTGAAAGAGCTGTTTGGCTTGGTTTCGGCGAAATTGGCTGAGGGTGAGGATGTCGCGATAAAGGGTATCGGGACTTTTAAATTGGATGGCGATGCTGTCGTTTTCGTTCCGGATGATGATGTAGCTTCTGCAATCAATTCTCCATTTGATTGTTTTGAGCCTGTTGTCTTGGACGACGATGTTACCGACGAGGTACTGTCGGAAGAGGTTTGCCCTGCAGTGCAGGAAGAGCATCCGGTAAAATCTGCCGTTGGTGCTGTTGAGGCGCAGGATGATGATAAAAATGAAGAACCAGAAAAGGAAATTCTGCCGCCTCCTATTCCTGAGGAGGATAAATTGCCGTCAGTGTGCGCGGAACCGGAATTTGAACAACGGGCGGATGAGGAGCCTCCGGTTGTTGACAGGCCAAATGCTGATGAAGATGGCGATTTGCGGAATGAAATTGAGGGTGAAGGGCAGCTTGCGATTGACAATGCGGTTTATCCGGTTTGGAAAAAGTGGCTTATCTTCTTGTCCGGAATGGTGTTTGGAGCTGTTGCTGGCATATTGGTTTATGTTTTCTGTATTGGTGATTCGGCAAAGGATGAACGGCCTGTGGAACAAACGGCTGCTGTTGATACGATTCCTTCGGTTTTGCATGATGATGCCACGGAAAGTGCTGTGGCAGAAACCAAAGAAACTGGTGAAACGCTGTCGGATTCTGTCGCCGTAAAGCAGGAAAGCGCGCCTATATATTATAAGGTAGAGAAGACTTCTTATCTTAGTAATATTTCCCGGAAATATTACGGTCATTATGCTTTTTGGATATATATATATATTGAGAATAAGGATAAGATAAAAAATCCTGACAATTTGCCTGTTGGCATTGTGCTTGAAATACCCGCGCCGGAGAAATACGGTATCGACAAGAACAATCCTGACAGCATCTACAAAGCGGAAAAATTGGCTGTGGAAATGTTTGGGGAATAAGTTGAAATGTTAAAAAATCGCTTTAACATTGTAAACTTAAAATACAAATAATTAACGTCTAAAAATCTTGTATTTTAAACTGTATTTCTAATTTTGCAGTCAATCGGAACAAGAAATAGAAAACATATAAAGATATGAGCGAATCAGTGAACATTAGAGAGTTGAACGATTTGATAGCAAGTAAAAGCGGTGTCGTGAATCTTGTGAATCAAGGCATGAATCAAACAATCGTCGGACAAAAGCATCTTATTGATTCTTTACTTATTGCATTATTGTCGAATGGCCATGTGCTGTTGGAGGGTGTGCCCGGTTTGGCCAAAACATTAGCCATAAAAACATTGGCATCGATAATCGACGCCAAATACAGCCGTATACAATTCACTCCGGATTTGCTTCCTGCCGATGTGGTCGGAACAATGATGTACAGTGTGCAGAAAGAAACATTTCAAATAAAAAAAGGTCCGGTGTTTGCCAATTTTGTGTTGGCAGATGAAATCAACCGTGCCCCGGCAAAAGTGCAGAGCGCGTTGCTTGAGGCTATGCAGGAGCGGCAAGTGACCATCGGCGATGAAACGTTTAAGCTCGAGGAGCCTTTCCTTGTGATGGCTACTCAGAACCCCATAGAGCAAGAGGGTACTTATCCGCTGCCGGAAGCTCAAGTCGACCGTTTTCTTCTGAAAGTGGTGATTTCTTATCCTGACAAGGAGGAGGAGAAAGAAATTATAAGGCAGAATATCCGTAGCGTGAAGCCTGAGATAAAGCCTTTGCTTACTCCGGCAGAAATAATAGACACGCAAAAAATAGTAGAGCAGATTTACATCGATGAGAAAATCGAGAAATATATAGTGGACATTGTTGCGGCAACTCGTTTCCCGGCTGACAGCGGATTGAAAGATTTGGCGAGCGTGATATCGTTTGGCGCCTCTCCACGTGCCTCTATTAGTCTGGCTCTTGCAGCAAGGGCTTATGCGTTCTTGAGAGGAAGAGGGTATGTGATACCGGAGGATGTCCGTGCTGTTTGTCACGATGTGTTGCGCCATCGTATTGGCCTGACATATGAGGCGGAAGCCAACAATATATCTTCTGATGAGATAATAAGCAATATTTTGGATAAGGTGATTGTACCTTAATATTATTTTAATAATAAATGCGATGGATGCCACAGAGCTTTTAAAAAAAGTCAGGCAGATTGAGATTAAGACCCGGGGGCTTTCCCAAAATATTTTCGCCGGGGAATATCATTCTGCGTTTAAAGGACGTGGTATGACATTTTCCGAAGTGCGTGAGTATCAGTATGGCGATGACATACGTGATATAGATTGGAATGTGACTGCGCGTACCAATAAGCCCAATGTCAAGGTTTATGAGGAGGAAAGGGAGCTGACGGTGCTTTTGCTTGTCGATGTTTCGGGCAGCGGAAAGTTTGGCGCGGTTGGCTCAATAAAGCGCAATCAGATTGCTGAGATAGGCGCCACTTTAGCTTTCTCGGCAAGCCAAAACAACGATAAAGTTGGCGTAATATTCTTTTCTGACAAAATTGAGAAATTTATTCCGCCCAAAAAAGGCAGAAAGCACGTGCTTCTGATAATACGCGAGTTGCTGGACTTTAACCCGGAAAGCGAGGGGACGGATATTGCCTATGCTTTGCGGTTTATGACCGACGCGATAAAAAAGCGGTGTACAACCTTTCTGATATCTGATTTCATAGACACGAAGGATTATACTCAAGCGTTGACAATCGCCGGCAGAAAGCATGATTTGACGGCAATTCAGGTGTACGACAAGCGGGATACCACTTTGCCAAATGTGGGGCTTATAAAACTTTATGACCCGGAAACCGGGTCTGAAAAATGGGTAAACACGAGCTCGGCTAAGGTGCGCAATCTGTATAGCAAATGGTGGTATGAGCGGCAGCTGCAAATGAACGAGCGGCTGCTTCATTGCAATGTGGATTTAGCGTCGGTGGCCACTGATGAGGATTATGTGAAAGCGTTGATGTCATTGTTTAAAAAACGGGGCATAAGATATTGATTATGATTAGCGGTAAGTTTAAAACATATATTTTCGTTATATTGTCGGTTTGTCCGGCGTTATGTTTTGCCGGGCCTACGACCATTAAGGCAAAGTTGGATTCCGCATATTTGCTCATGGGTAAACAGATAGGCTTGCATGTCGAGATTGTGCAGGACAAAAATAAGACAGGATATGTGCCGGTAACCGATGGCGACACGTTGACGCGCAATGTTGAGATTGTCGGGTGGCGCAATTCTGATACTACCGATTTGGGTAATGACAGGATACAGATAGACCGTGATTTGATTTTGCAGTCGTTTGATTCCGGATTGTATACTTTGCCTCCTATTTTGTATATATCGGGAAAAGACACTTTCAGGACAGAAAAATCAACATTGAAGGTAATCCCTGTGAATGTGGATACTTTGAAAAATATTCATGACTATAAGAATGTGGAGAATCCTGATACTAAGTGGACTGATTATTTGCCTGATTTCATTACGGACTATTGGTGGCTTATTCTTCTTTGCCTGATTGCAATCGCGGCTGCCGTATATATTATTTACCGCGTGAAGAAAGGCAAGCCGATTTCATTGCCGCTTTTGCCTAAGAAGAAAGTTCTTCCGCCATACGAGGAGGCAGTAGCCGCTCTTACGGCCTTGAAGTCTGCGTCGTTGTGGCAAAACGGTCAGGAAAAAGAGTATTACACGCGTCTTACCGATATATTGCGGCATTATATAGACCGGCGTTTTGGCGTTAACGCAATGGAGATGACAACTTCACAGATCTTGGCGCTGCTTACCAATGAGGAGGCCAAAGACGCAAAAAATGAGCTTAGAAAAATACTTGATATAGCAGATTTTGTGAAATTCGCAAAGATGAAACCTTTGGCCGATGAAAATGAGCAATCATACAGATGGGCTGCCGATTTCCTTGAGAAGACAAAGCCTGTAGAGCCTGTGGCTGACAGTCAGGCAGGCGGCACGGCGGCGCGGCCTGACGATGGAAAAGGTGCAGATGATTTGAAAACAACAGTAAACGACGATAAGGAGGGCATGTAGGTATGGAGTTCGCTAAACCTGAATTGTTATGGCTTTTCTTGATTTACATACCATTAATCGCATGGTATGTGAAAAAGCAAAAACATGCTGAGTCGTCGGTGCAAATTTCAAGCCTTTCGGCTTTTGACAAAATGCCGGTTTCATACAAGGTTTATCTCAGGCATTTCATGTTTGTTGTAAAGCTGTTGGCCATAGGGTGTTTGATAATAATCCTTTGTCGTCCGCAGACGCATGACAGTTGGGAATCGTCGAAGACCGAAGGCACGGATATTGTGGTTGCTCTGGACGTTTCGACAAGTATGCTCGCCCGCGATTTCGAGCCTGACAGGTTTGAGGCCGCCAAAGATGTGGCTGCGCAGTTTATTTCGGGGCGTGAGTCGGATAATATCGGAATAGTGATTTTTGCGGGAGAAAGTTTTACGCTTGTTCCGATGACTACTGATAAGGCGGTACTTGTTAATTATATAAAAGAGATAAAGATGGGCATGTTGCAGGATGGAACAGCCATCGGTGACGGCCTCGCCACTGCCATCAATAGGATTAGAAACGGAAAAGCCAAATCGAAAAGCATAATATTGTTGACCGACGGCTCTAACAACACCGGCGTTGTGGCTCCGCTTACGGCTGCTGACATTGCCAAGCAATTTGGCATTAAGGTCTACACCATAGGAGTAGGCACGATGGGCACCGCTTTATTCCCGGTCGGAATCAATTATTATGGAAAGGTGGAGTACCAGAATTTGCCTGTGGTGATTGATGAGGCCACATTGAAATCTATTTCGGAGCGTACAGGCGGAAAGTATTTCCGCGCTACGAGCAAAACTGTGTTGAAAGATATTTTTTCCGAGATAGATAAGCTGGAGAAAACAGAATTGGATGTAAGAAAATATAATCAGACGGAAGATGATTACATGACATGGGCTTTGATTTTGTTGGCTCTTGTCGTTGTTGACATTACTGTCCGCCATACTTTATTACGTAACATACCATAAATTTTTGAGCTATGTTTAGTTTTGCAAATCCGGAGGCTCTTTACCTGTTGCTGATTATTCCTGCGCTATTGGGGCTGTACTTATTGGCAAGGTTGGCTCGTCGCAATAAAATAAAACGATATGGAAATCCGGATATTCTAAAGGAGCAGATGCCGGATGTTTCCGACTATAAACCGTGGATTAAAATCTCTTTGCAGTTGTTGGCTGTGATGCTTATTGTAATCGTGATAGCCCGTCCGCGGGCATTAGGCAACTCAAAGGCTGAGACAGTTAATGTGCAGGGGATAGAAGTAATGGTGGCTTTGGATGTGTCCAACTCCATGTTGGCTTCTTCGACCGACGACCCGGAGGGCGTCAGCCGCCTGCAAAAATCAAAATTGATTTTAGAGAAACTTATTGACAAGTTGGGTAATGATAAAGTCGGATTGATAGTGTTTGCCGGCGACGCCTACACACAAATTCCTATTACGGCCGATTTTGTGTCCGCAAAAATGTTTCTTGGCAATATTAATCCGTCGATGGTGCCCACGCAAGGCACTGCCATAGGAGCAGCCATAAAAATGGCTTCCAACTCATTTACGGCCGATGATAAATTGCAGAAGGCCATAATTGTCATAACCGACGGCGAGAATCACGAGGATGATGCTGTTGGCGCGGCAAAGGAGGCACACGATAAAGGCATTCAGATCAATGTGCTTGGTGTGGGTGATTCGAAAGGCGGGCCAATCCCTTTGGGGAATGGCAAATATATGAAAGATGATTCCGGTAATATGGTCATCTCCAGACCTGACGAGAAAATGGCGAAAGAAATAGCTGATGCCGGAAAGGGAATATATGTGTCGGCCAACAATAACGATGCTTTGAATGTTCTCGACGCGCGACTGAAGGAGCTGTCGAAATCGAATATTCAGAAAACGGTGTTCTCTCCTAACGATGAGCAGTTTCCGGTGTTTGCGTGGATTGCTTTGTTTCTTTTGGTTGTCGATATCTTTGTGCTCGACAGAAAAATATCATGGTTGAAAAATATAAACTTTTTCAGTAAGTAATATGATGAAATCTATGTTCGGAAAGTATATATACATATTGTTTTTACTGCTTTTTCCTATTTATGTCGCCGCTCAGGAAAACAGCACTAAAAAAGAGCGTAATTATATACGTGAAGGAAACGAGATGTTTGCGGAGAAGCGGTATGCCGACGCGGAGAAGGCCTATCAAAAGGCTTTGCAGGAGAATGAATTCTCGCAACTTGCCAAATTCAACCTTGCCACGACATATTTGCGGCAGGTGAATATTAACGACACAACTAAAAACGGTTTGCTCTCGCAGGCCAAAGATTTGCTTAATGATGTGGCTTCTTCTGCTGGAAATAGTCTGTCATCTAAAGCATATTATGACCTTGGCAATATATTTTATAACCAGAAAAATTATGCGGCGAGCATAGAGTATTATAAAAACGCGTTGAGGAAAAATCCTGATGACGACAACGCTCGTGAAAATCTTCGTTTGGCTCAGAAGCAGCTTAAAAATCAGCAAGGTGGCGGTGGTGGAAATGATAATAAGAATGATAAGCAAAATGAGAAACAAAATCAGGAGCAGAATAAAGAGAAGAACAATAAAGGTCAGGATCAGAATAAGCCCGACCAAAACAACAAGCAGGCTAAGCAGCCGCCCCAAAACTCTATGAGCAAGGAGAATGCCGAGCAGATATTGCAGACGATGCAGAATGAGGAGAAAAATACTCAGGATAAAGTAAATAAGGCTAAAATGCAGCAAATGAAAGGTGGCCGCAGGACTAATAAACAGTGGTAGAATTTATTGCCCAACGGGATTGTTTTATGAAGAGGTATGGTATAATAATATTATTGATAGGCATATTGTCGTGGACAGAAGCTCTCGCTGCTGCCTCATTTACTGTCCAGGCGCCTAAGCAGGTGATTCAGGGCAGTAAGTTTAATATAACTTATGTGCTTTCCAACGCTTCCGGCTCCTCGTTTAAGAGTCCTGGAGTGGGTGGCTGCAAACTGCTTTACGGCCCATCGGTGTCGCAGATGAGCAGCTTTAGCAGTGTAAACGGGAAAAGTACGAGCAGCACTTCTGAGTCCTACACCATGACATACCGCGCGGAAAAAGCCGGGAAATATACTGTCGGAGCGGCTTCTATAAATGTTGGGGGAAAAACCTACAGCACAAAGCCGTTTGCGTTGGAAGTGCTTCCTCCTGACAAGTCGGCTTCATCCGGCAATCAGTCGCAAAGTGTGCAGGTTTATGATGTCGATACGCAAACTCCCGATAAGGCTGTTGGCAAAAATGATGTTTTTGTCAGAATCATATTGTCCAAATCTAAGGCTTATGAGCAGGAAGGCATTTTGTGCACCATAAAACTTTATACAAAATATAATATTCAGCAATTTATGGCGACTTTGCAGCCGTCTTTCGACGGGTTTATCTCTCAGGAATTGCCTATCACCTCAAGTATTAACCGCATAGAAAATTACAATGGGGAAAACTATATGGTGGCCGATTTGAAGCAGTGTATACTTTTTCCGCAAAGAGCCGGCACATTGACCATAACATCTGGAAATTATGATTTGACAGTCGTGCAATATCAGACGGTTAGAAGTATATTTGGCATGATGCGCTCTCCGGTGGAAAAGGAGATAAAGGTTAAGTCAAATAAGGCAACAATAGAAATTTTGCCATTGCCTGAGCCTAAACCTGCCGATTTTTGTGGTGCAGTCGGAAAATTCTCGGCGACTTCTAAAATGCTTAATCAGGATTTAAAGACAAATGAGGCCGGCACATTGCGTTTGGTGATTAGAGGCAGCGGCAATTTGAAGAACATAAAAACTCCTCAAATTTCTTTTCCTTCACAATTTGATGTGTATGACCCGCAAACTACGGTTAATGCCAATCCTTCGGGGGATCATTTGACGGGTGATATCACGGTGGATTATGCCTTTGTTCCGCAATATGTCGGAAAATTCAAGATACCTGCTTTTACATTCTCTTATTTTGACCCGTCTGAGAATAAATATGAGCGTGTGGAAATTGAGGGATATGACTTGGATGTGGCCAAAGGCTCCGCTTCGTCGTCTTCTTATTCTGTGTCAGATGTCGCGCAGCGTAAGGATATATTGCATATTAAGACAGGCGATTTGTCTTTGGTCAAAGGACGGCTGCTGATTATAGACGCTTGGTGGTATGCTCTTTGGTATGTTGTGCCGTTGATTTTATTCGGTTGTGTCTTATTCTATTACAGGAGATTGATAAAAGAACGTGCCAATGTTGCGCTGATGAAGACCAAAAGGGCGAATAAGGTTGCAAATAAGCGGTTGAAGAATGCGCGTCAATTAATGGCTAAAAATATGCATGATGCCTTCTTTGAGGAGATGTTGCGGGCTCTATGGGGATATTTCAGCGATAAATTGACCATACCGGTATCTGAGCTTAATCGTGATAATATCTCCGCTGAATTGGCAAAGTTTGGAGTTGATGATAATGTTTGTTCAGGTATTATTGCTTTGCTTGACGATTGTGAATTTGCAAGATATGCAAAAGCGGATGAGGGAGGACGGGATATGGCCTCTGTTTATAAGAAAGCATGTGAATTGATTAATCAAGTTGAGAACACTAAGCATAGTCGATGATGAAAAGTTTTGTTTTGTATATCATTATGTGTGTTTCGGTTCTTTCAGTTAATGCGCAAACATTGACTGAGAAAGCGGAAAATGCCTATAGTGCTGATAAGTATAGTGAGGCGATAAGCATATATAACGAAATAGCCCGCACGGAAGGGGTGTCGTCCGACCTGTATTATAATATAGGAAACGCATATTATAAAAGCGGTCAACTTGGAAAGGCTGTTCTTTTCTATGAAAGGGCGTTGCTTCTTGACCCGAATAATGACGACGCTAAAATCAATCTTGATTTTGTGAGGACAAAACTGGTCGACAAAATGCAATTCAGTGAAAATATTGTCGATAGCGCGGTAAAAAGTTTTAAAAATTTAATGTCGCCTAACGGCTGGGCTGTGACGGGCATTGTTGCCTTTCTGTTGTTGTTGGCAGCTGTTGCCGTTTATTTTTTCAATAATAATGTGCTATTGCGCAAAATTGGGTTCTTCAGCGGATTTGCTTTTGTAATTTTATGTATTGTCGCTAATGTAATGGCGGTGAAAGCTGCTGATGCTCTTACCGACGGGCGATATGCTGTGGTTATAAAAAATGCGTCTGTTTTAAGCACTTCTCCGCGTGAGCCGCGCTCTAAGGCGGAGGAAGCGTTTATATTGCATGAGGGGACTAAAGTTGAGATGTTGGATTCGGTGGTGATAAAAGTCGATTCCGTTGCCCAAAAATGGTGTGACGTTAAAGCCGACGATACGCATCGGGCTTGGATTAATTCTGCTGATATTGAGAAAATATAAGTGTGTTTTTTAATATCCTGACACCCTTATCACGCGAATGCCTGTGCAATTTCTGTCGTTGCGTATCATTTCGTACAGGTCGTATTTGTCAACTGTCACTTCCTTTCGCAATGACGACGCGTGCAGCAAATGTGGCTTGTCGCCTTTATATTGGATTATACCTAAATGAGTTACATCCAATCCGTCTATTTTTGTGGTCAGGCAGATAATATCTCCGTTCTGAAGGGCTTCTGTCACATCTTTTTTCGTGAGATTGTGTTTGCTTATAAAAGGATACATGTGCATATTGTATCCGCTCTCCAAGTTTTTAATGCCTTTATATATGCTGTCACTTTTCATGGCTAGGTAATTATCCCGGTGTTGTGACATGTAATTCAGCGATTTTATTTGATTTTCATGTCTTGGGATTTCTGAGGTTATTTCTTTAAAATATCCTCGTGAGGTGTTCTCTACAATCCATGCGCTGATGTAGTGAAGTCTTGATGTATAGTCGCCGAGCTGCCCGTCGTGGTATCTGATTTTTTCAAGATTGTCTGCATACGAGTACCATGTCGGTGATTTCGATAATGCCGAGCGTGTTAACGCTATTAATGTTTCCACAAATGTTGTGCAATCCAATTGGTCGATATTTATTGTAAGATATTCTTTTTCGCCCTCTAATGTGTGCGCTACGTATGGAGTACCGATTAATTTGTTGGCAAAGAATGTCATAAACTCATTCGGAGTTGACAGGTCTGTTTTTATGGCTTCTTGCAAAAGCCTGTTGATTTTTACAGTATCATTTTCGCAATGAAATCTTACTGATTCTATAGAAAATGCCTTTAACATTAGGCATGTTGACAATAAGATGATTGTTACAAATGTTTTTTTCATTGTGGTTGCATTATTTTTTGCGAAGATAATATTTTTTGTTCAATTTACATGAATTGTATGATGTTTATATGCTTTAATCAGGTGATAATTCGTGAGATAAATATTTTTTTCGTTTGTATAGGAAGTAGAGGAGGGCGTGTCAATAAATGTCTGAAAATATATGTAAGTTGAAAAAAACTGAAAAAAGTTGGGATAAAATTTGGAGTGAGAGGTGTTTTGTGTGTACTTTTGCAGTCGCAAAGCCGGTCGGGCAA
>CALUMI010000052.1 GCA_944321725.1 uncultured Muribaculaceae bacterium
CGGGGTGTAGCACAGTTGGTTAGCGCGCCACGTTCGGGACGTGGAGGTCGGAAGTTCGAGTCTTCTCACCCCGACACTTGCGGCGGTGGTTTGCGGATGCAGTCACTGCCTTTTTTGTATAAATACAATGTAATGCTATGAAAAAGAGATTGGAAGACAAGAGCCTGCTCGACTGCCTGAAGGCATGTCGCAAGGCAAGCCGCGAGGAGGAGATTGCGGCGCACGGACGTCCGGCAGGTTGCGGACGTGTCCATAAATCGAAGAAAGTGTATGACAGGAAACGAATAAAGGCAGCCGACAAAAAGTCGATGCCTTTTTTGTTTGTGGATATTAAGATTTTTGCGAATATTTTTGGAGAGATGATGCCTATTTGCTTACTTTGCAAGGCTTGATTTAAAAATTTACTGTGAGTGTGTAAAAATCACAGATAATGGTAAGAAATAATTTTTTTCATTAGTTGTCAGTGGTTAACGACCACAAAAAGCAGCAATCCGCCGTGAGGCGCGTTGCTGCTTTGTTATTTCTGCGTGGCGGTCTACCGGCGGCTAAAAGTGTTGCAGATATTCGGCGAGATTCACATCGCGGCTCAGCTCCATTTTTTTGCGCAGCCGGTAGCGCGACATTTCGACACTACGGTACGACATGTTGAGCAGCGGGGCTATCTCTTTCGAGCTGAGTCCCATTTTCAGGTATGCGCACAGTCGCTGGTCGTTGGCGTTGAGCTGCGGGAATTTCTCTACAAGCCGCTTCAGATAATTTTCGTAGACCACATCGAAGTTGCGCGCGAATTTTTGCCAATCGTCGTCGTGGCTGATGTTCTCTTGTATGAGTTTTTGTATTTTGTTCAGTTGCTTTGCCGTGTTTGCGCTGAATGAGCTCTTGTCATCGCTCTCCTGTATTTTGCTTATCTGGTTGGAAATGTCAATCAGAATCTCGTTTTTGCGGATGACATTCATTGTCGCGCTCGACAGCTCCTGCGATTTGTGCTTTATGTCGTGTTCCAGCTGTTCGCCTTTCAGGTTTGCTATCTCATTTTCGCGGCGCAGTTGCTCCTCTTCGGCTTTGCGCCTGAATTCGGCAAGCTCAGCCTCTTTGCGTTTTGCCACGGCTATTGCCGCGTTTCTTGCTTTCTGCTTGATAAGCCGGAAAGCGTACCATATCGCGACTGCGATGGCAATCACATAGCATATTATGGCCCATACGCTTCTGAACCATGGCGGCGATATGTGGAACTCGAAAGAGCACTCTTCCCGGCTGTCGTCGTAGCGGTTGGACGAGCGTATGTGCAGTGTGTATGTGCCTTCTCGCAGCTGTGTGTACTCTTTGGAGTTTGATTGGGAGTACGTGCTCCAGCCCTGATCATAGTTTTCGAGATAGTAGCTGTACTGCACGGCTCCCTGCTGGCGGTATTCCGGGCAGATAAACTCAAATCTCAGCGAGTTGAGCTTATAGGGCAGTTGCAGTTTCTCGGTCGAGGTGTTGTTGGTGGAGTAGATTAGCGAGTCGCCCGGCAATCCTGTGGCGTAGATTTTGTTAACGTACAGCTTGCTTTTCCAATTGACGCGATGCTCGCGGTCGATGTCGATTTCGAAAAATCCGTCCTCATTCGACACTATCAGCCGGCGCGGAGAAGTGAAATTGAAATTCTCGAAACCAACGATAAGCCTGTCTAAAAGCGGCTTGTAGGTTATAGAGTCGATGTCGTAGGAGCCGGAGGCGTTGTAAAAAGCGGCGCAGATGTATTTTCCCGACACTCCCCATACGTCTTTCCACGGCGACTGGTACAGCCTTATCGAGGTGTGGGCTCCAAACACGCTGTTCATGTGTGTGTCTGGAATCATGCTGTCGGTTTGGGGATTGTATTTGTAGAAACCGCCTTCCGTTGAAAATTCCAAATTCCCGTCAATCAGATAGAGCGTGTTGTTGCGGTCTGTCGGGAAGCCTTTGGTGTGGTTGTAGAGTGTAATTTTGTCAAACCGTGTCAGATCTTTGCTGAGTTGCAGCTTGTAGATTCCTTTCATCCAATGGCTTATCCAAATGTTTCCGTATTCGTCCTCTATAATGTGTCCGCCGGCCTCGCTGTAGCCTGTCACACGGTTGCAGAATGTCCAGTCGTCGCCCGTGTTTTTTATAAGGTAGAAATTCTCGTAGGTAGAGGCGAGGGCGTATCCCGGGTGCTTTTTCAAAGGGATTACCGACCATGTGCCCGGTACGCCATGTATTTGCGACAAATTGCCGTTGCGTATTTTGAACAGCCCGCGGTCGCTGCCTATGAATATTGTGCCGGCTATGGTGTCGATGCTCCATACCTGACTTTTCATCAGCAGTTTCAGGTCGACGGGTACGGGGGAGTCTTTTATAGGGTAGCCGGTGGAGTACAGTCCCTGGTTGGTGCCGAGATACAGTGTGCCGTTTCTCAAAAGCGAGGCATAGCCGGCTCCGTAGATGTTTGAGCCGAACATGGTGGAAATCGGCGAGTTGTAGAGCACATAATCGATGCCGTTGTCCAATCCGAGCCAAATGTTGTCCATTTTGTCGAAATTTATGCTCAGCACGGTGTTGTTCTGCATTCCGGTCCGGGTGTTGACGTAAGTGTTGGAGTTGTTGGCGATGTCTTTTATCACTATGCCGTTGTTGACGGTTCCGAACACTATTTCCCTCTCGTTTGTGGCCGCGCAAAACACCTGATTCTCTTTCAGGAAATCGTCGATGTCGGTGTGGAACGGCTTCACCCCTGTGCCGTCGTAGATATACAGTCCGTGAAAATCGGTCACGAAAAGGATGTCGCTTTTCGAGTAAGGCAGAATGGAACATATTCTTTTTCCCAGAAGCAGCTCGTTGCCGGGTATGGGTGTGTAGGTGTTTCCGTTGAGGATGCAGATTCCGCCTTCTTGCGACGCGATGAACAACCTGTCTTTCACAAACGCCGACGATGTGATTTTATATTTATAAGGTATGGCCACGGTTTGTTTGCCATCATAGCGGAAGATGCTGAAATCGCCTTGAAACCACAGGTATTTGCCCGTGTCGATGATATTCCATATCTCGTTGAATTTGCGGTCTTTCTCCGGGAGTGTGCCCACAAGGCTCACATATTCCATCACTCCGTTGGCGTTGTTGGCAAAATATCCGAACTCTTCCGACCCGCCGGCATAGATTCTCATTGTCTTTTCATCGAAATATATGGAGCGGACGGTGGTGTAGTTGCTCAGTTGCATCAGCGACCAGTTGCGGCTGTCGTAGATGAGCAGGCCGGTGTTGTTGGCAAAAAGCATCCTTCCGAACGAGTCTTGGCTGATTTTCCAATTCTGTGTGCCGGCGTTGTAGATATACCGGTTGTAATTTCTCACGAGCGGATATGCCTTTGCGATGCAAGGCATTGTTATGGCAATTATCAGACTTATCAACAGTGTCGCTTTTCGGTTCTTTTTTATGTTGCAGGCATGTAATTTTTTTGTCATATCCCTTTTGTATTGTTTCGTGGCTCAAAGTTCATAAAAAACAGTCGGTTGAGTATAAAAATAAAATATGTTATATAACATGTTTTTGATAATCACTTGATATATAGCGTATTGTCTTTTGATGATGTGCGGTTGTTGTAGGCTGCTTTTGCGATTGTTGAGTTTTTTGTGAGTTGTTTTAGGCTTATTGTATGTAATATGGTTGTAATTTTGCAATGTGGTTTTATGACCGGAATGCAAACTTGACAGATTTTTGAAAGAAATACCTAACTAAATATCTTTTATGAAGAGACAGATTCTATTTTTAACGTTTTTGCTGTTTGCGCTGACAGGTTTTGCGCAGACAATGAAAGTGTCGGGAGTAGTTACTTCTGCCGAAGACGGATATCCGTTGCCGGGCGTCGCCGTGGCTGTTAAGGAAAATCCGAGCGCGGGGGTTGCCACGGATCTCGACGGTAATTACACGGTGTCGGTCGCTAAGGGGCAGACATTGGTGTTTTCGTATGTTGGTTGTCAGTCGCAGACTGTGAAAGTTGGCGATTCGGCGACAATCAACATCGCCTTGAAGTCGGACGCTAATGTGCTTCAAGAAGTGGTGGCCATCGGCTACGGTACGATGAAGAAAAGCGACTTGACCGGTTCTGTTACGACAGTTGCCGCCGACAAGTTGCAGAAGACTCCCGCCGCGTCGCTTGCCAACGCGTTGCAAGGACAGGCTGCCGGTGTGACGGTCAACTCCAATTCCGGTCAGCCGGGTGCCGCGCCTGAGGTGCGTATTCGCGGTGTCGGCACGGTCAACGGCGCTTCTCCTATATATGTGGTCGACGGTGTCATTGTCGACGACATCACATTTTTAAGCCCTAACGACATCGAATCCACCGAAATATTAAAAGATGCTTCCGCGACCGCGATCTACGGTTCACGAGGCGCAAACGGTGTCATAATCGTAACCACAAAGGGGGGGGGTAAAAATCAGAAAGCGCGTGTGACGCTCGACGCTTATGTCGGCGTTCAGCAGCGTTGGCGCAAGCTCGACGTGATGAACGCGCGCGACTTCGCTGACACATACGTCGCTCTCAATGGATCTAATTCCGCGAAAAAGGATTATGCCGAGGGTGGATTCAACTATTGGCTGTCGCGTTGGATGCTTGGCTCTTCACAATATTATCCCACTGTCTACGACCCTGAAACAAATCCCACAGGCTTGGACTATTCCGCAATCGACACCGATTGGCAGGATGAGGTGTTCCAAGACGCGATGATTCAGAATTATCATGTTTCTATCGATGGCGGTACAGACAAAGCTACTTATTCGTTGAGCGGCAGCTGGTACTCGCAGGACGGTACAATCATCGGCTCCAACTATCAGCGTCTTACAGTCCGTCTTAACACCTCTTATCAAGTCAACAATTGGTTGAAGGTCGGCGAGAATGTTTCATTCATGAGTTCTACCGCCCGCAATGCCATGAACAACTCGGAGAGTGCCGGTGCTTCCGTGCTTTCCGCTGCCTTCGCGATGGCTCCGTGGGACCCTGCCCGCTATCCGGAAGGCTCTGTCAACCGTCAGGGCAAGGATTTGAGCGGACAGATAAGCGCGGGCTCCAATTTCAAAAATGTCACCAACCCGTTGAGCATGGTTGAGATGTCGCATCCTAAGGATCGCAACGAGCGTTTCGTGGGCAATGTGTTCGCCGAAATCAATCCTATCGAAGGCTTGACATTCCGCACAAGCTACAGCTTCGACTATAATATTGCCACGAGCAAACTTTTTCAGGACGCTTATGAGTTTTCTTCCTACGACAAGCGCGACAAGAACTTCCTTTCGTCGAGCATCGGACGTACTTACAACTGGACTGTTGACAATATCCTGACTTACGCCCGCACCATCGACAAGCACGACTTCTCGATAATGGTCGGCCAAACTACAGAAGAGTATAATTATTATAGTATAGGCAGTTCAGGCTCAACTATCCTTAATCCGGACGAGAAGAACTGGTATCTGTCGCAGGTTACCGACGATTTTGGCCGTCCCGGCGACAGCGTGAGCCGCAACCGTCGCGTGTCGATGCTCGGTCGTCTGCACTACAGTTGGAACAACCGCTATTTGGCTACGGTCAACTTCCGTGCCGACGGTTCCAGCAAATTCCCCGAGAAGCCGTGGGGTTACTTCCCTTCTACCGCCCTTGCATGGAAAATCAGCGAGGAGGAGTTTATGAAAGATTTCTCGAATCTCGACATGTTGAAAATACGTGCCGGTTGGGGACGTGTGGGTAACGACAATATCGGCAACAATGCGTTCTTGCTTACAATGTTCAACAGCGGGCCTACATTCGTAGATTATGTGTTCGGTAAGGACCAGCAGCTTGCCAACGGTGCTACTGTGCTGACTTGGATAAACAACGGCGGACACTGGGAGAACACCGAGCAATGGAGCCTTGGCGTGGACTTTGGTCTGTGGCGCGGCAAGTTGAACGGTAATGTGGACTTCTTTATCCGCAATACGAAAGATATGCTTATGTCGGTAACCGCTCCGGCACATGTGGGCAACCGCTACGCAAGTACTGCCAATGTTGGTACGGTACGCAACCGCGGTGCTGAAATCACGCTCGAACACCGCAACCAGATAGGCGATTTTGCTTACTCAATCAGCGGTAACGTCTCGTTCATCGACAACGAACTGACCGGATTGAACGGTGGTTCGCCGATTTACAGCGGTTACAACAACGTTACAGTCGTTGACCAAGGTTATCCTCTCTATTATTTCTGGGGATATGAATATGATGGTATTTACCAGACTGACCAAGAAGCTCTCGATTATCTTTCCGGCTATACGTCCTCCGATATTCCTTTCCATGCCGGTGACGCTAAATATAAGGACAACAATGGCGACGGACGCATCGACGACAACGACCGCACGAAGCTCGGCTCGAGCATTCCTTGGCTCAACTACGGTTTGAATATCGGCTTGGAATGGAAGAATTTCGACGTTCAACTGTTCTTTCAAGGCGTGGCCGGCAACAAGATTTACAACCAGATGCGCCACCGTCTTGAAGGCGACGGTACGAACTCGATACTCAGTCCGGTGATGAAGGACGCTTGGCGTTCAGACTATACGGAAGGCACGATTCCTAATCCTAAGAATTCGGTGAACTACTACGTTTCCGACCGCTTCTTGGAGAACGGTTCGTATTTCCGCCTGAAGAACTTGCAAATCGGCTACACTATTCCTGCCGAGAAAATCAAGAAAGTGGGATTGCAGAACTGCCGCATCTATTTGCAGGGTGCAAACCTGTTGACAGCTACCAAATACACAGGCTTCGACCCTGAGGTTGGCGGAAGCATCGACTACGGAAACTATCCGCAGGCTCGTTCGTTCATTTTGGGTGCAAACATCACATTCTAATCTTTAAAGTTTAGTAAATCAAATGAAAACAAGATATATATTGACAGTGTTGGGCGGTATGGCCTTGCTTTCTGCCGCAACGTCATGCAACGACTGGCTGAAGGAGGAGGCTCCGGGTACTACCAACCTTGATGATTTCTATACGTCCGGGGCGACGGCAATACAGAATATTAATGCTTGCTATCCGCCGTTGGCATGGGAGTATAACTCTACTTATTTTTCAGAATGGTTTATCGGCGACATCGCTTCTGACGATGCCTTGAAAGGTGGGCAGACTACCAGCGATATGGCCGACGCATACGACATCGAGAATTTCAAGACCAATGCCAACAACGGTTTGCTGCTCGATTTCTACCGTGCTCAGTATCAGGGTATAGCCCGCTGCAACCTTGCTTTGCAGCAGGTGCCTGATGTGGATCCCGACGATACTATGACGCAGGAACGCAAGGATTGTCTTCTCGGAGAGGCTTATTTCTTGCGTGCCTACTACTATTTCCGCCTTGTGAGGGTGTTCGGCGGAGTGCCTTACGTGGATTTCGTAATCGACAGTTCTAACGAGTGGCAACAGCCTCGAGCCACGGCCGATGAGGTATATCAGAAGATAATCGCCGACCTTTTGCTTGCAGAGCCGTTGTTGTGGAACAAGAGCCAGTATGCCGACGAGGATCTCGGGCGTGCCACAAAGGGTGCGGCACAGGCCATGCTTCTTAAAGTGTATCTCTATATGCACGACTATGAAAATGCCTATAAATGGGGCACGACTTTTATGGAGCAGCAGTATAATACCGGCGAATACAGCCTTTGCCCTAATTATCCCGACAACTTTACGCTTGCCGGAGAGAACGGGCCGGAATCGGTGTTCGAGATACAGTATATGGAAGACCCGACGAGCGACTACGGCGAAGGCTTCGGCTTTACGCGCGGTACGTTCACCACGATTCTGACACGCAGCCGTGCGGCTTCGCTGGGTGGCAATGCAGGTTGGGGCTTCAACCACCCGACTCACGACCTCTACAATGAGTTCGAGCAGGGTGACCCGCGCCGTGACTGGACTATCAGTCAGCCTGAACAGTCTGAAATCGAGGCAAATAGCGACCTTACGTATCTTGGCAGCTATTACAATAACGCCAAGACGGAATTTAAGGAAAACGGCGCATATTATGTACTTGCCCATGCCACACGCTCGCCGCTCAACTACCGGTTGATACGCCTGTCGGACGTGATGCTGATGTATGCCGAAGCTGCCGTGCATCAAGATGATACCGGTACGGCTACCGCTATGCTCAACAATGTACGCGGCCGTGTGGGTATGCCTGCTTATGGCAGCTATCAGGTACAGTCTGATTGGGAAATGCCTTCTGACGGCGACGGCAGCGACTTGCTCCGCGCAATCTGCCATGAGCGCCGGGTGGAGCTCGCCATGGAGGGGCACCGTTGGTTCGACCTTTGCCGTTGGGGCATAGCCTACGAGGTGATGGACAAGGACAACGGTACTTACGGCTCTCATGAGTCGGCCGAGGCACGTGCCGAAATGGCTTCGTTCATCGAGGGCAAGAACGAACTGTTCCCGATTCCTGCCGAGGAAATCAACCTCAACCCGATGGAGCAGAATCCGGGATACTAAAAATAGTTGAGTGTTGAAAGTTGAGTGTGCAGTGAAGGCTTCCCTCTATTCTCAACACTCATCATTCAACAAAAAAATGAATATCAGGAGTGCAGACGGATTGGTGTCTGTCTGCACCCTTAAATAAAAACAACCAACTAACTAATTTAAATTTACACAATTATGAAAAAAATGACTCTTTTGGCTGCTATGGCAGTCTGTGGTATGGGTGCGGTGAACGCACAGTACATTGTAGAGCCGGGTATCGACAGGACGACTTCGACAGGTGCTATCTACGATGTTGTTATATTGAACGACGCTACAATAGCCGAGTTGCAGCAGGCCGGCAAGACTGTGAACGACTTGCGCGTTGACGAGACAAACGTATGCACTGATGTGTGGACAGCGGGAGAAACACTTCAGGGTGGTAGCGCTCTCGGACCGGGCGTTGACGGCAATATGGACGGTTATCCTTCTTGGATTGTAGGTAGCGCAGGTTGGTCGGGAGGCGGTCTCCGTATGGTTCCGGGCTACAATATGGACTGCTCGCACTTTACTGATGACACTCATTTCCACTGCGCTATCAAAGCAGGCGGTTCAGGTCTTCCGGCATCTTTGGCTTTGATTGTGCTTCAAGACGAGACAGATGGTTTCTTACCCGCTAAGATTGCTGTTGGAACAGCTTTCAACGACAACGGTGCTATTTATCCTACAGTAGGTTCAATTCCTGAAGGAGGCGACTGGGCTGCGGTTGACATCACTTTTGGTGACATGAAGAGACTTTACCCGGCATTCTCTTATAGCACTACGAGCAAGTTTGCAAGCTCTACACAGGGCTATGTGATTTCTTATCTTGGTGGCGGTGTAACCGGGCAGGGATTTGATTTGGACGCAGTTTATTTCTATACCCCGGCAAACGGCGGTGTTGAAGGCGTGGCTGCCGACGAGGTTGATATCTTGGTTTCTGACAAAACTGTCAGCGTGCTTGGCGGCGAGGATGGTATCGAGCTTTACAACATCTCCGGCCAGTTGGTTAAGAAAGTAGCCAACACTGTTATGGGCATCGAGGATCTCAATGCTGGCATCTATGTTGTTAAAGCCGGCAATGCGGTTAAGAAAGTGGTTATCCGCTAATCAGGTTTTTTGAATTTTTAAAGACAACTAAACTATCGGGACGGACGAACTCTGTCGCCCGTCCCTTTTTAAGATATACAGGTGCCGTTTCCCTGCGACGAAACGGATAGGCAGCGTAGCTGCCACACAGCTTTAACCCCATGCAAGCGGAGCGCGGCTTGGGGTGGAAAATGCCTAAAAGAATATCGGTCTCATAGAGGTCGGACTTATTGCAATGGGTGTGCGACCGCTATGCGGCCGGTTCTGATGATTGTTTCATACCCCAAGCTGCACCCTAAAGGGCTTGCATGGGGTTAAAACTGTCAAGCCGCTATGCGGCAAGCGGTTGATTCCGGAACTTTAAACTCAGATAGAAAAAATTAAAAAACTTGATAAAGATGAAAACTATTGGATTGATTGCATCGGCTTTGATGACGATGGCTTTGCCGGCAATGGCGGCAGAACCGCAAAACGGTACAGGAGAAACCGACGGTTATAAATTGGTATGGCAG
>CALUMI010000053.1 GCA_944321725.1 uncultured Muribaculaceae bacterium
GACATGACGGCGATGAGTGACGTTACTGTACTTTTGCTTACATTCTTCATGTTGACATCTACCTTCTTGCAGAAAGAGCCGGTGGTTGTAAATACACCTTCTTCCGTATCGGAAATCAAGGTTCCCACATCAGAATTGATAACAATTCTCGTTGATCAGGAACGCCGTGTATTTATTTCCATCGCAGGTTCACAGGACAGTACATGGTCAAGTGAACGTGTACGCAAAGATGTGTTGATTCGCGCAGCGAACCTTTACAACGAAACTCATAAAAACAAAATCGAATTTACGCAACAACAAGTAAATACGTTCGCAAAAATCAACATGTTCGGCTATCCTCTCGCAAGTCTTGGCGAATTTCTCGACCAACCGCAAGCGAAGCAGGACGAGCTTGTTGACCCGTCGAAGAATCCCAATGCCGGAATTCCTATCGACAGCAACAAAGACCTCACAAAGCCGAACGAGTTCCAAATTTGGATGAACGCAATTTACAATGTTTCGCGTGAGGTTTTGGACAAAGACGGCAAATCTTTTGAATCGGCAATCAAGAAAGGCGAGGGAATTGCCATCAAAGCCGACAAAGAAACACCGTATGAGGTGGTTCACGTTGTAATGGACAACCTGCAAACATTGAAGATGAATAGATTTAGTTTAATGACCGCATTAAAGTCGGAAGAGGAATAATCATATGGCACAGATAGAAACAGGAGGCGGTGACGGCAAAAAAGGCAAAACCCGCCAAAAAAAGATGCAAGTCCATGTCGACTTCACTCCGATGGTTGACATGAACATGTTGCTGATTACGTTCTTCATGCTCTGTACCACTATGATCAAGTCACAGACTTTACAAATAAGTCTTCCGACAAACGAGAAAGTGGATCAGGCTGAACAGAACAAAGTTAAACAGTCCGAAGCTATTACAATCATTGTCGACTCAGAGCGCGACGAGCCGGACGGCACAAAACCGGGTAGAGTAAAGAAAAACTACGTTTACTACTACGAAGGTAAACCGGGCGGCGAAATCGGCCTCGTTGACAACGACGGCAACGGCCTGCTCGACAACAACAACCTGAAAGAAATCGAATTCCTTGGCAATGCAAACGGCAAAGCACAAGGCATCCGCGCGATCCTGCGCGACCGCAACAAGCAGGTGGTTGAGAAAGTCGACAAGCTGAAAGAAGAATGGCGCGCCAAGAAAATCACTGACGAGCAATATCAGGAAACTGCAAAGCAGTATCGAAACGACTCTACTTTGAAACGCCCGACTGTGATTATCAAAGCTACCGCAGCCGCTTCGTATGAAACTTTGGTCAATGCCCTTGACGAGATGCAGATTAACAGTATAAGCAAATATCAGATCGACAACCTCAACGCAAGCGACTCTGCACTTTTGCTTGACTACTTAAAAGCTCATCCTCGCAAATAAGATGAAGTGATCAATATTTATTAACGCTAAAAAAGATAATCAGATATGGCAAAAGATGTAGATCTTTCATCACAAGAATGGTGTGACCTTATATTTGAAGGCAAGAATAAAGATTTCGGCGCATACCAGCTCCGTAAGCATTCCGATGGCCGCCACAACAAGGCCATGCTCTACGTCGTCATCGGCGTTATCGCAATCGGACTGATACTGAGCGCAGTCAACTTCGCGTTGGAGCGCGCTGCCGCACAGATTACCGACGAGGCAAGCCAAGAGCTTGTGACAGTCGATATGGGCGAGCAGGAAGAGGAAGAACCGGAAGAGGAAATGATGCAAATCGAGGAAGAGAAACCGGAAGTGCTTCCGGAGGAAATCCTCAACACCATCAAAGTTACGGAGCTTCAAATCGCTGACGACGATGAAGTGTCTGCCGAAGACGAAATCAAATCTCAGGACGAATTGCAGGAAACTCAGACAGCATTCGGTCAGGTGGACAATGACAAAGGTACCGACGACTTGAACGTAGTTCGCACCCTCAAAGACGAAGTAATCGTTGAAGAGAAGAAGCCGGAACCCGAGCAAGTGTTCACAGCCGTTGAGCAGATGCCTCAATTCCCCGGTGGCGACGCAGAATTGATGAAGTTCCTTTCCAAGAACATCAAATATCCGACAATGGCTATGGAGAACAACATCCAAGGTCAGGTTATCGTACAATTCGTTGTAACGAAAACCGGTGCAGTCGGTGAAGTAAAAGTAGTCCGCAGTGTCGACAAAGACCTCGACCGCGAAGCAATCCGCGTCTGCAAGTCATTGCCGAAATTCATTCCGGGCAAAATGAACGGACAAGCCGTAAACGTTTGGTATACGCTTCCTGTCCGCTTCAAACTTCAAGGATTGAACTAACCGTCAAAAAGCTTGATACAGAAAAACCGTGCAGCCGGCCGCTGCACGGTTTTTTATTATTTCATAGTATTGCCATAGAAAAACAAAGAGTGCATCATTGGCACAAGAAAGCCTCCGCACAATTGTAACACCACGCAAGCGAAGATGTGGCGGAACGCAGCTTTGCATACTTTTACCCACCGCCAAGACGGCGGGTTACGCATCAACAGCCCCCACGGGGCTAGCATTGCCGGTTAACATCTCCACATTACATTTCATAAACAAATGCCTCATTTTTGCGGACAGCAATATTTCCTTATATCAAACTCATTTATATCTGCTCCGAGAGGCTTTCTGCTTATCCTGAACCGGCGTAATATGAATCAAATGCAAAAAGGGTTATCGGCTGAACAGCGACCGACAACCCTTAAATCTTGTCTTTACCGCAAAGCGGCAAACCGCCAACTATGCCTCGTTGGCGAGTTTCTTGTTTTCGGCAAGTTGCTCCTTGCTGAGGAGGGAGTTCATCTCCTTCACCGCCGACTGTATGCCCTCATTGAATTCCTTCAACAACTCGGCATAACATTTCTTAAAATAGTCCCTATGAGCCTTGCGATAAGCCTTTCTGTCGCCATTGAAAGACACGACGCAAGTCTTGTCGAAACAAACAGAAACATCGTCAATCTTCTCCGTAAGGAGCACAACCAAGTCGTCGATTACCTTATTGGCTTTAGCCTCGTCGATATTGTCATAATAATCAACAATGAAAACAGTTTCGCCGGCCACGCTCGCAGCCATAGTCTTCATATACTTCTTCAAATCTCTTTTACTTGCCATTGCTTGTTTAATTTAGTTTATAGTTATCAATTAATGAATAATCAAATTCTTTCCAATACAGTTTCCACCAAATGCCGCATGTCGCCATGATAATCGGTTTCGGCAGTGTTTGAGATGCGGCCCGCTATTATCGTACAAATCGTAACAGCCTTGTGTCCCAACAATTTTGCCAACCCCTGCAACATCGCGCTCTCCATTTCAAAATTGGTCAGTTTCCTTCCCTCAAACTCAAAATCATGCAGTAAATCCTTGTAACGCGGCTCGGCAAGACGCAGACGCAACTCGCGCCCTTGCGGACCATAGAAGCCGTTGGCTGTGATAGTCACACCCAAACGCATCTCCGGAGCAGCCAAGCGGCTGACAAGCTCCTCATCGGCATCCACGACGTATGGATGATTCCATACCGGTCTCCACTCGCATTGACGGATAAATTCATTCTCAAACCTTATATCACGAAAATTCTCCGACCCGCCATAAAAATGGAAAGCGCCATCAATGCCAACCGCTTTTTCGGCAACAACCATCGACCCTACAGGCACATCCTCCTGTATGCTCCCGGAAGAGCCAAGACGCACCATCGTAAGCCGGCGAAAGTCCTTCCGCACAGAGCGGGTAGCAAAATCAATATTGGCAAGGGCATCCAACTCGTTGACAACAATATCTATATTGTCAGCCCCTATTCCGTGAGAAACACACATAAGAGGCTTTCCTTTATAAATGCCGCATATCGTATGAAACTCCCGGTTGCTCACCTCCGCCGTCTTTTCATCAAAAAACGAGGCAACCATATCCACCCTCGCCGGGTCGCCGACAAGGATGATATTATCGCACAGCATTTCCGGTCGTATGTGAAGATGAAAAATAGAATTGTCATCATTGATAATCAATTCGGAAGGTGCTATCTTTCTTTCCATAAAATAGAATATTTTTTGATTTCATAAAGTTATGCAAAATATAAACGCCAAAGAAACTATTCAGCGTTAATAATCATTTAATACATGAAAAAACACGCTATAGGATGCCTATCAGACGAAATACCTGCGAAGCCGCGCGGCATAAATTGCCATACGCCACGTCCGGCTGCATCGAGAGAGATTTTTCCATAACGCCGGGCAATATCGAAAATACAGCCGTAAATCCCGCCTTGTTAAGCAACTCACTATCATCTACAACCGCCGCGAAAGCAATAACAGGGACATTGCGTCCGGCAGAAGCCCGGCACACTCCATAGGGAGCCTTACCAAGCAGAGTTGTCCTGTCCATCATCCCCTCGCCCGTAACCACAAAATCGGCATCGGCTACATAACGTTCAAAATCTATAGCTTGCAGCACCGCGTCTGTCCCGCAAACCATTTCCGCGCCAAGCGCACACCACAAGCCTCCGGCGATTCCGCCCGCCGCTCCGGAATATTTCTCATCTTGCGGATTTTTCCCGAAATTATTTTCCAACACACCGGCAAACGACCGCAACCCGTCATCAAGCAATCTCACATCCTCATCCGAAGCACCTTTTTGCGGAGCAAACACATAAGCCGCGCCTTCTTTGCCATAAAATGCGGCACTCACATCGCACAACAATACAAATTCGCATTCCCGCAATTCCGGCATCGCTGCGGAAGCATCTGCCACTCTGACTTTGGCAAGACTTGCTCCACAAGGCTTTAGCTCATTTCCGCCATCGTCAAGAAAGCGATAACCCAAAGCGCAAAGTATGCCCATACCCGCGTCATTGGTCGCGCTCCCGCCAAGTCCCAGCATAAATTTACGATAGCCCCGCCCTATAGCGTCCCTAATCAATTCACCTGTCCCTAATGAAGTAGTTTTTAAAGGATTCATCTCCTGCTTGGAAAGCAAGGCAAGACCTGAGGCCGAAGCCACGTCAAGCACGGCCGTATCGCCATTTACAACACCATATCGAGCGGATATGGACTGAAACAAAGGCCCTGCCACAATTTTCTCCACACAAAATCCGCCCAAAGATGTCACCAACGCGTCAGCCGTGCCGTCACCGCCATCAGCAACGGCAAGTTTCACAATATCACAATCAGGCAACACCGACAGAATGCCACTCGCAATGGCATCGGCCGCCTCGCGCGATGAAAGCGACCCCTTAAACTTATCAGACGCAACTACAACTTTCATACCTGCGCAAATATAGCAATAATATAGAATTTCCACCCATAAAAATGCTTCCTTTGCCGCATAGGGAAAGACGGACAAAGGAAGCATCAATGAATGACAACACAGGCTTATTCAGCAGCGTTCAATATTTCTATAATCTTGATTGCAGACTGCGGAATACGGGTACCCGGACCGAAGATGGCCGCTACCCCCGCCTTATACAAGAAATCATAGTCCTGCGGAGGAATTACACCGCCGGCTATCACAACGATGTCCTCGCGCCCGAGTTTTTTAAGCTCGGCAATAACTTGAGGGATAAGTGTCTTGTGGCCGGCAGCAAGCGATGAAACGCCAAGCACATGCACATCGTTCTCAACTGCCTGACGTGCCGCCTCTTCCGGAGTTTGGAACAACGGTCCCATATCCACATCAAATCCGCAATCGGCATAACCGGTTGCCACTACTTTCGCGCCACGGTCATGTCCGTCCTGCCCCATCTTTGCAATCATGATACGCGGCTGACGGCCTTCTTTCTTGGCGAACTCTTCGCACATTTGCTGCGCCTTGATGAAGTCCGGATCTTGTTTGGTTTCTGATGAATACACGCCTGAAATAGTTCTTATTACTGCTTTATAACGCCCTACGACCTCTTCGCAGGCATCTGAAATTTCTCCCAAAGTAGCTCTTACGGCAGCTGCTTTCACCGCCAAATCGAGCAAATTGCCTTTCTTCGTGCGCACACATTCAGTAAGGTCGGCCAACGCTTTCTTAACGGCATCGTTGTCGCGGTGCGATTTCAAGTAGTTAAGACGCTCGATCTGCTCTTTACGCACTTCTGTGTTATCAATCTCAAGAATATCGATAGGATCTTCTTTCTCCAAACGATATTTATTCACACCGACAATGGTCTGTTTGCCGGAATCGATACGGGCCTGTGTGCGTGCGGCGGCCTCCTCTATACGAAGTTTTGGTATTCCCGTTTCGATAGCCTTTGCCATACCGCCAAGTTTCTCGATTTCCTGTATGTGCTCCCACGCTTTATGAGCCAATTCGTTTGTAAGAGCCTCCACATAATAAGAACCTGCCCACGGGTCGATTTCTTTCGTGATGTAAGTTTCTTCCTGTATATAAATCTGCGTGTTACGTGCTATGCGCGCGGAAAAGTCGGTAGGCAAAGCAATAGCCTCATCGAGGGCGTTGGTGTGCAGCGACTGTGTGTGTCCGAGAGCCGCGCCCATAGCCTCGATACATGTGCGTCCGACATTGTTGAACGGGTCTTGCTCCGTAAGCGACCAGCCTGATGTCTGGCAGTGCGTGCGCAAAGCAAGCGATTTCGGATTTTTCGGGTTAAACTGCTTCACAATCTTAGCCCACAACATACGTGCGGCGCGCATTTTGGCTATTTCCATGAAGAAATTCATGCCTATTGCCCAGAAGAACGACAAACGCGGAGCGAAAGCGTCGATATCCATACCGGCGTTGACACCTGCTCGCAGATACTCCAATCCGTCGGCGAGCGTATAAGCCAATTCTATATCGGCAGTTGCGCCGGCTTCCTGCATGTGATAGCCGGAAATGGAAATAGAATTGAACTTCGGCATGTTCTTGGAAGTAAACTCAAAAATATCGGCAATAATACGCATTGAAAATTCCGGCGGATAAATATAGGTGTTGCGCACCATGAACTCTTTCAGAATGTCGTTCTGTATGGTACCGGCCATTTCCTCCAATTTTGCGCCCTGCTCAAGTCCGGCATTTATATAAAACGCAAGTACGGGAAGCACCGCGCCGTTCATTGTCATGGAAACCGACATCTTGTTCAAAGGAATCCCGTCGAACAGCACTTTCATGTCCTCAACCGAGCAAATCGAAACACCGGCTTTTCCGACATCGCCCACAACACGGGGATGGTCGGCATCGTAGCCGCGATGTGTCGGAAGGTCGAAGGCAACCGACAAGCCTTTTTGCCCGGAAGCAAGATTACGGCGATAGAACGCATTCGACTCAGCCGCAGTCGAAAATCCGGCATATTGACGGATTGTCCATGGACGGATGGCATACATTCCGCTATACGGGCCTCTCAAATAAGGAGGTATGCCGGCAACATAATCCAAATGCTCCAATCCTTCCAAATCCGATTTCGTATAAATCGGCTTCACTGAGATAAGTTCCGGAGTAACCCATTTTTCTCCCTCTGCAATCGGATTGTGCGCAACATTGAAAGCATCCGATTTAATATCTATATTTTTAAAATTAGGTCTCATAGTCGTTCGTTATTTTAAAAGTTTAGCATTAAAAGCCTGCAATGTTTCCAACACATTGCTACGCACATGTATGAAATTCTCTATCCCTGCCGATTTCAATTCATCCATACAAGCCGGCGCTCCGGCAACAACAAATTCCGCGCGTCCGGCAAGCAATTTGTAAGCCTCAGGCGCATAAGCGGCATACTCATCGTCACTCGAGCACAAAACAACTATGTCGGCTTTCTTCTCCATAGCCGCGTTGATTCCCTCTTCCACTGTGGCAAAGCCAAGATTGTCGATAATCTCATAACCGGCGCAAGCAAAGAAGTTGGAAGAGAATTGCGAGCGGGCAAGGCGCATGGCAAGGTTGCCTATCGTAAGCATAAACACTTTCGGACGTTTGCCTGATTTCTCGGTTGCAAGACGCAATGCCTCGAAATCGCTTGCGGCGCGTGTAGTCGGAATGGAGGCAACGGCACCGGCCTCGTCGTCGGCATGATGACCGCATCCGCACTTGCAGCAACCGTCGGTCTCTATTTTATCGCCTGCCACCTCATTGAAATTCGGGAATTGGTTTGTACCGAGCAACGATTCCTTACGGCGGGCAACGTCTGTGTGGCGCTTCTTCGACGACTCGATAATCTGCTCTTGTATCCAACCGGTTTTCAACGCCTCATAGAACCCACCTTTATCCTCAATCTCGATGAACAGTTTCCATGCCACTTCCGCAATCGAGAGCGTAAGAGTTTCCACATAATAAGAGCCTCCCGCCGGATCGGTGATTTTGTCCAAATGGCTCTCTTCTTTCAATAGAAGCTGCTGGTTGCGGGCGAGCCTTTCAGAGAAGTCGTCGGGATTCTTATATTGCGCGTCAAACGGCGTGACAGTCATTGAGTCGACACCGGCAAGAGCTGCCGACATGGCTTCTGTCTGCGTGCGCAGCAGATTGACGTAAGCGTCGAAAATAGTCTGGTTGAACTTCGTGGTGGCGGCATGAATGGACATCTTGCACGAACAGTCGCATTCCGGCTTATATTGTTTTACGATTTGAGCCCACAGCATACGTGCTGCGCGGAATTTTGCTATTTCCATGAAATAGTTTGAGGTAATGCCCATATTGAATTTTACGCGCTTTGCCGCCTCATCAACAGGGATTCCGGCATTAGTCAGCTGAGCCATCCATTCATTGCCCCAAGCGAGTGCCATTCCGAGCTCTTGCGCTATATATGCGCCGGAATCGCTGAGAATTACAGAGTCGACCGTAAACACCCGAAGCCCCTTTACAGCTGTAGCCGCTGCCACCAACTCTTTAGCGATGTCCGCCAAATCGCCTTTGAAATCCAATCCGTGCTTCAACAGACGCACAAACGGGTCAAACTTGACAGAGCCTTTGAACACATCTGCCTTACCCGCTGACTCAAGATATTTAACCAACGACTTCGTAATCGCAACCGCATTGCGTGGGCATGACTCGAAATTAATCTCAGTCTTCTCTAAATCTATTCCTGCAAGAAGTTTTTCCATATCTTCCGCAGAAAGAGCATCTTTCACCTTAAAACCGAAAGACGTTACCCCTTTCGTCAGAAGATCTTTTGCTTTGGCATTGGCCGCTGCCACATCGTCGACAACAATATTCTGACGGATATACCACTCATTGTCGGTACGCGTTCCTCTTACGTATGGGAACTCACCGGGAAGAGAATCCGTTGTCTTGAAATCTTTGATGTCCTCAGCACGGTACATAGGCTGCACATTGAAGCCCTCATTCGTTCTCCACACCAATTTCTTGTCGAAATCAGCGCCTTTAAGGTCAGCAATCACTTTTGCTTTCCAAGTTTCAGTGGAAACCGGCGGAAATTGGTCGAACAATTTTTCTCTTGTTTCTGCCATAACTAATGATGAGTTTTTTGAATTTTTAGGTTGTATTTTGTTCTTATCGTTTTTTCAACATCATAAATCAGACAAATTTACGAATTATATTTTTCATTTATCCACATAACAACGCAAAAAAGCATCAGCAAACAAAATTAACCTCAAAAACTTTGCATTTATATTTTAGATTTTTATCGGTTTGACTTAACCGATTGAAGAATAAACTTTTAGCGAATTATTTGAGAAATAGAGGT
>CALUMI010000054.1 GCA_944321725.1 uncultured Muribaculaceae bacterium
CTTGAGCGAAAAACGGGACTCGAACCCGCGACCCCGACCTTGGCAAGGTCGTGCTCTACCAACTGAGCTATTTTCGCGTCGCCTCAAAGGCTGAACCCCTTTTGCGGTTGCAAAGATATGCACGTTTTTTTAATCACGCAAGTATTAGAAAGGCTTTTTTCCACAAAAAATCTACACTTGCGACTAACTCATTAACCCTCAACAACATTAACAGCGATTATCTTTTCAGATGCAACAGATTAAAAAATTCCTGACGGTATGAAGTGTCAGTAAAAACGCCATTATACTCAATGGTAGAAGTCACACTATCCTCTTTTTCCACTCCGCGCATTTTCATGCACAAATGTTCCGCCTCACAATACACTATAACACCTGAAGTGTTCAATATATCTGAAAGCGTGTCGCATATTTCCTTTGTCAATCGCTCCTGCACTTGCAGTCTGCGCGCAAACACATCCACAAGTCGAGCTATCTTGCTCAAACCCACAATTCCGTTGTCAGGGATATAGCCTATCGAAATATGCCCGTAGAAAGGAAGGATATGGTGTTCACAAAGAGAATAAAACTCAATGTCGCGCACTATCACCATTTTTGAGCCGGAATAATCGAATATGGCTGAACGCAGTACTGCTGCAGGATTCCTGCGGTAGCCTGACGTAAGATACGCAAGGGCTTTGGCAGCACGCATAGGCGTTTTCTTCAAACCGTCACGTTCAGGATTCTCTCCAATCAGTGTCAATATACTTTTATAATGCTCCGCTATCTGCTCGACAACGGAATAATCCAAATTATCTATCTTTTTTTGAACCATTACTCTATAACATTAATCCTATCTCTGACAATAATCATCTCCGCCGCAAGCGAGCCAAATGATTTTTTCAACTCAGCCATCATATCCACAGCTTCTTCCCTTGTAAGAAAATCTCCTACTTTAAGACGCCAATAAGGGGCTTTATATGCCATATAAACGCCAAGCAGCGGATATTGCGATGATATTTGCGAAGCGATTCTCTCGGCATTGGCACGAGCCATTCGCTGATTGTTGTCAGAATATACCTGTATGCGGTAACCGGCTTTGTGAACCACCATAGTGCCCGGCGTCAACTCGCGATGATTATCCGCATTCTCTACTGTTGAAACCGTATCCCTCAATATACGTTTTGCCAAAGACGCGGGCTGGTTCACAGTTATACGGCCTTGTGAGCGCATTGACAAACTGTCGACAATGCTCCTTTCTTCCGGCAAGGCATCGCTATCTGCAGCAAATAATTCCGCCGCACACAATACGACAAGAAGCAATGTTGATAAAATCACTCTCATATTACATAAAATATTAACGGGCTACAAAATTAGTGAATTTTTCACTTCATTTTGCGGCCCGCCAAAACAATTATGAAACAATCTTATTTTTAAAACGCGTCAACAATTCCCATGAAGGAATCAGCTTTCAATGCCGCGCCACCTATCAAACCGCCATCTACATTAGGCTTTGCAAACAGTTCTTTGGCATTCGACGGCTTGCAGCTGCCACCGTAAAGAATCGAAGTGTTCTCAGCCACAGTATCACCATATTTATCAGCAATGGTTTTGCGGATAAACGCATGTATCTCCTCAGCCTGTTCTGCCGTAGCTGTTTTTCCTGTTCCTATGGCCCAAACCGGTTCGTAAGCAAGGATTATTTTACCAAAATCTTCAGCGGAAAGACCAAACAAAGAGCCTTCAACCTGAGATTTTACGACATCAAAGTACGTGCCATTCTCACGCTCCTCAAGCACTTCTCCTATACAGAATATCGGAGTAAGGCCATTGGCAAGAGCCAATTCAACCTTGTCTTTCAATATTTCCGCAGTTTCATGATAATATTGACGGCGTTCGGAGTGTCCGAGTATAACATACTTTGCGCCAGTAGAAGCCACCATCGCTGCCGACACCTCACCGGTATATGCTCCGCTTGCCTTATCCGCGCAGTTTTCAGCGCCCAGACCTACTTTATCCGTATCAATAACGGCATTTACAGAAGCCAAATGAGTGAAAGGCACACAAATTACAACATCACAATTAGGTGTGCGGGCTTTTAGTGCCTCGTTTACGTCATTAGCCAACTCTATACCCTCTTGGAGAGTGGTATTCATTTTCCAGTTTCCTGCAACAATGTTTTTTCTCATATTTTTGAATTTTAATAATACCTTCAATACTTGTGCAAAGTTACTTCTTTTTTCTGTTCTTTTTCAAACGCATCGTAAATTTAATGAGCAACGGAGTGCGATTGACCGCCAACAATGCCAACATAACCAATATCAAAGCAGCGGACAATACGACAAGCAGACGCACATTGTCGTCCGACATGCCTTCACGGCTCAGCAATTCGTCGGACACGACATAATCCAACGCCGTTTTCCACAAAATTTTGCCGTCATCAACGCGAACCAATGCGGGATTTCCACGCGCAATAGTTTTCAGCATAGTGTCGTCCATTTTATAAACCGGATATTCAGCCATTGAAATGTCGCGCCATTCATCTATTTCCTCGTCAGAGCCGGAAGTCAGGCATATCATAGCCACACCTGAATCCGACAAAAAGCTGTACAATTCATTAATGGCAAAAGTAGAAGCCACATTCACATCACTCAAATCCGATATAAGCAACAACATCATATCACGATTAGAAGACAAAACATCATCCGTCACATCAAAATCGCCATCGAAAAAAGCTATCCGGTTTACAACCCTTCCTGTAGAAGCCACGTCTTTTTTCACTTCCTCACGGTCAACAAATGTCCATGTGGTATCAGGCAAACTATCAAGCGAGAACGATTGCCTCTCCCCGTTTTTCTCATAAATAAGCCGATACTCCACATTTTGCACGCTCTCGCCTGTTACATAAGTGCCCTCCTTATATGGACGGAAATCCAATAGCGGCTGCTCATAATAGCCCACAGCCATGACAATCCACAGGAATACAGCCGGAAACACAACCGTAAGCCATTGCACGGCAGGGCCATACATGCTCCTTACCGTGGCGTTCTTGCGCATAAGGAAAACAAGGCATATAGTTATTGCGACATTTTTCCAAAAAGTGGCAGTGTTGGAAATAACCCAAACCTCGCCGAAACATCCGCAATCCGGCACTGGATTATAAAGCGCGACATAAGCGGTCAACGGCAACATGAAAGCCATTATAGCTAATGAAATCACAACCGTTGCGCGCCGGAAAGAGCCGATAAGCAATAAAGCGCCCACAACAAATTCCAAAGTTGTCAGAACAACAGAAACAAAGCCTGCATACGGCAAAGCCCAATCCAAACTGAAAGCCTTAAGATAGTCGTCAACTTTATATATTACACCCCACAAATCTATGCCTTTTGAAAAACCGGAAAACAGAAAAACGCCACCGATTATCCAACGCAGAGCAACAACCGCAAATGGCCGCATACGGACAAATATAGCTTCCAATCGAAAAAGACTATTCGCCATATTCCAATTTAATCAAAGCAAAAAGCGAATAATTGACCATGTCCATATAATTGGCGTCCACTCCTTCCGAAACAATGGTTTCGCCTTTGTTGTCCTCTATCTGCTTTGTGCGGTATATTTTTGTCAATATAATATCAGTATAGGAACTTACACGCATAGATCTCCATGCCTCATCATAATCATGGTTCTTGGCGAGCATAAGCTCAACCGTCTTTTTCATGAAAGCGTCATATAATTCCATGGCTTTCTCCGACGATATGTCTTTACCGTCGCTAAATCCCAACGACAACTGTATGAGCCCGATTATACCATAATTGACAATGGCGATAAATTCCGGACGTACGCCCTCATCAACCATAGCTTCGCCCTTTGTTTCCAACGTCCTTATTCTGTTGGCTTTGATAAGAAGCTGGTCTGTTATCGATTCCGGACGCATAATGCGCCATGAAGGCCCGTAATCGTGTAGTTTTTTTTCGAAAATATCACGACAAAAAGAAATTACATGCTCAAACTGTGCATTTGTATTTTTGCTGCTGTCCATAAGTTCCAAAATTTGCCCAAAGTTATAAAAAATGGCTAAGAAAACGTTTATGGACAACAAAATTTTGGCAAGCGATATTTTATTAGTACCTTGCCGTAAATATTAAACGACAATGCAAAAATCAGCGATAGGAGATGATTGGTGGACAACACCGACAGAAAGCGACAACGGCAAACTGATAATGGTGACCGGACGAAGAAATTTGGAATCCGCAATGGCATCGGGCAAATACAATGACCGTATAGAAATAACATGGAAATACCGGCCTGATGACAACGGTATGCCCGATTTCGAAACGTCTTCTCTAATGGAAAAAGTAACCGACGCAATCAAGAGTATCCTGAAAAAGGACAAAGCCGCGATAATTACAGGAATTTATACCGGCGACGGGCAACGCAATTGGATATTCTACACTTTCAACACCCGCATATTCCAACATCTTCTCAACAAAGCTCTTGCCGGCTTTGAGCTGCTGCCGATTGAAATATATGCCGAGAAAGACCCCGAATGGCTTGAATACAAAGAGATGAAAGAGCTGACAGAAATCGCTGAAGGCGACTGACAGGATATTGACACAACAGCACGTTTGTTAGACATCGTTTGCAAACAGGACATTTTTGCGAACTTATAGATTAAATTATCTTAAATGTAACACCATTTGTTGCCTACATAAAAAAATTAGCTGTAATTTAGCCGCATCAAATCGTTAATTTTAACGATTGAGAATGTTAAATCAGAAACCAAATTAATATTTGTATGATGAAAATATTGAATCGAAAACTAATGTTTGCCTCCATATCGGCAGCAGCATTACTGACAGTGGTACCCATGATATGGGCAGGAGAAGAAAACAGCGATGAAAGTTTCTTTATAAAGACGGCCACAGGCACATCTACAGATACAGATTTCACAGAGGCGGCAAAAAACACGATAGACTGCGTTGTCAGCATAAAAAGTTTTGCCACTCCGCGCCAACAAAGCATATCGCCGTTCAGCGACCCGTTTTTTGAATTTTTCTTCGGGCCGGGCAGCGGCAGCCAACGCAGGCAACAAGAATCAAAACCGCGCCAGCTCGGACTTGGATCGGGAGTGATAATCAAAGAAGACGGATATATCGTAACCAACAACCATGTCATAGAAGGAGCCGAAAAACTTGAAGTGACACTCAACGACAACAAATCATACAACGCAACCGTCATAGGCGCAGATGCCGCCACCGACCTTGCCCTATTGAAAATCGACGCCGACGGGCTTAACGCCATCTCTTTCGGCAATTCCGATGACCTGAAAGTTGGAGAATGGGTACTTGCCGTAGGCAATCCGTTCGGCTTCACATCAACCGTCACAGCCGGCATAGTCAGCGCAAAAGCGCGGAGCATAGGCTCAGCTACCCACAGCCGGCAAATGGGAATCGACGCGTTCATACAAACCGACGCGGCTGTCAACCCAGGCAACAGTGGAGGCGCGCTTGTCAACACCAAAGGCGAATTAGTGGGCATCAATACCGCCATTTACTCGCAGACGGGAAATTACACAGGATATTCCTTTGCCATCCCTACCTCTATAGTACAAAAAATAATAACCGACATTATGAAATACGGAACCGTACAACGCGCCGTATTAGGCATCTCATTCATCGAGCTCACTCCTGAGCTGAAAGAGCAAAAGAAAATAGACGCTCCTGTCAACGAAGGCATATATGTCAACAGTGTCGAGGACATGAGTTCGGCTAAAGAGGCAGGAATAGAATCAGGAGATGTGATCATAGAGATGAACGGCACAAAAGTACGCAACTCCGCAGAAATGCAGGAAACAATGAGCCGCCTTTATCCGGGCGACAAAGTGACCATCAAGCTCTATCGCGGGAAAAACGTAAAGACCGTAACCACTACTCTCAAGAACTCACAAGGCAGCACCACCATTACAAAGAGTACCGACTTTACCGCACTCGGATGCGCATTCAAGAAAGTATCTGAAAAAACTAAAGCACAGCTCGGAATCAGCGGTGGTGTACAAGTCGCAGGGCTGAAAGCCGGAAAATTCAAGGATGCCGGAATACCTGAAGGATTTATCATTCTTACAATCAACGATGTGCCTGTCAACTCACAAAACGATGTAGAGAACATCTACAATGAAATAATGCGCGACTCGTCGCCAAACAAAGTAATGTTCATCACCGGACTGTATCCTACAGGCAAACGCGGATACATGGCCGTGCCTCTCGCCGATGAGGAATAAAATAAGTCAATTGAAAATCAAAGAAGGTGTGCCGAAAAGCGCACCTTCTTTTTTATACCCAACTTTTTGGGGTCACTATCCAAGACACCTAATTGTGACTATTTAGTCTTTGTAGGTAGTGCGCAGCTTGGGGAAAGACAACCATCCACCGCCACGGCTGCGCTACGCTTACCGTAGGTTCTCCTGAAGTGCCGCCGCTCCGCGGCTAACCTATAGACTCATAATCATATAAACTTATAACCTGCACGACAGTGCATCAAACCCCTCCGCCCCGTTGGGGCACCTCCCCTATTAACTACGCTCCGCTTCGTGAACAGTGGAGGACATCGTGATATTAAGCCTGCGGCTCTGGTTATGTGTCGTTACAGGTCATTGGTCATATAAAACTGCGGCAACAATTTCTATGGAGCTGCAACAGTGAAGGACACACCGCCTTTCTCTATGGCTGTGATTTTTATTGGTCAGGATTGCAAAAAATAACATAAAAAGATGTTGTTTAGCAGATTAGATTGATTTTCTTTGTGCAAATAGCTCCTTGAATAACATTTTTCATTAATTTTGCGATGTGTTCCAGTGGAGCGGGAGCGTGAAGCCGGGGCTGCATATTTTTGAAAGGTGTTATTGAAATTATCTTCTTAAATCAAATTCTCGCAAAATTTGACTACTACAATGAAGATGATTTGCAATAGCACCTGCATCGGTTGCATATACGTCTGCCGTCGAGGCAGCACTATAGGCATATCTTGGTGTGGGAGCTATTGTTTTATCTATTGTAGTGGGCAATGCGAGAAGCCTGATTTAAAGATGAAACAAGATACATTCTCCACACCTTTTTTATGTCCGATTATAAACCGTTCCAAAGGGAGATGAGGGACACAAAATTTATGATTATGTTAAACGTAATTTACAGAAAAGGAGTGTTTGAATTTAGTGAAGAACCGGTCTGCTCTAATTGTGAGCCTGAAACGTTGGATGTAAAAATTTCCGTTGAAGGGGATTTTGATTGCAGTAACAAATCCAAACTAATCAACAGAGCAATGAATTTTATCAACTGCCGGCTTAACACCTCATACGATGCGTGGGTGGAACCCAGTAGCTATGTTAGCACAGAATCTAAAGATGATATGAAGTTGCTTAAAATTACTGAGGTTAGATTTTTTCATAAAACGCGCAATTTATGAGAACATACAAGAACATTGTGTTGGCATTGTTACTATTGGCGTGTAGCAATGCCAACGCCTACGACTTTGAAGTTGATGGCATATATTACAACATTATATCATCAACTGAAAAGACTGCAGAAGTCACATTTCAAAGTGATCAGGGAAACGATTATTATGAAAATGTGGTGATTCCAAAGCAAGTGTTATACAATAATGACATATACAGCGTCACCTCAATCGGTGATTCAGCTTTCTACGCGTGTTATAGGCTGACATCAGTGACGATACCCGGCAGTGTCACCACCATCGACAATTCAGCTTTCAAACTTTGCCGTGGATTGACATCTGTGACGATACCGAACAGCGTTACCTCTATCGGCGATGGCGCTTTTTACAATTGCAGCAAGCTGACGTCTGTGACGATACCCAACAGCGTCACCTCAATCGGCAATTTCGCTTTCAGCGATTGCAGCAAGCTGACATCCGTAACTATACCGAACAGCGTCACCTCAATCGGCAATGGAGCTTTCGATAGCTGTTTCAATATCAAGGAATTGGTAATCAAAGATGGAAAGAAAATTTTGCATTTAGGATATAATTATAATGCCTCTTTTCCAGAATTTGTTGAAGGTTTATTTTACGATTGTCCGCTTGAAACTGTATATCTTGGAAGAAATTTAAGCTATAACAACAGTTATAATAACTATTCCCCATTTTATGGAACTTCAATTACCTCTCTTACAATAAGTGACAGCGTTACCACAATCGGCGATGGCGCTTTCAGCGATTGCAGCAAGCTGACATCCGTGACGATACCAGACGGCGTCACATCTATCGGCATTTGCGCTTTCAACGGTTGTATTTAGAGCCTTATAACGAACCATAACTTACTATGATTAACTAACCATAAAGTCTTGACTTTCAATACTCTTTGATTTTTAACACTTTCTGAGTGCTTTTTGGCAGTTCCCGATTTTCCACATATTTTTGCAGCGTATTTCTACCGTGGAGAATTTGCGGAGCTTTTATTTTGTCATATCGTGAACGTAGTTGACAAGGGTTTACAAGTGGTTACGATGGAGGACAGATTTGAAGCTGATAGGCAAAAAGCGTTATATCGTGAACTGGGTTGACAAAGGTTGTCAATGGTTCACTTCCGTTTACTCCATCGGTGGAATACTCAAAGTATGTAGAACATAGCAATATCAAAGAGTATGATACCGACAAGAAAATGTGAATTTTGTGGCAAGACATTCGTGCCAAGAAGCGGTATGCAGAAATACTGTTCCGAGGAATGTCAGGCAGAGGCAAAACGTCTTAGGAAGAAAAGACAGCAGGACTTGATTAACGGTATTGAGCCAATCATGGATCTGCAACATCAGGAGTATCTTACCTTCTCCAAAGCTGCCATTCTGATGGGATGCACCCGACAGTATATCTACAAACTTGTGGCTAACGGCAAGTTGAAGGCATCAAGATTGAGCAGCCGAATGGCATTCGTAAGAAAGACTGATATAGAGAAGATGTTTGAGAGTAATCCTTACAAGCGTGTGATTCCTGCCAGCAAGAGCAAGCCCTGTCAAAAGGCAAAAGCAGAAAAACCAACACAAAACCAGGTGGAAAAGCCACGCGACTTTGACCCTTTTGGCCAAACAGGAATGTCCCCTTTGGCCACAATATGATTGACCCTTTTG
>CALUMI010000055.1 GCA_944321725.1 uncultured Muribaculaceae bacterium
CCCCCTGATTAACAGTCAGGTGCTCTAACCAACTGAGCTACTGAAGCAGTTCCGATTTTTGCGATGCAAAGATAGAACCATTTTTTTAATTGTGCAATAAAAACTGTCAAAATCGACAATATTAACGCAATTTATTAATATGCGTAACGCCAATTCGGGAAAATAGGTGTACTTTAGCGGTCTAATTATAAAAGGATTTTGTGGATTATGAATAAATGTTCGAGGATATGGTTGTTTTTGTTGTTGGCGGCATTGGCTCTGCCGTCGGTGGTGGTTTCTGCCGGCGACAAGGACAAAGAGAGCAATGAGGCCGCCATTGCCCGCAATCTGACCATATTCAACTCCCTGTATAAAGAATTGGCAGTGAACTATGTTGACACCATCGACCCTGACAAGACTATCAATACGGCTGTCGGCGCGATGCTTTCACAGCTCGACCCGTATACGGAGTATATCAAGGCGGAGGATCGAGAGGATTTTATGATGGTGTCGACCGGCGAATATGGCGGTATAGGCTCTGTCATTCAGCAGACCAAAGGCGGCGTTGTGATTTCAGAGCCTTATGAGGGCAGTCCGGCGGCGTTGGCGGGGCTGAAAGCCGGTGACAAGATTGTGATGATTGACGGCGACTCAACTGCCGGCTGGACCACATCGAAGGTGAGCGAGCGGCTGAAAGGGCAGGCCAACACGAATGTGAAGGTGACAGTGAAGAGGCCTTATGCGGCTGACAGCATCCTGACGTTCGACATAACCCGGAGGAAGATACAGATACCGTCTGTCCCGTATTATGATGTGATGGACAACGGTGCGGGATATATTGTGCTCACCACGTTCAATGAGAACTCGCCGGAAGAGGTGAAAAACGCCCTTGTTGAAATTAAAAAGAATCCTTCCGTGAAGTATGTTGTTCTCGATTTGCGCGGAAACGGCGGTGGCATATTGGAAAGCGCCGTGAAGATAGTCAATCTTTTTGTCCCGAAAAACACGGAGGTGCTGCGCACAAAAGGGCGTGTAAAGCAAAATGAGAAAATTTACAAGACGACGCAAAAGCCTGTCGACGAGAAAATACCGTTGGTTGTGCTCATCGACGGCGGTACGGCCTCTGCGGCGGAAATAACGGCGGGAGCTTTGCAGGATCTCGACAGGGCCGTTGTAGTAGGCAGCCGCTCTTTCGGTAAAGGGTTGGTGCAGTCCACCCGCAGCCTCCCTTACGACAACATGCTGAAACTGACGATAGCAAAATACTACATACCGAGCGGCCGTCTGATACAGGCTATAGATTATTCCCACAGAAATCCCGACGGCAGTGTTGGGCGCATTCCTGACAGCCTGACGACGGTGTTTCATACGGCAGGGGGCAGGGAGGTGCGCGACGGTGGCGGCATCACTCCCGACATATCTGTGGATTGGGGAAAAATCAACCGGTTGACATATAATATTATACGTGATAATTGGGCTTTTGATTTCGCGACGAAATTTGTTGCCGGGCACAAAACCATAGCTCCGGCTAAGGAGTTTGTCATAACCGACAGCGTGTTTGCCGACTTCAAGCGGTTTATCGATCCGGAAAAATTCAATTACGACAAAGTTTGCGAATCGGGGCTTGAGCAGCTGCGCGAAACGGCTGAAACGGAAGGCTATATGAACGACTCGACGAAAGCCGCTTTCGACGCTCTCGCCAAATTGCTTCACCACAATCTTGAGCAGGATCTCGACCATAATCGCAAGTCGATAGAGGAGATACTTATGCCTGAGATACTGAAACGCTATTATTATCAGAAAGGGATAGTTATAGCGGGCTTGAAAAGCGACGAGGCAATGGATACGGTTGCCGAGATGTTTGCCAAGCCGGGAGAGTACGAAAAGATATTGCATCCGGCAAGAAAGTAGGATGACGGGGCATTAGCTCATCTGGTAGAGCGCGACACTGGCAGTGTCGAGGCAAGCGGTTCGAGTCCGCTATGCTCCACGAAACAGACAAGTTTGTTATGGAAGTCAAGAAGGCAGGAAAGGAATTGTCCATGCAATATATTGGCTGTATAAGCGTGAAAATGACGCGGTAGGTTAAAAAAAACAATTATCAGGCAATGAAAAGGATAGTCTTAATGTTAGCGGCAATGCTGTGTGTAGCTTTTGCGGTAGTAGCCAAAGACGGCAAAAGCGGAGAAATAACGTTCAAGGTGAAAGTGCACGATTTTGGCTACATACAGGAGAGCAAAGGCCCGGTAAGCTATAATTTTGAGTTCACCAACACGGGCAGTACGCCGCTGTTGGTTTATTCGGCAAGGGCGCAATGCGGATGTACCCGACCGGAGTATCCGAAACAGCCTGTCCGCCCGGGTGAAAAAGGCTATATAAAAGTGACATACGTGCCAAAAGGAAGACCAGGCGCGTTCGACAAATCAGTGGAGGTGCGCACGAGCAACAATACGGAGGTGGTGCGTATTAAAGGCAATGTCATACCGGCTATGAAATAGCGGATATGAGGAGCGGTTGGTTGAAATCTGCATTTGCCTCTGTTTTGCTCTTGTTGTCGCTGCCGGCGCCGGCGCAGTTGGTGTGGAAGCCCGATTTGTTGGATTTCGGAACAATCAGGGAAACGGATGGCAAAGCCGTAAGATATTTCACAGGCGTAAATACCGGAACCTCTCCGGTGAAGATAGGCAGGGTGCGGTCGTCGTGCGGCTGCACTACCGCAAAGCCCGACACTTCTGCCATATTGCCGGGCGATACTGTCGTGTTGCCGGTGGCCTATAACCCTGCCGGACGACCCGGCCCGTTCGACAAACAAATATGGGTTGTCACTGAAGGCAAGACATACAGGCTCTGTATCATAGGTGATGTCATACCGTCGGAGCAGACCGTTGCAAGCCGTTACCCGGAATCGTTGGGCGCGTTGCGCGTCACCCGGAAAGAGTTTGTGTTTGGCGAGATGCCGATAGGCACACGGCGCACCAGAAGAATTTATTGCTATAACCCTTTGCGCGACACGGTTGTCGTGAGCTTTGGAAATTTGCCGGAGCATGTTGCCGGCAAAGTGTTGCCCGATACGGTTCCTCCGTCGGGATTATGCTGTCTGTCCGTCGCTTTCACTGCCGACAAGCATTCGGATTTTGGAACGGGTAAATTGACGTTGCCGTTGAATATTGCGGGGGAAACAGTATATATTCCGGCGACATATACGATGATAGCGAGTCCTGATTATCAAGCCTCAGCCGATTTTGAGAATGCGCCTTGCGCGATTTTCGGCAAAGACCGTCTTGTCTTTGAGAATTACGGCAGAACAAAATCGGAAAAACAGATGTTGACCATTAAAAATACGGGAAAATCAGAGTTGCGGATAACCCGTGTCGCGTCGGCCGATAGGGCTGTTTCCGTCGATATCACAACACCTCTCGTGATAGAGCCGGGCGGCACGGCAACTGTCGGTGTTGCGGTTGACGGGTCGAAGGAGGACGGCGATGTGCTTAACGGCGCCTTGATGCTGATGACCAACGATCCCGCCAATCCGAATAAGTTGATACGTATAGTCGGAAAACGATAAATTTGAAAACATAGAAATATATGGAACATCCTGAGAATGCTGAAGAATATACCGGTCTGACAGTGAACGGCGGAATTGCCCAGCCTCCGCAAGTCAATCCTTATTTTAGGCCGCATAAGCGGAAACGCCTTATGACGGCGGGAGAATACGTTGAAGGTATTCTTAAAGGTGATGTGACGGTGTTGAGCCGTGCCGTTACTTTGGTGGAAAGTCAGGCGGCGGAGCATCAGCAGCTTGCGCAGGAAGTGATAGAGAAGTGCCTGCCTTATGCGGGTAATTCGAGGCGCATAGGCATAACCGGAGTGCCGGGCGCGGGCAAAAGCACGTCGATTGATGTGTTTGGCCTGCATGTGCTGAAGCGTGGAGGAAAACTTGCGGTGCTTGCAATCGACCCGAGCAGCGAGCGGACGAAGGGCAGCATACTCGGTGATAAGACACGCATGGAAAAATTGTCGCAGCAGTCAAACGCGTTCATCCGTCCCAGCCCGTCGGCGGGCTCGCTTGGCGGAGTGGCAAGGAAAACGCGCGAAACCATTGTGCTTTGTGAGGCTGCCGGATATGACAACATTTTTGTGGAAACGGTCGGAGTGGGACAGAGTGAAACGGCTGTACACTCGATGGTCGATTTCTTCCTTTTGATACAGCTTGCCGGAACAGGCGACGAGTTGCAGGGAATAAAGCGCGGAATCATGGAAATGGCCGATGGCATTGTCATTAACAAGGCCGATGGCGACAATGTGGAGCGCGCGATGCTTGCGAAAGCGCAATTCCAAAACGCGCTGCATCTGTTTCCGCCCACAGAGTCGGGCTGGATACCGGAGGTGCTTACCTACTCGGGGTATTATGAGTTGGGCATTGATGAAGTGTGGGGCATGATTGACCGTTATTTTGATTTTGTGAAAGGTAACGGGTACTTCGGGCAGAAACGCATAGGGCAGGAGAAATATTGGATGTATGAAACAATCGACGAGCATTTGAAGTCGCATTTCTACAATGACCCTGAAATAGAGGCCATGCTGAGGAAAAAGCAGGAAAGCGTGTTGGCAAGCCGGCAAAGCTCGTTTGTTGCCGCCCGTGAGGTGCTCGACTATTATTTTGCAAAAAACAGAATGAAATAAAATACAATACAAGGTTATGAGTAGTGGAGAGGTTTTGGACAAAAACAAATTGCAGTCGCAGACAATCGACGCGTTGAGGTTTCCCCTTGCCGTATGTGTGGTGTTCATCCACAGTTTCGGCGCCGCGTTGCCTTCCGTCGGCGGTTTGTGGTGGCAAAACGGTTTCGACCTTTCTGATTTTTTCAGGGTCACGTTTTCTTTGGTGCTGCCGCAAATGGCTGTCCCTGTGTTTTTTGTGATTTCCGGCTATCTGTTTTTTTGTAAGGTCGACCAACTGACGTTTCAAGTTTACGCTCAAAAGATTAAGAAGCGGTTTAAGACGCTGTTTGTGCCATATATTCTGTGGATTACAATAGCGTTGGCTTACGTTTTTGCGGTGTTTACCGTTAAGGGTAACTTTGGCGGTTTTTTTGATTTGGTCAGGGAAAAAGGGCTGAGCCTATATTGGAATTGCATACAATGGGGAGAGGATAACTATAATTGGATAGGCGGCCAAAAGATAATGACAAGCCCGTATTTGATACCGTTTTGGTTTATAAGGGATTTGATTGTCATGTCGCTTATTTCTCCATTGATTTATGTTTTGGTGCGGAAAGGTAGAGTCTGTTGGCTTGCTTTGTTGTCGTTTTGCTATGTTTCAGGGATATGGGTAACAGTACCGGGACTGACAATAAGCACGGTGTTCTATTTTTCGGTGGGGGCGTATTTCGGTATTTATAAAATAGCGTTTGCCGAAAAATTTTGGAGTTGGAACAAGAAAGGACTTGCCGTTGTTTATGTTGTTTTGCTGTGTGCGGAAATTGTATTTGGGGGTACGTCGTCGAACATTGGCGGCATTGTATATCCGTTTTTCATTATGTCGGCGGTGGTTTTCACAATCGGTACTTTCTATGGGATTGTGAAACATGGCAGGCTGAAAAAAATATTTAGTAATAAGACTGTTAAAAACAGCAATTTTTTTATTTATGCGACACACAATATAATGATTGTGCCACAATGCTCCGCTGTGACTAACAAATTGTTAATTTTGGCTAGGGGAACTCCTACAGGTTTTGCAGTACCTTCTCACGCCGCTGCTTGCGGTTGCGGTGTGCGTCGCTTTGTATGTGCTGATGCGTAAATTTTTGCCGGGTTTGTTGAATATATTGACAGGAAGCAGAGCTTAAGTGAAGAAATAATGGCAGGACTGAAGTCATTGGCGAAAGAAACGGCAATCTACGGGTTGAGCAGTATTGTCGGCAGGTTTCTCAACTATTTGTTGGTTCCGATTTATGCGAGTGCCATGTCGGCAGCGTCAGGAGGATATGGTGTAGTCACGGAGGTGTATGCGTGGACAGCCTTGCTGCTGGTGCTGCTCACTTACGGAATGGAAACAACGTTTTTCCGTTTTGTCAACAAAGAGGAGGAAAACCCCGAAAGGGTTTATTCCACAGTGCTGATAATGGTGGGTACGACATCTGCGGTTTTCATTGCGCTCTGCATGGCGTTTTTGCCGCAGATTTCCGGAGCGATGGGTTATGGGACGCATCCGTGGTACATAGGATTTATGGCTATAGTTGTGGCTATGGACGCTTTTCAATGTATCCCGTTCGCATATTTGCGCTATCAAAAACGCGCTGTGAAATTCGCCGCTTTGAAGTTGCTGTTCATTGTCCTTAATATCTCCCTTAATCTGATTTATTATGTGGGGATGGGCGGCAGCGACGTGGTTTACGCTTTCTTTTTCAATTTGGTCTGTACGTCTGTGGTAATGGCTCTCATGTTGCCGCTGCTTAAATTCCGTGCGGGGTTCGACAAGCCGTTGGCAAAACGGATGCTGAAATATTCCTATCCGATATTGATACTCGGGATTGCCGGCATATTGAATCAGGTGGCCGACAAGATTATTTTTCGTCATGTCTATGCGGGGAGCGACGGCAGCATTCAGCTTGGGATATATGGAGCGGCAAGCAAGATAGCGATGATAATGGCTATGCTCACTCAGGCTTTCCGTTATGCTTACGAGCCTTTTGTGTTCGGAAAAAGCAAGGATAAGGACAGCAAGGAGATGTATGCCAAGGCGATGAAGTACTTCATCATATTCACGTTGTTGGCATTTCTTGCCGTAGAGTTCTATATCGATATATTGAAGTATATCCTTGCGCCCGACTATTGGGAGGGGTTGAAAGTAGTGCCGATTGTAATGGCGGCGGAAATATTTATGGGTGTGTATTTCAATCTGTCGTTCTGGTACAAACTTATCGACCGGACAAAATGGGGAGCTTATTTCTCGTTTGCCGGATGCGCCGTGCTTATAGCAATCAATGTGATATTTGTGCCGGTTTACGGTTATATGGCTTGCGCGTGGGCAGGATTTGCCGGCTACGGCGTGGCTATGCTGCTGTCGTATTTTGTGGGACAAAGAAAATACCCTATCGGTTATGACCTGAAGTCGATAGCTGTTTATGTGATTGCGGCAGGAGTGCTGTTTGCGGTTGACAGGTTTGCCGCATTGCAAGGATGGCAGGGATTTTTGCTTGGCACGTTTTTCCTCGCGCTGTTTGTTATGCTGATTGTGAAAAAAGAGAAAATCGATATTCGCGCATTGTTTAAACGCCGTTGATATGAAAGTCGTGATACTCAACACTTCGGATGCCACAGGCGGGGCGGCGGTGGTTTCGTTTCGCCTGATGCGGGCGTTGTGCGGACTGGGCGTCGACGCGCGTATGCTTGTGGTAGACCGGCGCTCGGGCGACGAGCGTGTGGCTGTGGCCGGCACTCCCGAGCAATATAAATGGGCTTTCTATACCGAGCGGCTTAAAATTTTCATGCGTAATGGCTTTTCACGTGATAATCTCTTTAAGGTTTCGACCGCATGCTGTGGCGTGGATGTGTTGTCGCACGAGTGGGTGAGGCGTGCGGATGTGGTGTGCATAAATTGGATAAATCAGGGCATGTTGTCGCTGCGCGACGTCGAGCGGCTTTGCAAAACGGGGAAAAAAATAATATGGACAATGCACGATATGTGGTGCTGCACAGGAATTTGCCACCATGCCTGCGACTGTGAGGGCTATAAGCGCGAGTGCGGAAGATGCCCTTATCTTGGCTCCCGCTCGCCGCGCGATTTGTCGCATAAAATATGGACACGGAAAAAGCGTGTTTTTGAAAAATCGGATGTTTGTTTTGTGCCTGTCAGCCATTGGCTTGCCGACAGGTGCCGTGAAAGTTCGCTGCTAAGGGATAAATCGTTGACGGTGATACCTAATGCCGTGCCTGTCGGACAGTTTGATTGGCATCGCAAAGGGGATGTCTCGAAAAAGGTTGTCGCAATGGGGGCAGCGCGGCTTGATGACCCTATAAAAGGCTTTGAGCTGCTGATTGCCGCCGTCAATGAGATTGCGGATAATTACCCGGAGAAAGCGGCAATGATGAAATTGACGCTTTTTGGTAGCATTCGCGACAGGTCGTTGCTCTCTAAAATAAGACTTCCGTATGATTGGATAGGGCCGGTGAGGCCGGAGCGTGTGTCGGAAATCTATGGAGCGTGCGATGTGGTGGTGTCGTCGTCGCATTTCGAAACGCTGCCGACAACTCTTGTCGAGGGACAGGCGGCCGGCTGTCTGTCTGTGGCGTTCAGCCATGGCGGGCAGTCTGACATTATCAGCCATTTGGAGAATGGCTACCTTGCCCGTTATCCCGACACTCACGATTTGGCGGCAGGATTGCTTTGGGCTATAGCCCGACAACAAGACAGGGAGCGGCTTCATCGCGGTGTTGAGGAAAGGTTTTCGGAGCAGGCAGTGGCGCGCCGCTATTTGTCGCTGTTTGAGCCGCAGCGGGATTAAATTGCCGACTGCAACGAATTTAACCGCCTTATTTTGTGGAATATTCCTTAAGGTTGAAAATTTTTCATAGTGTGCCGTGACAGATGCCGTTGGCTCATTGCCGTAAGTTCGGGCAACGAATATGTCAGGGATGCCTAAAAGTGGAGCCGAATGCGCTAAAAACGAGGTGGAAAAATTTCCAACTTGAAATAAATGATGTATATTTGCACCCTGATTAAAAGCGCAAATTAAAATTTAATATACAAAACTAATCAAAATGCAAAGTAAAGGTTTTATTAGAGTTCTTGCAGTTCTATTAG
>CALUMI010000056.1 GCA_944321725.1 uncultured Muribaculaceae bacterium
GGATCAAACTCTCCGCTGTTTATCTTGTTCTATTCTTTTCTCTTCCCAAACAGCGCCCCGTGTTGGCTCCCGGCGTCTCTGTATCACATTGACGGAGGGCTTCCGCCCTCTTCCCTTGTCTCTTATCATTAAACGCTTCCTTATCGCATTACTTCAAAGAACTTTTCAACCCCATTTTTGTGGGTTGCGAGTGCAAAGGTACATCAACATCAGCTCTCAAACCAAATGTTTTTGCAACTTTTTTCTCAACAAATCCTCTTTTTTACCACAATTATTTGAAAATAAGATTATTATAAAATGTTAATTATTATAAACGGTACAATAAAATAGAACGCGCCACTGCGAAAAGCATATAAGTGCGACATCTACGATGCCGTAGGGCATGGATATAACCACATCAAGCTGCGCTTCGCTTGCATGAGGTTCTTTGAAGTGTCGCCACTACGTAGCTATCACCAAGTCATCTCCGCTCGCGTGTTATTACACCGGACCCCACGAGCTCTCTGCGGGATTGCAACAGCAAGACCTGATTCGGGGCAAGCGGAACAGTAAGATTGTGCAGCCTAACATAGCAGAAACAAAAAAGGAAGGCAAAGTCGCCCTCCTTTTCCTTACACATTACGCCTCGACACCGGCGTTAATAAAACCAACTTATCGGTTTACGTTAATGCCTCAGCGCAAATTATCTTACCATCACTTTGTAGGCCTTGCCGTTAAATTTCACGACATACATTCCGGCAGGTACAGCAAAAGAGGCGTTGCCTTTCTGAAGCGGCTCTTCAACTATACGTTGCCCCGCCAAAGTGAACACTTCCACTTCACCGTCAAAAGTAGCGTCTATACATACAGCTCCGGATGCCCCATAGACAACGACACCGCCATCAGCCGCATCCTCTATGCCGGCATCGGTGCTGAACGTGTACTCCGCACGCTCGGAAACACCCGACGCATAACGAGCCTCTATGCCTATGGTATGCCGACCCGGAGCCACACCGGAAATGGCAAATGACGGAGTATCCGTCGTGCCTTGCGACACACCGTCGAGGAACACCTCATAAGAAAGCACATTGCCCACATAAGCAAGCTCGCCCTCTTCTGCCGGACCTACATAGAAATCGTCGAACAAACAAACCCAGCCACCCACACTGACACAATGTATGCCAATGTAAACGCTTTGGCCGGAATATTTCGACAAATCCATCTCGTATTGAGTCCACTCGCCATAACAGCTTGTGGTTATATCCGCCTCTTTCGTGAAAGAATCGATTTCGGTGTCGGTAGTTGAAACACATATCTCCAACTCTTCAGGCCAATCGTATCCGACAGCCCAGAACCTCACCACATAGTTGTCGCGGACAGCCTGCAAAGGAGATATAAGCCACTTGTCGGTAGGAGTGATATTGACTTGGTCGCCATAGGGATTGAAGAAAATTATCTCTTTATTGCCGCTGACCGGAGTAAACCAAGGGTCAACCGAAAGCGACGGCTCCGTCATGGACGGATTGAACACTATCGGAGCAATCTCTGTGAGATTGTCAGTCGTGCTCGCGCCGGGGAAAGTCACCTGCACATAGTTGCTTGTGGTACCGAGCGCGATAGGCATAGCCGGCATCTTGTCGACATCAACCGACAGCCAATCGCCAAAGATTTCCTGAGCGAAATCGTCGTAATCCTCAAAGCTGTCGCTGAAGCCAAGGTCCTGATTCCATTTCACGGTCACATTGTAAGCACCCTGCTCATCGTCAACTACATCGGCGCTGATGTTGTAAGGAGTGAATATTCTTTCAATCAGTTCCACATCAATCTCCGCGTCGTTGCCGACAACAAACTCTTTACTCCAATCCTCATACATCTCGGAGGACACGGTTGCAACATAAGAGCCAAACGGCAATGAGGATATCACGGCTTTTCCGCCGGTAACGGTAACGGCGTACTCATCACTCGTGTCGACCGATACCAAATCCACAGTCAGCCCGTCGGGAGAAAGGCTGTTGTTGGCAGACACGTTAAACACCACCTCAGAATATCCTCCTGCCGGCACGGCGAAGTCAATCTCCGACATGCCGCTCTCGACACCGCTCTTATAGACAGCTTTCACGCCAAACGTGTAGTCGCCCGGCTCCAAATTCTCGAAAAGATAAGAATACCCATCGGTAGTTCCTATCTCCTGACCGTTTTTATAGAGCTTAAACGACTCGTTGGGATTTGCAGGCGAACGCTGCGCCACACGCCGCGCCCTTACAGCCGCCGCTTCGCCGTAATCAGGCTGCCCGACATAAAAATCATCGACCATTAGCATAAACGCCCCGTAACGGTTGGCATCGCTGATATAATGTATTCCGATTTTCACTGTCTGTCCAGCATAATCCGACAAGTCGTAAGTGACAGCCTGCCATTGCTCGTAAGACACAGTTTCGTAGTTGCCTGACGATATAATGTCGAAATCTCTTTCTTCCGGCTGCGAACCGGCATCACCGACCACAGCCACGCCTACCTCGAAACGCTCCGGATAGACATCGGCAGCTTTCGCCATAAAGCGCAAGAGATTGTCATTCTTAACCTCTATGGCAGGCGAAATAAGCCAATCGTCGTTGGCATAGCCGCTGGCTGTGCGTACAAAGCCCACATATTGCTTTCCGCTATACGGCCTCAAAACAGGATAATCGTACCACCACACCGGCTCGACCTCCAAAGGATTGATAATCTGCGCGTATTGCATAGATCCGCGGTTGGGATAATCGCCCTGTATCGGGGCGGCAGCCATTCCGTCGCCGTCGATGCCTGTCCATTCGCCAAACTGCACGGCAAAGGCATCGTAGCTTTCGAAATCGTCGAAAAACGACGGTTCCTCCTTGTTCCAAGTCAGCAACACGCCATCTTTCCCCGTATAAGCGTCGTGCTGCAATTCCGCCCTCAACGAAAACGGGTTGCGGACATCTTCCTGCAAAACGACGTCAAGCTCTTTTGTTTCGCCGGCCACCACGCTGAAAGTTTCCACATAGTCGATAAATCCCTCTTTTTCTATTGTTATCCGCTGCTCGCCGGAATATACATCCACCGTGCATTTGCCCTCATCGTCGAGCACTGTTTTCGGATAAGTCATGCTGTAGCCGGTATGGAAAAGCTCAAACTCCAGTCCGGCGAGGCTTGTCCCGTTGGCAGCCGACACAGTGACAGCCACTTTAGCATCGTAGTCCTGCGCGTAGGCCGGCAAAAGCGCGGCCAACAACGAGAAGAGCACAAAACACAAACTTCTTGATTTCATAGCAGAATTTTTCATTACAAAACAGCGGATTGCCCGCCGAAAGCGTAGACAACCCGCTGTTTTCATTAATCGATATTATTTTTTAATTATACGAGTAGTATAAACATTGCTGTCGGTCTTCACTGTCATCAGATAAATTCCCGCGCTCAAGCCGGAAACATCGACAGAGTTGACATTATCGACATCGAGAACCACAGCGCCCGAAAGCGAAACAACCGTAACATCGGCTTTCTCCGCACCGTCGATATATACCACATCGGCAGCAGGATTAGGATAAACACGGATATTGCCGTCGGAAGCCATCGAGCCAACACCAGCGAAGTTGTCAAATCCGGTGAACGTGAAGTCGTCGAACACAGCGCCCATACCATTTGATTCCACATAGTGACGAAGAGCCACGTAAATATCCTGACCGGCATATTTGCTCAAATCCACCTCGAAGAATTGCCATCCCTGCTCGGCATCGTCTTTGATGTAGTAAGGAAGCTCTTCGCGCTCCATTACGGTTTCAAACGCGTCGGTATCATCGTTGACAGTCGTGCTCACAAGCACTTCCACAGTCGACTGATTTGCAGGATAACCTATGTCGTGGGAGTTCTGCGACTCGTAGTTGCGCGCATAGAACGAGAATTTTGCGTTGGCAGTGGCAGTGGCTTTCTTGCTTATAATCCAGTCGTCGGTCGTAGACTCGTCGTCGTTGCCGGAAGCAAACAAAATCTTTTCTCCTGACACAGGATCAAGATAATTGTTCCACAAAGCATTGTCGACAACAAGGAAAGCGTAAGCGTCGCCCACGCCGGGATTGTCAACGTACAAGAAATCGATAGTCTGCTTGCCGTCGACGTCGATTGTAGTGAAATCGTTTGGAGCTTTCGAACCGGCCTCGTCGTTCTCAAAGTCGTAGTAGTAAGTATCCTCACTAAGAGCCACACCGCTCACCGGCAAAGAGATTGAGTATCCGCCCACGAAACTTACAGTCATCTCATCCTCAACAGCCGAATTGGTATCTTTTGCCTCAAACGTCAATGAGAAAGGAACTCCGCCCTTAGCCACCACTTTCGTACCGGCAGCAAGAGTAGATGAGAAGTTGCTTGTAGTGAATGTCACCGACTCAACCGTCAAATCGCTTTCGCCATCGTTGAGCAAAGTGAAGATATTGCCTGAAGAAACTGAGCGCATATAGTTGACCTTGCCGGCATTCCATTCCGGAAGATTGAACACAGCCTTCTTCTCGGCCAAGTAATCGATAGTCACCATATCGAGAGCAACGCCCTGCGCCTTATAGTTGTCCTGTCCCACATAACGCCAACGGAATGCCACCGTCTTGCCGGCATATTCTGAAAGGTTGATGCTTTCGCGGCACCAATACGTATTGTCCTTGTCGGAAATCAAAGCGAGCTGCTTCCACGCATTGTCGACAAAAATCTCAAAGTAAGCTCCGTCCAAGCCGTCGAACTCCGTAGTAGTGTTCTTAGCAAGTCCCGACTCATCTTTAACCAACGACACCGGCATCGCATTTCCCCAATAGAAACTTATGCCCACAGGCTCCTGCGGAAGCACAAAATCAGGCGTTGTAAGAGTAGACTCGCTCACATCCATTATCAGATAAGCGGAAACACTTTTCTTACCCTCGTAAGGATTCACATTGTTGGTATCCCATTCAGTATAGCCGTTGGACGACTCCACATTCCAGCCAAGCATCGGGAATGTTTCGCCCTCAAAGCTTTCCGTGTAAGGATATTCGGTGACTGTGCAGTCAGGAATAGTCGTGAACGTCCAGACAGCCACATTCTCAGCGTCGCCCTTTTCGTTGTAAGGCACAACTTTCCAATTATAGGTAGTTGCATAGTCGGCTCTCGGCAAAGTGTAGGCAGTGACATCGCCAAGATCCTCGCCATTGACAAGATTAGTGGCGTCGGCATCGCTTCCAACATAAAGTTTATAGCCATCGGCAAACATAGCGGGCGACCATGCCAATTCTATATTCTTGTTATAGATGTTTTCCGCCCCGTCAGCCGGAGTCAGCACACCGCCCGGCACAGGCACACCGTCCATGCCATAGACAGCAGGCAACAATACCTGATCAAGGAAGAAAATACTTGTTTCAGGCACTTCGTCAAGACCAATCTCGACAGCACCATAGACCCATTTCAAATAACAATTGTCAGAAGCCGGAGTGCCGAGGCTGACAGTGACATCATCAACCACATTATAATTTTCGAACGATTCATAAGGCGCGGTCCACACGGTAGACCAAGTTTCTCCACCGTCTGTCGACAGCTCAAGGGTCACATCGTTTTCAGCGGCAGACGAAAACTCGCTCTCGAACTGGTTGTAATAAGTGAACGACACTTCCTGCTCACCGCTGCTCAAGTCAAGACGCGGCGACACCAACTCTGACGCGCCATCCATCGACACAGAAGCATAGGCCGAAAAATCGCCCTCGAGAGCGTAGTCGGTCTGCGACCAGCCTTTGCCCGACCATCCTGCGGGCGGCACAGCCTTTTCGAAGCACTCAAGCGTAGAGCCTGAAGGAACGGCGATCTTACTTGCCACAACACGCAATTCGGCAGACGAGCCGTTAGTTTTGATGACGATGTTGCCGTCGGCAGTACTTGTCAGAGAAGCCGTATATGCGATTTGGAACGAAACCTCCTCGTTCTTATCAAGCTCAACTGTTTTGTCCAAAGTGACGGAAACTCCATCAGGAAGCTCCACATCGGTAATTGTCATCGTTCCGGAGCCTACGTTTTTCAGAGTAATCGCCTCCGAATATTTCTTCGCGCCTATATATACATTGCCAAAATTATAGCGGTCGAGCGACAACTGCGGCTGCGGCTCGGTAATCGGAGTGAACGACTCAACTTTGACATCGTCGATCGACACGCAATTACCTGTTTTCTCAAGCAAGTCGAAAATAAACGCCACTCTTACTTTCTTGCCCTGCCATGCGCTGAGGTCGAGAGTGGAGCGATATGTCTCCCAAGCGGTCCACGGATATTCGAGCACACCGCTCTCGCGCAAATCGTCCTCGTTGAGAAACGACCATATCGAGCCGGCCTCTGTCACATCCTGCCCTTCTTCCACGACAGCCACACGCAAATCGTACTCATGATCCTGAATAGCCGCCACGTTTCCTTGCCAAAGGAACGACAGTTGATACGTGCCCTGCAAGTCGAGCTCGGGAGTCAACAGATATTCCGTGCGCGGCCCCAACCCTTCAGCAGGCGTTCCATCGCTTCCTTCCTCAAACATTGCGGCGTCGCAATATGCCGAATATTTTCCGGAAAGTGAGCTCTTGCTGCTGTAGTAAATACACCAGTTGTACTCTATCTCGTTTCCGAGATAAGAGTCATGCCTACCCCAACCGTCGGGCAATGTCCGGGAATAATAATTCTCATCCGAACCGAAAGAGTTGTCCTCAAACCCCTCGTCGAGCAACACCTCTGCCCCCCCCGACAAAGAAAATCCTGCCAGCAGGAATAAGGAGAAATAGAATTTTTTCATATTACAAATGTTTTAAATGAAACTATAAAGTAATTCTGCATTTTTTGCGACTTACTTATTATGTTAGATTTACAAAAATAGTATTCTTTTATTTTATTCACAAAGAATTTATCAAAAAACTTACATTTCACGACATATTTACAAAAAATAAAGGCGAAACAACATTTATTCCGCCTCTTTTGCTTACATAAACTTGATATAAACACTATTTCACCATAAATTTCAAAATCCCGGCATGACCGGCACGGTCACTTTAGCAACCGGTACAAAAAAGACGGCTGCCTCAACGGCACGCTTATGCGCTTGCTCCGTCAAGGCAGCCGATATGACCAAAACCTAAAATTATTGTCTTCCCGAAGTAACTACATTACGGTCTATTTTCTTAATCAGACCCTGCAAAACAGCACCCGGCCCGAGCTCAACGAACTCGTCAGCACCGTCGGCAATCATTTGTTGCACAATCTGCGTCCATTTAACCGGAGCGGTGAGCTGCGCTATAAGGTTTGCCTTTATCTCGGCCGCATCGGTATGCGGCTTGGCGTCGACATCCTGATATACCGGGCAAGAAGGAACAGAGAATTCCGCGGCATTAATGGCGGCGGCAAGCTCGTCATGAGCAGGCTGCATCAGCGGAGAGTGGAAAGCGCCTCCAACCTTTAATTTCAAAGCGCGGCGCGCACCTGCAGCAAGAGCCTTTTCGCAAGCAGCGTCTATGCCGGATTCTGTTCCCGAAACGACAACCTGTCCCGGACAGTTGTAGTTTGCCGGAGCAACAATGTCGTCGATAGAGTCACAAATTTCCTCAACCTGCTCGTTGGTCAAGCCAAGTATGGCCGCCATAGTCGACGGCTGAGCCTCGCAAGCCTTCTGCATGGCCATCGCGCGGATGGAAACCAATTTCAAGCCGTCCTCAAACGACAATGCGCCGGCAGCAACAAGAGCGGAAAACTCGCCGAGCGAGTGTCCGGCCACCATGTCGGGTTTAAACTCCTCACCCATTGTCTTCGCGAGAATCACGGAATGGAGGAAAATAGCCGGCTGGGTCACCTTCGTCTGGCGAAGGTCCTCCTCTGTTCCGGCAAACATAAGATCGGTAATACGAAATCCGAGGATTTCGTTTGCTTTTTCAAATAATTCTTTTGCTGTCGCATTGTTGTCGTAGAGGTCTTTTCCCATACCTACGAACTGCGCCCCTTGTCCGGGGAATACAAATGCTTTCATTCTTCTATATGTTTAAAATTGACAATTCTTTAGCCGCCGCAAAATTACAACTTTTCCAA
>CALUMI010000057.1 GCA_944321725.1 uncultured Muribaculaceae bacterium
ATCAACGGTCAGGCTGTGGCTCTCAACAGCAACGAGAGAGTATTTAATGTCGCTGCCGGTGTCTATGTTGTTGTAGTCGACGGCAAGACTGAGAAAGTAATGGTAAGATAAGGATCCAATAGGGAAATTATCTCAATATCTTTAGAGGTGCGCCATTATGGCGCGCCTCTTTTTTTGTAATGCTTGTCTGTCATAATGCTTGCCGGCTTTATGTTTTCGCGGTTATGCGGGGAAATGGAGGGAGTGGTGCTTTCTGCGTGACGATTTGTTCCGGAGCATGGCGCGAAATGTTTTTAGATTGCAGAGATAATAAGAAAAAAGCCCGCTGTCGAAGCGGGCTTTGTTTCTTTGTTGCTTTTTAGAAAAGCAACATTTTTACAAACCTAACATAAAACCATTATTCGAATCTACCACCGCATTTCACAACGAAGCGATAAATATTTTTCTAATACTCCATATTATATATCGTAGTGTTAACCATTATTCTTTTTTACTGAAAGCATCTCTTTGCTTTCGACATTGCAAAGATATAACAGGAAAATTATCCCTGTATGCCCATATTAAAGAATATATAAATGGTTTTAAGGTTATAAAATATTTAATTAACTGTATAATAATGTGTTATGTTGATAGATGATAACATTGAATATAAACCAAAATATCACTCTATAACGCCTATTTTCATGATGGAATTTTCGAAATTATTTCTGTCGATTGCTTTGTTTTTCATTTTGTTGCGATATGTGTAGATTGTATTGACGGAATATTTCAGAAATTCCGCTATTTTGGAATTGTCCACTATGCCTAATCTGTAGAGGGCGTATATCCTCAATTCAGTGTTGAGCGAGCCGGGCGTTTCGATGGTTATGCGCTCTTCGGGTCGCAGCAGGGCATTGACATCATCGATAAATGTGGTGTAGATTTTCAGGAACGCCAAGTCAAATGCCTGATAAAACTCTCGGTGCTGCTCTTCCGTAAACTTTATGGATTTGGTGGTTTTTATGAGGTCGTCGATTTGTCCCGACGTCAGCTTGCGGTTCACAAATTTTGTGAAGGAGTCGAGCCGGCGCATGTAGACGGAACATAATTCGATGAATTGCCCCATATACTCGTCTTTTGTGGTATTGGCATCTTTCAGTTTCTTTCTTGCCCGCGAGAGCTTTTTCATCTGTTTCATGAGCAAAAGCACGGCTATGGCAAGTCCGAGGAACAATATGCTGACCACTATAATATATACCAAAAGCACATTCTCGTGGTTCTTAACCTCCTCACGGTGCGAAGCCTCGATGACCGGCAGCATTCTTGAGGCATTGTAGACCCGTAGCTGCGCGTTGCAGAAAGCGGCGTCCTCAATCGACGAGAAGATATACTTGTATGCCCGCTCGATGTCGCCGCGCTCGTAGAGAATCATGGCGAGCTCGTACATCGACTGGTTTTCTTTAACAGAGCCTTGTATGTCGGATATGGCCGACATGGCGAAATAGCGGATACATTCGTTGGTATTTCCCTTTATACGCATAATGTTGGCGAGAATGGCGGCGGCAATGGCATATTCGTTTTGTGATTCAGGAAGTTCTGACAGCAGCTCCCGTGTAATCATTTGCGCCACCGGCAGCTTATTCTCCCACAGTGCCTGTTCTGCCTCGTAGAGCCGGCGTTTTACGGCATCTTCAGGCATCGACGCTATCCATTTCCGGCGATAGTCGTTGGTTGTGTTATAGTAGTAGTCGAAGTATGAGCTACCCCGTTCTATTGAGTTGAGCGCGAACGAATAGATGCGGTATCCGCATTCATAATAGTCGGGAAGCATGTCTTCCGGAATGGTGCGGGTGGAAATCTCGAAAAAATCGCTGTGTGCCTCGCTTTGGAAGCCTGTGATTATCTCCGGACGTATTTTTTTCAGATAAATGTGTATTATTCTTGTGGAGTCGCCGGTTTCTTTGGCGAGTTTTAAGGCTTTCGAATAGTAGAGCATAGCGGAATCGGCTTTGAATAGAGTGTATTCGTCGCCTATTCGCGTGTAGATGTCAATTTTCTCGTTTGTTTTTACTCCCTTTCTGCCGGCAAGAGCCACAAGGCTGTCGATGCGTCCGTATTTCTGCTTGTCGTAGCGGCTTTTCTCGGACAGCATTTGGTCAAGCCGGGCGATTTCTTCTATTTCCGTTTGCCGGGCTTCCGTGTCGAAACAGAAAAAAGAGGTGATTATAATAATGGTTTTGAGCAATGCTTTGTTCATGAGGTTTGCTTATAGTGTCATTATAAAGCAAAGATAATGCAAATTGAGTGCAGAACAATCAAAGTTGTTTGAAATTGTTTTGCCGAGATGCAGCTTATCTTATTCAAAGATAATATAAAATTTTGTATAAACGCACTACCTTTGCTGTCATGAAAACGGATAGGCTGTTATTGCATTGTAAAGAAACTTTGAAACTCGGGATACCGATTGTAGTCGGGCAGTTGGGAGTTATAGTCTTAGGGTTTGCCGACACGATGATGGTGGGACACTACAATACCTCGTCGCTCGCCGCCGCCTCGTTTGTAAACAATATATTCACGTTGGTCACAATCATGCTGATGGGTTTTTCTTACGGAATAACGCCGCTTGTCGGAGCGTTGTTTTCACGTAAGGAATACGCGAAGGCGGGCGCGTTGATGCGTCATGCCCTGTCTGCCAATTTGTGTTTCGGCGTTTTGCTGGTTTCAGTGATGACAACGCTTTATTTTTTCCTTGGCTGTTTCGGGCAGCCGGAGAATCTGTTGCCGTTGATACGCCCGTATTACGTGGTCATACTCTGCTCGATGTTGCCTGTCGTGCTGTTTAATGTGTGCCGGCAGTTTACCGACGGGATCATGCTCACGTCGATAGCCATGTGGATATTGCTTGGCGGTAATGTTTTCAATATTGTGTTCAATTATTTCCTGATTTACGGAAAAGCCGGGTTTCCGGAATTGGGGCTGACAGGCGCGGGAATTAGCACGTTGGCGTCGCGTGTGCTGATGGCTGTGGTGTTCATCCTGCTGCTTGCGAGCAAAAAGAGATTTGCTCTCTACCGGAATGGCTTTGTCAAGGCCCGCACTAAGGCGGCGGATATTCTCAGGCATGTCAGAATCTCGTTTCCGGTGTCGTTGCAGATGGGAATGGAAACCGGTACGTTTACGTTCAGCGCGGTGATGGTCGGGTGGATTGGCGAGTTGCAAATGGCGAGCTATCAGGTGATGGTCACGATGAGCACGTTGGGATACATGTTTTATTACGGGATAGGGTCGGCGGTTGCCATCCGGATAGCCTCTTTCACGGGGTTGGGCGATATGAGCGGTGTGCGCCGTGCTGCGTTTTCAGGCCATGCGATATTGCTTGTGCTTGCGCTATGCGCCTCGTCGGCGTTTTTCTTTTTCTCCGACGCGCTTGTGGCTTTCTTTACCGATGATGAGGCGGTGGCCTCTGTTTGTTTCACACTGATTGCCCCGTTGATATTATATCAGTTTTGCGACGCCACTCAGGTGTGCTATGCCAACGCCTTGCGTGGCACATCGCATGTGATGCCGATGATGTGGATAGCTTTTGTCAGCTATGTGGCTATAGGGATACCATGCGCTTATCTGTTGGGATTTCCTTTTGGTTTTGGCGAAACAGGAATTTTTTATTCGTTTTCGATATCGCTTTTCTCGGCGGCAATCCTGTTTCTGTGGCAGTTTCTCAAAGTGTCTGCCGGTCAGAACCAGAGAGAATAGTGGGATAGTGGCAACTTGTCATCGCAAACTATTACTCCGAGCTTGCCGTTGGAGAAGCTCATGCCTGTCGTCATCGCGCCGGTGGTTTCGTCCCACAGCCGTGATATTGTTTCGCGGCGCTCGATGTTGCATACTATGATTGTGCATTTTCCGGTTACGGCTTTTTTGAGAGAGGATAAGATGAGTGGGTAGTCGCCGCCCTCGATATCGCCGATTATGATGAACGGAGCCGCTTGTGCCTCAGAGAAGTAATTATCGATGCAGGCGGTTGCCGATTTGTGGAAATCGACGCGTCCGGAATATTCCTCAAGCAACCGGTAGGCTGCCGCGTCGCCGGATGGATTGTAGAGCCACATCCTTGATTTTCCCGACACATTGAGCGCCGAAACGGCGGCTATTCCGCAGTCGCTGCCTATTTGCAGTATTCTTTGTGGGTTGAAATAGTTGGTTATGCGGAATATTCTTCGCGCCTCGCTTTCCGGCAATACATGTTTTTTTGTGGCGGAGGCGGCAATGTGCCGCTTTTCCTTGATAACTTCATAGGCGTAGTACGGACATCTTTCTTCCAGCACTTTCAGCGTGAAGTTGAAAGCGAACGGCGAATGGATGCCGAATCCTTTTCCGCTGCGGTACCGTCCGAAGGCAGTTAGCAGACGCCTAAACTTTTTCATCTCTTCGGTTCCTGCAAATTGCAAAAGCGAATGCCGCGATTAAAGCCATGTATGTGATTATGATGGCTATTTTGGCTATCGTGTCGGTCGTGTGTATCGACTGCGGGTCGAATTTGAATGCTATATCATGTTTGCCGGCAGGTATCCGCAATGCTCTCAGCACGTAGTTGACGCGGCCTATTTCCGCCTCTTTTCCGTCGATGGTGGCTTTCCACCCCCATGGAAAATATATTTCTGAGAACACGGCAATTCCTCCTTTTGCCGTGATTGCCGTGTAGTGCAGCTCGTTTGGCTTGTAAACGGTCTCAATAATTGTGTCGCCGGGCGTTTTTGTGGATGAATTTCCGAGCACCGGCTTGAAAGAGGCGTCGGCTACCGCTTCTGTGGCCGTATTCAGCGAGTTGAGCGCGTCCATTTCGGCGGGAGCGCCGTCCACATAGCTGATTTTATCGACGAACCAGCCGTTGCCCAAAGCTCCCGGATTGATTTGCGCGGTTGTGTCGTCGAATATTATGTATTTGCCGTTGAGCATGTTGACTACTTCCACGTTCACGTTGCGGTTGGCTATGTCGAGCTGGTATTTCAACAAGTCGTCGTAGCGGCGCAGTTTGGCTGCATGATAACCGCCTATGCACTTATGGAAATACGACGGCATTGCGTCGGAAAAACGTGCCATGTCTAACACCCGGTAGTTTTGCGACGTGTCTTGCATGATTTGTAAATCCACCGGGCGCGGGTCTATGGTATTCGCTGTGTACAGCGGTTTTGGAGAGAACGAGTTGGTGTTGAGATAGCGTTTGTCGATTGCAAACATGTCGACCAATACCACTATGCCCAAAGCCGTGCAGAATATTTTCTTATTGAGTTTTCCTTTGAAATACAGCCAAAATAAAGCCACGCCGATAAGCAGGATTATAAAGCTGCGCAAAGCGTCGGACGACACAAGCGACAGCCGCGCCTGCTCCAATTCCAAGAATAGCGGCGTGAGGTCGTAGCCTTGTCCGGCGTATGCGTTTTTAAGCTCCATTTCCTGAGCGGTCACCGCGCTGCCGAACATTGCGGGGGAAATCATTGCCGCAAGGCAGAAAAATATTGAAATTCCGAATGCCAAATAAAAATGCAAAGAATATTTCTTGAAAAAGTCGGGAGTGGTCACGATTTGCTGTATGGCAAGCACTGCCAACAGTGGCATTGTGAATTCGGCTATCACGAGGATGCTCGAAACTGTGCGGAATTTGTTGTACATCGGGAAATAATCGATGAACCATTCGGTGAACCACATCATGTTGTGTCCCCATGCCAAGAAAATCGACAGGACGGTAACCACTGCCAATGCCCATTTCACGGGGCCGCGCACAACCATTATGCCCAACAGGAACAGCGCGAAAATCAACGCGCCTACATACACAGGGCCGTTGGTCAACGGCTGGTCGCCGAAATATTGCGGGAAAATCGACAGGTTCTGGGCTGTTTCGTAGTCGATTTCTCCTTTCTTAACCTTTTCTTTCACGCTTTCCACGTCGGCCACCGATGTCGGCAGATTTTCGCCGTGTGTCGGGATTATCGTGGCTCCGCCTTTTATATTGGGAATAAGCAGTGAGAATGTTTCGCTTTTTCCGTAGCTCCATTGCGTGATGTAGTCCTTGTCGAGTCCGCCTTTTGTCGAGTTGGGCGATTCGGCTGCGAGTTCGGAGTGTCCTCCGCGCATGGTTTGCTTGCTGTATTCGTATGTGTTGTAAAGGCTTGGCAGATTGGCCGCTACAGCTATTATGGCTGCTACGGCAAGCACACCGGTGGCTTTCAACCAAGTCTTGACGGTTTTTTCTTTATAATGTTGCACGAAATATGCGATTACCAACGCCGCTATGACGAACAGGAAATAGTAGGTCATCTGCGGATGGTTGGCTGCAAGTTGCAGCATCGCGAAGAACGCCGCAAGCGCGCCGCCGGCAAGATAACGCCCACGGTAGCACATCACAATGCCCGCTATTGTTGGCGGCACATAGGCGAGGGTGGAGAACTTCCAAATATGGCCGGCTCCGATTATTATGAAGAAATAAGACGAGAAACCGTAGGCCACAGCGCCCAAAAGGGCGAGATACCACTTGACACGGAAAGCGAGCAGCATGATGAAGAAGCCGAGCATCATCGTGAACACGAGGTTTGCCGGATTCGGCAGCCACAGGCTGTAGGCGCGCTCTACGGCTGTTATCAGCTTTGAGCTTTCATAGGACGGCGATATCTGGAATGTTGGCATTCCTGAAAACAGCGAGTTGGTCCAACGTGTGGTTTCGCCTGTTTCCTCATAGAACTGTTTGGCTTCCTGGCCGTTGGCTATTCCCTGCACGGTGTCGTGTTGCTTCAGCACATTGCCCTCGAACACGTCGGGATAGAAATAAGCGAGCGATATGACTAAAATCACCGCCACGCCAAGCAGTGAGAAGCGGAAATCGCGGCTTTCTGCTAAGTTGCGCAACCCGTCGGCAGCTTTTTTAAAAAAATTATTTGGTGTCATTGCTATCTTGTTGAAAATCGGCGTAAAATTACTCAAAACCCCCGTAAATGCCAAATCTCCGTAAAAGCAACGTTTTTCATGTCGGTTACAATAATGGAGAGCCTCGTGGAGGCTCCATAATTGTAACCACATGCAAGCGAAGCCTATGGCGGAGCGTAGCTTGTGGTAAGGCATACATATACCGTCACGGCCGCTTCGCGGCTTACCACTTTGTTTTTTGATATTGTTTTTGGTGGAGAATGGTTTAAAAAATCACTTCTGCAAAAGTGAAATTTGCGGTAAAAATCGCTTTTGCAGAAGTATAAAAAATGTAAAAACAGAGTCTAAAACGAATCCGGCATAAGGTCGATACCCTTTTCTTCTTGATATGTGTGAATATGGTTTGCTATGACTGTCAACTCAAAATCACTATAATAATATTCTGAAATTAGCAATTTGTTATTGTTTTGGTA
>CALUMI010000058.1 GCA_944321725.1 uncultured Muribaculaceae bacterium
ATATGGTTTGCTATGACTGTCAACTCAAAATCACTATAATAATATTCTGAAATTAGCAATTTGTTATTGTTTTGGTAAACATCCTTTACCCATAAGTAGTCCCAACATCTTCTTACATCTATTTTCTCTACTCTTTCCACTTCAAAAGTGTCATGGATATATTCGTCATAATTATTCGGATATCGGTAAATGGCTAAGTGGGGAGATATAATTATTATAGGGAATTGTTTGAAAAAATCCTTTAAAAGAAATTTTTGTCTGTTGCATACGTAGGTTTTATGTGCCTCCAGCGGATTGGCTAATCGATAGTATCGTGCAGATTTTTCACTTACATTTGATATGAAGCAGTATTTATAGAAGTCGAGGTTGGCGTTTCTGTCTGAATCCTTATGGAAAATTTCATTAATCAGTTTCTGGGACTGATAACATTTTAGGTTTGTATATTCATCGGAAGATATTCCGCTTTTTTGTCTTTTGAGTTGATATTTCTGCCAACAATATGGGTACAATGGGTTGCCGCATAACCGTGTGGTTGAATAGTTGTCAAAAATTTCGTCAAAGCCGGTATTGTTCGCTATGTTGTTTTCCCAATCGCGTTTATTGTTTGTGATTTCCGGTGTATATCGACGGGATGTCGGTTTCTTTGATATGTTTATTACCGGATCATTGTGGAGCAAAAGTATTTTCGCGTTAGGATTGCCCCAACCTATAAAGTCGGGGCAATCGCTGTCGGCAACAATTTGTTTGAATGTCTTAGGATATTCCATATCTGAGTGCGGATTCTCTTAGATAGAAAAACTGCTGACCGCCTTTTCTGCGTCGTACCAATCGAGAATGGTTTTGAGCAATGCGGGTTTCGGACGCTCTTCTGCCGTCGTGAACTGGTTGATATGCTTGGTGAAAAGCACGAATGTGCCGCAGAGTCCGGTTTCCTTTATTTCCGGAGCTATGCGCTCTTGCGAGTCAATCAGTCCGGTAATTCTGCACAGTTCTCCGCAGGCCATGTTTTGGATATGCCGGAACCGGTAGCCCATCCATACCCAGCCTTTTTCCTCATACAGTTTCCCGAAATAAGCCCACGACTCTTTGTTTTTGACGACTATGAGTTTGGGCATCACAATGTTTTCGATTATGTGCATAGTAAGATTGAGCTGGTCGACTACGAATCGGATGCCTTCCGGTTTGCACAATATCTTTTCCCTGAGGAAACTTTGCTCCTGCTCCCGGAAGTAGAAGATGTCGAGATAGTCTGTCTTTTCTCTCAAATCTACGCTGTCGTCCACAATCATCTTTTTTATCGGGCCGACGTAGTTGTCCCATTTTTCGTCTTTCCACAAATTGGCGGCAGGTCCGTGAATAATCCCTTGTCTGTCTCCATTCCTGAACGAAGGGTTGAAGCCGGTTATTAGGATGTCTTGCTTTACGTTGTCGGCGAATGAATAGCCTCTGTCCTTTATTGCCGACGGCAGCGCGTCCATATAGTCGCTGTGCCAAATTTCAAAGAGCCGTTTTAAAGTATTGTTCATAACATAGATATTAAATGAAACTTCGTATTTTGCTTATTAACGCCGTTTTCGACGGATTGTCCATCACGGTAACATCATCTGTGAAAAACGCAGGAAATCTTGTTCCCCTTAGTGTGTAGTGTCCGTCACATTCCGTATCCGGGTCAATCCAACGGTCGGCTCCGAAAATCAGATCTTTGCAATAATCCGAAAAAAAGATTATCACCGCCGGTTGGATTTTGAGGATGGTATTGTAGGTCAATTCCAACTGTTCGCGTATGAAGTCGCTGTTGCAGCGCAGCAACGCGTCGCGGTCATTTGCTCTTGCATAGAGCAGGTTGATATGTGTATAGGCCTTGCCGGCAGCCTTTGAGGCAAACTCCTCCAACGATTTGAAATAGTCAGGGGCATTGCTCAACTTGTAAAAACTTCCATACATCAACGAACTATTGTCTTGACTTGGTATAAGGGTACTGTCGTCGGCAGGATTGTACGACGGATTTACGCCTACAAACAGTATGCTGTCTTTCACGCCGTCGGCAGAGAATATCGGTTTGTGTCCTATAATGTCTTGCCCGACAAGCCTCCGGTATCTGTTCCATATTTTGGCAAGCTCTTTTTCTATTCTGCCGTCTTGATTTAAGTCGAAGAATATGGATTCTTCTGCTGTTCCGGCTTCCGGGACGGTTGTTGTGGCAACCGGCTCGGGATATGTTGCCAGCGGAATGCTGACGCTCTCTTTGGGCTTTTCATTTGGTGTGTTTTTTCTGAAAAGCATAGTCAATTTTTCGGGGTGCTTGATTAAGTGTTTAATTAAGAAAAACAGTATGACTATACTGCCGATAATTGACGCATATAAAAGTATTGCGCCAAGTGGTACTGTGAAAAATATTAGGATTGCTAAAATACAAGACAGGATTATTATTCCTCGTTTGTGCTTTGCCAAAAATCTTTTTTTATTGCTTTGTGACAGTAGCTCCTTGTACATTTGCAAATGGGGGTCGTCTGGAGCGGTCGTTTCCAATTCATAGACGGAAAGACGGAATTTTTCCAACAATGCGTTGGTGTACTTGTTTCTGATTTTTGCTTCATCATCTCTTGCTTCATCTAACCATGGGGTGGCTTTTAATTGCACGGCCAATACCGACAAGAATTGCAATAACTCTTGCTTATCGGTTGGAATGGCTTGGTTGTTGAGCAAATCAATATTTTCCAATACGGCAGAATCTACAGCGTATAATTGATTTTTTCTTTCTCGTTTAGAACGTTCCCTCGCCTCTCGTGCTTCTGCTTCTGCTATTTTCATTTTTGCTTCTGCCATCTGTTGCCGGGCGTTGGCATTGGCTTCTCTTGCTTTGTCCACCCTTCTGTAGGGAGTGGAATGGCCGTCACCGAATATGACGTTGCTTACAAATTTGCCGGTGTTTTTGCCGAGTTCTCTTTTAAACGCATTTCCTAATGTCCCCATAAAATAAATTTATGAATTTTGAATGCAATTTAGTGTGGTTTTTGCCGTCGTTTTTCATAGCAGTGTCCCCGATTGGTTGATATGTAAACCAATCGGGGACAGATGGGGCGCGGTGTTATTTCTTATCGAGGGCAGTTGGGGGGATTCGGGCTTGTAGCTCGTGGGAGAGGATTTCGAAGAAGTCGAATTCGAGAGCGACGCTTATGCGGAATAGCGTGCCGGTGTCGATTGTGTGCCGGTCGAAAATCTTGTAGACGTTGGTCCTGCTGCAGTTAAGGCGTTTGGCGAGCCACGCCACGGACAATTTCTTTTCCGCGACTTTCTCGTGTATCAATTCGCCGATGTTGACCATATAACCGATTCTTTTGCTTATGGCGGCCGATGCGCCACTCGGCAAACTCTCCCCTCGGATGCCGTCTATAAACACAAAAGACGTGGGAGTCTGTACTTTTGCTTATCCCAACCTCAAGGCTCTCGCATTGCCCACCTGCAAGGATAAACAACGCAGCCAGCCCACGCCGGGATGCATATATACATCACACTGCGCCGCTTCGACCGCCGCACACATCGTGCGGAGCAAGTGCGCAATGCAGAGGATATGACACCCTTGTGGACGCTCCCGTTGCACTCTTCCTGCAGATTCAAACTTGCGAGATTTGAGGTTGGAAGATAACGCTTGGTAACGTCTTTTCCTATAAATACTGCACGCCGCCTCTCAAGGCGGAGTTGCCTTGACAAAGGTAGCAAACATTTTTATTATGACGGCAATATGGCTTTCTAAATCGATTCTTTGAGGTCTTGCTCGACAGGGATTGAGCGGTTCATGCTCTGTTCCAACGAGATAAGAGTTTCTGTGTCAATCACGCCGTGTATCATTTGGATTTTGTCGTTCAACAGCTTCATCAGGTGTTGGTTGTCGCGGGCATAGAGCTTGATTAGCATAGAGTAGGGGCCTGTGGTGAAATGGCATTCCACCACTTCCGGTATCTTTTCAAGCTCAGGCACCACGTCACGGTACATCGACCCTTTTTCAAGTTTCACGCCGATATATGTGCAGGTGGCGTATCCCAACGCTTTTGGGTTGATATGGTAGCCGGAGCCTGTGATTACTCCCATGTCTGAAAGTTTTTGGATGCGCTGATGTATCGCGGCGCGCGACACTCCGCATACCGCCGCGATGTCTTTTGACGGAATACGCGCATTTTTCACTATTATATCCAATATTTTTTTGTCGAGAGCATCTATTTTTTCCATGTTGAGAGTTTATGTTGATTTTGGTCTGTTGTTGTCAGATTGTTGTTTACGGTGGCAAAGATAATGCAAATCGAGAGCAGAGCAATCAAACTCGTTTGAAATTGTTATGCCGAGATGCAGCTTGTCTATCTTATCCAAAAATAATGCAAATTTGGCAAGCTCTTTGCTTTGCACCCAATTTGCGGTATCTTTGTCGCAAATAAAATCAATCGCCAATGGAGAAAACCCTGTATGTTTCCGACCTTGACGGGACATTGCTCAACCGGAATTCTGAAGTGTCGGAATCGTCGCGGATAATACTCAATCGTCTGATTGTTGAAAATGACGTGATGTTTTCGGTTGCCACGGCCCGCACTCCGGCCACTGTGGTAAGATTGATGTCGGGCATAAAGACTTCGTTGCCTTTCATTGTGATGACAGGGGCGGGGATGTGGAAAAACGGGTTGATCAACCGTTGCTACATGAAGCCCGAAAGAGTGGAATATCTGCTTGGTGTGTGCCGTAAATACGGTATAAATCCGTTTCTGTACACTTACAATGAAGCTTCGGGTGCGCTTGATGTGTGGCACGGGTTGGAGATGAACGGCTATGAGCGCGATTTTATGAGGCAGCGCACAGGCACTCCCTATAAAAAGTTTGTTATCTCGGATGCTCCGCCCACCGGCATTGCCGGGCGCACGATGCTGCTTTTCGCGGCGGCTCCTTATAAAAAAGTTTCAGCCGCTTATTCGGAGGCGCAAAAACGGTTACCGTGCTCGATGACTTGCTATCACGACATATTCGATTCTTCCACAGGTTTTTTTGAGGTTATGGCGGAAGGTGTGTCGAAAGCTGCCGCCGTAAAGCGGCTTGCGGCTGACGTGGGAGCCACACGCATTGTGGTGTTTGGCGACAGTCCCAACGATTTGTCGATGCGCTCGGTTGCCAATCTTTTTGTGGCTCCCGAAAATGCTTCGAAAGAGGTGCGCGATGTGGCCGATTGCATAGCCGACAATAACGACAACGATTGCGTGGCGCGTTGGATTGAGGCTGATGTGGAATGCCGCGCTTGCAGATAACAGGACTTTATATTTGTCGGGATGCCCATTTCCCGCTTCTCATGTAGCGGTATCCTAAAAGAAACATTATTGCGGCGTAGACCGCCTCTGCCGACCATGCCAATGCCACATCGACACGCATTATGAGTATGGTTACGGTGATGTAGGCCACGTAGATTATCAATGCCATCATTTCCAGCCCGAACGCCGTTTTGGTGTTGCCGGTGCCGGAAACGCTTTGGAAGTAGATATTGGATGGCACTATCAGCAGATATGTCGAGCACATCACCCATACCGAAGCCACTGAGGCGTCGATAAGTCCGGGCATGTCGGTGTAGATTGCAAGAAACAGTTTTGGAAATATTGTCATCAGCAGCGCTATCGGAAGAACTATCGAGTAAGTGATTCTGACATGCCGCCTTATGACTGTCATTACGCTTCCGCTTTCTCCCGCTCCTATCATGTTGCTGACAACCGAGCTGCATGTCGACGCAAAAGCAAGTACCACCATAAACAGAAATCCCGACAGGCTGCGCACGATATTGGTGATTGCAAGCTCGCGCTCTCCGAGATGCTCGATGTAGACGAAGAATATGAACCATGTCGACATCGATATGAGGTTTTGTATCATTATCCATAGAGATATACTGAGAATTTTTTTCAGTTCCTGCATGTCGGGCTTCTCGATTTTGCCAAGCCCGTACTTGCGGTAGTCGATGCGGCTGCGGGTGTAGACGATGAAAAATATCAGTGAAACGAGTTCGGCGAGCGATGAGCCCATGGCCGCTCCCGCGATGCCGAAGGCGGGGCATCCGAATTTCCCGAAAATCAGTATGTAGTTGAACACCACATTCGACAGCACCATTACTATGGAGTTGAGCGTCAGTGTCTTTGTCTGTGTCGTGCCTACGAAAAAAGCCCGGAACATTGCCGCCATAAAAGAGAAAAAGAAGCCGTATACGCGCCATTCCATGTATTCTTCGGCCTTGAGCAGCACATTGGGAGATGAAATCATGGCCGACAGTATTTCGTTGGAAAGCACTTGCGACAACGTGAAAAGCACGGCGGCAAGACCCAAGAGAAAAAACGCGCCTTGATAGAATACCCGTCCGATGGCTCCGTAATTTCCCTCCCCGTTGCGGCGGGCTATCAGTATTTGCGCTCCCACGCTGAAGCCGAGTCCTACCATGAATATCACCATGTAGTACACTCCGGCAATGGCAGTCGCCCCGAGCTCCACCTCGCCCACGCGCCCCATGAAAGCTGTGTCTGTCAGTCCTATCATCTGCTCCATCAGGAGGCTGATAAGAATCGGGTAGGCTATGTTTATTATCTTTTTGTTGCTGTAGGTTGTGTTTGTTTGTGACATATTCGGTTGTGTTTTGGGAAAGGAGTGCAAAGATAGTGCAAATTGAGGGCAAAGCAATCAAACTTGTTTGAAATTGTTTTGCAGGGATGTGGCTTGTGGCATGAAAAAATGATTGAAAACAAAAAAGGAGGTGTGTCAAAATGCACACCTCCTTCTTTTTTATGCACAAAGTCCCGGCTTTCACAAGCAGAGGCTTTG
>CALUMI010000059.1 GCA_944321725.1 uncultured Muribaculaceae bacterium
GGGCGTTGACGGATTCGAACCGCCGACCCTCTGCTTGTAAGGCAGATGCTCTGAACCAGCTGAGCTAAACGCCCTTGCTTTGTAAAGCGATGCAAAGGTACGACAATTTTTCTATACTGCAAATTTTTACACGAAAAAATCTCACAAAACCGCAATTTTTCTCCAAAATCGGACTTACTACTACATTTAAAACATAAGAGCTTTTCAAAAAAACGGCATCTGCGACGCAACGTTGACAAACCGCCCAGTGCGCACTCAACAAACCTGCGCAAGCAAAACGCCGCCTTCGCAATCCAACAGCATATAGCGCAACCGGCCGCATAGCGGTCGAACTCATACACAGCCGTTTCAAGTGCAACCTCCATGAGGTCGGATTTCATATTAGTGCCTACCCCAAGCTGCGCTCCGCCGTCGGCTCCGCTTGCGTTGGATTAAAGCTGTGCAGCCACTGTGCGGCTATCATCCTGTTAGCTCTCCGCGCTCCGTGGGCATGGGATGAAATGCCTCGATATCCTCCGATTTTATGTTATACGAATTTGTAATGTGTTGTGTTTGAGAATAGGGATGGCAAGATAGTTTGATTTGAACGTTGAAATATCCTCCCCTGCCCACAGTGCGGAGCGCAGTTAATATGGGAGGTGGGTCGTTAGACCCGGAGGGGTTTAAACAAGTGGCACCCCGGCTTCGCCGGAAACACTTTGCAAACTTGGCGCTAACGGTTAGCAGCTTCTCCGATGACGGCATCCTCATCCTCGTCGACAATCATGTCGAGCTTCAAGCCAACCACTTCCGGCGTAATGGAATCTACGGTCGTGGTATCAGGCGGCAACACCGTATGGCAGCCCCACGTCCTTCCCTCGATAGGCACAGCCGGTTTGTCGGATATTTTTCCGCGATAGCGTGCCAACGACGGATCCTTCAACACTTTTTCCATAAAATAAGCATAGACCGGCATTGCCGTATGGCTGCCCTGCCCCATTCGCCCGGTCCGGAAATGGATGCTGCGATACTCACCTCCTACCCAACATCCTCCGACAAGTTTTTTGGTGACTCCGACGTACCAACCGTCGCTATTGTTGTTTGTGGTTCCGGTCTTTCCTCCGAAATTAGTGTCGAATCGATGAATGTCATATCCCCAAAGCCCCATAGAAGTGCCGCCCGGCTCTGTCATTCCGGCGAGCAGCATCTGTTGCATCAGGAAAGCCGACTCATAGGAGATAACCTGATTTTGCACGGGCTTGTGCTCGTAAATCACATTTCCTTTGCTGTCCTCTATCTTCGTGACGAATGAAGGCACATTGTATTTCCCTCCGTTCATCACAGTGCAATAAGAGCTTACCATTTCGTAAAGTGTCACATCGGAAGCCCCGAGAGCGAGCGACGGAGTGGCGCGCAACGGAGAACGCACTCCTATGCGGTGGGCCACATCGATCACATTATCAATGCCCACCTCATCGGCCACAGCCACAGCTACGGAATTGATTGAGCGCGCAAAAGCGTACTTCAATGTCATCGCGCTTCCCGAATAATATCCTTCCGAGTTGCGCGGAGCCCATTTCACCGGTTGCCCCTCGCCGTCGAACGCGTCGTATTGCCGGTATTGGTCGACACGCTCATCGCATGGCGACAACCCTTTTTCCATCGCCGCCGTATAAACAAACAGTTTGAAGGTCGAGCCCGGCTGCCTATGGGCAGTCACCTTGTCGTATTTCCAATGGTCGAAATCCACGTCGCCTACCCATGCCTTTATGTCGCCCGTCTGCGGCTCCATAGCGAGGAAACCGCAGTGCATGAACCTGACCATATAGCGTATCGAATCCATAGTGCTGAGCATCATGTCTTTTGTGCCTTCCTCATAGTCGAACACTTTCACATGATGCGGATAATTCATATAATGCCATACGGAATCACTGTTGCCGTCGAAATGCTCCGAAAGCCGCTTGTAAGCATCCGTCCGCTTAGCTATGCTCTCGATGAAATCCGGTATCTCGCGATGGTTGGCGTCCTGCCACGGATTTGTCCGCCCCCAGTCGCCATTGAAATTGCGCTGCACCTGCGCCATGTGTTTCATCACAGCCTCCTCCGCATAACGCTGCATCCGCGAATCGATGGTAGTATAGATTTTCAACCCGTCGCCATATAGGTCGTAGCCGTTCTCCTTGCACCAATGTCCCACACTGTCGGCAAGAGCCTCACGAAAATAAAGAGCGTCGCCATCATAGGATGTTGTCACCTTATATTTCAACACAATAGGCAGTTTTGAAAGCGAGTCGCGCTCATCTTTTGTTATCACATCGTGAGTGTACATATTGTTAAGCACCACATTGCGCCTCTGAAGGCTGTTCTCGGGGTGAAGACGCGGATTATAGTATGTGGTGGCTTTCAGCATTCCGACAAGAACCGCACATTGGTCTGCGGTCAGCTCCGAAGGCTTTTCGCTATAGTAGGTCTGTGCCGCCGTGCGGATACCGTAGGCGTTGCTGCCGAAATCGACAGTGTTGAAATACATCGTCAGTATCTCCTCTTTCGAATAAAACATTTCGATTTTCACTGCCGTAATCCATTCTTTAGTCTTCATTATCAGCATTCTCACACCCGGTATGTATCCGAGCAGACCGGTAGAGTACTCCGTGCGGGTCTTGAACATGTTTTTCACGAGCTGCTGTGTGATTGTGCTTGCGCCGCGCGCCTCACCGTGCACAACCATATCTTTAACAGCCGCAAAAACTCCTTGAAAGTCTATGCCGAAATGCTTATAGAACCGCTCATCCTCCGTAGCGACAAGAGCCTTTACAAGCATCGGCGGCAGCTCATCGTAGGTCACAGGCAGGCGGTTCTCGCGAAAATATCTGCCGAGCACAACACCGTCGTCGCTGTAGATTATGGATGCGACATCCTGCTTGGGATGCGCAATCGCCTCTATGCCGGGCGACTTCCCAAACAGCCAAAGAAAATTGATGTCGACCATTCCCAAATAAACGAAAAACAACACCACAAACGTCGCGGCGAGCATCCCTGTTTTTTTGTACCAACGCGCAGCCTTATAGGTACGTTTATACCATCTCCATCCTGCCTTGGTCTTATGCCATACGAACTTCAGCAAGTCCTCCAACCGGAGCAACAAGCCTTTGAGAAATTTGGTTTCAGCGGACAAATCCATAAAATAAAGGGTTTTAATACCTTTTGCAGCAAAGTTACGAAAAAATACATTCGCAAAAAGCAGCCGCAGAACAAAAGTTTTCAGGCTATTTCGAGCAACTTTTACGATATGCGGACGGCGACACTCCCATGTGTTTCTGCACATAGCGGCTGAAATACGACAACGACGAGAAATTCAGGCTGTCGGCAATCTCAGCCAACGGCAAATCTTTCCGGTGAAGCAGCCGCGCAATCTCATGCACAGTGAAACGGTCAATCCAATAAGAGGCCGGCTTTTTACTGACAGCCTTACATATTTCCGACAAATAATGAGGAGTGATGCACAACCGCGACGCATAATACGGCAAGTCGCGATGCCGCACATGCTCTCCTTCATAAAGCATTTCTATGAAATCACGCAAAATCTGCCGCGCACGCTCAGGCACTTCCCGCAACGACTGTGTACGCGCATGGATGTCATAAAGATCGAGAATATGCGCCATCAGCAAATATCCGAGCATCTCCTCCCGGAAAAGATGCTTGGCATCGGCCATGCGCTCCCTTATATGCTCCATGTCAAACCGACACTTGCGAAAATCATCTTCCGACAATTTCATCACAGGATTCTGCAACAACGACAAATGCCCTATGACACCATAATTGCTGCGCAAAGCCAATGATGTCACAAACTGTTCCGACAACACCATTATGACAGCCTTGAAATCCGCCGACTCCGAGAAATCAGAAGCGAGCGAAGCATTCGGAAGAATCACATAATCGCCGGAAACGACATTGTACCTCACATCGTGAAAAATGAAACTCATACTCCCTGACGTACACAACACATGGAGCACCTGCCCGGAATACGCCGTAAAATCGTAATCACCAATATCATCGACAAATATAATGCCTTTAAAATAGTCATCTGCTACTTTCATATCCCAACTATGCTTTACAACAAAAATACTAATTATCCACGAAAAGTGAAAACACATCCCCGATTTGCATAACGTTTAAACCAATATTGCGGCCTACATTTGCCAACGTAATTCAAAACCGCACATGTTATGAAAGAAGTAAGACTCAACAACGGAGTAATGATGCCTGCCATAGGCTTCGGTGTTTTCCAAATTCCAGAAAACGACACAGAACGCGCCGTAAGCGAGGCGTTGGAAACAGGCTACCGCATGATTGACACAGCCGCCTCATATTTCAATGAAAAACAGGTAGGCAACGCCATCCGCCACAGCGGACTGAAACGCGAAGAAATATTCGTGACGACCAAGCTGTGGATACAGGACTATGAATACGACGACGCTCTGCTGGCTTTCGACAAATCGATGAGCTCACTCGGATTGGACTACCTCGACCTTTGGCTGCTGCATAAGCCTTACGGCAACTACTATGCAGCTTGGCGAGCGGCTGAACGGCTGTATAAAGAAGGAAGAATACGGGCAATCGGCGTGACAAGTTTCTCCAACGAGCGGTTGCAGGACCTGTTTCTGCACAATGAGATAAAACCGGCTGTCAACCAGTTGGAAACCCATCCGTTTTTTCAACAAAAAGCCGCAAACACTTTTTTGAGTCAGGAAGGCATACAACATGAGGCATGGGCGCCATTCGCCGAAGGGCAGAACGACATTTGGAACAACCCTGTGCTGAAAGCCATTGCCGCACGGCACGGAAAAACCGTTGGCAACGTTGTTTTGCGTTGGCTGAACCAACGAAATGTGGTGGTCATACCAAAGACCATACGAAAAGAGCGGATGGCAGAGAATCTCAACAGTTTTGATTTCACTCTCACCAAAGAAGAGATGCAGGCAATAGCCGGACTCGACACGGGGCGCAGCCCTATCTACGACGATATGGATTTGGCGACCACAAAATATATAGGAACTCATAAAATTCATGACTGATATGATAACTGTTACTTTAAACAATGGAGTAGAAATGCCTGTGATTGGCTACGGCGTATGGCAAATCGCTCCGGAAGATTGCGAAAAATATGTTTCGGAAGCTCTGAAAGCAGGTTACCGCTCTATCGACACCGCACAAGCCTACTACAACGAGGAAGGCGTTGGAGAAGCTGTAAGCAAAAGCGGAATACCGCGCAATGATCTGTTTATCACCACAAAAATATGGATTACCAACGCAGGGGATGAAAAAGCGGCGCGCAGCATAAACGAGTCATTACGGAAATTGAGAACAGACTACATCGACCTGCTGCTGATTCATCAGCCATTCGGCGATTTCTACGGCACATACCGCGCCATGGAGAAAGCATATAAGGCAGGAAAAGTCCGCGCAATAGGCTTGAGCAATTTTTATGATGCCCGCTTTGTTGATTTGGCGGAGAATATGGATGTAAAACCGGCAGTCGTGCAGTTGGAAACTAACGTGTTCTCACAACAGGTGAAAATGCGCGGTCTTGCAAAAGAATACGGTACTCGCATAATGGCTTGGAGCCCGCTCGCCCGTGGAATGAACGGACTGTTCTCCAACGCCACGCTGAAAGCGATAGGCGACAAATATGGCAAAGACATAGCGCAAATATGCCTGAAATATCTGACAGACGAAGGTATAATAGCCATTCCGCAATCCACCAAACCGGAACGCATGGCAAGCAACCTCAACATCGATGATTTCGAACTGACGGCAGACGAGCGTGAATCAATCCGCCGGTTGGACACCGGACACCCGCTTGCGGCCGACTTCAATGACCCGGAATTGGCAAAATACCTGCTGGGGTACGACAAACAATTCAATCCCACAAACAAATAATTCCGCAAAAAGCATTAACTGTAATATAGTTACCACAATCCGTAATATGGTTACTGTCAAAACGATAGTAACCATATGGAAAAGCCACGCGACTTTGACCCTTTTGGCCAAACAGGATTTGCCCACCTTTGGCTACAATACAATTGACCCCTTAAAGCCCTGGTGTTGGGGGTCAATTTTATTTTACCCTTTTAAAAATTCTCATTCTTCTTAGACCTTAACTTTCGCATACTTTCACCATATAGCTCTATGGTATGAGCCGTATGTATGATACGGTCAAGGATTGCATCGGCTATTGTCGGGTCACCAACCATGTCGTACCAGTTGGAGGGCGGGTACTGCGATGTGATGATGATGGATTTCCGTTCATGCCTGTCCTCGATGATTTCAAGCAGTATGGGCCGTTCCTTGGCATCAAGAGGTACGATGAACAGGTCGTCAAGGATGAGTAACTGGCATCGCTCAATCTTCTTGAGTTCCGTTTCAAGTGTACCTTTGAC
>CALUMI010000060.1 GCA_944321725.1 uncultured Muribaculaceae bacterium
TTTTTGGGAGCGAACTGGTATGCCTTGATTGGCACGCTTATCCTTGCTGCCGGTTTTGTGATTCACATCATCTATGCTTTTTGGCTTACGTTGCAGAACCGCAAGGCTCGCGGCAATGACCGCTATGAGGTGACTGCCCGTCCGAAAAGTGTGGAGTGGGCTTCGCAGAACATGCTCGTGCTCGGTATCGTGGTTGTGGCCTTTATGATTGTTCACTTTGCGCAGTTTTGGGCAAAAATGCAGCTCGTCGAGGTTATGCACGAGATGGGATGCGAAACATCGGCAATGGCTGTAGGCTATGCGGCTGAGGGTATGTACCACATCAAGAACGCGTTCGGCCAGCTTTGGACGCTTCCGGTTTATCTTGTCGGACTTGTGGCGTTGTGGTTCCACATGACTCACGGATTCTGGAGCGCGTTCCAGTCGATTGGCGTTTCAAACAACAAGTGGATTCCCCGTTTCAAGACTCTTGGTAACTGGTGGGCTACCATCGTTATTGCTTTGTTCATCATCCAAGCTGTCGTTTTCACTTGGCAATACGCGTTATAATTGCTAACACTTCAAACAGATCGAAACATGGAAGATAATAAAAAACAAACCGGCAAAATAGTCGATACAACAAGCATAATGGGCAATTATGCCATTTATTCCGACGAGAAGGTCAACTCTAAAATTCCGGAAGGACCGGTAGCCGAGAAGTGGACTAATTTTAAGGCTCACCAAAAACTTGTCAATCCCGCCAACAAGCGCCATTTGGACATAATTGTCGTTGGTACGGGTCTTGCGGGTGCCTCTGCGGCTGCCACTCTTGGCGAAATGGGTTTCAATGTGCTGAATTTCTGTATTCAGGATTCTCCGCGCCGCGCCCACTCGATTGCCGCTCAGGGCGGTATCAACGCGGCCAAGAATTATCAGAACGACGGCGACTCGGTTTATCGTTTGTTCTACGACACTGTGAAAGGCGGCGACTTCCGCTCCCGCGAGGCCAACGTTTACCGTCTTGCCGAAGTTTCCAACAATATAATCGACCAATGTGTGGCTCAGGGCGTGCCTTTTGCGCGTGAATACGGCGGTCTGCTTGCCAACCGCTCGTTTGGCGGAGCGCAGGTGTCACGTACATTCTATGCAAAAGGCCAGACAGGACAGCAGCTTTTGCTCGGCGCTTATTCTTCGTTGAACCGCCAGATAAAGAAAGGCTCGGTTAAGTCGTTTGTACGCCGCGAGATGCTTGATTTGGTGGTAGTCGACGGACGCGCTCGCGGTATAATCGTGCGCAACCTGATAACGGGCGAGATAGAGCGTTATGCCGCTCATGCCGTTGTTGTGGCGACAGGCGGTTACGGACGTGTGTTCTTCCTCTCTACCAACGCTATGGGATGCAACGGTTCTGTGGCTGTGCAGTGTTTCAAACACGGCGCTTATCTTGCCAACCTTTGTTTCACGCAGATTCACCCGACTTGTATACCGAAACACGGTGAGAACCAGTCGAAACTTACTCTTATGTCGGAGTCGCTCCGTAACGACGGACGCATTTGGGTCCCGAAGAAGAAAGAGGACGCTGAGGCTATCCGCGCCGGAAAATTGAAGCCTACCCAGATAGCTGAGGAGGATCGCGACTATTATTTGGAACGCCGCTATCCGGCATTCGGAAATCTTTGTCCGCGCGACATTGCCAGCCGCGCAGCAAAAGAGCGTTGCGACGCCGGTTACGGTGTAGGCACGGGCAATGCCGTTTATTTGGACTTCTCCGAAGCCATCAACCGTCTTGGACGCGATGTGATTGAGGCGCGTTACGGCAACTTGTTCCAGATGTATGAGATGATTACCGACGACAACCCATACGAAACCCCGATGATGATATTCCCGGCTTCGCACTATACGATGGGCGGTATTTGGGTAGACTATGAGTTGCAGACATCGATACCGGGCTTGTTCGCAATCGGAGAGGCCAACTTCTCTGACCACGGCGGTAACCGTCTTGGCGCGTCAGCGTTGATGCAGGGTCTTGCCGACGGCTATTTCGTGTTGCCTTATACGATGCAGAACTATTTGTCCGACCAAATTAAGGTTAAGCATCCCGACACCAACGCTCCTGAATTTGAGGAGGCTGAGAAGAAAGTGCGCGCGCGTATCGAACGCCTGATGAACATCAAGGGCAAACGTTCGGCCGACTCTATACACAAACAGTTGGGCTTGATTATGTGGAACCTTGTCGGTATGGGCCGCACGGCAGAGAGCCTGATGGAGGCTATCAAGCAAATCGACGAGGTGAAGAAAGAGTTCGATACCAACCTGTTTATACCGGGAAGCGCCGACACTCTCAACACAGAGCTTGAAAAGGCACTCCGCCTTGAGGATTTCATCACAATCGGCAAATTGATGGCAATCGACGCTTTGCACCGCAACGAGTCGTGCGGAGCGCATTTCCGTGAAGAGTATCAGACTCCCGACGGCGAGGCACAACGCCGCGACGACGAGTATATGTACGTGGCTTGCTGGAAATACAATGGTGAGGACGGCAAACCCGTATTGTTGAAAGAGCCGTTGAAATACGAGGCTATCAAGGTTCAAACCCGTAACTATAAGTCATAATCAGCCAAAGGCATAAAATTTTAGAAAAATGGAAAATTCAATCAATATAAAATTGAAAATATGGCGTCAACATGGTCCGAAAGAGCCGGGTCAGTTCGTCGAATATCCTATGAATGATGTGCCTACCGACATCAGCTTTCTCGAAATGCTCGATATGCTTAACGAACAGCTTGTGGAGAGGGGCGAGGAGCCGGTAGTGTTCGATAACGACTGCCGCGAGGGTATTTGCGGTATGTGTTCGCTTTATATCAACGGCAACCCTCACGGGCCGGTTGGAAGCATCACAACCTGTCAGCTGCACATGCGTAAGTTCAACGATGGCGACACCATCACGGTTGAGCCTTGGCGCTCGGCCGCGTTCCCTGTGATTCGCGACCTGATGGTTGACCGTTCGGCATTCGACAAGATACAGCAAGCCGGCGGTTATGTTTCGTTCAACACGGGCGGAGCTCAGGACGCCAACGCTATTCCAATTCCTAAAGAGGCTGCCGACGAGGCTATGGATTCGGCTACATGTATCGGTTGTGGAGCGTGTGTTGCCGCTTGTAAGAACGGTTCGGCCATGCTGTTTGTTTCTGCCAAAGTGAGCCAGTTCGCTCTTCTTCCGCAGGGCAAGGTTGAGGCTGCCCGCCGTGTTCGCGCCATGGTCAGCAAAATGGATGAGCTCGGTTTTGGCAACTGTACCAACACAGGGGCTTGCGCCGCTCAATGCCCGAAGAACATCTCTTTGAGCAATATCGCGCGCATGAACCGCGAGTATTTGAAAATGAAGTTCAAGGACTAATTATTTTCCTCATAGATTATTTGGTGGGCGGACGCGTAAATACGGCGTGTCCGCCCATTTTTGTTTTGAAGCTAAAGATTGTTGCATGTTGGATTGCAAGTGTCGTCAGGCAAGGCACAGGAGCGTTTCAAAAGCGGCATCTGTGATGTTAATGATGTGAGTCCTCCATTTGTTTGATTAAGAAGCTCTCCAAACTTGATTTATCAGGTAATTGCAGCATATAAGTAGACACAAAAAGTTGATTGCTCATTCCGGCAATGGCATATTCCACCATCTTTTTTCCACTTTTTGTGCATAACAATATTCCAATTGGAGGATTATCTCCTTCGTGCATTTCATTTTCTTTGTAATAAGAAACATAGGCATTCAATTGGCCGAGATATTCATGCTTGAACTCGTCGTTCTTCAACTCGCAAATAACATTGCAATGCAATATCCTATGATAAAACACAAGGTCTGCAAAATAATATTCGTCGTCAATTATAATGCGTTTTTGACGGGCCTCAAAGCAAAAACCTTTACCCAATTCCAACAAAAAATCTTCCAAATGGGCAAGCAAAGAGTTTTCCAAGTCTTTTTCCGTGTACGTGTCTTTTACATCAAGCCCAAGAAACTCAAACGTGAAAGGTTGGCGTATATCCATCATCTCACTGCCGGAATATTTGCCTATGCTCTTCAAAAGAGCCTGAGGATTGCGGCTTACCCCACTGCGAAAATATAAATTAGTCGACATTTGCCTGCGCAATTCCTTAACCGACCAACAACCTCGTATACATTCTGTCTCATAAAAGAAACGCCCTAAAGGATCTTTCTCCGTCATGATTTCCCTAATGTGAGAAAATGACAAACTGCTGATTAATTTTTCCGGCGGTGTCACAAATTCATGCGACACAATCGCACTTTTTCCAAATTCGTGCGATGCTGTCGCACATTTTTTGTCACCAAATAATTTACGTATCTGCGGATATTCCAAATAAAAGGAACGCGACACTTTTCAAAGTGTTTCATTCAATCCGCGACAATTTACTTTTTCCTCAAGGCGTTTAAGCAACCGTTCTCCATATTGAGCGCGATCCTTTCCTTGCTGCTCGTACTCCACTATATAACAGCCAATTAACCAATTGCGCATAGTGGCAAGCTGATTGACCGCCCTTATTGCAGTAGTTTGCGCATATTGGTGTGTTCTCGGCACACAATCAGACAAATCATCAAATGAATGACTGTGTTTATTCTCCCATTTATCTTTTATAAGCCGTAATGCGGATGTGATGTCTTTCTGCATAGCCTGACATAAATCAACTGTTTTTTCTACGCAAAAATAGCCAAATAATATGAGTTTGGCACAATGACCATCTAAATAAACTGTTGTGGCCTAATGCTTCATGGCTGCATTGACATGCGGCGGCGCTATGCTCCGCAAGCCGCGCCAACGGGGCTTTAACCATAGTTAAATATGTGACGAAACTGAAATTTTTCCGCACAAATTAAAACTTTTCCAAAAAAATAGTTGCATATTTGCACCGCAGACTATTGTTGTTGTTTTTATTATGCCTTATGATTCCTCCCTCTTTTGTAACGAGGGGCATCGTGCATTATGATTAATAATACCAATAAATCTGAAAAAACTTGAGAGAAAAATTAGTGAGTATTAATACCAAGTAAAACTAAAATCAATCTTAATGAAGAGTTTTTGCTTAAAACTGAATCGCAGGGCGCTGCTGACGCTGCTCATGGCATGCTGTTTGACGCTTCCTGCATTCGCGCAGACGTTGACCGTACAAGGTACGGTGGTCGACGACAAGACAGGCGACCCCATCATAGGCGCCAATGTGATTGCCAAAGGTTCTGCTGCCGGAGCGGCGACAGACTTTGACGGAAATTTCCAGTTGTCTGTATCGGCAGATGCCGTGCTTACTGTGTCGTACATCGGGTATGAGGCGCAGGAAGTGGCTGTCAACGGTCAGACCAAATTAACAATCCGCTTGAAAGAGAGCAGTGTTGTCCTCGAAGAAGTCGTGGCCATTGGTTACGGTACTGTAAAGAAAGAGGATGCCACCGGTTCGGTTTCTATGGTAAAGCCTGACGAAATCGAGGCCGGACTTGCCACATCGGCGCAGGATCTGTTGGTCGGCAAATCGCCGGGTGTCACGGTAACATCGGGCGGCGGTGACCCGCAAGCGGGAGCAACAATCCGTATTCGCGGCGGCTCGTCGCTTAACGCCTCTAACGACCCTTTGATCGTCATCGACGGTGTGCCTATCGACAACACAAGCGTGCAGGGTATGTCGAACCCGTTGGCAATGGTAAGCCCTGACAACATCGAAAGCATGTCAATCCTTAAGGATGCCTCCGCTACAGCCATCTACGGTTCGCGCGCTTCCAATGGTGTCATCATCATCACAACCAAGAAAGGACAGGCCGGCAAGCCGCAGGTCAACTTCTCGGCAAACATGTATATCAACAAAGCGCGCAACACTTGGGACGTGCTCGACGCGGCTACCTACCGCAATATGATTACGGAATATTGGGGTGAGGGCTCTGCAGCTGTTGCCGCAATGGGAAATGCCAATACAAATTGGCAGGACGAGGTGCTCCGCACGACAATCTCCCACGACTATAACTTGAGCGTCGGAGGTACTGTCGGATTCTTGCCTTACCGCGTTTCGGCAAACTTCACTCAGAATAACGGTATCGTGAAAGGCTCGCGGATGAACCGTGTCACTGCC
>CALUMI010000061.1 GCA_944321725.1 uncultured Muribaculaceae bacterium
GCAAATTAAAATTTAATATACAAAACTAATCAAAATGCAAAGTAAAGGTTTTATTAGAGTTCTTGCAGTTCTATTAGCCCTTGTCTGTGTATTTTATTTGTCGTTCTCTTTTGTGACGAGCAGCATTGAAGACGATGCTGCCGCTTATGCCGCAAAAGTCGACAATAATCCTGAATCACAGAAATATAAGGATGCTTATAAGCTGTATCTTGACTCTGTAGGTCATGAAAAAGTGTACTTGGGCTACACTTACAATGAGGCAAGAGAGAAACAAATCGGTTTGGGTCTTGACTTGAAAGGCGGTATGAATGTGACATTGCAGATTTCTGTGCCCGACATTCTCCGCACGCTTTCGAAAGATAATCCCGATCCTAAGTTCAACGAGGCGATTGCTTTGGCAGAAAAGAGCCAAAACAAGGATTTTGTCGGGACATTCTGCGCCGAATATCAGCGTTTGTCGCCTAACGGCAGCCTTGCGCAGATTTTCCGTTCGATAGAGCGTGTCAATCCCAATGACCCCAACGATAAAGTAGAGCAGATATTGAAAGAGGAAGTCAGCGCGATGGTTGACAATTCTTATAACACATTGCGCACCCGTATCGACCGCTTCGGTGTGGTTGCTCCGAATATCAAGAAAATGGAACGCGACGGCCAGATATTGTTGGAATTGCCGGGTATAAAGGAGCCTGAGCGTGTGCGTAAACTCTTGCAAGGGTCTGCAAATTTGGAATTCTATGAAACTTATACTCTTGAGGAGCTGCAACCTGTATTCGCTCAGTTGAGCGACGCCGCTGCCTCTTCGGCAACAGCTGCCGACACGGCTAAAGTGGCTTCCGACTCCACAATGGTGGCAAAAGCTGATTCCACAGCGTCGGCCGCTAAAGAAACTGTTGCCGCAGGCAAGACGTTGGCTGCCATGTTGTGGGCTAACGGCGGTGTTGGCGGTCCTGCTGTCGGACTGACGAGCGTGCAGGATACGGCGGCTGTGAACGAAATTCTCCGTTCGGCGCTTGCAAAGCAGTTGTTTCCGACAAATTTGAAATGCGCATGGTCGGTTAAGGCTGTCGACGATAAAGGCCGTTTCTTCCAGCTTGTCGCTTTGAAAACTCAAAACGGCAAACCTCGTTTGGAAGGCGATGTCGTTGACGACGCAAGCAGCGAATATGACCAGTTGCAGGGCGGTTACACTGTAAACATGACGATGAACAACGAAGGTTCGCGCCGTTGGGCACAAATCACGCAGGAGAACATCGGCAAGCAGGTGGCCATCGTGCTTGACGACCAAGTATATTCATTCCCGACAGTCAATACCGTTATCGAAGGCGGACGCTCGCAAATCACGGGAAACTTTACTGTAGAGGAGGCAAGCGACTTGGCTAACGTGCTCAAGAGCGGTAAGATGGCGGCTAAGGTTAATATAGTCAGCGAGTCGGTTATCGGTCCGTCGCTTGGCCAACAGGCTATTACTTCCGGACTGTGGTCATTTATCATCGCGCTTGTTCTGCTAATGCTCTACATGATAAGCTTCTACGGTTTTGCGCCGGCTATGGTGGCTAACTGCTGTCTGGTTCTCAACCTGTTCTTTACGTTGGGTATACTCGCCTCGTTCCAAGCTGTGCTTACGCTGTCGGGTATTGCCGGTATGGTTCTTTCACTCGGTATGGCTGTCGATGCCAATGTGCTTATTTTCGAGCGTACCAAAGAGGAACTGCGCGCCGGAAAGAATGTGAAGTCTGCGCTTGCCGACGGCTACAAGAACGCCTTCTCTGCCATATTCGACTCAAACCTTACTTCCGTGATTACGGCAATCATTTTGCTTGTTTACGGTACAGGTCTGATTAAGGGATTTGCCACTACGTTGCTGATAAGCTTGATTTGCTCGTTCTTTACGGCTGTGTTCATCTCCCGTTTGGCATTTGAGTGGATGCTGAAGAAAAAGCGTTTCGAGAAGATGACGTTTACCACGAAGATAAGCGACAACTTCTTGCGTGACCCGAAAATCAATTTCTTGGGACATACGAAGATTACCAACACTATCATAGCCATAGTTTGCGTGGTTATCATCGTTTCGTTCTTCACAAGAGGATTGAACCGTGGTATCGACTTCTCCGGCGGACGTAACTATATCGTGCAATTTGACCATGATGTCAATACTGCCGACATTCAGGAAGAGTTGGCTCCTCTGTTCCCGGAATCTTCATTGTCGGTTATCACTATCGATAATGATTCAAAAGTGCGTATTTCCACCAACTATAAGATTAACGACCCTGGTGAAAATATCGATGAGGAGGTTATGCAGATTCTTTATAAAGGTTTGCAGCCTGAACTCAACGGAATGAAATATGAGGACTTCAATGTTTCCAACGAGTCGGTTGGTGTGGTGCAAACCGAGAAGGTTGGTCCGAGTATCGCCGACGACATGACGCAAGGCGCAGTTTGGGCTGTGGTGTTCTCACTGATAGCGATAGCCCTTTATATTCTGTTGCGCTTCCGTGATTTGTCGTTCTCAATGGGTGCGTTGTCCTCATTGGCTTTCACATCATTTGTAATGATAGGATTCTATTCTTTGTTCTGGGGAATCCTGCCGTTCTCAATGGAGATTGACCAGTCGTTTATCGCGGCTATCCTTACGATTATCGGTTATGCGATTAACGATACGGTGGTGGTGTTCGACCGCGTGCGCGAGATGATTCGTCTTTATCCCAAGCAGGATCGCAGGGAGGTGATAAATCATTCGTTGAACTCTACGTTGACACGTACCATAATGACATCGTCAACAACAGCGTTGGTGTTGCTGATAATGTTTATTTTCGGTGGCGAGACGCTTCGCAGCTTTACGTTCGCGATGTTGCTCGGTGTGGTTGTCGGTACGCTTACCACAATCTATGTGGCAACTCCGTTGGCTTATGCCATGCAGCGCCGTAAATTGGCGAAGAAAGCTGCTAAAGCTGCAATAAATAAATAAAGAGAATTTTGTTTTCATACTAATTTGAGGAGAGTATTCCTATGCGGGATACTCTCCGATTTTTTTATGGCAGCGGGTAAAGGCACCGCCTAATAGCGGAGCATCCGCTGCATGATTATCTGAAATGCGACACAACGAGGCCGCGAAAGCAGGATGACGGTATCGCACATAGATAGAAAAGAAATTGACGGCAGAATATAGCGTAGCCTTTTATCTTCGTATTCTACTAAAACAAATCAGAGGGGTTAGTACACAAAAATTCCTCAATTGGAATTCCGTCAGTACCCACTAAGAAAGAAGCTGACGGATGGAATTTGCTTTGAAACGTATCCATCCCGCTATTTGAGGAATCTTTGCCGCTTTTCACCTCAACAGCCACCACCTTGCTTCCCTTTTGCAATACATAGTCAACCTCCATACTGTTTTCATTCCAATAATATAAATTGTAATCCTCCGTGTATGACTTATTCAGCAAGTGAGCTCCAACGACCGACTCAAAGAACCTGCCCCAAAGTTTCCCATCCGTAAGTGCTTCACTAAACGTTTGCTCACATTGCGCACTCAACAAGGCATTATTAAAAACCTGAAACTTAGGCTTTGAAGAACGTTTGCGGATAATATCACCGGAATATTTTTCCAATCCGCATAATAATCCTGCAGATTTCAACATAGACAGATAATTACTCAATGTTGTGATATTGCCTTTTTCCATTAATTCTCCTTGTATCTTAGTCAACGACAGTATTTGTGCGGAATATGAGCATCCTATCTCAAACAGACGCCGTAATAAAGCCGGTTTATCAACTCTTGTCAACATCAGGATGTCTTTCGACAGGCTCGTGTCTATAAGCGAATTCTTGACATAGCGTTTCCAACGTGTTTCATCTGAAATCAGCGAAGCGGCACCCGGATAACCTCCAAACCACACATACTCATTTATCGACAAGCCAAAAGCTTCATACATTTCCTTATATGACCAATGGTCTATGTAGATAGTTTCAAAACGACCTGACAACGACTCTGTCAAACCTTGTTGAATCGAAAGTGAAGAAGACCCTAATATCACCAATTTTAT
>CALUMI010000062.1 GCA_944321725.1 uncultured Muribaculaceae bacterium
ACTTCCTGATTTGCCGTATAGTTGCGGTAGAAGAAAGCTGTCGCTTTTTTCCAGAAATTGCCTTTCCATGGGATTTGCCGGTAAGCCTCGTCTAATTGGTCGACACTGTCGAGCTCGCTCCCTTCTTTTCCTTTGAGAAAATAGAGGTGGAATTGCCTGTAGTAGTCGGCCATTGCCGCTTGTTTGGCATGGCTCAGTCCGGCTACGATTGCTATTATCCATATAAGCCACGCGTTGTTTTTGAATATGTCGCCCATGAGCAGGTCGGTTGTGCCGTCGACGCGGAAGCAGATTGCGAAATAGATGGCTACGAACCAAAAATCCCCGCTCAGGCCGTCGAGAATGCGTCCCAACCGTGAATATTGTCCTGTCATTCTTGCTAATTGCCCGTCTGCGCTGTCGAAAGAGTTTGCGATTATCAGGAGAACTATCCCGATATAGTTGAGCCATAGCAGATTGTCATGGAAGTAGAACAGTATGCCGGCGGCTACTCCTATGAATATTGACGCGATGGTTATGGCATTGGGCTTTATACCGAGCTTGGCGCATATCACGGCCCACATGAATCCGATTGGCCTGTAGAACATTAAATCGATGGTTTCTTCGGTATCCATCGACTTGAGTGTCTGCTTGTATGATATTTTCTGATTGTTGATTTTCATACTTGTTGAAAGAGGTGCTTTATTTCTTTTGTTTGCCTGTCTTTTCCTTTATCGTGTTAAGCACACATTTTGCAATAAACGGGGCGGCTTCGTTGCGGCATGGAGCGAAACTCGGCCAATCGTTGAAGTCGATAATCCTTATTTCTCCGTCGGGCGATACTATGCAGTCGCCGCCGTAGATTTTCACGTCGAGTGCCTCTGCCGCCCTGTGGCATATCTCTTTCAGATAGTCGAGGTCGAAATCTATACCTTTTGATTTGCCGTTGATGGCTTCCAATCCGTATTTGCTGTGGCCGTCGTCAAACGGGTAGAACCAGAAAAAGAACGGCGAGTTTTGCATTCCGTAGAATTTGATTAAGTCGCCGACCAAGTGGCGGTTGATTACGGCGCGTTTTATTCCGCGATAAAAATATTCCTGAAGCACTTCCTGCGCTTCTTCCGCGTGACGCACGTAGCTGACATCCTCTTTGTGCATTGCGTGGAAATCGCCGCGTTTGATCCAGCAGTTGTTTATTCCGGCTTTTTTGAGCTCGTCGATTACGGCCTCGTTGGTGTTGACGATTATGCTGTCGGGGTAGGGGATGTTGTTGCCGAGCAGGATGCGTGTCATTCTCTCCCGTGTGCAGTTCTCTATTCCGTAGCCGGAGTTGACAACGATGCACCCTTCGTCTTCTTTTTGCTGTAACAGCTTTATTGATTTTTGCTCACGGCACATGTTGAGTATTATGCGCTCGCTCACTTCGCCGTTGTTGAATTGCTCCTCGCTGTAGACGTTCACTGTGCAGCCGCGCTTGCGTAATTGCTCGGCTGTCGCGTTGAATATGGCGGCGTCGTTGCCGATGTGGTTGGGCGAATATGCTCCGGCTCTCATTATGCCGGCTATTATGGTTTCTGCCATTTGATGCTCTGTGGTTGTTGTAAGTTGGTTAATCTTCTCCTCTCAGAAACGCTTCTGCCTTAGCTATGTCGCCGGCATGGTCCACATCAAGGATTTTTTCTATTGGGTATGCTTTCAGCCGCAGGCCGTCGGCGATAAGAGCCCGTTGGTAATTTCGCATTCTCGATACGCCTTCGGCCATACACTTTTCGAGTGTATGTATGCCTTTGTCGTTGAGGGCGTAGATGCCTCCGGATATGAATTTTGTGCCGTCGTTCTTGCTGTCGCTGAATGCTGTGATGTTCAGGCTTTCGTCGGTTTCGACATAAAGCGGCTTCTCGTCGTCGATATACGGGGTGACTGCCATTACGCCGTCGTATTCGAAGGTTTTTTCCATTTCATTGATGAATGATTTGAAATCCTTTTCGCGGAATATTGTGTCGACTGTCGTCAGGCAGAACTTGCCGGGCTGCATTACCCGTGAAAGCTCGTAAAAACTGTGCATTGAGCTTGGCGTGGATTTCACCACTATGTTGACGGGGATGCCCGGATTGAGGCTTTTGGCATATTCTTGCACCTCGCGCATCTGCTCGTTGACTATTATGCTTATGCTTTCGGCGCCGCATCGTGTGAATATGCCGACAAGTCTTCCGAGCATAGGCTCTCCGTTGATTTCGACCAATGGTTTTGGCTTTTCGACTCCTTCTTGTGCAAGTCGTGAGCCTTCGCCGGCCGCTATTATGGCGTAATGCATATTTTTGAGTTTAATCGTTGATTATTTCGGGTGTGTCGTTGTTGTCGTCTTTAGTGAGATCGAGCACTTCCTTATCGCCACTCTTGTCAAAATACTGTTTCCGCAGAGGATTCTCGCGCATTTCATAATAGCGTGTGCGGTTGCGGAAGATGTCAATGGCTTTGTAGATTGCTGTCCGGAACGATTGCTCGCTCGCGAGGTTCTTGCCTGTGATGTCATATCCGGTGCCGTGGTCCGGAGATGTGCGGATATATGGCAATCCTGCGGTGAAGTTCACACCGTTTTCCATCGCTATGGTCTTAAACGGCGCAAGCCCTTGATCGTGGTACATGGCAAGCACGCCGTCGAAATGCGAAAATTCGCCGCTTCCGAAAAATCCGTCGGCCGCATAAGGCCCGAAACATAATATCCGGTTTGAATAGGCTTCTTCTATTGCCGGAGTGATTATCTCTTTTTCTTCAGAGCCGAGCAATCCGTTTTCTCCTGCGTGGGGATTTAGGGCAAGTACGGCAATACGTGGCTTGCCGATGTTGAAATCTTTGCGTAAAGACTCGTCGAAAATGCTCAATTTCTCTATTATCGCCTCTTTCGTTATTGCGGAAGACACTTGTGAAATAGGCAAATGCGTGGTCACAAGCGCTACTCGCAGATTGTCGTTGCAGAGTATCATCAGTGACTTGTTGCCTTCTCCTATCGCCGATTCGAGATATTCGGTATGCCCGTTGAAACGGAATTCGTCGCTTTGTATGGTGTTTTTGTTTATGGGTGCGGTTACGAGCACATCGATTATTCCGTTGCGGAGATCTTCTGCCGCTCGCCTCAATGAGGCGAAAGCGGCCTTGCCCGCCACTTCAGAAGGCTTTCCAAGCTCGATTTTTACTTCATCCGCGATAACCTCTACAAGGTTGTTGACATTGTCTGCCGCTTCTTCTGCCTTTGTCACCAAGTTGAAATTTACATTTGGCATGTTCAACGCTTTCCGGTGATATGACAATGCTTTTGAAGAGCCGTAGACGATAGGCGTGCACAATTCGCACATCAGAGGTTCCTCCAATGTCTTGAGGATAACCTCGTAACCTATTCCGTTTATGTCGCCGTGCGTGATTCCTACACGGATTTTTCTATTGTGATCCATAAAAGTTTCCTAAAAAATTACAGCCTACAAAGTTACGAAAAATATCGGAATAACCTCACAGTATCACAGTTTGACTGTCGCCTGTTGTTAACTTACCAACCATCTTATCCTTCCCTTTGTTTAGACTTCACTTAATAAGTGCGTCGGCAATAAATATCTACTTATTCCGACGCAGTATGTGTACATCTTTGATTATCAATAGTATAGCGCTCTAAAAGGTACAACCAGTAGGTTGGCAAGTATCTGAG
>CALUMI010000063.1 GCA_944321725.1 uncultured Muribaculaceae bacterium
TGCAAATGAAATTATCCCTCATTCCTTGTGCTGTAGGAAAATCGCCTATACTGATTAAATCAAGTAGTGCTCTAATATGATTGGCAACATTAAATTTTCCACTATTTTCCGGAATAGTTCTGTTCGTTTCTATACCGTAGTCGCCCCATATGCTGTGGCTACTGTCCCAAAAGTTCAACTTTTTCCAATCAATCGCTGAAGTATGCCAGTCGCCGAATGTATCTAAATTGCACATTAAATTCAGTGCAAATATGCCTGATAAATATTTCAATATACCACCTATTTCTTCGGCAATGTTTTATCTATTATAGTAGGTTCTTCTGGTAAGCAAAAGCCTTCCCAATCACTAATATACCTTACATCTTCTGGTACTATTAACTGATCTCTTACATTTAACATAATTGTATAAATTTAATTAATTATTATCTCCCTTAAATTGGGAGAATATCTTCATTTCATTAATTAGGATTTAGAGTCTTCTGAAGCGAATTTTGCACATTTAAAAACTCTCTGAAAGGAGATATTTCTAATATATACCAGATTTCTACTGTGCAGTGTGCAGTTCAATTTCTACAATAAAGCTGAATATTAAAACCTAAAATACCTTTTATTAAATTGCTCGTAGAGCTGTAAATATTAAAAGGAAATTAAGGTTTTATTATAGCTTTAAAATAAAATTGGAATATTACACACTTATAAAAAGGAGCGACCGACCCCTCTGACGTTAGGAAGAGGAGGGAGGAAGTCGACTCGAAAATAAATAAACAAAACAAACCTACCTAACTATTGTCTTAAAGCTGATTATAATTCCCTTTTATTCCATTTGGCCTACGGCCCTAAATATGAAAAGGAGAAACTTTCAGCTTTTTTATTAAAGTTAGTTATCCGGATTAGTTTTTCTCCGCTTCGCTCCGAAAACTAATCCCTCCTTCACTTCGTTCAGGTTCATTTACGTTTTGTTATTTTATTCTCTCTCCTCCTAACGTCGGAGAGAATTTTATTTCAGTTTTATTTCTTTTGGCCAAACTTATTTAAAAAGATTAAGAGGATATAATGAAGGTGTCTCCCAACTGAAATTTTATATAATAATTACACAATAAATCATAAAATATCTTCAGGGAATTTATTTTAATACAGACTCCGCTCAAAAAAAAAATAAAAGAAGACAGAAATTAATCCATCTTCTTTTTAATTACTCACTTTACTTTTCTCCTTCAAGTGGAATGTTTGCTACGACACTTTTTGCTCCCTGTTTGAAAGCTTGGACTGGATTTAACTTTTTCCTTAAACAGAAATCATCCATCTTTTCGCCCTCTTTCAGAACTACTTTTCCATTAGTAACCGGATCCTCAAATACCCAGGGCTTTGAACCTTTGAGTATTTTCTTTTTGGGTCCGACGGTTACTATATTCTTGCTTGTCTGATTTCCGTCGTATTCCAATCTCACTGCTTCATCTACCGGAACAAATTGCATCCATCCCTTATCAACTTTCTGCAGATTTCCCTTAGTGTCACAGACTTTTACTGTTTCCCCTGCAGATACTTCATAAACTACACCAGCCTTTAATTTGACTGATTGACTTGCTTCATCCTTTGTTATATTCTGAAGCCTTGCACATTCATTTAGGTCTCTGGCATCTCCTACTCTTTTGATGTCGGGAAGCTTATCATACTTCCTTTTAACCAGAATGCCCAGACCAATTAATCCAAGAGCTATTCCACCCCCGATTAATAACTTTTTCTTTGTTTTCCTTTTCATTTTTTCTGAAGTTTTTTTAAGTTAATTTATAAAGTTAATTATTTCTCACATATAAGGCTTTGAGGGCTTCTGAAACGGAAAGAATTGGAGTGGAAGAAGAGTGTAATGACGACCAAAGGGAGTGTGAAGGAATGAAACGTGCTGAAATAACTATGAGCGTAGCGAATGGGGTTTGAAGCTTTTTGGGACGGAAAGAATTGAAAATAGGATCTTGAATTAATCGAGCGTTTTATTCCAATAGCTTTGACAATAATTTTTTAGAAGTTTTTGAGTTAATAATAGATGGTAGTTTAAGAAATATAGGAAATTGGAAAAAATCTCTTACTTTAGTGGATAGCCTAAACTATCATAATTTCGGATATATAAGCAAAACAGAAGGTATAGTAGTAAATGATCAAAGTAATATAGGAAGAACACACTCTGATTATATTTCTATAAAAGATGAAGATGGACTTATTTTAATGGGTATTGCTGGGGTAAATTCTAATTCTAGTGGTGATAATAACAATGCGAGTAGTATATTTATTTACGATAGTGAAGGGTTTTATCTTGGTAGTATAGATTTCCCTAAAGGAGAAGACATATCGTTTACTGTAAATTCAGAAGAACTAGAATCCTCATTTCCTGGAGCCACATTCCTTAGAGTTAACATCTCTAAATATAAAAAATTAATTTATAAAAATGCTAGTAATAATATAATAGCTAGTTATAAAGATGACTATTTTGACAATATGTTTAGAAATAAATATACTAGGGTTACTAATTTAGGTCAAGATAATTATTATTTTAGTGCAACTTTTAGAAAAATAATTAAAGGAGGGGATTCACATATTACAGCAAGTCAATTCTATAAAATACCGATTTCTAATAATTCTACTATTTCTATAAAAGGCGTAACTCTAGCTAGTGATGGGAGAAAAGAAGAAGATAATATTAAAAAACCGACTCTTTATATTTTTGATAGATACAAGGAGTATTTAGGGTGTATATATGAAAATGGAATTGATGGTAATAATTCCTCAGAGCATAGAAGAAATGTATCTATAAAAGTATCAGATATTCTAAGTCAATTTAGTGATGGAGTATATTTTCGTTTTAATTGTTT
>CALUMI010000064.1 GCA_944321725.1 uncultured Muribaculaceae bacterium
AGCTCCATGAACAAAACGCCCCGGCCGTCCGCCGCCGCATCTGTCACCACCGCGTTGGTGCGCACGCTGGCCTCGTTGATCACGCCGTTGCCCTCCACCCGGAGGGACACCTGCTGGTTGGTGATGTTGTCCAACACCAGGCTGGGGGCGGTGACGTTGCGGAAGATGATGCTGTCGTCTCCCGCCTCGCTGACGCCGCCACCGCTGACGATGATCTCACCCAAGACGGTGACGTTCTCCAGCGTCACTCCTCCCAGGCCCACACCGGCGGTGATGTATAGATTGCCCGCCACCATGGTGTTGCGCAGAGTCACCCCGGAGGTGGTGATGGTCACATTGCCCCACACGTCCCCTAAGGTTTGTACTCCAGGCTCCTGCACCAGGGTGCCCACGGCGTTGAGGAGCAGCACGGCGGCCTCCCCCCGGGTAATAGCCCGCTGGGGCACAAAGCTCCCGTCCGGGTACCCGGAGATCAGGTTATAGCGGGCGGCGGTGGAGACCAGCCCCCGGCTCCAGGTGCTGATATTCCGGCTGTCTGTAAAGCTCAGGTCCTCACCCACTGAGGGCTCCATCATTAGGTTCTTGGCCAGGATAAAGGCGGCCTCCTCCCGGGTGATACTCACGTTGGGAGAGAACGTGGTGGGTGTGGTGCCCGTTATGTAGCCCTCTGTGTAGCTGATATCCACGTCCTCGGAGAACCAGTCGCTGCTGTGCACATCCACAAATGGGTACCCCGCCGTCGCATTATAGCCGAAGGCACGGTTGACAATGGTAACAAATTCCGACCGGGTAATGGAATCGTTGGGGCGCAGGTTTCCACTGGGATCCCCCTGCATCAGGCCCAGATCCACCATCCGCTCCAGGTAGGTGTCCAGATAGGACGCCGCCTGGCTCCTCATCGGAAGCTGGCACACCAGCGCGAGCACTAGCGCAAGCAGCAGCGCTGCGACCGCCCAGGCTTTCTTTGGCAAAGCAATCCGTTGTTTCATTATGGTCTTTCCTCTCTTCCCAGGTTAGCGTTGAGGGCGCCCGTCCAATTGGAGGCCGAAGACCGCCTCCCGCACCATGCGCTCCTCCTCATGGATCATATCGACAAACGATCCCGCATAAAGGGGGATCGGCTCTCCCGACGGCCGCTGACGCAGAATCTTCGTCTCCAGCAACAGCGGCTGGCTGGTGATGGGTATTACGATCTGTACCCGCTCCCCCACCTGCAGCGGCCTGGCGCAGAAGAAGGATATCCCGCCGCAACTGAGATCGTTGCTGATCACGGGAGCCCGGCCCTTCCACGCTCCGGAGATGGGGTAGATGTAGCTGTCAAACCGCACCGGCATGCGCAGATTGCGGCGCACCTCCTCATCCAGCCGGCGCACCGCCTCCACCGAGATCACGTTTCCCTCCCGGCGAACGATCCGCCCTTCGGTGGCCGGGTTCTTCTCTGAGGTGCTCACCAAGCTGACGTACTCATGGGAGAGAACCCGCTTGACGTCCCCACTGTCCACATGGATCTCCCACAGCGCACGCTCCGGGCCGTCGTCCGACTCTCCATGGGCCACGGGCTCCCCCCGGCTGTCCACTATCAAATAGTTGTACCTCATGTCGTCCCTCCCTCCTCCGGTCGGCTCTGAATCTTATTGCGCCCCTGGCGGAATTTTTCCGGATCCTGGGGATCAAAATTTAAAAAGTAGACGTAAATTTCTACAATGGCCTGATAGAGCTCCTCCGGAAGCTCCTGTCCCAGCTGCATCTGAGATAAAATGGTGGCCAGCGAGGTGTCCTCGTACACCGGCACGCCGCTGTCCAGTGCCACCTCTACAATCTTTTCCGCCAGATATCCCATCCCAGAGGCAACCACCACCGGCGCACCGTCGCCCGGCGCATACCGAAGGGCTACCGCCTTGTTTTCGCCCCCACGGGGGGCGTTGGTTTCAAACTTTGACATTGACGCTCCTCTTTCCTTCAAACAGTCTTGGGAATACCTCGGTCAGCGTCAGCGGCCGCTCCTGCTTCTGGACTCGCACCGTTTTCCCGGACAAGCCATGGTCGGACAAAATGCGCTTCAGATCCTCCGACACCAGCCCCCCGTATTGGGCCACGGCGTCCGGCCCGTATACGTTCAGCTCCACCTGGTCCTCCCGGGCCGCCAGCGTCATCTCCAGATACCCCAGCGACTGGATGTCAATCTTGAACAGGAATTGGACCGTCCGTTCCCCGGAGGGACGCCCACCCTGCTCCGAGTCCTCCGCATCCGGGTCCACCCAGAGCTCCGAGTACATGGTCTTTCCATCCCACTCCATGGGGATCACCAGATGATTCACCGGCATAAATACGCTCTCGTTCATCAGCAGCGCCCGCATAATCTCCTGAAAGCCGTCCCGCACCTCCGCGCCGTACTTCCCCTGGAGCGCCTGAGCTGCCGTTTGGGCCAGTTGATCGGCAAAGTGATCGGCCTCCACCGCCTTCGTAAAGCTGTTTTCCTGCAGCAAACGGAGCAGCGCCGAATCATCCAGCTGATTGAGGCCGGCCAGCGTCTCGCTGTAACCGCCCAGCTGCCGGAAGGCGGCGAGAAGCCCCTCCTCCCCGCCGTTCTCATAACGGACCACATTCAGCATCAGCAGACTGATCATCGTCCGCAGTGTCCCCATATTATGGGTGCGCTCAATATAGCTCCCCAGATAGGGCAGAATTTCCCCCTGCAGCAGCTTCAGGTTCTCCCCCCGGCTTCCCGCCTGAAGCCCATTCTCCAGCCGGGCCGTCAGCTCCGCCAGCTGGCCGCGCCAGCTCTGGGGCAGATAGTCCCCCATCTGGCGCAGCAGGCTGGTCATGGATTCCGCAATATGTCCGGTAGATGAAAAATCGCTGAACCTCCTGGCAAAATTCAAGATAGCCTCCCGAAGGTTCTCGCCAGGCATCCCCTGATAGGCTTGCCGGAGGAGCGAAAACAGCGGGCCGGAAAATCGGTTTCCCGCCTGCATCTGGTTGAGAAAAAAGGATTCGAAGGTCTGTGCGTCCATTTGGAGCAAGCTGAGAAGTTTCCCCAGCTCCTCCGCGGTTCCGGGCGCCAACCCCGGAGTGGATACGACGCTCTTCAGCCAAACCACGGTTTTGGCCAGCACGGATGCCAAGTCCGGCGCGTCCCGCAGCGCCTGCAAAAAGCTTTGAAAGTTTGAATCGTACCGTAAGGTACTGGCACTCAAGTCCTGCTCTGCGCCCTGCTGCTCGGTCCGTCCGTCCGGGCGGCTCACCCGGGTGGGGTCCGGTACATTCTGGATTTTTGTATTTTCACTCTGGGGGGCGGAAACCACCGGCCGGTTCTGGCTGTTTCGATCATAGCCAGGTACCGGGTTGGTTGCTCCAAGCAAGTCTGCCATAACCTAATATCACCTTTCACCTGCTCTGCGCCCTTCCAGGGCGAGGGTTCTCTTCTTTCAGAACTGATACTCGCCACTTTCTGGAATGCGCGTCTTATTTTTTTAATGTTTTTGCCGATAAGTAATAGTGAATGCTAAATGTAAAGGAAGGATTCAAAATTATGGGCACTGGAAACGACAGCATCTTAGACGCCTACCTTTATGAGACCAACACCCTTCTGGAACAGCTGGACAGCATCGTTCTGGCCGCCGAGGAGCAGGATACCTTTACCCAGGAGGACATCAATACCATCTTCCGGATTATGCACACCATCAAGGGCTCCTCCGCCATGATGGAGTATAATTCCATCATGACCATTGCCCACCGGGTGGAGGACCTGTTCTCCATCATCCGGGACAAATCCATCGAAATTGTCCCGGAGGAGAAGCGCCCGGCCCTGTTCGAACTGCTCTTCCAGGCCATTGACTTCTTCCGTCAAGAGGTGGAGCACATTGAAAACGGCCAGCCTCTTACTGAAAATATCGACAGTCTGCTGCAAAAAGTTAATACCCTGATCCAGCAAATTCAAGGCGGCGACGCCTCGGCGGAGGCGTCCGCCTCCCCAGAGGGAGACGCGGCTCCGGCTGCGGGCCGCCCCGGATATCCTTTCGCCCTTCAGATTTTCTTTGACGAGGGCTGTGGGATGGAGAATGTACGGGCCCTGATGCTGGTCAACTCCATCCGCGACCTGTGCTCCGATTCAGATTTCCAATTTTCTCCTGCCGACGTGGCCACCGACCCCAACACAGCCGGACAGATCGTGGATTCCGGGTTTATGCTCTATTTTAAGCGGAAAGAGGACCGGGACAGCGCGGTCCACGCGGTCACAGGGGCGGGCTCCGTCCGAACTTACCAAGCCTTTGACGCGCCGCAGGAGGACCCGAAGCCCACCGAGCCGCCTCAGCCGGCCACCGCAGCCCCGGTCGCTGCCACCCCCGTGCCGTCCCCTGCTCCCGTATCTAAGGAGCCGGCCACCGCCCCGCCCAAGTCTCCCACCGCGAAATCGGAGCCGGCGGCCCACCACAGGGAGAGCCTGATCAGCGTGAACCTGAGCAAGTTGGACCAACTGGCCGCTGTAGTGGGAGAAATCGTCATCACAGAGTCCATGGTGACCTCCTCCCCAGATCTCAAGGGGCTCAAGCTGGATGCTTTCACCAAGTCCGCCCGCCAGCTGCGCAAGCTGACCGATGAACTGCAGGACGTGTCTATGTCCCTGCGGATGGTTCCTGTTTCGGGCACCTTCCAGAAGATGCACCGGATTGTGCGGGATATGTGTAAAAAGCTGAACAAGCAGGCCAAGCTCACCCTGGTGGGGGAAGACACCGAGGTGGATAAGACCATCGTGGACAGTATCAGCGACCCCATCATGCACATCGTGCGCAACTCCATGGACCACGGCATTGAGGAGAATGTCCAGGACCGCATCGACGCCGGCAAAGACCCGGTGGGAGAGATCGTCCTCTCCGCCCGGCATACCGGCAGCGAAGTGATCATCGAAATCAGCGACGACGGCCAGGGTGTCAACTACGAGGCCACACTAAATAAGGCCATCCGCAGCGGCATCGCTTCCCCAGACGCGGACTACTCCCACAAGGACATTTTGAACTTTCTTATGGCCCCCGGCTTCTCTACCAATACCGAGGTCACCGAGTATTCCGGCCGCGGCGTGGGCATGGACGTGGTGAAGCGGAACGTGGAGGATGTGGGAGGCACGGTGACTATCACCAGTGAGCCCGGAAAGGGCATGACCACTACCCTGAAGATCCCTTTGACCATGGCCATCATGGACGGGATGGAGGTCTCGGTTGGCTCCTCTATTTTTACCATTCCCATTCACAACATCCGCCAGTCTTTCCGGGTGACAGATGAGGATTTGATTCACGACGCTGCGGGAGGCGAACTGTTCAAGTGCATGGGCAGCTTCTATCCGGTGGTCCGGATGCGGGACCGCTATCATCTGCAGGAGGGATGTACGCAGATCAGGGACGGCATTCTGATCTGGCTGGAGGCGGGAGAACTGTCCTACTGCCTCTTTGTAGATGAGCTTCTGGGAGAACAGCAGGTGGTGGTCAAACCTCTGCCCAGCTATCTTTCCAGGTTCAACATCAAGCAGAGCGGCATCGCCGGCTGCACCATTTTAGGAGACGGCAACATCAGTATCATTCTGGACGTGGCCAATCTTTATACCCCCGTTTAACGCAAGAAAAGAGGAGGTCGTTCCTATGGCACAAGACGCTTTACTTCTGGAGGACGCTCTGATTGATTCGAATTCGCTCTCCAGCCCCGCAGAGCCCTCCACGGAAAAATACATGCTGTTCCTCTCCGACGGGCTTCTGTTCGGCGTGAAGGCAGAGTATGTGGTGGAGATCATCACGAACCACACCATCACGCCGCTGCCGCTGGTGCCGGATTACATTTTTGGGATCATCAACCTGCGCGGCCAGATCATTCCCATTGTGGATATGAGGTTGCTTCTGGGCCATGCCCCGGCCCAGGACACCTGCATTATCATTCTGAACATTCAGGATACGCGGGTTGGCATCCTGGTGGACTCGGTACAGCGGATGCTGGACATTGAGCGGGCGTCGATCCTGCCCGCTCCGGCCCAAAACGCACAGGACATGGTGTCCGGAATGTGCTCTCTGGAGGACGGTCAGACCATGTTGGTGTTCGACTGCCCGCAGATTCTGACCCATACCTGAGCCGAGGGGGATTACTGTGGAGACATTTTCCCATGACTTTTCCATCTCGGATGAGGATTTTCACAAGCTGGTCCAGTTTATGCAGACCAACTATGGCATTGATCTGAGCAAAAAGCGGCAGCTCATCAGCATCCGCCTGTCCAACTCCCTTCGGGAGCGGGGCTACTCGGATTTCCGCTCCTTTCTGGATCACCTGTTCCGGACTAAGGACCCGGCGGATCTGGAACTGGTTTTGAACAAGCTGACCACCAATTACACCTACTTTATGCGGGAACCGGACCACTTCACTTACTTCCGGGACAAGATTCTGCCGGAGCTGTCCGAGAAGCACCAGAAGGACAAGGTGCTGTCCATCTGGAGCGCTGGATGCTCCAGCGGAGAGGAGCCTTACACCCTGTCCATCTATCTGAAGGAGTTTTTCGGCCTGAAGGCCTCGGCCTGGGACACCCGGGTGCTGGCCACCGACATCTCCCAGCAGGCCTTGTCCAAGGCCCTGAAGGGGGTATACAACTGCCCGGCAGACATGCCCAAGGCGTGGCTGTCCAGGTACTTTGTAAAGACGGACACTGCGGGACTCTACTCTGTCGCCCCGGTGATCCGGGACAACGTGATTTTCCGCACCTTCAACCTGATGGACCCCATACGGTTCCGACTGAAATTCGACGTAATCTTCTGCCGGAACGTGATGATCTACTTTGACCAGCCTACCCGGGACGCCCTGGTGGAGCGCTTCCGGCAGGCTATGAACCCCAGAGGTTATCTGTTCATCAGCCACTCAGAGTCCCTGGGTCAGAACCCGAACTTCCAGCTGGTGGCCCCTGCGGTATACCGGAAAAAATAGGAGAGAGAACAGCCATGCGCACACTGAAACAAAAGATCCGCGTCCTGGTGGTTGACGACTCAGCGGTGGCCCGCACCTTTCTGGTGCAGGGCCTGTCCGCTTACCCCAACCTAGAGGTGGCGGGGTACGCCATCAACGCCCAGGACGCGCTCTCGAAAATCCAACGGCTGCAGCCCGATGTGATGACCCTGGATGTAGAGATGCCCGGCACCAGCGGCATCGACTTTTTGAAATCCCTGCTCCCCACCCATCCCCTGCCGGTGATTCTGGTGTCCTCCCTCAATCTGAAGGTGTTCGACGCTCTGGCCGCCGGGGCGGTGGATTTTGTACGCAAGCCGGACGGGCATCAGGACCGGCAGGCCTTTTTGGACGCGCTGGCCCAGAAAATTGTGGTGGCCTCCTGCGCCCATGTGCGCCGCCGCCCCGTCCCCCCCGCCCAGGAGGGGACAGCGGGCAGCTCCGCCCCGGTCCAAGCCCTGGGGCGGAGCTCCGGCCTGGATCTGGACCATACCATCATCGGCTTGGGGGCCTCCACCGGTGGGACGGAAGCCACCCTGGCGGTGCTCAAGCAGCTGCCCGCCGACATTCCGGGGATGGTCATTGTCCAGCACATGCCCACCGGATTCACCAAAATGTACGCCGAGCGCCTGAACCGCCTGTGCCAGATGGAGGTGCGGGAGGCCAAAAACGGGGACGAGATTCACCGGGGGCTGGCCCTTATCGCCCCGGCGGACCTGCAGGCCCGGGTGGTGCGCATGGGAAGCCGGTACACCCTCTCCTGCCTGCCGGGGGAAAAGGTCAGCGGTCACCGCCCCTCTGTGGACGCGCTGTTCACCTCCATGGCCTCCCAGGTGAAGTGCCATATGGTGGGCATCATCATGACCGGGATGGGCCGGGACGGGGCCGACGGCCTGCTGCAGATGCGAAAGGCCGGGGCCTACACCATCGGCCAGGACAAGGCCTCCTGCGTGGTGTACGGGATGCCCATGGTGGCCTATGACATCGGCGCGGTGATGGTTCAGGCCTCCTGCGAGAACATCGCGGGGGTGCTGATGACCCACCTGAAAAACGGAACATAAAACAGGGGACCGGACCTCGCAATGAGGCCCGGTCCCAATTTTATGGAAAATGGATGGAACGCCAATGGCTGAGCTCGGATCAGGAATTGGCCGCGGTATCCAGCATGGTGGCTCCCTCAGTCATGTCGGTCACTGCCGTCTCCAGGGAGCTCATCAGTTTCTCGGTGCCCTCCTGCAGGGCGGTGGGGTCGGTCTCCTCCATCAGGGACGCGGTGGTGTCCAGGAAATCCACCATGGCCTGACAGCCGGACTGCAGCTTCTCATGGGCCTCTGCGTAGGCCTCGGGCGGGGTCAGCGCCATAAAATCCTGGAAGGGGGCCTTCAGGTCCTCCAGAACCTGCTTGGCGCCCTCAATGTCGCTGGGGTCCAGGGCGGACGCGTCGCTCTGCACGCTGGAGAGCTCGGCAGTCAGGTTCTCCACCTCCTGCTGGTACTCCTCCTCGGTCAGGGCGCTGCTGTCGCCTCCGCCGTTCCCGCCGCAGGCGGCCAGGGACAGTGTCAGCATAAGCGCCATCAACAGGGTCAAAAGCTTTCCAAATTTCATGTGTTTACCTCTCCTTTGGTCGTTGTGATTGGTTTGGGCTTCCCTCCATTCCAGTTTATGTTATCGTCCAGGTTCAGGAAAAATTAAGGGTTTTGGACCGCCCTGCTCAAATTATGCGACGGCCTACCCCCGCACCAGGACGGCCATGTGGGCCAGGGTGGCGCTGTCGTGCTGAAAGAACTCGTCCCGGAGCTCCGTCTGCCGGTCCCAACTGTGAAGAAGCTTCCGGCTGGCTTGCACCAGGGTGTGAAACAGCTCCTCCCGGCTGGGGTCCAT
>CALUMI010000065.1 GCA_944321725.1 uncultured Muribaculaceae bacterium
TTTCAGGTGCCTTTCTCATGGCATTGCGATTTAGCGGTTGAGGATTATCTCGTCGTGTTTCGCCCCGTCGACAAATATGGTGAGCACATAGTCGCCGGGCATCAGGCCGGAGGTGTCGATGGTTTCCGTATGGCTGCCCTCGTCCACAGAGTGTTCGGGGATGTAGCCGTAGACACGACCGTAGAGGTCGGCAAGCGTCATTCCGATTGTCACCCCGCCGCCTGAGACATCAAAACGGATTGCCACTTCCGATGGCGTTGCCGACGTGGTTATGCCGCCAACCATGCCGCCTTGCTCGCGGCTGCCATCGCCATTTCCATTGTTCTCGGATTCCGCTTCTCCGCGGTATCCGCCGCGTCCGTCGGCATAAAGGCCGCGCTCCTTAAAAAATATCTCATCCCTTATGGCTTGATTGCGGGGGTCATCGGCAAGCGACTCCTGTTCCGCCTCCGGATAATAATATGACACGCTGTAGCCGCCACACTCGCGGCCTCGCTCGTAGTATTTGCAAAGACGGGTCTCAAAAACGGGATACCGGTAGCCCGGCACATACCATTCATAGACGGTCTTCCGATAGGACGGCAGGCTGTCGGTTGTGGCGCAGTCGCCTATCGCCTCGTAATGCCGGAGCACACGAATCCATGCGGAGGTTTCTGTGCGTATTCGCAATACGTTGTCCAAAGTGTCGAGCGACGGCAGCAACATGCGGCCTGTGGCGTCGGCCTCAACTGTCACGGTGCCGCCGGTTTCGATGTCGCGGTCTTGCGCGTATCTGCCCGTAAAATAAAAATTGCCGCTGATTTTTTGCCCGTAAGCCACCGGAAAGACACGCTCGGCATAGGGCAGGGAGTCGTGGAACACTATCGTGCGGCTCTCATAGCCTGTCGAAACGAGTGAGTCGCCATTGATGCGGTATCTTCTCATCGTTCCTCCCTCTATCGCGGCGAGAACAGTGTCGCCCACAGCGATGTGTCGGCGTGTCGACGCTCCTGTTTCCGCAATCTCTGAAAAGTCCCAAAAACAATTTTTGCCGGGTTCTCCCACAGGCATAGGTTCGGCGGAGAGCCTCTCAAGCACGTCGCCTCCGCGCGGCATGTTGAGCTCCGCAGTCAGCACATTGCCTTCCACAGCACCCCATGCCGGAGCGCATCCGGCAAATACGGCAACCGATAGCGCAAGCAGTGTTCTCATAGTCGGAGGATTAGAGTTTCAACACATACAAAGATAATGGTTTGACAATCCATTACAAAATCTTAAAGTATGTTGTGCAGCATGTTTTTATAAGATGAAAATCATGGATGGTTGTTTTGGTGGGGGAATTTGCGTAATTTTGCGGATGATTATATTGCGGTAAAGTTTTTTGTCGCGATGCGGAAGATGAATTAACATAAAAAGCCCGGTGTCGGGGAAGATGTATGAAAATTGTAATTATCAACGGACCTAATTTGAATTTGCTTGGCAAGAGAGAAACAGGCATCTACGGGAATGTGCCGTTTGATGTGTTTCTTGAAAAATTGTGTGCGGCTTATCCCGACGACGATATAGAATATTTTCAAAGCAATCATGAAGGTGACATAATCGATGAGCTGCATCGCCGAGGTTTCGAGGATGCCGGCATAGTCTTGAACGCCGGGGCTTATACCCACACATCCATTGCCATAGCCGACGCTATACGCGCAATTAACGCGCCGGTGGTGGAGGTGCATATCTCGAATGTGGCCGCAAGGGAGGATTATCGCCATGTGTCGATGATATCTTCGGCGTGCAAAGGTGTCATCGCGGGATTCGGCCTCGACAGCTATCGCCTTGCTATTGAGGCACTGAGAAATATCGAGGGTTGAGTGAGCGATGTTGAGAGATTGTTTAGGCCTATAAAAACATTATATGATAAAAACTAAGTTTACGAAGATTGTTGCGACAGTTTCTGACAGAAGATGCGACGTGGATTTCATCAAGAGGCTGTTTGATAATGGTTTGAATGTTGTGCGCATGAACTCGGCGCATATTCAGCGGGAAGGTTTTGAGCGGATTGTCAACAATGTGCGGCAGGTTTCCGACCGTATCGGAATATTAATGGATACGAAAGGTCCGGAAATTCGCACCACGACAAATGCCGATGATGCCGCGATTGCGTTTACGGCAGGGATGGAGGTTGATGTTGTGGGAGATCCCGATTCTCTTACAACTCCATCGCGGATTTGTCTTTCCTATCCGGATATTTGCAAGGATGTGAGAGCCGGAATGCACTTGCTTATCGACGACGGTGAGTTGGACTTTCTCATCGAAGAAGTTGCCGGCACTGTTTTGAAATGCCGTGCGCAGAACGACGGGGAGCTCGGCTCGCGCAAAAGTGTCAACATCCCGGGCGCGAGCATAAAGTTGCCGTCGCTGACGCAGCGCGACATCACCAACATAGGCTATGCCATGGAGCTCGGAGTGGATTTCATAGCGCATTCCTTTGTGCGCAGCAAGCAGGATGTGCTCGACATTCAGGCTATACTCGACGCGCATGGAAGCCAGATAAAAATCATATCTAAAATCGAGAATCAGGAGGGTATAGACAATTTCGACGAGATTCTCGAAGCCTCTTACGGAATAATGATTGCGCGGGGCGACCTTGGCATAGAGATACCGACAGAGCGGATACCGGTAGTGCAGCAAGAGCTGATACGCAAGTGTATAGCGAGCCATAAGCCGGTGATAGTGGCGACGCAGATGCTCCACACCATGATAACCAACCCGCGCCCGACCCGCGCGGAGGTGTCGGATATAGCCAATGCCGTTTTCCAGCATACCGACGCTTTGATGCTTAGCGGAGAAACTGCTTATGGCAAATATCCGGTGGAGGCCATCTCGACAATGACTAAAATAATATCGGCGGCGGAAAGGTCGATGACGGGGCATTGCTCGTCGCATTTCAATTATGAGTCGGGCTTGACAGATGTGACGGCGTTTCTCACTCACGGAGCCGTCGATTCGCAGTATGTGGTTGGCACGAAAGCTATCGTGACAGACAGCTACACAGGCCGGACGGCGCGGTATATATCGTCGTTTCGCGGAATAAGCCCTACTTTGGCAATTTGCTATCATAAGCATGTGACCCGCCTGTTGGCTCTTTCCTACGGCGTATACTCCGTGTACCAGAAAAAGGATTCCACATCGAGGGCTTATTTGCACCACGGGCTGGAGCATCTGATAGGACTCGGACTGATAACGCCTGAAGACACGATAGCCTACGTTGGTGGCGGTTTTGGCGAGGGGAAAGGTACCACTTTTTTGGAAATCAACAAAGTGTCGGACGTGCTCGACAATTATGAGCATTATGATTTGCCCAATCTTGAGCAACCTAAGCATGGGAACGGAAAATGACGGAAGAACTTGAGGATTACATACTTTCGCATATCGACAAGGAGGGAGAGGCTCTCGCGAGGCTTGACCGCGAAACGCATCTCTATCATCTGCGCCCGCGCATGTGCTCTGGGCATTTGCAGGGGCGGCTGCTGAAAATGTTTGTCAGGATGATACGTCCGAAGCGTGTGCTTGAGCTCGGCACGTTTACCGGATATTCCGCTCTTTCTCTCATTGAGGGGATGGATGCCGATGGGGAGCTGCACACGATTGAGATTGACGACGAGTTGGAGGATTTCATTCGCTCGCATTTCGAGGCCTCTCCCTATTCTGAGCGGCTGCATTTGCATATAGGCGATGCTTGCGACATCGTTCCGCGGCTCGGCATGAGATTCGACCTTGTTTTCATCGACGCCAACAAGCGCCATTATCTTGACTATTACAACATTGTGTTTGATTTTGTGGAACCGGGGGGATTTATCATAGTAGACAATACCCTTTGGGACGGTAAGGTGGTTGACTGGGGCAAAAAGCTCGACGCGCAGACGGATGGAATCTTGAAATTCAATGATTTTGTGTCTTCCGACAGTCGTGTGGAAAGGGTCATACTGCCAATTCGCGACGGCTTGACGATAGTGCATAAGTTGTGATACAGTGGAGTTTATTCCGCGTTTGTGAAGAATTTGTGCAAAAAGTGGGCGAAATTGTTGTGCGGTTTGAGAAAACACGCTATCTTTGCAACCGAATTTCTGATTCGGGGTGTAGCACAGTTGGTTAGCGCGCCACGTTCGGGACGTGGAGGTCGG
>CALUMI010000066.1 GCA_944321725.1 uncultured Muribaculaceae bacterium
TTTGATGGCATTGTTGGAGTGTAAAAGTAAATCAGATTTGTTATATAGAGTGGTTTTGTTTTCTATATTTTTAAGGTTAATGATTTTGCCACGTGCTGGTCTGAATTATGTGTGTCCTCTCATAGTTTATGTTATTGTTTTATATGTGATGATGTCGAAATTCTGTAGATTATCTCGAAGATGAAAAGAGTCTTGTTTATTTCAGAACATTTTAATGTGGCTGGAACGGAAACATTTATGCTTAATGTAGTTAGAGCATCAGATAAAACTCGTTTCCACTATGATTTTCTTATATTCCGTCAAACTGAAAATGAATACTTTGAGGAAGCAAAACGTTTAGGATGTAGTTTTTATGTATTATGTTCTAGATCAAAATCCCCAATACGTTACATTCATGACTTGAAACAATTTTTTGATAGGCATGGGGGTGAGTATGATGCGGTTCATTGGTGTGGTGGGTCCCTTTCCTCTATTGCACCATTGTGGTTTGCCTATAAATACAAGATCAAGATAATTATTTGTCATTCTCATAGTTCCTCTTGTTCTTCGTTGCATACATGGATGCTTCACAGTATTTTAAAAAAAGTAATTCCACATATTTGTACACACTTTTTTGCCTGCTCAACTTCTGCAGCTCGTTTTTTCTTTGGTAACCATCCATCAGTTATTGTAAAGAATGGTATTGAACTGGAAAAATATAGGTATGATAGAAAAGTTCGAAGTGAGTATAGAATTTTTTTTGAAATATATGATAATGAGTTGGTTATTGGACATGTTGGGCGGTTTGAAAATGTTAAAAATCATAGATTTCTATTAGATATATTTGTTGCTGTTCTTCGAAAAAATAAAATGGCGAAATTGATGTTAATAGGGAGAGGCTCATTAGAAAGTGATATCAAAAATAGAGCTTCTGAACTTGGCATTATTGACAAAGTTTTGTTTTTGGGTGAGCGTACTGATATAAACAAATGCATGCAGGCAATGGATTGTTTTGTGATGCCTTCTCTTTTTGAAGGTTTGCCTTTTGTTCTTGTTGAGGCCCAAGCCGCTTCGCTTCCATGTGTCATTTCTGATACGATTAATTCAGAAGCTATGTTGATACCAATGTGTAAAAGTCTAAGTTTATCAATAGGTGCTAGATTTTGGGCTGAACAGATTCTTCAATTAATTGAAGATAGTAAGAGGGAATCGGTAGATAAATATTTGATTAATGCCGGATATTCTATTGAGAATACAGTTGCCTATTTAGAAAAAATTTATTCAAATGGAGTTATGCTTGAATAAGGCATAGAATTAATGTATTGGAGTAAAAATAGAAATGCAAATATTATATGTAATAGATTCATTAACTGTAGGTGGTGCTGAGCGGTTAATTTTAGATTTTGCAAAGAATTTATCTAAGGAGCATAAGATTGGAGTATATGTTTTGAAGAGAGTGGATAGTTATATCCAAGAGCAAGTGCTGAACATGGAGGGAATTTCATTTTATTGTTATGAATCATTGTTGTCTCCTTTGCATATCATACGTATAGTTAGAATAGCTAAAAATTATGATGTCGTGCATGTAAACCTATTTCCAGCACTTTATTGGGCTGCAATCGCAAAATGTTTTCTGCGAAATAAAAAGTTTGTTTATACAGAGCATAGTACTTTTAATAAGCGAAGAAAATATCCGATATTGCGGAAAGTCGAAAAATGGATTTACGGTCAATATGATTATATTGTTGCCATATCAAATAAAGTAAGAGAGAGTTTGTTAGTTTGGATAGGTAATAACAAGCGTAATGTTGTTACCATTAATAATGGTGTTGATATAAGGAAGTTTACAACTGCAAAAGCGGTAACTAAATCTATGTTAGGTATAGATGATGGTCATGTTATGATTTTTATGTCTGCAAGATTTAGCGCAGCTAAAGATCAATCAACTGTGGTGAAATCATTTCCATTTTTGTTGAATAATAGGAAGATTCATATTGTATTTGCTGGTGATGGCCCATTATTGGAAAATGTAAAATTATTGGCCGAACAGATGGGGATTTCTGCTAATATCCATTTTTTAGGGTTCAGAAATGATATTCCGGAAATTATAAAAGCATCTGATATTTGTGTCTTATCATCTAAATGGGAGGGATTTGGATTAGTGGCTGTTGAATATATGGCAGCGGGAAAACCTGTCATAGCTTCTAATGTTGATGGCTTAAATGATGTAGTACGAGGGGCGGGTATGTTGTTTGAGCAAGGGAATGAAAAAGAACTTGCTGAGAAAATTAATCTTTTAATTGCAGATGGTTCCTTATACACTCAGATGTCTAAGAACTGTATGAAACGTTCTGAATTATATGATCTTAGCCATATGATATCTTCATATTTTTCGTTATATAAGTCTTGATTTGTACTTTAAAATGTAAGCTAATTTTTATCATCGTAAACAATTAACGTCATACACATGGAAACCTATTCGAATTTAGCGGACAAACGAAAATTCTTTGCCCAATCTGTCGTGATAAATACTCCTCAGCGATTCGATGAGGAGTTTTTGAAATTGGTAGAATTGTCTAAGAATACCAAAATTCATGTTGTATTCAGAGGTGTGTCCGAAGCCAAATATAAGTTATACACTTCGTTGCAACGCGAATTGTTCAACTTGAATCTGAACGAGGAAGGTTTGGGG